>CAVPPF010000005.1:0-693227 GCA_963707435.1 uncultured Actinomycetota bacterium | reverse complement strand
CTCAGGACACGAGCAATCCGGAACATTGTCAAGTGAAACGTACTACGTCCGCCCTCAGTTCCGGACAACGCCGATCAACAAATCTAGGGTCATAACGCGCACTTCGCCGAGTGCGCGAGAACGGCATGCCTGAAGAGTGGGGGCGACCGGAGCTGCTGGGAGCTGACAGTGCGTTCTCGGCAGGTCACTGGCGCGGCGATCCTCCAGCTTCAGACAGAGACGACGACGTTTCCGAGAATCTCGACGGGGCGATCCACAAGGAACCTCCGGAGCTCGGCCAGGATCTCGTCGATCTCGGTTTTCGATGCCAAGAAGGCATCCTCGTCGTCGAAGGTTGAAAACGACACAGCGCGACCCGTTTCGGGATCGGCAACGAAGTGCCATTCCCGCAGTCCAGGAAACGCTGCGATCTGCTCCTTGACGGACTCGCCGAAGGCAGCGAGTTCGGCGGCGAGGGCTACATCGAATGACGCCGTGACCGTTCGGGCAAACATGATCCCCCTCTGCGTTAGTGGCCCCAACCTACCCAGTCATGAGGCAGTACACCGCACATATCCTCACGAATGCGCTCGGTAGTCCAGTTGAGTCATTGAGGTTGTAGCGTTGTTGTGGCATGATTGTGGCATGACCAGAGTGAGAGTTAGCACCACGGTGGACGAGAGATTGCTCGAAGAGGCAAGACGCCTTCGAGCTGACATCAACGATGCGGGGCTGATCGACGAAGCGCTGGCAGCACTGCTTGCGCAACATCGGGTGGCCGAGATTGATGAGGCCTATGGCGCTTATGACGCCCAGCCGCTCGACCAACTCGACGAATGGGGGGACCTGGCGTCGTTCCGTGAGGCCGCCGGATCCTCGTGAAGGATCTGCCATCCCGGGGAGATGTTTGGTGGTGCGAACTACCCGAAATCTCACGCCGACCCGTCGTTGTCCTCTCGCGTGACGTGGCAATCCCGCGGCTCCGCCGGACGGTGATCGCTCCATGTACGACCAACATCAGGGGTCTCCCCAGCGAGGTCGTGCTCGAACCAGAAGACGATCCGATCCCTCGAACGTCGGCGGTGAATCTGGATTCGATCGAGAGCGTCTCGGTCGGAACGCTCACCGAGCGGCTGGGCCGCCTGAGCGACGAGCGAATGCGCCAGGTATGCGAAGCGCTCAACGTCGCCGTCAATTGCTTCCCCTGAAGGTTGTCGAATCGTACGAGATCACCAAATACCGAGCACGAACGCACATCTCGCCGGGTGTCCGGGATCGGCACCTCTCCGCTCGATAGGCCGGCCACTCAGCGATACTTCGCCCGTCGCTCCAGTTGCCTTCATCGGCCCAAGCGTCCTCGCGTGTCGCAGTGGTCGATCACCTTGATCGGTAGACGTCGCGTCGGTGCTGAATCCTATGGATGAGGACGGTTTCTTGGTCGTCGAAGATCTCGTAGATAATGCGATAGTCACCGCGCCTGGCAGAGTGGAGTCCCTCGAGTTCGCCGAGCAGTGGCTTCCCGACCCGTTGGGGATTCTCAGCGATAGGCCCGAAGATTGCCGCCAGGGCAGCATGACGAACCTTCTCGGGCAGTTGGTTGAGGTGGCGCAGACCCTCAGGGGTAATCTCGACTTCGTACACGAAGTCGCCTCAGATGTGATCTGAAAGGCGAAGTCGCTTGCCTTGGGAGGCTTCTCGGCGTGACCGGCGCAACGACTTCATCAGTTCATCGTCTCTGAGGATGTCGAGTGACTCCTCAAGGGATTCCAGATCGTCGGGGCTGATGAGCACAAACGAGGGTCGGCCGTTTCGGGTCACCAGGATGCGGTCGTGTTCGACTTCGATTCGGTCGGCCAGTTCGGAGAGATGTGTCTTGACTTCCGAGAATGGGAGGGTGTCGCTCATGCCTGTCAGTATAGGTCAGAATATTGACTCATCAATACCTTTGTTCTCTCAGCCAAGACAGCGCGTATCAGCATTATCCGAGCGAGAACGCCCCGATCCTCGGGTGAGCGAGAACGGCACTTGTTGAGCGGCTCGCCATCAGGTCAGACTCGGTGCCGGGAGCGGAGCCGGTCCCTTGCTCCAATCCGCCCGGCGATATTGTGCAACCATGCATCCCTACTGGTCCGATGATTCCGCCTCGGAACCCCAATCCCGATTCGGGAGGTCGGTGCGGCTGCTTGCTCTGATTGTGGTCATAGCCTTGATTCTCTTGACCGTTGTACCGGTTTTGGTCCGGGTCACGCGCTCTGAGCCTTCGGTGCCTTCCACCCAACCGGGGGTGGTGGCAACCAGTGCCAACCGCGGATGGCGGTGAGATGTCTCAACGGCCTGGTGTTCGTTGATGCGGCAGGAAACGCCTCGACCGGGCGCCGCTTTGACTTCGAAAGCCTTGGACATAATCTGCCGATAGAGCGTCATGTGGCGACATATTCTGATTGGAGCCCTTGCCGCCGTCGGAGTCACAACTTTCGTGGTTGTGTTCGGGGCGGGGATCTATTGGTTGTGGCTATTCGGCGACGACCCCTGGCCCACCTGGGCGGGAACTGCTCTGGTCGTTGTCGCTTATGCGCTTGGGTCCATGGTGTTCATCGGCTTAGTAGTGGAGGGCGTCCGCCGGAATCGGCGCCCCACCCGGATGGGCGAGAAGGAACCGTCCGGATTCTCCTGAACAGGCTGGCGTCGACGCCGACACGGTGGCACGAGGAAACTCTGTGTTCCACTGTCTGAACCTTCCCGGCCTCAGCCGACCCGATCTCGTCTCCGTCCCGCTCGACGTTGGAGCTGGTCCCGGGAACTGGTGACTTGTAGATGCCACCGGACAACAACCTGGCGGCACGGAGAGGCGGCCGAGCGGTCGAAGGCGCTCGCCCGCTAAGCGAGTAGGGGTCTACCCGCCCCACCGTGGGTTCGAATCCCACTCCCTCCGCCGGGATCTTCGACCTTGAGGCCTGCCCACATGTGGCGGGTAGGGTTCCGCGATGCATGATCCGATGTCGATTGTCGTGTGCCTGCCCGAAGAGCTGGCCCTCTTCGATCCGGAACCGGAGAAGACGTTCAAGCGAGATGTGAGGCTCGTCTCCCAATGGGAGGCCGATACGGGCGGAGTAGTTGGCTGGTCGACCGGCGGGTGGGATGCCCTCAGTCTTGCAGTCGCCCATCCAGAACTTCCAAGGCCGGTTATCGTCTCGCTGCCCTTTGAGGAGTCCCGGGTAGCCAACCTCGCCACCGTGCCGGCAGAAACGCTACTCCTGTACGGCACTGCGGATCCCCTGGCGGGAGCCGCCCCCGGCCGGCACTGGCAGGAACACCTCCCGAATGCCCGGTTGGAGATGGTTCCGGCGGGGACCCATGAACTGCCCGTTCCGATGTGGGCCCGGGTGCTGTCCCATCCGGCGCCCCGACGCACGAGGAAGGCGAAAGCAGCATGAGGCGCCGGCGAGCGAAGGCCCTGGAGACTCCGTTTTCTGATTCGTGGCGAAACCTGCTCGGTAAGCGGCTGGGGTGGTGGGCGGCCCTCGACGATGCTGATCGTCTCCGGCTGGAAGACCTGATCCGTACCTTCCTGGCCGAGAAGACGTTCGAGGGAACTCGCGGATTCGAGCCCACGGAAGAAATGAAGCTGCTGGTCGCTGCACAGGCCTGTCTCTTGATCCTCGGTCTTGACTACGGGCTCTACCGGGACGTCACGTCCGTGATCATTTCGCCGACGATCGTGCATCATGCCGGGCCCCGCCATCTCGATGGGGGGATTGTCAGCGGCGACTGTGCTGCTCTGGCGGGGCAGGCCATGCTCCACGGACCCGTCCTCATCGTCTGGGACGAGCTGTCCCGCCAGTTTCGCCATTCCGGCCGTGGTCACAATGTGGTCTTTCACGAGTTTGCCCACAAGCTGGACATGCGAAATGGGGCCAGCGACGGGGTGCCTCCCATGTCGGCTGAGCTGAAACGCCGCTGGGAGCCGGCCCTGCGCACCATCCTGCGGCGGCTTCGGGACGGCGCCGGGGTAGATCTCGATGCGTATGCGGGTACCAATCCGGCCGAGCTGCTGGCCGTCGCCACCGAAGCTTTCTTCGTTACACCGTCCCGTCTCTCGCGTGAAGAGCCCGGTCTGTACGGCCTACTGCGAGCGTTCTACCGCCAGGACCCCGCCGCACGAGACGGCCACGAGCGGTCCTGAACGGCCGCCGGGGGGTCAGTCCGCGACATGGGCGAGGGCGGCCAGCAGGTTCTTGCGGTAGCCCACCAGCGCGGTTCGGCCGGCAGGTGTCAGGGAGATGGTGGTTTGCGGTTGCCTGCCCCGATAACCTTTGACCACGTGCACGTAGCCCGCCTCCTCCAGCTTGGCCAGATGCGAACCTAGGTTTCCCCAGGTCAGCCCGGTTTGCTGGAGGAGGTAGGTGGCGTTGGCGCTCTCCACCACGTAGAGATTGGTCATGATGGCGAGGCGCGCAGGTTCGTGGACCAGTCGATCGACCTCGGGTGGGTGGCTAGACATCGAACGCTTCCGCGGTGGTTTGAACCGGATAGTTCCTCAGGAAGCTGCTGAGCTTGAAGACACCGATGCTGATGACCATCAGGGCCGGGATGCCGAAAGCGACGGCCGGCGAAATCCGGAAGTCCCAGAGAACGTCGGGCCAGATCATCAGCGGCATGACCATGCCGAAGAGGAACCCGTATAGGTAGAAACGAGGCACGTCAAGCAGATAGGCCATGGCCCCCAACACCACGACGGCGTTGACAAACCAGACGGCCGGCATGAGGGCTTCGAGACTGGAGATCGAGACGTCTCCGATCGCGACGACGGCGAAGAGTAGGAGACCGATCACGACCGACCCCAGCAGGGCGAGCCGGGTCAGTGTGATGCGCTGTCTGCGGGCTGGTCCCGGCTTGAACTCACCCAGGCGAGTGGCCAGCAGCCGGCGGCGCACGACGGTCAGACCGACCACGGACACGACCGCGATTGCGAACATGGCGGCCAGTCCGGGAAGCTCTTTGCCGGTCCAGTCGGCGATCAGCGCCCCGAGAGCCATCGTGGCCAGCATCACTCCCAGGAAGATGTCGAAGATACCGTCTTCGTAGAACCGGCGGAAGGCTTGCTTCTCGAGAGCTTTGAGATCGGTGAGCCCCGTCATTGGATCCACCTCCTTCTTGTTCTTGATCGCTGCAGAGTACTCTGCACTACAGAGTTTAGGCCCAAGCAATGTCATACGTCAATCCCGATCAACGCGGACTCACCACACGGAATCCGTCCTGGAACGGCGACATGGTGAGCTCGGGTAGGGTTCTGCCCAATGCAGGCATTCCGCGTCTTCTATATGGTCATCGGGGCCGTCTGGATCATCCTCGCCACCGTCACCATCATCCAGCAATCCGTATCCCCAAACCTGATCCTTCAACTCGCGGTCGGGGTTGTTTTGGTGGCCTACGGGTGGAGCAGGTACTCGAAGCACAAGGTCGGCCGGTAGCGGGCCACAAAGACGGCAGCGGCTCGCCGCCGGCCCCGCCGAAGGGGGCCAATCCTGTCGGGTAATCACTCAACACCACGCCACCACGCACGTCCACGAGACGGGGGCACGCGGTGTTCTGTTACTGCTGGCGGCTCCACGCAGCCCAGGCCTTGAACCCGCCTTCGAGGTCTGTCGCCCCCGGCACCCCCAGGTCTTGAAGACGAGCGGCGGCGAGGGATGAGCTGAAGCCATCGCTGCACACGAGGATCACGCGCTGATCGGGCGAAACGTCTATTGACCGACTGGCACTCGACGGGGCGAGTCGCCACTCGAGGACCGTCAAGTCAATGACGTGGGCCCCCGGAAGCTCCCCCTGTTGAATTCTCTGAGCGCTGTCGCGAATGTCCACGATGAGGGCTCCGTTGCTCACAGCGGTCGCGAGATTGTGAGGTGAGACCCGATCGAGGCCGCTTCTCGCCGCTGCCAGCAGCTCGTCAATAGTGAGGTGTTTGCCCATTTCGCGACCCTACACACCGGCCGCTGATAGCGGCTGGTTCCACAGACAGGTTGGAGCTTCGAGCGGGGAACTTGTAACTTGTCCATGCCACCGGTGAAAGCCGGTTGCACGGAGAGGTGGCCGAGCGGTCGAAGGCGCTCGCCTGCTAAGCGAGTAGGGGGTTTAAAGCTCCCTCGAGGGTTCAAATCCCTCCCTCTCCGCCGAGGGTCGTCGGGCAACGGTGCTGCAGCGGCGGAGGCGCCGGCGTCTTCGAGTCCAGGCACGAGCGAATCCCGGATGGCATGGCCATCAATCGAAGAACGGATTCGGACGCGCTCGGCTGATCGTCGTAGAAACCGGTGCGGGGGAACCGCATGTGCTCCGGTGGCAGCATCTACGCACAGGCGATCGCGGTGAAGTCCGTCCGATGAAAAATGGCGCAACAAATTCGACTCGTTTTTCGTTGTCCGTAGGTGATATGAAGAAATCCTCGGAGGCCGATCATGTCCCGCCGGAATCTCATGGCCTTTCTCACAGGAGCTGCCGTCGTCGTCCTGGTCGCCGGTGGTGTCGTTCTGCTCGGCCCGTTCGAAGGCGATAGTCCCGGCAGCTCCTCAACCGCTACCTCACCTGGAGCCGCAACGACAACGGCGACGGCACTGCCGCCCTCCACGACTGAACCTGACCCGTCCGCCAGTACCACCACGAGCCCGGTGACGGTTTGGGACGACGGGCGCTACCAGGTGGTCGGCGTGGCGTCCGATGATGTTCTCAACGTCCGTGACAACCCCGGCGTATCCAATCCGATCGTCGGCAGCCTGCCGCCGGGGGGCCGGGTTGAGCTCGATGGCTACTCGGCCATCTCGGGCGGTGCGGAGTGGCGCTCCGTCCTGCTGGAGGACGGCACCAGCGGATGGGTCAACGCTTCGTTCCTGGCCCCGCCCGACGGATGGGAGGTGCCGTTCGAGGGGCTCCCGTGCCGGGCAGATGGAGCAGCGTATGGGGGGACCCAGACCGTTGAGGGGTCGGCGGCGGGGGAGGGAGCCGGGAATGCACTCGATGTGTTCACCTACCGCTCCGACGAGTGCGAACGGATCGTGATTGTGCTGGGTCAGGGTGCCGGACTCACCGGGGCCGGTTGGTCGTCCATTCCGGCCGCTACGGTCCCGCCGGGAACGACGGCAATCAGCGGCAATGCGATCGTCGAGGTGCGGATCCCGGGGGTGCTCGAGGTCCGGCCGGTGGCGCAGACAGTCGATTGGGAGTCGGGTTTTGTTTTGGCAACCCGGGACATGCCGCTAGCAGGGAGTCGAGAGGACCTGGTTTTCCGGGCCTTCTTCGATTCGAACCGGCGGGCGGCTGTATCCCACTTGGACAACCCGGCCCGGGTAGTCGTTGATATTCGATCGGCCCCAACCGGCGCCGGTCTGGACGTTGCTGCCAAGAGGGACGGTCTTACGGTTGTGATGCCCATTCAGGTGGATGTGAACGGCCCGGGGGTGAGCCTGCCGATCGAAGTCACCGGTTGGGGGCGTCCCTTCGAGGCACAGGGTGCTGCCGTCCTGCGCAGAGCTGCTTCCGAACCCGGAACCGGTGAACTCGTGGAGGCGACGTTCTCGGGAACCGACTTTGTCGGCGTTCAGGCGGCATCAACGTACCCGTACGGGACGGCCGACTACATCGAGGCGTGGGGAGCGTTCTCGTTCGCGATCGACGACCTCGCTCCCGGCACGTACGAGTTGTTCGTCGGCGAGTTCAGTGCGGAGTCGGGAGAACCGCTGGGCGTGTATCAGGCCTTCACCGTGGCCGGGTGATTCCCGGACCGCAGAGGCCCTCAGCGCTGGCCGGTGATCCATTCGTCGACCAGCCACTCGAGGGTGGACATGGTGACCGGCCCCGAGGTGAGCACGGTGTCGTGGAACCCTTTGATGTCGAAGCGGTCCCCGAGGGCCCTGCGAGCCTTCTCGCGCGAAGCGGAAGATCTCCCGTTGACCCAGCCGGTAGGCGAGGGCCTGGCCGGGCCAGCCAACGTACCGGTCCACTTCCACTTCTGCCTCCGAACGGGCAACCGCCGTGTTCTCCACCAGGAAATCGACCGCTTGGCCACGACTCCAGCCCTTGGCATGGATGCCGGTGTCCACCACCAGGCGCCCGGCCCGCCACGAGTCGGCGGACAGCATGCCGAGGCGTTGCAGATCGTTCGAGTACAGGCCCATTTCGTCGGCCAGTCGTTCGGCATACAGACCCCACCCTTCCATGAATGAGGTAGCGCCCATGTACCGCTGGAAGGTGGGGATGTCCTCCAGTTCGCCTGCAATCGCCAATTGGAGGTGGTGGCCGGGGATGGCCTCGTGGTATCCGATTGCTTCTGCCTGGTACCTCATCCGCTCGTGGGGGTCGACCAGGTTCACGAAGTAGGTACCGGGGCGTGATCCGTCCGGGGCCGGCGGCATGTAGTGGGCGGCAGGCAAATCCTTGGCCATGAACTCCGGAATGGCGGCAATCAGGCAATCCGCTCTGGGGAGCACCCCGAACCAGTCGGCGATCGCCGCTTTGGCACGGGCGAGGATGTCCCGGGCGGTTTCCATGATCTCCTCAGAGGACGCAAACCGGAGGTCGGAGTCATCGCGTAGGTGATCGAAGATGACCTTCACGTCCCGGGTCCCGAACACCTTTTCCCCGATCTCGGAGTACTCGGCTGCCAGCCTGACCGTGATGTCGTCCATGCCGATCTCGTGGATCTCGTCCGGGGTCAGTTCGAGACCGGTGTGCTGGGTCACCGCCGATGCGTATATCTCGTCGCCACCCTCGGCCCAGGTGAGCCCGCACCGGTCGTCGGGTCGTGCCACCGGCAGCAACTCGCTCTCGAAGGTGTCCCGGTAGCGCTGAAAAGCAGGACGGATGGTATCCATCACGATGCTGCTCAACGCTTCGCGCCAGGCTGTTTCGCCGTCCCAGCCGGTCGGTCCTCCGACGGCGGCGAAAGCGTCCTCGTCGGGAGGGGAGGCGAGGTAGCCGTCCAGCATGCTGAGGCTCCGGACGACCGTGAGTCGGGCGGGCGGGCGGCCCTTGCGGATGGCCGATCGAAAACGGTCGAGGGCCTGGTCGAGGGATCGGGGGATCGCCCGGAGTCGCTCCACATAGGCCTCGGCGTGCTCCGGTTCGGGAAACATCCACTGGGAGACGACGTGCATCAGGGAGGCGTGGGGAGAAACCAGCTGATCGCTCTGCATCTCGGCGATTTCGCTGTCGATTGCGGCCACGTTCTTCCGGCATTCACCGATCATCACTTCCCGGGTGACCTGTTCGGCGTGGGTCAGGGTGGTCGGATCGATCGCTTCCGCCCGGTCGGCGATTGCGCTCAGCTGGGCGCGTTGCAGCCGTTCCTGCTCCTCGGAGTAGTCCTCAATCAAGTGGTCGAACCGGTGGTCACCCAGCATGGTCGCCGATGAGGGTGAGTTCTCGAGACCGAAATCCCACAACTCGGTAGCGAGCTCGTCGAGTTCAGGATGCATCAGTCTCTCCCCGGGTCGCGACCCGCGAAGTCTTGCACAGTTGCACGCAGCGGACGTTCACCCCGCAAGCGGGATCACCTGGCGATGAAGTACTTGGCCCGCGGGTGGTGGCAAATGATGGCTGAGGTCGTTTGCTCCGGCTGGTACTGCCACCCCGTCTCCTCGCTCACGGAGATGCCGATCCTGGCGGCATCGAGCAGATCTGCCACGCGGGCGTTGTCTTCGAGGTCGGGACAGGCCGGGTAACCCCACGAGTACCTGCCACCCCGATACTGCTGACGGAAGAGCCCCTGCAGCGACGGTCCGTCTTCTGCGGCGAAGCCCCATTCCGTGCGGATCCGGTGGTGCCAGAACTCGGCGAGGGCTTCGGCCATCTCCACCGCCAGGCCGTGGAGGAAGAGGTAGTCGCGGTAGTGGTTGCCGGCGAAGAGTTCCGCCGCCCGTTCTGAGGCTCGTTCGCCCATGGTGACGATATGGAATGCGGCGTAGTCGACGTCACCTTCGAGCGGACGGTGGAAGTCGGCAATGCACAGATACGGGTCGGACGCCTGGCGGGGGAACGCGAACCTCGTCTTCTCGCGGGTTCTCTTCTCGTCCTCCCAGACCACCAGCTCGTTGCCGTCGCCGTTGACGGGAAAGAACCCGTACACCACCTGGGGGATCAGCAGATGCTCTTCCTTCGCACGAATCAACTGCTCTCGCAGCTGGGGCCGGATCCGGTCCTTGAACGCCTGGTCGTTTTCGTCGGTTTCGGGCCGGAAATGCCACTGGTTCCGAAACAGAGCAGTTTCATTGAGATAGTCGGCGATGTCGTCGACGGCGATTCCTTTGACGACCCGCGCGCCGAGGAACGGAGGGGAGAAGATCTCGTTGTCCATCGCCACATCGGGTGCGCGCTCCGGAACGGTTGTGGTGGCGGACTCGGGTCTGGGCCGGCGCGGAGGGAGTGGCCGGCCCTCTGACCTCCGGCCGAAGTCGGGATCGTCGACGTGGGCGTTGGCGGCGATTTGTTCCATCACGGCCAGGCCGGCAAATGCGTTCTTTCCGTAGAAGAGTGGTCCGGGATAGACCTCCCGCAGGTCGCGCTCGACGTACACACGGGTGAGTGCTGCCCCGCCGAGGATGACCGGGAGATGTGCCAGGTCCCGGTCGATCAGTTCGATCAGGTTGTCGCGCATGATCAGTGTGGACTTGACCAGCAGGCCGCTCATCCCAATGGCGTCTGCGTTGGTTTCCAGGGCTTTCTCGATCATCTCGGAGATTCCCACTTTGATGCCGAGGTTGTGGACCTGGTACCCGTTGTTGGTGAGGATGATGTCCACCAGGTTCTTGCCGATGTCGTGCACGTCGCCCTTGACCGTTGCGAGCACAATCGAGCCACGGCCGGCCTCGTCGGAGCGTTCCATGTGCGGTTCGAGGTGGGAAACGGCCATCTTCATCGTCTCGGCCGACTGCAGCACGAACGGGAGCTGCATGTCGCCGGACGCGAACAGGTCACCGACGGTTCTCATCCCGGTCAGGAGGATGTCGTTGATGATGGCCAGGGCGGGCATGCCGGTGGCCAGTGCTTCGTCCAGATCGTCGGTGAGCCCCTCCCGGTCGCCCTCGACGATGCGATACTCGAGGCGCTGCTCCACCGGCCAGCCGGTCCGGTCCTCTTGTTCGATGACGGTCGCCTGCACATCGGCGAACAACTCGAGGATCCGGGCCAGGGGGTCGTAGGTGTTCGTCCGCCGGTCGTAGATCAGGTCGAGGGTTGCGTCCTTCTGCTCGGGCGGAATGCGGTGCAGGGGTTGGATACGTGCGGCATGCACGATGGCGGCATCCAGCCCGTGTTCGACGGCCTCGTGCAGGAAGACCGAGTTGATGACGTGGCGAGCGGCCGGCTTGAGCCCGAAAGACACGTTGGAAACACCGAGGATTGTGTTCACTCCCCCCAGTTCGGCTTTGATTCTCTTGAGGGCTTCGAGGGTGGCGAGACCATCGCCGCGCAGGTCCTCGCCGCCCGTGCTCAAGGGGAAGGTCAGCGGGTCGAAGATCAGATCTCCGGCTTCGAGACCGTACCGTTCGACGGCCAGCCGGTAGATGCGGTGCGCCACCCGCATCTTCCATTCGACGTCGCGAGCCTGGCCTTCCTCGTCGATGAGCAGGCAGATCACGGCCGCCCCGTACTCTTGAGCCAGGGACATCACCCGGTCGAACCGGGATCCCGCTTCCTCGCCGTCTTCCAGGTTGGCCGAGTTCAGAACGGCCCGCCCGCCGATCCACTGCAAACCCGACTCGAGGACGTGCGGTTCGGTGGAGTCGAGCACGATCGGGACGCTCACCTGGCCGGTGAAACGCCGGGCAAGCTCGTCCATGTCCCGGGTGCCATCCCTGCCGACGTAGTCGACGCTGAGGTCGACGAGGTGGGCACCTTCCCGGATCTGGTCTCTTCCCATCTGGACGGCGGTGTCCCAGTCCTCGGCGAGCAGCGCTTCACGAAATTGCCTGGAGCCGTTGGCGTTGGTCCGTTCGCCGACGATGAGGAAGGAGGTGTCTTGATGGAAGGGGACGAAGCTGTACGTCGAAGCGGCTCCCGGTTGATGATCGGGCTTGCGCGGAGCGGGTGTGAGGTCCCGGACGGCATCGACGACGGTGCGGAGATGCTCGGGAGTCGTACCGCAGCAACCACCGACGACGGTCACCCCGAGTTCGGTGATGAAGCGAGCGTGATGGTGAGCCAGTTCGGCAGGGGAGAGGTCGTAGCAGACGGCGCCGTCGCGGACTTCGGGCAATCCGGCGTTGGGGATCACCGCGATCGGCATCCGCGAGTGGGCAGAGAGATGACGCAGGTGTTCGGTCATCTCGGCCGGACCGGTTGCGCAGTTGATACCGAACACGTCGGGGCGCATGGGGTCGATGGCGGCAAGGGCCGCACCGATCTCCGTGCCCGGCAGCATCCGCCCGGTGGCTTCCATGGTCACCTGGGCCTGGATGGGTACCTTTCGACGGATCCGGGACATGGCCCGGCGGGCGCCGTTGATGGCCGCCTTGAGACCCAGCAGGTCGAACTGGGTCTCGATGATGAACAGGTCCACACCACCTTCGAGCAGGCCGGCCGCTTGCTCCTCGTAGGCGTCCCGAAGTTCCCGGTAGGTGATCTGCCCCAGCGTGGCGAACTTGGTCCCCGGGCCGATCGATCCGGCAACCCAGCGGGGCCGGTCGGTGGTGCTGAACTCGAGCGCCACCTCTTTGGCGATCCGGGCGGCGGCCACGTTCAACTCGAGCACCCGGTCTTCCAGCCCGTATTCGGAAAGCGGGATCGAGAACCCGCCGAAGCTGTTGGTCTCGACGACATCGACGCCGACCTCCAGGAAGGAGGCGTGGACGGCCCGGACCACGTCCGGACGGGTGACGCTCAGCAGCTCATTGCAGCCGTCGAGGTCGTCGCTGCCGAAGTCGTCGGCGGTGAGTCCGGCCGCCTGGAGCGAGGTTCCCATGGCACCGTCGTAGACGACCACCCGGTTGGTCACTGCCTGGACGTAGTCCGCCATGCCGCTCCTTGTCATGGATCGAAGAGGAGCGTATCCGCCACCTCATCGATCAGGCCTTGGCACCTTGATCCGGAGGATCGGTTGCCGCGGTTTCATCGGGCCTGTCCCTCCACCGCTCAAGATGAGTGCGCAGAAGCATACCCCCGGTCGCCCGGTGGTCAAGGTGTTGGGTTTTCCTTTGGGCCGGGGTCGACTACCTTTACCGGGCAAGCTCCTGAATCCGGGAGTTGTGCGCCCGTAGCTCAATTTGGATAGAGCGTCTGACTACGGATCAGAAGGTTGGGGGTTCGAGTCCCTCCGGGCGTGCTAGTGAAGCCCCTGTGTTTGCAGGGGCTTTCGTCATCTCCCACCGAGTTCTATTCCGCGTGACCGGTCTCTGGGCCGCGGCTGGGCCGCGAGACTTCGAGCCCGGATGTCAGTGAGCCGTCTAACGAGGTCGTCCACATCGGATGGGAACAGGTGGGTGTAGCGGTCCATGGTCACCGAGATGGACGAGTGGCCGAGGTGGACCTGGACGGCTTTGGGGTTGGCACCGGCGGCGATGAGGAGGCTCGCGCAGGTGTGGCGGAGATCGTGGATCCTGAGGCCTTGCGGGAGTTCGGCCCGCTCGACGGCTGTGTACCAGACCTGCCGCCGGAAGTTGCTGTTGCGAAGTGGCGCACCGAGCGGTGAGGTGAACACCAGTGCGTCGGTTTCGTCGGGCACGTGTTGGTCGAGGTGTTCGCTGAGGAGGTCGCGAAGGAACCCGGGGATGCCGACTATCCGGCTTCGATGGTTCTTGGTGGGGCCGAAATGAAGCTCGCCTCCGGCTTCGGATACCGACTCGGCGACCTCGATCCGGGACTGGACGAGATCACATCTTCCACGCCTGAGGGCGGCCGCCTCTCCCCAGCGGAGTCCGCCGTAGGCGAGCAGATAGACGAGGGTGCCATAGGGCTCATGGATCGACGTGGCGAGCCGCTCCACTTGATCGGCATCGAGGAACAGCATCGACGGTTCGGGTTGCCGAGGAGTCCGCACCCCGTCAACCGGGTTGGATGGGAGGTAGCCGGCGTCCACGGCCAGCGTGAGCATGCTGTTCAACACCTGGCGTGCCTGGCGTATCCCGGAGGGTCCGAGACCGGATGCCTGCAGGTCCGCCACCCAATCCTCGACGGCCATCCGGTCGACATGTCGCAGCTGGTACCCACCGAATGCGGGAATGACATGCGCCTGGAGGTTCGATCGGTAGCCGGCCAAGGTCTTGGGTTTGAGGTGCGACTTGGTTCGAAGCCACCGTTCGGCCCAGTCCTCGACCGTGATCTTCGATAGCCGCGGGTCGGTCCAATCACCCCGGATGAGGTCGGCTTGGACAGTGGCCATGAACCGGTCGGCGTCCGCCTTACGGGCGAAGCTCCTCGACCGCTCCCGACCCAGCGGATCGCGGTAACGGACCCGCCACGCTTTGCGGCGATCGGGCCGTTTCTCGATATGGGCCATGCGTTCGATCCATCATCCGGCGACTGGCCTAGTGAGGCCACCTCCAAGGATGTGATGGCACCCTGTCATCCCGATGTCATTTCGTTGCCATTTCCCCTGTTTCGCCTGGTCAGGGCTCCATATTCCGGTAGCTGTCAACTCGCCAATCCAGCGCATGGCGATTGGCGTTGACAGGGTGCTTGACACTCTGCTGACAGGGTCAAGGGGTCTTCTAGCGGCTATGGAACCAGTGGTCGACCTCGAGCGGCTGCCAACTACCGGTTCAAACGAGCGGACGCATGCCCGTCGTCGGCAGCTTGGCGTCGGCTATTGCAATGGCTGGGCGTCCCGGCTGTCGCGGCACCCAAACTCATTCGGGCCCAAAGAGAGACCGTGGTCTCGATGAAGCCCGACGACCTTCTGCCCGATCAGACAAGCGAACTCAGATGCATGCGAAGCATGAGATTCAGCGGAACAGACTTGCGGACCAGACGACCAGTACGTCGCTCCACGCGCATCCGATCGCACACGCGCATCGCGCACAGCACCCTGTCAACACCACACGCACCTGCAACAAGTTGCTGGGTGTCTACATGTAGACACAGGAGACGGTAATGGATCTCGAACGTGGCATGTTGGCCAGGATCGACCGCAAGCTGCTCTCCGGTCTTGGACAGAGCGAGACGTACCGAATGGTCCGCGTGCCGGTGACGGCGTCCACGTGGTCGACGTGGAAGCGCTACTGCGACTCAGCCGGCATCTCGATGGGTCGTGCCATCGCCGCCATGATCGACCGGGAGTTGGTGAGCGTGTTCGGCGATTCCGCCGGTGGTCCGTCGCCGGTGTTCGCCGAAAAGGCTGAAGAGGAGCTGGCCAGACGCCAGGATCAGGTCGCCCGCCGCGAGTTGGACGCGACGGCGGTCGAGGAACGGCTCCGAGCGTGGAGCGAGCGTCTCCGCAGGTGGGAGGGCGAGCTCGCTGCCAGCGAGCAGCGAGGCGAGCTCAGCGGAAATATGTCTGCTCAATCTCGAGCGGTGCCGACCAAGGTCGGGCGCAACGAGCGATGCCCGTGCGGTTCGGGTCTCAAGTACAAGCACTGCCATGGCCTGCCCGGCCGGTAGCCGGGCGTGCTCCCAGATAATGTCTTGCTGGCGCAGATTGCCGGATAGCGGATGCGTTTGATGCCTCTGAGAAGGGCGATGTCAGCGTGATTCTGCGTGGCTTCCTAACGGCTGGGTGGATCACGAGGGTCGGCGATTTCTGGAGGGCGATGTCACTCGGTAACGTCGGCGATGCACGAAGCTCTCGACATCAGACGGAGAATTTGGTCATGTCGGCAATAGCAAAGAGAACGCCACGAGCAGGACTGCTGAAAGTGGACTCGGCAAGAGGTATCTGGGTGACCCGTGCTGCCTCCGTAGGCCTACGCTTCGAGGAGTGGAGCGAGACCCGATGACCCGGGACAGGCTCGCCCAGATCGAGAGCACGCTCACGCAGGGCGCGGTGGGTCAGTTCACAGAGGCCGAGCTGGAGGGGCTCCCAGAACCGGTGCAACGCTATCTCCGAACCGCGATCGCTCCCGGGAGTCCACTTGCCCGCACGACACGGATACGCATGCGGGGCCGCATCAAGATCGGACGGTGGCTCCCGTTCCGGGCGCGTGAGGTGCTCACCCCCCACCTGGGGTTCATCTGGGCGGCCCGCGCCGCCGGGATCATCAGCGGATCCGACCACTACGCCCAGGGACACGGCGAAATGGACTGGAAGCTGGCCGGTCTCGTCCGAGTAATGCACACCGAGGGGCCCGACGTCTCACGGAGCGCGGCCGAACGGGCAGCCGCCGAAGGCGTATGGATACCATGTGCGCTACTGCCACGCTTCGATGTTGAATGGGCAGCCGACGACGACACCCACCTCAGCGCCCGCTACCACATCGAGGACAAACCCGTGCACGTCAACTACCGGCTCAGCCCGGACGGGTACATCCAATCCGTCGTTCTCGACCGGTGGGGTGACCCCGACGGCACCGGCACCTTCGGTCTCCACCCTTTTGGAGGCGAATTCACCAGCCACGCAACCTTCGACGGTGCTACCGTCCCCGACTCCGGCAGGCTCGGCTGGCACTACGGCACCGACCGGTGGAGCGAAGGCGAGTTCTTCCGCTATCACATCACCGACTTGGCGCTGGTCACCGACCCGCCGAGTTGACAGGCGGCACCCGGAGAGGAAGGTAGCGCAGGCGGATCAGGCGCCGACCTTCGCATCGCCGCCGCTCGCTACCTCTGTCGCGAACCAGCCTGAAAACCGCCACGTCGCCCAGATCGCCCTGTTCGGTAGCGACAACGCACCTTTCGTCCCCCCGCTCCCGATCGGCACCTACGCGCTCGGGTCGTCCGGACTCTGCGAGCGGCCGACGAACACTGATTGTGGCGGTGGACGTTGTGCCTCTGCTGCATGTTGGGCGGTGCGCAGACGATTAAGGATGTAGGTTGAAAGCAACAGGAGGTGCCCGATGGCGGACGACTTGGGAAAGATTCTCGACGAGATCCTCAGCGTGAAAAAGAGTCTTAGGGAGGTCCCAGCCGATGCGTTTGGGGAACGGGTCGAACTGAGAGAGCGATTGCTCGCTCTTCAGGCAGCCGCAGCAGCTGCCGGCCAGGAGACAACCACAGAGTCGACTCTGCATCGCTACTTGGAGCAGCTCGAACAGCGCCGGGACGCCCTTCTGGGTCAACGGATTGACCCATCTTGGCAGGACGGAAGCGTGGGCGGTATTGGGATCCCCGGGAAACAGACCGAAGGGTTCAACCGGCGTATCGATGAGGCGGCCGATCTTCCGGCGCTGGAGAAAGAAATCGCTCAGATTCGTGCCAGGCTGATCACCGACAGCCAAGGTTGACCAGCCAAGGCGCCCTCCGCCGGCTTCTTCTGTGTTCCGCCATCCGAAGCAACCAAGGTCTGCCATCGAGGCCGCCCAGATCGTCAGATCAGGCGCCATATCGCCCGTTTCCTCGAACCGCGCATACCGGCACTGATGCGCTCGGGTCTCCAAGTACTAGTCGACCACCCGGCGTGACCGCACATAGAGCCTGACAGTTCGCACGGATGGTGAGCATGGAGTGGCAATCATCTGCTGGATTCCGGGTGGGGCTTGGCTCTTCGACCGCGCAATAATCGTGGCTTCCTCGGGACTGGGGACGTATCGTGGAACACCGGTGGATAACTAGGAAAACCGATGGACCAAGGACGAACAAGAGAAGAGATGCTCGCCAAACTCGAACAGCGGCGACGGGGAGAGATTTCTCCCGCCGAACTGGTGAAGTGGCATGGAGAACCCCGCGACGCTGCCGTGAAGGAAGCTCGGGAAACGTTCATGACGGAGATGGTGGCCTTGTTGGAACTCTTCCACCGCGGTGAGATCACCGGGGAGGAGCTGTACGGCCCGTTCAAGGAACTACAACTAGGCGGACCGACCCAGAGCGATGAGCTGTTCGAGATCACCGGAGATGTCGAGAGCGCGCTGGAACTCTACCCGAGCACCGTGGAGCCATTCGTGATGACGCTCGACGACCTCAAAAAGGTAGTCGAGCGAAACCTGATCAAGCTGAAAGATATGCGCAAACGAGACGCCTACTGACCACGAACGGTCCCGGCGGGGTGGGCCACCGGCGGTGAATCCCCCTGTGGATATCGGAGAATCCCGCCGACACGAACACACGGTCATCGCTACGTCTGCAGTCGACGGAGCCTGCACCCAGTTGGAAGAGAACACCAACGAATCATCCAGACTGGCATGCCCAACCGATTGCGAACCAGCCCGGCGTCCCAGAACAACATTATCCGAGCAGTAACGCACCTACCCCCGACCCGTCCGCTATCGGCACGAATGCGCTCGGTTCTCCGAGGGAATCGACTCTTACATGCTGCTCACGTCTCCTCTTGCGCCCTAGGTGGAAGGCGTCTCCGATTCAGCACCCTCCTGTTGGGGGCGATTGGCCGATTGTTCTTTCCAGGCTGCGATGAACTTGGGATGAGGGCGATAGATGGAAACCTGTCCACGGCTGTTAACCCGGAGTCCACGCATCACGTTGCCCTGAGCAAAGACAGCCGCTGCGAAGAACGCGGCGAATAGAGAAGTCCACGCGTCGAGGAACGCCACTGTGGCCAGCAAGACGACGATGACACTTGCGTCGGTACGTCGTTGCCGCCGCTTGCGTTCCCGGAGCCCGGGTTCGCTGACCGGGAGGAACCCCGCAGTTGTTGGCCGCAATCCGGTACTTCCGTAGGCGCGAACCGGTCGAAGCTCGTTGACCTCTGACCCGCCGTATACGCACACAAGGGGCAATAGACCTTCCTGGAAGTCGACCACCGGGACACGGAAGAAGCGCACAACCGGGATATCGGCCGTTTGCCTCGAGAGTTGAATACCTTCCGGCGATCAAGTCCATGCCGATCACCCCATATCACCAAATCGGGCGTCATGACGAGCATTCCGGCGAGTGTCCTGGATCGGCACGTCGGCGTGCGTGTCAGACCTAGCCCAATGCTCTTACAAAGAGAAGTCCGAGCGCCTAATATGTGCATGTGTTCTCTAAGTAAGTGAATTACAGTTATGTTGTTCTCTACGCCATCGCTCAATGACCTTGAGCTCGAGGTGATTGCCTCGATCGATGAAACGCGGGACCGGCTGCGTTTCATGCTCCGTGAGCCGCGCCGGTGGTACGGCCCGCTGCGGCGAACGGCCTTCGCTCGCAACGTACAAGCTTCCAATTCCATCGAGGGCCACAACGTGAGCCTCGATGACGCCGCCGCCGCGATTGACGGGGGGGTACCGCTGGAGGCGACTGACGAGGACTGGGACGCGGTGCACAACTACTGGGATGCGATGACGTACGTCATCCAGCTCGCCGACGACCCTCATTTCGCGTACAGCGAGGCTTTGGTCCGGAGCCTGCATTTTATGATGATGCGGCACGATCTGACCGCGATGCCCGGCCTGTACCGGCCTGGTGCCGTGTTCGTATGGAGTACTGGTGAGCGGGAGGTGGTCTATGAGGGTCCCGATCCGGACGAGGTGCCGGCCCTGATCGAGGAAATGGTCGTCGAACTCAACGGGGCTGCCGGGGCCCACCCGACAATGATCCGAGCGGCGATGGCGCACCTCAATTTGGTGATGGTCCATCCCTTCAAAGACGGCAACGGGCGG
Source organism: uncultured Actinomycetota bacterium (assembly GCA_963707435.1). GTDB lineage: Bacteria > Actinomycetota > Acidimicrobiia > Spongiisociales > UBA4744 > UBA4744. The sequence goes on along the minus strand of CAVPPF010000005.1, from coordinate 673,584 downwards.
ATGGCGCGGGCCTTGCAGACGTTGGTGCTTGCCCGCGAGCGGATTCTCGCTCCCCAGTTCTCCAGTATCGAGGAATACCTCGGCCGCAACACCCCCGCCTACTACGACGTGCTTGCTGAGGTGGGGGGCGGGAAATGGAACCCAGCTCGGGATGCTCGTCCCTGGATCCGGTTCGTGCTGGTCGCTCACTACCGGCAGGCTCATACTCTGGGTCGCCGGATTCGGGAGTCGGAACGACTCTGGGAGGCCATCGACGGCGAACGGCGCCCGGCCGGCCTGGATGAACGGACCATGGGATCTCTCTACAACGCCGCCGTGGGCCTGCGAGTCCGTCGACCGGATCACATCGATTACGCCGACGTGAGCGAACGGGTTGCCACCTCCGACCTGAAGAAGCTCGTCGACGTCGGACTGCTCCGAGCCGTTGGAGATCGGCGCGGCCGCTACTACGTGGCCAGTGAGCGCCTTCAGGATCTCAACCGGCGAATCCAGGAGGAACGCAAACCGATCCCCGATCCTTTCGAAGACACCGCCTGAGGCTCAACAGACGACAGCGTCGCGTCGCTCTGGGCCGCTCCTGGGCCGCGGGACGATGAAAACTGATGCAAGACGACGCAAAATATCCAGAGGCAAAATCGCAGGCCAGCGAACGATTCTGGATGAAAGTCGAGGTCATCCAAACCGCTCCGCACTGACTACGGATCAGAAGGTTGGGGGTTCGAGTCCCTCCGGGCGTGCTGACCGAAGCCCTGTGGTGGCGGGCTTGAACACTCTGGGTCCTCTTTCCCAGGGTTTCCCGGGCGGCCGCAGAGTCCCAGGTTCGGCTCGGCTGCTTTGTTCAGGACCAGCGGACCAGTACGCCTTCGTGCCACAGACCGAGCAGCTCGTGATCACCCTCCACCACGATTGTCGAGTCCTTGCCCGCTTCCACAGGCTCAGATAGAGATCCAAACAGCTCCTCTCAGGGTCGCATCGGCCGGCCCGTCTCCGCGAAAGGTGGGGATGCCGTCCTGCGCGCCGGCATAGCCACTCGGGGTAGAGCGGCCTGCTACCGGGTATCGGTCAGGAAACGGGAATGAGTCCGGCATCCCAGTCCGGGTCATGTTCGCCCGAGTCGAGGGTGGTCGATGTCATGACGCCGGTGGTGTCGATGTCGGAGTCTGTGCTGTCGTCGGAACCCTGATCCTGGGGTGACGCTGCGAAGCCATCCGGGATCCCGATCGCGATGCGATAAGCCCCGGGTGTCAGGTCGACGAAGGCGTACTTTCCGCCGGCGTCGGTGATCGTGGTGTCTACCTTGGTTCCGCCCGCATCGAACAATCGCACAGTGATGCCGCCGATGCTTTCCTCTTCCGGGTCCTGGATGCCGTCGGCGTCGAGATCCTCCCAAACCCGGCCCCCGATCGCCGGGACGGGAATGAGTCCGGCATCCCAGCCCGGGTCACTCTCGCGTGGGCCGAGGGTGGTCGGTTTCATGATGCCTGTTCTGTCTATGTCGGAATCTGTGGTGTCGTCGGAACCCCGATCCCGGGGCGACGCCGTGAAACCGTCGGGAATGTCGACCTCGACGTGGTACTTCCCGTACCACAGGTTCCGGAATGAATACTTGCCGTCGCCGTTGGTGGTGGTGGAAGCTATCTCGGCGCCTTCCGCATCGAACAGACGCACTGCGATACCGGCGATGCCTCCCTCGCCGGGGTCCTGGATGCCGTCGGCGTCGAGATCCTCCCAGACCCTGTCCCCGATCGCCGGGACCCAGTCCGGGTCGTTTCCGCCGACGACGGCAACGTGGATGTGGTCTTGGTGGACGATGTCGGCGAAGGACCGTTTGCTTCCAGCGTCGATGTCCGAAGGGCTTCCCACCTGGATCACCTTGGGGTTCTCCCACAGCCATTGCACGAGAGCGTGCGCGGGGGAGCCTTCCTCCCGGTCGTCGATGACGTTCCGCGCACCCACGGTGTGGATATCGATGGCCCGCCCAACCGTGTGGTGGCTGACCCGGTCGGTCTCGAAGACGTGATAGGGGTGGCCGGTTGCCATCACCGTAACGCTGTAGGGGGTGATGTCGGCGATTTCCAACATCAGGTCGAGCAGGATGGGCGAGATCTCACCGGTGAGGATGTCGAGGCGAGCCGAGTCGGGCATCTCGATTCGGGCATCGTTTGCGACGGCATCGGCGACGAGGAGATCCTCGAGGTTGTCGAAGGTCCCGCCGGCGGAGGCGAGCGCGTCGAACTCCCAACCTGATTCACCCATGATGACACGCACGTCCAGGGTTCGGACGACGGAGAACTCGGCTTCGGAGCCAGTACCCACCGTCTGGCGTGTCACCACCATCACCGAAGCCTTTCCGTTCCTCAGCCCACCCAACTGGGGATACACGATTTCGCCGCGAGACCACTTACCGTTGTAGATCAGGGGTTCGCCGGCCTCGCGGAGCAGGGGGATACCCTCCGGACCGGCGATGTCTACGAGCCGCACCTCTGGGCTGTCGGATTCCTCGTATGTCGTGAGTGCGTAGGCGATGTCGGCGGCGAGCTGCTTCGCTTCGCGCTCCACCTCTCCCTCAGGCACGACGTACCGGGCATTGGGAGCCGGCGGCCGTGCAACCGTGGTCGTAGTCATGGGAGCGGCCGTTGTGGTCGTCGTCGAAGTTGGAGCGACGGTGATCGTGGTGGGCGCGCTCGCGTCGGGCGCCACCTCGGTGTCCGGTTCGGTCACGGCCGTCGAAGACGGCGAGCATCCCCAAACGACCAGAACTATGGCTGCCAGACCGGCCAAGTTGTTTGCTGAAGCGCCTGGCAGTCGACGCACCGGATCTCCCTATGTGCCAGACCTACACAGCACTGGCTCGCGTACCGCCACAGTATGCACGAGTCCGGCCGCAACTCATTTCGACTCAGCAGCGGGCCCCGGTATCTCCAGCCAGAAACCCAGCTGGCCGGGGGTCGCTTGGTGTCGGAGACGACTGCAACCCCAAGTACCCGCGGCCCCTGGGGCCGTCAGAGTTCGAGCAAAAACGGAGTACCCGACCGACCTCAAGAGTCAGCTCAGGGCCGACCTGTCCGAGCCGAGCGATCATCCGCAGCTCCGAAACCATCTTGAGGTCTTCACATTTGGCGTAGCTCACCGCGTCCAGTCCGGAATCTGCGAGGTCGTGCAGAGGGTTGGTCAAAACCGGGGTAAGACGCACCGAGATGGGACGAGAAGCCACTTACTGGCACAGGACTGTGCGATGATCGGCGCCTGTGGAACGCCCAGAGGAACTTGACCAGGCCTGGCGAGCCTTCGCGGAGGGTGGAAGTGACGACCTCCCGGCCGCGACGACGCGACGCCGCATTCTGCGGGCAGTAGCGGCACTGCTGGCGCTGCTCACAGTTGTTGGCTTTGTGGTGTTGTGGCCGACCGGGGCGACCGGCCAGGCGGGCAGGGAGCGGCTCGCGGTGCTCGGGATTCCGTCCGAGTTCTATGCCGCGCGGGTGACTTCGGTGGCGGAAGGAGCTTGTTCGACCGGGTCGGAGCAGCTCGAGTGCCTGGCGGTGACCTTCCTGCTTCTGGAGGGTCCGGACGAGGGCTTGAGCTACGTGCAGGAGTTCCCGCCCGGTGCGTTCACTCCGTCGTTTGCCGAGGGTCAGACCGCGGTTCTCTCGTTCCGCCCTCCCGGCGGCACCATTGTGGGCGGGCTCGACGTCAATTGCTCGTTTGCGCCCGACCTCCCATGCCGCGAACTCAGCGTGCTGGTCGGTGAGGACCCGGGTTTTGTCGCTACTTACGAGGTACCGGTCGACCAGCCGGAGTCCGGCCTGCTGGCCGGGGCGAAAGTGACGGTCTCGCTCCTCGAAGGCGAGAGAGGCAGTATCGAGCTATTGGGCGTTTCCATCCCCACGATGGCCACGCAGTATCAGTTCGCCGATTTTCAGCGACGCCCGATCCTCCTGTTGGTTGCGATCGGGTTCGCCATTGCCGTGGTAGCGCTGGGTAGGTGGCGTGGTCTGGCCGCCCTGCTCGGGCTGGCTCTCAGCCTGGTGGTCATCCTTGCTTTCGTCGTGCCGGCGATCCTCGACGGGCGCAGCCCGGTCTGGGTCGCCGCAGTGGGGGCTGCCGGTATCGCCTTCGTCGCTCTCTACCTGGCGCACGGCTGGGGAGACAAGACAACAGTGGCGCTGCTGGGGATGCTGGGAGCCCTGGTCACAACGGCGATCCTGTCCTCGGCCGTGGTCGGTCTCGCCAACCTGAGCGGGCTCGTCTCCGATGAATCGGGCTTGCTGACCTTCTTCGAGGGGATTGATGTGAGGGGACTGGTACTCGCGGGCATCGTGTTGGGTGTTGCCGGCGCCCTCGACGACGTGACCGTCACGCAAGCATCGGCGGTGTGGGAGTTGAAAGCGGCCAACCCTGAACTGTCTGCCCCGGAATTGTGGCACCGTGGCCTACGGATCGGCCGGGATCACATCGCCTCGACAGTCAACACGCTGCTCCTCGCCTATGCAGGAGCAGCCCTTCCGCTCTTGGTGCTCTTCGTTCTGTCATCCCAGTCCCTCGGCGACATCGCCAACAGCGAGGTGGTGGCCATCGAGATCATCCGCACTTTGGTGGGGAGTATCGGGCTGGTGGCAGCCGTTCCCCTGACTACCTGGCTGGCCGCACGGACTGTCGGCACCTAAATACTGGACGCCGACATGAGACCTCGAGGACCTCGATCGGCGAACCCACGAGGAACGTCAACCTTTCACTTGGCGTTTGAAACACCAACAGAGGCGCAACAGACGCGACCTCGCGTCGCTCCGGGCGACCCGTACGCGGGGCGAGGCAAAGCTGGGAGGTGGGGGTAGCGTGGCCGATCTGCTCCAGGCGCGGCCCGACTTCCCGAGCCATGCGTTCCATCGTCTCGAAGAATGGCCCACCACCGAGGGCCTTGGTATGACCCCGCGCACCGAAGCCCTCACCCGCCTTCTTGCAGATGACCAATCCCCCGTGGACCCTTAGCCTGCCCGGGCGGTAGCCATCGCACACGCCTATCGTCGGTTCGGCGGGTGGGCCGAGATCTCCCGACGGGATCGTTCTTGCGAAATCCGCCCACGACAAGCCGAAAAGGAGGTCGTGCGCGTACTCTAGGGTGAGGCATGTGGCGTGAGCCTCGTCCTTCCCGCATCGACGCCAGAGCCGGCAAGCAGCGGCATAAAAACCAGGAGGATCGCAATGAGTGCCAAAGAACACGGTATGGCCGAACCCTCGGCCGGCAAGTGCCCGGTGATGCACATGGGTCACCAGCGGGTCGGAGGTACGGCCAATCAGCACTGGTGGCCGAACCAGCTGAACTTGAGGATCCTGCGGCAGAACAACCCGCACGCAGACCCGATGGGCGATGACTACGACTACGCCGAGGAGTTCAACGGTCTCGACTTCGCCGAGCTGGCGAGGGACGTCGACGCGCTGATGACCCAGTCCCAGGACTGGTGGCCGGCCGACTACGGCCACTACGGGCCCTTTTTCATCCGCATGACCTGGCACTCAGCGGGGACCTACCGCACCCTCGACGGCCGCGGCGGTGGTGGGAGCGGCGCGCAGCGTTTCGCCCCGCTCAACAGCTGGCCCGACAACGTCAACCTCGACAAAGCCCGCCGGTTGCTGTGGCCTATCAAGCAGAAGTACGGCCGGAAGATCTCCTGGGCCGATCTGTTGATCTTCGCCGGCAATCGGGCGATGGAGACGATGGGTTTCAAGACCTTCGGGTTCGGCGGAGGCCGTGAGGACATCTGGGCACCGGAGGAGGACGTCTACTGGGGCCCGGAGACCACCTGGCTCGGTGACGAGCGCTACACCGGCGACCGGGATCTGGAACGCCCACTCGGTGCCGTGCAGATGGGTCTCATCTACGTGAACCCTGAAGGCCCCAACGGCAAGCCGGATCCCCTCGCCGCCGCGGTGGACATTCGCGAAACCTTCAGCCGGATGGCTATGAACGACGAAGAGACCGTCGCACTCATCGCCGGTGGCCACACGTTCGGCAAGACCCACGGTGCGGCGAACCCCGACGAGTACGTCGGTTCCGAGCCCGAAAGCGCCGACCTCACCGAGCAGGGTCTCGGATGGACGAGCAGGTTCGGGAGCGGCAAGGGTGACGACACCATCAGCAGCGGGCTGGAAGGCGCCTGGACCACCCATCCGATCCGGTGGGACAACGGCTACTTCGAGCTGCTGTTCAAGTACGACTGGGAATTGACCAAGAGCCCGGCAGGCGCCTATCAATGGCACCCGAAGGACATCGCTCCGGAGGACATGCCACCGGCGGCTCACGACCCGTCCAAGCGCGTGCTGCCGATGATGGCGACGACGGATCTCTCTTTGAAGTTCGATCCCGTCTACAAGGAGATCTCGCAGCGGTTCTACGAGAACCCGGATGAGTTCGCCGACGTGTTTGCCCGCGCCTGGTTCAAGTTGCTGCACCGCGACATGGGCCCGGTCACCCGGTACCTGGGGCCGTGGGTGCCGGATGAGGAGCTGATCTGGCAGGATCCCGTCCCGGCCGTCGACCATGAGCTGATCGACGGGGCCGACATTGCCGCGCTCAAGGCCGAAATCCTGGACTCGGGCCTTTCGATCTCTCAGCTTGTCTCCACCGCCTGGGCGTCGGCATCGACGTACCGGGACACCGACAAGCGGGGCGGGGCCAACGGAGCGCGTATCCGCCTCTCGCCCCAGGCTGAATGGGATATCAACGTTGCGTCTGGTGTGTCGCAGGTCGTGGGCGCCCTCGAGGCGATCCAGCAGCGGTTCAACGACTCGCAGACCGGAGGCAAAAGGGTCTCGCTGGCAGACCTCATCGTGCTGGGTGGCTGCACTGCCGTGGAGGCGGCGGCCAAGCGGGCCGGCTACGACGTGCAGGTTCCGTTCGCCCCGGGACGCACCGACGCCGCACAGGAGCAGACCGACGTCGACTCGTTCGCGGTGCTCGAGCCGGTTGCCGACGGATTCCGCAACTACCTGCAGAAGGGAGCTCCGCTGGCCGCAGAGCACATGCTGGTGGACAAGGCGTTCATGTTGAACCTGTCCGCACCCGAGATGACGGCGCTTCTCGGCGGCATGCGCGTCCTCAACACCAATGTGGGAAGTTCCCGGCACGGGGTGTTGACGGATCGACCGGAGGCGCTGACCAACGATTTCTTCGTGAACCTGCTCAATGCCGGCACGGAGTGGAAGTCCATTTCCGAGGCCGACGATGTGTTCGAGGGCCGCGACCGCGACACCGGCGACGTCCGGTGGACCGGGACCCGCGTCGACCTGGTCTTCGGATCGAACTCCGAACTCCGGGCGCTCGCCGAGGTCTACGGAAGCTCCGACGGTCAAGAGAAGCTGGTGCGGGACTTCGTCGCCGCCTGGGACAAGGTGATGATGAACGACCGCTTCGATCTCCCGTGATCTGAATCCGCAGCCGTTGAACAGCGCATCGGCTTGAGTCCCTTCAGAACGTGCAACAATCTCAGCCGCCCAAGGGACTTTCAATGTCGCCTGAGGTGCCGGTCCGAGTGCGGTGCGCAGGCCCGTTTGATTGGGTCTGAGCGTGGCGGTTGATTTCGAAGGACCTCTACGATGCAGGTCATGGAATCGCTCGTCACCATCGAATGGCTTTCCGACCACCTCGGCGACACCGGCCTCCGCGTCTTCGATTGCTCTCGATTCTTGGATATGAGAATCGGCCACGAGAAGTCCGGGCGTCCCGCCTACGACCGCGAGCACATCCCTGGTGCTGCATTCCTCGAACTCCAGGACGACCTCTCCGATCCAGAGGCCGAATTCAGCTACACGCCCCTCCCGGCCGGAGCACTCGCTGCTGCGTTCGGTCGGCTCGGCATCGGCGACGAAACCCGCGTAGTGCTCTACGACAACTCCGGATCGATGTGGGCCGCTTGGGTCTGGTGGCTGCTGTGGTCGGTCGGCTTCGACCGGGCGGCACTGCTGTCGGGTGGCGTCGCCGAATGGCGAGAAGCCGGCCACCCGGTGACCGACCAAACGACCGAGTACCGGTCAGCGGCACTCACCCCCGCCCCCCGCCCGCGAGCCCTCGCCGACAAGGACGAGGTGCTCGCTGCCACCGGGAATCCCACTGTGCGGGTCATCGACGTCCTCCCCCCGGAGAGCTACGAAGGGCTGTTCGCCATGTACGACCGGCCCGGGCACATCGCCTCGGCGGTGAACGAACCCATGGGAGCCATCAGCGGCGATGGCTTTTCGCTCAAATCGACCGAGGAGATCCAATCGGGGTTGGGTGGCTCGCCCGACCAGCGGGCCATCACCTACTGTGGGGGCGGCATCGCTGCCTCCGCCGCAGCTTTCGCCATGGTGCGCGCCGGCTACACCGACGTCGCCATCTACCCCGGCTCTCTCGAGGAATGGACCAAGGACCCGGCCCTGCCAATGGTGACGGGGCCCGACGCACGGGCGAGATGACCACGAACGGCATCCGCGGCACCAGAAGCGGATGACCGAGGCGCCGCAGCACATCAGGACCGTATCGGCCACGCAGATTGAGTCTCGTAATGTTTGTCAAGGGGGTTTGGGTTTTGGGTTGGTGGGCACGTTGAGGTGGCCGGGCAACATCCGGCCGGTTTGGTTCCGGAGTGGCATTGGCGGACACGACAGGGAAGGGTCACCCGCTGGTGGTGGGACACGCTCGTTGTAAGTCACGCTGTGGCCGGTCCGGCTATGTCGGGTGTCGGGATCGGCAGGTCATTCGTTGCACAACCCAGAGGGGTATGAGCCGGTTCTAGCGGGCCAGATCCCGACCAGGGTGACTTGTGCGGGTCATGGGGAGGTGTTTGAACACTTCTCGGGCTGCGTAGCGTTCGAGGATGCGGGCGATTTCGCCCATGGTTTTTGCCTTCGGCGAGACGACGGGCGATGTAGTCGCGGGTGGCTTGGTCGTGTTTCATGCGGGTGAGCACGATGTGGAAGAGCGCCGAGTTGGCTTGGCGGTTCCCACCCCGGTTGAGCCGATGCCGGGCGGTCTTGCCCGACGAGGCGGGGATCGGGGCCACTCCACACAGGTGGGCGAAGGCGGCTTCGGAGCGGATCCGTTCGGGGTTGTCGCCGGCGGCGACCAGCAGTTTGGCGGCGGTGTCGAACCCCACTCCGAACACTTCTAACAACCCGGGGGCGGTTTCACGGATGAGGGGGCGCAGCAGCCGGTTGAGCCGCTTGACCTCTTCCCGAAGGTATTTGACTCGTTGGCCGAGGGTGCGGATGGTGACCTGGGTGGTGTATCTGACCGGGTCGTCACCTTCACGGGGTCGCAACACCGCAGCCTTGTTCGCCAACGAGACAGCGGTGAGACCACTGAACTTGCGGTCGGATCTCAGGGGTGGCAGTGAACACCACGTGACGTAGCTGGTTGAGGGTTTCGATGCGGGTATCGACCGCTGAGCGGCGGGCGATCATCAACACCCGGATCGCTTCGACGTTGCCATCTCGAGGCTTCGGTAGCCCGGTTGCGGTTCCCGACAGGGCCGCCCGGGCGGCCGCTACCGCGTCGACCGGATCCGATTTGCCCTGCCGGTGCTGGGTTTGACGGTTCGGCCGATCCACCTCCACTACAGGCACTCCGGCCCGGGTCAGATACCGGGCAAGACCGACACCATATGAGCCGGTGCCCTCCACCCCGACCAGCACCAGCTCACCATGCGACCGCAGCCACGACCGCAACTGGCGATACCCGTTGTGGGTGGTGGCGAACGATTCAACACCCAACAGCCCCCCAACATGGTTGACCGCCGCAGCCACATGCACGTCGACGTGCGTGTCGACACCACCGACCACCGGATCAGGGTTTTCTACGATGGACATATGCCATCCCTCCTCGCTAGACCGACAGGGTTGGCACGCACTTGCCGGGAGGGTGGACCAAGAGATTCATCCGGACCTGGTTTCAGCAGGACCGGCACGGGTCTCCCACCCGACCGGTGAGCGCCGTTCCCAGGGTCCGCCGGCGTGTCATTCGAAAGACAACCCCACCATCGGATGTGTCAGCCGGTTCGCGAGCCAAGCCGAACCCCCAGGAACTAACCAACCGTAGATTCAAACCGAGGGTGACAGCCATCCACCACGATCAGCGCACCAACCCATCCTCCCTGCCGGTCTCTCTCGGTCTGATCACTCTCGACAGAGGCGGGGCTGCGTGATTCTGCGCTTGCCTAGCGGCCTCACCGCCAAGAAGGCGCCCTCATGCTCGCAGATCGATGCCCTCATCGCGAGTGGTCGGGTTGGCGGCGGGTAAGCAGGAAAACGGCGGTACGCCAGTCCTCGTAGTCGGCGAATGGCTCGATTTCCCAGTGATCACCGAACAGCTCGTTCAACTCACCGGGAGCGATGTGCGACATCTTCGATGTGCCTTTGAAGCTGATCCATGGGAGATCGGCCGTCGCTCCATAGAAGCAGTATTCGAGGAATATAGTTCCCGGCCTCGACATGCGGGTGACGGTTCGCGCCATCAAAGCCCGGTTTTCACGCCTCAGGTCGTCGAGGGTCCCGAAGTCGACGATGAAGTCGAAGCTCCCTTCGACCCCTTCGATGCGATCGGCGGTGAGATCACCCTGGACAAAGGAGGCCTCGACGCCGGCTTCAGCGGCTCGCTGCTTGCCCTTCTTCAGAGCAACCTCGGAGAAATCGACACCCCATGAGTCGAAACCCAGTGAGGCGAGATGGATCACGTTGGCCCCTGTCCCGCAGCCAAGGTCGATCGAGCGGGGGTAGTGCTCGGGGTCCACAATCCCTCGTTCCAGCAGATCAATTAGGTCCTTGCGAACTCCGACGGCGTCCCATGGTGCCCAGAATCGATACATCCAGTCATAAATGCGGGCGTTAACCATTAGCCTCGCCGCAATTCTCTCCGGGTCCAGACCACTCGGCGGCCGGGACGGGAGACGACCTCCATCGTCTTCCGCCTGTCAGTCGTTTCGATCACGGCTGCGCATCCTCCCGGTCGCCTGCCAGGAACCTCGTGGTCTCCAGCCCGATGTGCTGGGGTTCGTCGAGCCAGGGGAGGTGCCCGGAGTCTGGGATCATTTCCAGGGTCGCATTGGGCATCGAACCGACTGTCCAACGTGCGATTTCTTCGCCGCCGAAGGTGTCATCCTCGCCCCAGAGGAAGTGGGCCGGAACTGTCACCTTGGCCAGCGTGTCGGCTCCTAGCGCCACCGATTGATCGAAGCCGCCCTTGCCTCGAATGGAGAAGATCGTGTCTCCGTCCTGGCGCATGGTGTCGGTGTACTTGGTCAACGCGAAGTACCAGTCCGAGATACTGGCGGGCATCTTCCCGGCATCGATGGACTTCCCGTGACCAATCTGGCGCATGATGTTCTCCTGCACCTTCCTGCTGGGTGGCAGCACACCGATGATCTTGCGAAGACCCGGTGTCATCACGGCTTTCATGAACGGAGGCAGAGGCTGATCGGGAAGCATCGCCGGGCAGGCCATCTGGACCATCCGATCGAAGCGATCGGGAGTCGACACGGCGCTTCGTAGGGCGCAGTATCCGCCGAGCGACGAGGCAACCACGTGTGCCTTGTCGATCTCGAGGGCATCGAGGACGTCGGAGACCAACCCTGAGGCGAACTCGATGAGGTTGTCCTTGGTGACCGGATAGCGTTCGCTGAGGCCCGTTCCGGGACGATCGAGTAGGTGACAGGTGAAACCCGGAATGTGCTCCACGAGAGTTGCCCATGTCGACCCGCTGTTGGGGCCACCGTGGATGAACAGAGCGGGAGGCCCGTCCCCGACGGTCTGGATTCGGACGCTGGTGTCCAACCGGGGCAGCGTCACGAGTGTCTCGGCCGGTTGCAACCCGACGGACTGCCAGAGCTGTTCCTCAGCGGCGCGGTACTTCGACTCGTTCATGGTGCGTCCTCTCCTCTGGTCGCGTGGCGATTTGGGAATGTACTTTATTTATCTGGTGTGTGCAACTAAAATATCGTGCGTGGCAGGCAAACGTCCCTATCGACTCGGAAAACGCCAGGCATTGGTGGACGCAACCAAGCGGCGGATCATCGAGGCGGCGATGTTGGAGTACGCCGAGAAAGGCATCGAAGACACGTCGATGCAGGCGGTAGCGCGCACGGCCGATGTCGCGCCGGGCACCGTTCTCTACCACTACTCGACTCCGGACGATCTCACCGAGGCAGTAGTCGAGACCTGGATCCATGCCATGGAGGCTCCTGCACCGGATGCCATCGATGCCCTGGCGCCGCTCGAGGGCCGCATTGCCGCTCTGGTCCGGGAGCTGTACGGCCTCTATGAGCGCAGCGAGCAGGCCTACCGGATCTACGCGAAGAGCCCCCGCCACCCGGTACTCAGGCGCTATGAGAAGTGGTGGTACGAGAACGTGAATCAGATGATGGCTAAGGCGATGGGTGACAGAGCTTCGGACACCGAAGCTCTGCAAGTGGTTTCGGTACTGGTCGACCCCGGGTTTCGAGGAAACCTGATCATGACGGGGATGAATCCGGAACGCGCTGAGGAGATCGCGACGCGGTTGATCCTCAACTGGCTGCGAGTCTGATGTGAGTGAGGCGGCAGCGATCGGGAAGTCGGCTTTCACCTCGCCTGCCCCGCCCGTGTGGTTGGGCGCCCTGTCGGGGGTCGTGGTGGTTCTCGGCTTCACCATTGTCCACAACCTGTTCATCGTCGACATCTGGTTCAACGCCGGTCCGATGTTGTTCGCCGGCGCTCTGTGCGGATCCTGCATCGTGTGGAGCTACCGAAAGGGGGTGGCCGATCATTCGACCGCAGCGTGGTTCCGGTATGCCGGTTTCTTCGCAGTCGAGGTGATCGCCCTCGGCGCAGTGTCACTGGCGGTGTTGCGGCCGCAGTTCACGATGGCGGAGTTGCTGGTGGCCGACGACGCTTTCGAGCGGCTGATGCTGCCTTCGGCGCCGCTGCTGATCGGCGCGATGGTGGTGGGAACGGCCTTGGTCTGGCTCGATTGCGGCCGGCGCTGGGTGGCGCTGATTCCGATTCTGGTCACCCACGTCCTCGTGGTGTTCCTGTTGGGCCATCAGTTTGCTTTCCTCGGCCTGGTCGAGTCGTCGTCGGCGTTGCTGGTGGTCTTCGGTGAATTCGCCCTGTTCACCGTCGGCCTCACCGCAGCGTTCTGCCTCGGTGTGATGTGGTCGATGGTGGCGCTGAAGCGCTTGCAGTCGTCTTCGTAGCACGACGCTGGAGTGGATGCAGTTCGCGATGACAGGATGCCCAATGTGCGATCAAGTTGACCAGACGCATACGTCCACACTGTGACCACCTGAGAAACTGCAGCCAGGCACTTCGGATGCTCAGCGGAGTCTGATGGCGGCCGAGTAGGTGTCAGTTCCAACATCCGCTCCAGATAACAAAATCGGTTGCCATAACGCCCAGCACCTCGAACAGCGCAGAGCGATGCCTGTTTGTTTGTCAAGGGGTGTTTTGGGGCGCGGTTGGGTGTCTCGGCTGTACCGAGGTGCTTGGTGACGCGTAGGCTTAGGAACGGCTCGGGGTGGCTGCGCTGAAGAGCCGGTGGTCAGGATGGAATACCGGCCATGCAAGCGTCAGAGACGTTCCTGTTTGCCCCCCGGGCCCTACTGGTTGTTGCGTTGTTGGTCGGTTTGGAGATGGCGGTAGACGACGTCGGAGAGGCGCCGTTTCAACGCCCGGATCGCTTCCTTGGGTGTTTTGCCCTCTTGGCGCTTGCGTTCGTAGAAGATGCGGCCCTCGGTGTTGGGGTGACGAGTTGGCAGATGGCAATGGTGTGGATGGCATGGTTGAGCATTCGGTTGCCTCGGGGGTTGAGCCGATGCCGTTTCCTTGCCCCGGATGATGCTTCGATGGGGGCGGTGCCGTTGTAGGCGGCGTAGTGATGACGGGTCGGGAATCGAGAAATGTCACCGGTGTGGCCGATCAACAAGGCGGCGACGACGGGCCCGACACCGTAGATGTCGACCAGGGTGGTGCCCGACGCCTCCACGGCCACGGCCAGGCGGGTCTGGGAGGCCACACGTTCCTTGTTGAGTCTCCGCACCTCAGCGAGCAGTTCGTGGGCGATGCGTTTGCGTTCGGTCTCGACCATCGATACCGGCCGGACCCGCCGCAGCAGCACAGAGGCTTTGTTTGGTGTCATCTCGGTGCTCAGACCACCGGGCAGCAGGGTGGCCAGCACAGCGTGAAGCCGGCAGGGAGCCTGGGTCTTGAGGCTGGAGAGCTGGATGTGACGGTTGGCCAACATCCGCAGCACCACCACATGATCCTCGGTAGTCACCGCCCGCAGCCCCGACTGACGAAGCGCAACGATCGCTACCGAGCGGGCGTCGTTGGGGTCGTTCTTCTGCGAGCGGGTCGAATCGAGCACCCGAACCCGGGCCGCCTGGGCCGACGGCACGTCCACTACCTGTTCCCCGGCCGCTACCAGCTGTTGGGCCAGCAGGTAGCCGTGTCCGTTGGCGGACTCGATCGCCCACCGCCGAAGGGGGAACCGGTCTGCCCACCCCAACAGCTCTCGGGTCTGACGTTTCGAAGCCCGCACCTCGAGCTCCGCCACCACCTGCTCACCGGTATCAACCGCGGCATGCGACCCCTTGTGAGGGTCAATTCCGATCATCACCGACATCACACACCTCCTCTGGTTAGGGGGTCGGTGGAACCAGCGGTGGGCACTCCTGATACGGATCTTGGTGCTACGCCTGTTTCGAGCCACACCGCCAGCAGGAATCCCGGCGAGTACAGCGCCTCGTTCGAAAGCCAACCCACGCGGGTGGCAGGCACCTCGAGAGCCAGACCCACAAGGACCCCCACAACACTACGGAACCCAGTTCCGCAGCACCCCTAAACACCTATCAGGCACCTCGGAGTGCGTCACCGAACCGAGAACGATTGACCGGATCTACTTGGGGTGTGCGACCTTTCGTATGCCCGAATTGCTAGGTTGAATCGATGTCCGAGACGGCGGAGAGCATAGGTGAGGAGCGTGCAGTCCAAGATCCTGATGGTCGTCTTGGTCCGCTTGTCCTCCTGACCGTCGCTTTGGTCTTGGGGTTCTCCACTTGGTTCTCTGCCACGGCAGTTGTGCCGCAGCTGACAGAACTCTGGGCCTTGTCGGCGACCGGGAAGGCATGGCTTACGATCAGTGTGATTCTTGGGTTCGTCGCTGGTGCGCTTATCTCTTCGGCTCTCAATGTGGCTGACCGGGTGCGACCTCAGATGGTGATGCTCGTGGGTTGCGTGGCAGCGGGTCTGGCGAACCTGGGGTTGATCTGGTCCGGCGGCGTGGAGTTGGGTGTCCCGTTGAGGTTCGCCACCGGCTTCTTCCTGGCCGGGGTATATCCGCCTTCGTTCAAGCTGATCTCCACTTGGTATCGCCGGGGTCGCGGTATGGCTCTTGGAGTGTTGGCTGCGGGGATCGTTTTCGGGAATGCGTCTCCGCATCTGGTCAATGCATTGGGAGGGGTTGACTGGAAGAGCGTCGTCTATGCCACCTCCTCAATGTCGATTGTGGGAGGTCTGCTCGCCTTCTCAGTCAAAGATGGGCCCTTCGAGTTTCCTCGAACCGTGTTTGATCCTCGGCAGGTTGGCCTGGTCTTCGGGAACCGGGGTGTGCGACTTGCCTCGATCGGATACTTCGGCCACATGTGGGAACTGTTTGCGATGGCGGCGTGGTTCCTCATCTTCTTCGGAGATCATCTGGAAGCAACAGGCGCAGAAGCTCTGCCTCTGGCTGCCTTCATCACTTGGATAGTTGTCGCGATTGGGGCAGCGGGCTCATGGGTTGGAGGATTCGTTGCCGACCGGTGGGGAAGAACGAACTTCACGGCGCTCATGCTCTCAATATCGGGGCTGTGCTCCCTGGGTATCGGACTCCTCTTTGGTGGGCCAACGTGGCTGATCGTCGTCGTCGGGCTCATCTGGGGATTCACGGTGGTGGCCGATTCAGCACAATTCTCGGCCATGGTCACCGAGGTCGGCGATCAGTCGTACATAGGCACGGCTCTCACAATGCAGATCGCCATTGGCTTCACCGTCTCAGCTGCCACCATCTGGATCATCCCGATCGTGGAAGAAGCGGTCACCTGGACCTGGGCTTTCGCGGTGCTCGCCCTCGGCCCAATCGTCGGCATCATCGCCATGCTCAGACTCAAGTCTCTACCCGAAGCTGCCCTGATTGCAGGAGGCCGCGGATAGCCGGAAATATCGGCACATATCGAGCGGGCTAGAACACCTCACCTCACCCGAGGGTCTCCTAATGTCAGTTCAGAGAGCGTTGGCGCAGGATCCTAGGTTTGCGGAGTCCAGTGACACTTCTTGGGGGCAGGCCGGTTGGTCAGTCGGCTGCGGCAACTGCTTCCAGCAGGGCCCGGAGAGGAGGGCCGACCTCGAACGCGGTCCCTATTGCGTGGTAACGGGAGTCGACGTTGACGTTTACCCCCCAGTTCTTGTTCTTGCCGCTTCCTCCAGCTCCAACGCTCAAGGACAGTTCGCCGTCATCTGCCTTGGCGACGAATCCACCGAATTGGTTCAGCGTGACTGCGACCGTCAGTCCTCATCCCGAGCGGCGTGCTCAAATCGCTTGACCTTTTGCGTGGCGTCGGGGTCGCTGTTGTAGGAAACACGGAAGTACAGGTCTCCAGAGGGTGCATCCTCTTCGCAATACGCTCGGTCGGGCTCGGAATCAGTCGACCAAGCCACATCGAACACGGCCTGCTCGATGTCGGGCTGATGACATGGTGGGTTCCCTTAGATCCCGTATGGCACCCTTCGCCCGATCTCCGCAAATCGAGCAGGAGTGAAGGCCATCCCGCACCCGAGGGTCTCCTAATGTCACCTGAGAGGAAGTGACCACGGGAGATGATCCCGCCGATACCATCATTGTGAACGATCAGGCGAGCGACGGAACCGATCGGGAGCTTGGAGCGTCGAACGACCATGAGGACCAGTCGTCGGTGGATCACTATGTCGGTGTTGGCTCTGATCGTGACGGCTTGCAGCACGTCCGACTCCACCGACGAAACAGTCGACAGCACGACTACTTCCGTCAGTCGGACAGTTGCCGTACCTTGGTCTGCGTCGGAGCCGCCTTCTCTCTGGGCGAGCGGACTGACCCTCAACTACATCCCCGACGGCTTCACCTTTGATATCAACCAAGGCCACGAGTCCGCAACCTTCCACGACTTCACATCTACAGACGGATTGGGGAAGTTCTCTGTTGGGCGAGTTGCAAACCCAGAACCCGTAGCTGGGGAACAGGTGACCCGGGACGGGCGTGTGTTCACCATTGTGGAGTACTCAAGAGAGACCAGAATCAAAGAGGAAGTCGGCAACGGTTTCATCATCGAGGTGGTCGGCCGCTCGCTCGACACCGACACTCTCCTACGCATCGCCGATGGCATGAGCTACGACCCGACCCGGGACCGTTGCACCGATGCCGACGATTGCTCCTAGCCCGCGATCACGGGTAGACGACCGTCGGTCACCCGAGTATCACGAAATGTCACCTGACAGGTAGCGCAGATTGAGTCTCGTATGCTTGTCAAGGGGGTTGGGTTTTGGGGTGGTGGGCGGCGTTGATGTGGCCGAGGTTGCTCGGCTTGTACGTAGCTGGTTGAGGGTTTTGATGCGGGTATCAACCGCTGAGCGGCGGGCGATCATCAATACCCGGATCGCTTCGACGTTGCCATCTCGAGGCTTCGGTAGCCCGGTTGCGGTTCCCGACAGGGCCGCCCGGGCGGCCGCTACCGCGTCGACCGGATCCGATTTGCCCTGCCGGTGCTGGGTTTGACGGTTCGGCCGATCCACCTCCACTACAGGCACTCCGGCCCGGGTCAGATACCGGGCAAGACCGACACCATATGAGCCGGTGCCCTCCACCCCGACCAGCACCAGCTCACCATGCGACCGCAGCCACGACCGCAACTGGCGATACCCGTTGTGGGTGGTGGCGAACGATTCAACACCCAACAGCCCCCCAACATGGTTGACCGCCGCAGCCACATGCACGTCGACGTGCGTGTCGACACCACCGACCACCGCATCAGGGTTTTCTACGATGGACATATGCCATCCCTCCTCGCTAGACCGACAGGGTTGGCACGCACTTGCCGGGAGGGTGGACCAAGAGATTCATCCGGACCTGGTTTCAGCAGGACCGGCACGGGTCTCCCACCCGACCGGTGAGCGCCGTTCCCAGGGTCCGCCGGCGTGTCATTCGAAAGACAACCCCACCATCGGATGTGTCAGCCGGTTCGCGAGCCAAGCCGAACCCCCAGGAACTAACCAACCGTAGATTCAAACCGAGGGTGACAGCCATCCACCACGATCAGCGCACCAACCCATCCTCCCTGCCGGTTATGAGCGGTCGGTCGCGGGTTCCTGGTTGCGTGTGCTGGCCGGTGTTGTTGGGGTCTGATGTTGTCTGGGGGGCAGGCCTGCGCCGCACGCACGAACAAGATCCACCGAATGGCCATCCGGGTATCGCCGCTGATCCGTATGCCTCTCGAGGTGTCTGATCAAGTGCACGCGACATTGAGCTTCGGAGCAATGGCCGCTCATAAGCGGATGAAAGGGTTTAGCTATGTCCTTTGAGAATCTGTTCGACTACAGCGCTATTCAATTCGAGATCGTGCTGGGCGTATTCACGCTCACCGCTGCGGTCTTTGCTGCGGTGCTGGTGTATTCCTTGGCAACTTCTGGCAGCATCGCACCCCGCTATCGATTGACCTCATACCTCACCGGTGTGGTGATGGTTTCGGCCGTCATCGAATTGGGTCTGTTGGCTCTCCGCTGGAACAGCGCCTTTGAGTGGACCGGTTCGAGGTTCGCGCTCGTTGGTGACGACCTCTTCTCCAACGGCTTCCGGTATATGAACTGGAGCATCGACGTTCCCGTTCTGCTGACGCAGCTGCTCATCGTGGCGGGTATTACCGGTGCTGCCTTCCGGAAGCGCTGGGCATCGTTCGTGGTCGCAGGACTCGGCATGATCTGGACCGGCTACGTCGGTCAGTTCGACGAGATCGACGGCGGAACCCAGTTCTGGCTCTGGGGTGCAATTTCGACGGTGTTCTATCTGTGGCTTCTCTATGTGGCCTGGCAGACGATCAGGGATGCCAAGCAGAAGGCCCCGGTCGGTGTCCGGCGGCTCTTCGGCGCCGTATGGATCCTGTTCCTCGTCTCGTGGACGATCTATCCGGTGGCGTACCTCATGCCCCAGATCAGCGCCACGGCCGATGGTGTCGTAATCCGCAACCTGATTTACAGCTTCGCCGACATCGCCTCCAAGGCCGTCTATGGAATCATGCTGGCAGTCATCGCTCAGAAGCTGAGCGCCATTGCAGGCTACCGGCCGGCTATCGAGGCCGAGGAAGCGTTTGCCGAGAGCGCTTAGCGCTGAGTACACGGTAGAGGGCCCCGGCATCGCCCGGGGCCCTCTTGTGTTTCCGTGGACGGCGCAGCTGCACCAGGGGCAGAGATTGCGGAGGACACGCTCGGCTCATGAGCTCACGGTCGGCCCCGGCCCTTCATAGACCGCACTGCCCTCAGAGCGCTGAAATTGCCTCCTTGTGCAGCGCCGGGGTGTCGTTGACGGCCGTTGCGATCCGATGATCCAAACGAGAGTCTGCGGTTCATCATCCGCCGGTGGACGCAGTTCCGAAGACAGGATGATGCGAAAGGACTGTGATGGCAGCTATAGATTTGGCCGGCAAGCGGGTCCTGGTCCTGGGCGGATCCGGGCAACTGGGTAGGCGTCTCGCCGCGGAATTCATCCGGCGCGGTTCATCCGTGATGCTGGCCGGCCGCGACTCGGGCGAACTCGAACAGCAAGCCCGGCAATTGGGTCCGGGAGTTGTCTACTCGTCCTTCGATCTGCGCAACGACGATCCGGGCAACATCGTCGATGAGGCGGTTCGTCTTCTCGGGGGACTCGACGGGGTGGTCAACGCAGCAGGCATTGTTGCCTTCGGGCCCCTCGAGGCGCTTTCCGACGCTGCCCTGGACGACTTGATTGCCGTCGACTTCTCAGGACCGCTGCGGGTGATGCGAGCGGCCGTCCAGACCATGGAGGGTGGGTTCCTGGTCAATCTCACCGGGGTCGTCGCAGAGCAACCGGTAGGGGGCATGACCGCCTACTCGGCCGTGAAGGCAGGCCTGAGTGCCGCCACCCGGGCGCTGACCCGGGAACTTCGCACGAAAGGGATCCAGGTGCTCGACGCTCGGCCTCCGCACACTGAGACCGGCCTGGCCGGCCGTCCGATCGAAGGTGTGGCTCCCGCGCTCCCGGTCGGTCTTGATCCCGATGACGTGGCCGTGCGGGTCGTTGACGCGGTCGCAGCCGGGCGGCGGGAACTGGCCGCATCTGATTTCACTGCATGACCTGGTTGATCGTCCACGCAGTCTCAACGTGGTTCATGGTCGGCCTCATCTGGACGATCCAGACCGTTCATTACCCCCTCTTTGCCCGGGTGGGAGATGCTGCCTTCGTCCGCTACGAGCATGAACACACCACCCGGATGGGCAAGCTCCTGGCGATCCCCGCCGGCGTGGAGACTGTGACCGGGGCTGCACTCGTCTGGACCCGGCCGGGCGAGGTCGGATTGTGGCTGGTGATGGTGGCCGGAGCTCTTCTCGTTGCGATCTGGGTAGTCACGGCGCTGGTACAGGTTCCCCTGCATCGGCGTCTCGGCAACGGCCGTGACCATGCCGCGATCCGGCAACTGGTGCGCCGCAACCGGCTCAGAACGGGACTGTGGACCGCCCGGGGCGTGCTCGTCACAGCCATGCTGGTGGCGTGACCAGAACCTCAGGCGAGCCGCTCGACGATGGCGGAAGCGGCCGCCAGGCCCGATAGCACCGCCCCCTCGATCTTGGCTCCGGCGAAAATCTCCCCGGCCAGCACCACCGGTACCCGCGTGTCGAGCACCGCACATCCTCGATCGAGGATCGTGGTGGGTTGGGCGTAGCGCCACCGATGACCGACCGCCGCCGTGATGTGGGCGGACAGGTGCGGCTGCGCCGCCGCAACGAGACGAGTCGTCCATCCTCTCGGGTCCGCCTCGAGGTGTTCGGAGGCAAATCCCGGGGTGCTGTGCACCGTGACCGCCGGTGTCGGTGACGTTCCCTTGTGGGCGTTGTCGGCCATCCAGCCGATGGAAGCATCGACGGCAGAACGATGGCCGTCGGGCAATCCGCTCGGGCCGTCGAGGTGCGCCATAACCGCCAGACATGCGTCGTACGCGATCGCGGAGAGCGTTTGCTCGATCGAGGAGGGCAGGTCGATCCGGCTGGCCCTCAGCAGAGCCAGCGTTTGGGGCACCGGGGGAGTGATGATGAACGCTGCCGCCTCCACCCGCTCACCGCCGGTACCGACCGCCGCAGGGTGCTCGCCGCCGAAATCGAGCTGAGCGATCGATGTCGCCGTTCGAACGTGGAGGGATGCGGCCAGGCTTTCGGGAATCCGACGCATCCCGCCCGACCCGACATACCGGGGCTCGCGACCGGCCGTTTGGTACCACTCGCGTATCTTGCCTGCTTCGCGCCACGTCCGGGCAACGCCTGCGAAGGCTTCCGACCGGATCCCGAAGTGCTGGGCCCCATGATCGAACCGGGCTTCCCCGATGGTGCGGGTAGCCATCCGTCCTCCAACCGCCCGGCTCTTGTCGACCAGAACGGCCGCTACTCCGGCTCTCCGCAAGGCATGGGCGGCGGTGAGCCCTGCAATGCCCGCCCCGACAATGAGAACGCGTTCCTGCATGGTTCGATCATGGCACGCCGAGCCGGTCTACAAACCTCGGTCACAGTACGATGCGTTCATGATCTCGGTCGATCGCTCAGACTGGCCGGCAGTGCTTGCCGCCTTCACGGCCTTCTTCGAGAGCCTGGGCACGGTGAAGACCGATGGTGAGACTGCCTCGTTTGCGGCACCGGAGTCCGGGACCGGATTGGTTCTCGGCCGCAACGGGACGTCGACCTCCTTCATGCCGCTCCACGGACTGACGGGCCGTTGGGAAGAAGTCACCTTCGACCGGGAGGGGAGGACCGTAACCGTCTCGGGAGATGGTTTCGCCTACACCTATCGGGTCCCTCCCGGCCTCGGCGACGGTTAATCGGCAGACTCCGATATTGTCCCGTTCATGAACGGATCCAAGGTCGCGGTTATTGGCGCGGGTGGCGTGGGTGCCACCATCGCATATGCAGCGCTGCTCAACGGCGTCGCCCGGGAGATCGCCCTCTACGACATCGATGCTTCCAAAGTTCAGGCCGAGGTTCTCGACCTCAATCACGGTCTCAGATTCACTCCAACCGCCCGGGTGGTGGGAAGCGACCACCTCGATATCTGCGTGGATGCCGACATCGTCGTGATCACCGCCGGCGCCAAACAACGGCCCGGTGAATCGAGGCTCGATTTGGCCGGCCGAAACACGGACATCTTTCGTGAACTCATTCCCGCCCTGGTCGATCGGGCTCCCCATGCGGTGGTGCTCGTAGTGACCAACCCGGTCGATGTGCTCACCTACGTTGCGATGCGGCTCAGCGGCTTCCCCTCCTCGAGGGTGATCGGCTCGGGAACGGTGCTCGATACCTCTCGTCTGCACTTCCTGCTGGCCGAGCGTTGTGGAGTAGCCGTCTCCAACGTTCACGCCACCATCGCCGGAGAGCACGGCGACTCGGAGTTCGCGTTGTGGAGTAGTGCCGCTATCGGGACGGTACCGCTCAATCGGTGGATCACGCCGACCGGGAACCCTTTGTCCGGCGACGAACTCGATGAGATTGCCGAGCGGGTCAAACACGCCGCCTACGACATCATCCGTGGCAAAGGCGCTACCACCTACGCCATCGGGCTGGCCGTCACCAATATCGTCGGGGCAATCCTCAGCGACGAGCACCGCATCATGCCGGTGAGCACCCTCCAAGAGGGTGAACACGGAATCTCCGATGTGTACCTGTCGATGCCGGCGGTCGTCGGTAGCGGTGGTGTCGTGCGCCGCATGGAGATCCCGCTGACCGGTGAGGAGCAACGCCGTTTGACCTCCAGCGCCGACACCATTCGGGAAACGATTCGCTCGGTCGGCTTCTGAGCCCCTCACTCCCTGGATCGATACGGCCATCCGAAGTCCCGGCCGTGCCGTAGAAAAGGTGTGCAAGAAAGGGGAACCTGATGAGTTTTCCAACCGTGACCGGCTCGAATCTCGAACGGCGCCTCATGAGTCTTCCCGCCGACTTCGAAGGCGATCTCAACCTGGTCGTGCTGGCTTTCTGGCAGCGCCATCAAGCGCTCGTCAATACATGGATGCCCCTGGCCGGGGAACTCGAGAAGCGACATCCCGGTCTTGCCTTCTACGAATTGCCCGTGATTCAGAAACGAAGCCGTATCTCGCAATGGTTCATCGACAGCGGCATGAGGGCGGGGATAGCGGACCGCCGGGTGCGAGAGCGCACGATCACGCTCTACCTGGACAAACCCCCGTTTCTCAAGGACCTCGGCATCACGGATGACGGCACCATCCATGCGATGGTTGTCGATCGGACCGGCCGAATCCTGTGGCGGGCTACAGGACCACTGGTCGACGCGGCGGAATCCGATCTCATGGATTTCCTCGAGAACCGGCTCGTTGCCTGAATCTCGGGAACACGGCTTCACCATTATCTGTTCTTAGTAGCGGGTACTGCGATGGCAGAGCATCGCTCAGGTCGCACTACCCGAAGAAGGAGTTGACTCATGAACAACAGCATCAAACTGGGACGCCTGGCAGGTGTCATGGTCGAATTGAATTGGAGCGTGCTGGCTATTGCCGCCCTCGTCACCTTCTCGGTGGCGGGCGGGATCCTTCCGGCCACCGTCCCCGGATATGAGACCACGGCCTACGTCCTCGGCGGCGTGGTAGCTGCTGCCGGACTGTTCGCCAGCATCCTTCTGCACGAACTAGGCCATGCCGTCGTAGCCCGTCGCAACGGCGTGAACGTCAAGCGCATCAGCCTGTGGGCGTTTGGCGGGGTAGCCCAACTCGACGGCGAGGCCGCGACTCCCCGTGCAGAATTCAAGATTGCGGGAATCGGACCGGCGATAAGTCTGGTACTCGGGTTGGCCCTCTTCATTCCTGCTACCGCCTTGTCGGGTATCGCAGGGGCCGTGGTGGCGTGGCTCGCATCCATCAATGTGATCCTGGCCGTCTTCAACCTGATCCCCGGCGCACCCCTGGACGGCGGCCGGCTGCTGCATGCCTGGCTGTGGAACCGTCATGGCGACAAGGCGCGCGCAACCGCGTCGGCAACCAAGGCCGGGCGAATCGTCGGGAGCGGGTTGATCGGTCTCGGCGTGGTCCAGTTCCTGCTCGGCGGAGCCGGAGGCCTGTGGACGGCCTTCATCGGCTGGTTCCTGCGCAACGCGGCGACGGCCGAAGGCCGGTACGGAGCGCTCCAGCGGGATCTGGTCGACGTGAGGGTGGCGGACATCATGACCCCGTCCGGACCGTTGATCGGTGATTGGATGTCGGTGGGGGCCTTCATCGACCGCTACGCGATGGAAGAGAACAAGCCGAACTACCTGCTGGCGGGCACCGATGGCCGGGCTGTGGGTGTCGTGACGTTGCGAGATCTGGCCGAGGTGCCGGAGTCGGAGCGGTACACGACTTCCGTGCGGACCGTAGCTCGTTCTATGGACGAACTTCCGGCCATTTCCGTCCAGCAGCCTGCTGCGGAGTTGCTGGGCAAGATCGGATCGGCACCGCTGGCCGTTGTCTGGGACGGACCGCGGCCCGTTGGAACGGTTACGGTCTCGCAATTCGGGGAAGCCGTCGAAACCGCTCGAATCCTGGCACGTCTGCGTGGAGCGCAGCAACCCGCGGCGTAGTTGCCACCATCAACGAGAGAACGAGGGGCTTGCACGCCCCTCGTTTTCTTTGGACCGGTTCATCCGGACCGGCCTCACCGAACGTATAGGAGGCAAGGAGGTTTCCCCATGACGACGCTCGTACCGACTATTCGTTCCCTCACATCTTTTCATCGGACCAAACTGGTGTTTCTCGCAGCTGCCTTTGTCTCGTTCCTGTTGTCCGTATCCCTGTGGTTCTTTGTCGACCGTGAACTGGGCCTGTTCGTCGGCCTCTGGGTGCCGGCCATTCACTCGCTCGGGACCCTGGTCTTGACCGGTGAGCGGGATCGATCATGAGCGACGGGGTTATTTTCGGAATCGGTGGCATCTTGTTCATTGCCACCACGTGGGCAACGATTGCGTTCTTCCTGTCCAAGTTGAGCGATCTGCACCGCCAGGACGTTCTCGCTTCGCCGGAGGTGGTAGGGATCGAATCCGATACCTTCACCGAAGTGCACGTGAGGGTGCCGGAAGCCGACCTATAGCCGGCCGTCCTCGAAGGCGGCGATCATCGTTGCTGCCGCTTTTCTGAGATCGGCCAGATCCGGCAGGCGGTCGAGCGTGGCGTACTGGCGAGCCAGGCGGTAGTTGGTTCCCAGGACCTCCCGGTGCCGATCCAGGAAGTCCCAGTACAGAACCGTGAAGGGGCACGCGTCACTCCCGCTGCGTACCGTTGGACGGAAGCGGCAATCCCGGCAGTAGTCGCTCATCCGGTTGATGTACGCGCCCCCCGAAACGTAGGGCTTGGTGGCCATCCGGCCCCCATCGGCCCACAATCCCATTCCGATGACGTTGGGAATCATGACCCAGTCGGCGGCGTCCACGAAGCGCTCCCGCATCCACGCCAGCAGCTCCGCAGGCTCCATTCCGTACAGATTGGCGAAGTTCGCGAGCACCATGAGTCGCTGGATGTGATGGGTCCAACCCCGCTCCTCGAGACCCTCGAGGGTCACTCGCAGGCAGTGCATGTCGGTTGAGGCCGATCCTGCAAAGGCAGGCGGGAGGGGCCGGTGGTGGTCCAGCACGTTGGCGTCTCGCTGGTTGGGCCAGAGCCAGTAGATGCCCCAGATGAACTCCCGCCAGCCGATGATCTGACGGATGACGCCTTCGGCAGAGTTGATCGGGACCCGTCCCGCTCGATATGCGTCTTCCACAGCGTCACAAACCTCGGCGGGGAGCAGCAATCCGAGGTTGAGATAGGGAGACAGGAGGGAGTGAGCGAGGTGCCAGCTATCGGTGAGCATGGCGTCTTCATGTGCGCCGAACCCGGGAAGGACGTTGTCGATGAAATGCCGCAGACGCGCCAGCGCCGCGCGACGCGAAGTTGCCCACCAACCGGCCGGTTCGGCCCCCGGGAGGCCTTCGGGAAGCTGTCTGAGCACACTCCGATCGAGGGAGTCCAACCGGCTCTGTACCGGGCCCGGCCAGTCCCGGCCGTCCGATGGAGGCGGCATCCGGTTGTCGTGATCGAAGTTCCACCGCTCGCCGGCGGGTTGGTCGCCGTCCATGAGGTAGTCGAGGCTGCGCCGCTGATGCCGGTAGAAGTCCTCCAACCGCAGCCGCTCTCGTCCCCCGGCCCATCGAGCGAAGTCGCTCCGGTGGCAGAGGAACTGGTCTGAGAGCTGTACCTCGACCCCGAGGTTGCGCACGATCCGGTCGACTCCCCGTGAGTTCGGCTCGGTTGCGATCACCAGGTCGGGGCGGTACCGCCGCTGGTGGGCCCGCAGTCCGGCGGTCAAATCGGGAGCGCGGCGGTAGTCGACCTGGAACCCGGCAGTTCTGAGCGAATCCGCAAAACGGCGCATCGAACTCAGCACGAGATGAAGGCGCTGGCGGTGGAAAGGCCTCCCCGTCAGCATCGACTCACTCTCGACCATCAGCACCATGGTGTCTCGAGGACGGGCGGAGGCCAGCGCGCCGATGTGCCGGTTGAGTTGATCGCCGAAGACCCAGATGGTATTCACATTGGCCCCTTCAAAGCTGCAGGTTCCTTGCCCTGTGCGACATCCCGCGAGGTGTTGACTTCGAATATATAGAGAGACATGATCGATTACCCCCCGTCCGCCGCGAACCGGGTCCGCCGCCCTGTGATGTTGCAGGGTTGGAAGGACCTCACCTTCGTGCATTTTCCGTACGATCCGGAGGTCGTGCAGCGCCGCTTGCCTCCGGGCTTGACCGTCGACACTTTCGAAGGGAGCGCCTGGGTGGGGCTGGTGGCCTTCCACATGGAGAACATCCGACTTCCCCACCTGCCACCCGTTCCGTATCTGGGGACCTTTCCGGAGACCAACGTGCGGACCTACGTGAGGGGTCCGGATGGCCGGCCCGGCGTGTGGTTCGACTCGCTCGACATCACCAGGCTCATCCCGGTACTCGTTGCTCTCGGAACCTATCGCCTCCCGTATCGTTGGGCGGATATGAGCATCGGACACCACAGTGACACGGTGGTCTATCGGGCCAAACGGCGCTGGCCGGGCCCGCGTGGAGCAACCAGCACCATCGCCGTCCGTCCCGGTGCGCCGATCATCCCTACGGACCGGGAGAACTTCCTCACCGCCCGCTGGGGTCTCTACAGCATGTTTGGACGGGGGATCGCATACGCACCCGTCGACCATCCCCCCTGGCCGCTGCAAGCAGCCACGTTGCTGGATCTCGACGACCGGCTGATCGAAGGAGCCGGATACCCGCCCCCGGACGGGACGCCCCTCGTTCACTACTCCCCCGGCGTTGATGTGCGGATCGGCCTACCGCGCAAGGTCGGAGCCTGACCGGTGCCCGAGGGCCACACCATTCACCGCCACGCCCGGCTCCAGCGGCAGGTCCTGGGAGGTTCCCGGGTCCGGGCCTGGTCTCCGCAGGGCCGGTTTGCCGCCGGGGCGGAGCGCCTGGACGGGCGGCGCCTGGACGATATCGAAGCCGTGGGCAAGCACCTGTTCTACCGCTGGGAGGGAGACGAAACCCTGCACGTGCACCTCGGGTTGTTCGGCAAATTCAAGACCTACCATCTCGACCCTCCGGCCCCGACCGAAGCCACCCGCCTGGTGATGGCCAACGGCCGGTCGGTGGTCTATCTGGCCGGGCCCACGATCTGCGAGCTGATCGATCCTCAGGAGGAAGACCGTCTCCGCGCCCGGCTGGGGCCCGATCCGCTGGGGCCGCACCGGGCATTCCAGCAGTTCGCCGACAACATCGCTCGCCGCCGCATCCCGATCGGAGCGGCCCTGCTCGATCAGAAGGTCGTCGCAGGAATCGGCAATGTCTACCGGGCCGAAATCCTCTTCAAACGGGGCATCGATCCGCACCTGCCCGCCGACCGCCTGGATCGAGACCGGACCCGGAAGCTCTGGTCGGCGATCGTTGCGGAGCTGCGCCGGGGCGAGCACGAGGGCAGGATCGTCACCGTTGCACCTGCGGACGTGGGAGTCCGGCGCCGGTCCGACATTCCCCAAGAAGAACGCCTCTACGTGTACAAACGAGATGGCCAACCCTGCCGGAAATGTGGCACCTCGATCCACATGGGGGAGATGGCCAACCGGCTGATCTGGTGGTGCCCGGAGTGCCAGGCGGGATGAGGAGACGTGAGCGAAAGCAGGTACGGGGCCGGATAGGCACCGCCGCCGTGGGATGGGCCGAAACCGGCCAGGTTCCCGATGCGCTGATCCGGACCGTTATGCGCAGGGTGATTGCCGCCCGCGCCGTATCGCTCGAACGGCGCGACCCGGTTCGCTCCCAAGCGGTCGTCGACCTGCTCGGTTCCGGGCGGGTCACGGAATCGCCGGACCTGGCCAACCGGCAGCACTACGAGGTGCCTGCCTCGCTTTTCGAGATCATGCTCGGACCCCGTCTCAAATACTCGAGTTGCTTGTGGGAGGCGCCGGACACGAGCCTGGCGGGTGCCGAAGAGGCCATGCTGGAGCTCACCTCGAGCCGCGCTCGCCTGGTTGATGGGCAGCGCATCCTGGAGCTCGGCTGCGGGTGGGGATCCCTGACGTTGTGGATGGCCGAACACTTCCCCAACAGCACGATCACGGCGGTGACCAATTCCGCCGGTCAGGCCACCTACATCGACCGGAGAGCAGCGGAAGCCGGCTTCGATCATGTCCAGACCGTCCTGGCCGACGTCGCAGACTTCCGCACGGACCACCGCTTCGACCGGGTGGTATCCGTCGAGATGCTGGAACACGTTCGCAACTACCGGGAGATGTTTCGCCGCATCTCCAGCTGGCTGCAACCGGATGGCCTGGCGTTCGTGCACGTCTTTGCCCACGCCCGGGATCCCTACTTGTTCGAGGACCGCGGTCCGGCCGACTGGATGGCCAGGGAGTTCTTCACCGGGGGAGTGATGCCATCCCACGGACTCTTTGAGGAGTTCTCAGATGATCTCCGGACAGAAGCGTCGTGGCGCCTCCCGGGACTTCACTATCGCAAGACACTCGAGGCGTGGCTCGCGAAGCTGGACCACAACCGGGCGGCCGCCGAAGCAGTGCTCGCAGACGCGGGTGAGCCGGATCCTGCCCGGGCCGTCCAGCGCTGGAGGATGTTCCTGATGGCGTGCTCGGAGCTCTTCGGCTACCAGGACGGCCGGGTGTGGGGCGTCTCCCACTACCTGATGCGGCGGGCCTGATTGAGTTTGCCGGCGGGCCTGTTCACGCCGGTATCGAACGGGCATTGCCGGAATGAGTTTGCCCGTGGCGGTGAACTCCGTGTTCCTCAGGCAAGCTCGGGAACGTTGCGCTTGAAGGTCTCTTCCGGTCCGTCCCTGCCGAGATCCTCAGCAAACCGGCGGCCGTCCCAAACCGCGGATGCAATACTGCCCGGACTGAGAGCGTCACCAATCACGCGAACCGACTTCAGTCCTTGCGCTCCCCACCCCGGACGGCGGTCCAGGGTTTCCAGGTAGAGCGATTCATTGGGAAGCCGGCTCGTGACCAGAACGACGGAGTCGGCGGTGACTGCATGTTCGGCACCGGTGTAGACGGAACTCAACACCGGGCCACCGTCCGCGACCCGCTCGACGGCATGCGCAACGGTGATCTCGACCCCGAGGTTCAGCAGGCGAGCCTGAATACGATGCTGCTCCATGGTCATCTGGGTCCAGGCCGATACCGCGGGTTCCGGGGTCACCAGGAGCACGGAATAGCCCTCCCTGCGCAGGAGCTCGGCCAGGCAACCACCCAGGTAGTAGTGGTCATCGTCGAAAACGATCACCCGCTCGCCATCGGGACGCCGCCCGGCCAGGAGATCATCCGGAGTGAAGATCGATGCGTCGGGATCGATGTCCATCGGTCGGATGTGCCAACGACCGATACCGTCGCGCCGCCACGTCGACCCGGTTGCAACGGCGATGTGGTCAAACCCGTACGAGATGATCTCGTCGGCCCCCATGGCGCTCTCGAGGAAATACTCAACGTTGCTCAGACGATCGATCTGCCCGTGGCGGTAGTCGAGCACTCGTCGCCACGCCGCCAAACCGGGGAGCTCGGCTTCCGCGGCCACCCGTCCGCCCAACCGGCGAGTGGCCTCGATCAGGACGACTTCATAGCCGCGTCGTCCCGCCGACATGGCCGCCTCCATCCCGGCCGGACCGGCCCCGATCACGAGGATCTTCTCCCCGGCATCCTTGGCCCTCATCAGTTCCGGGTGCCAGCCCCGTCGCCACTCTTCCCCCATCGAGGGGTTCTGTGTGCACCGGATCGGGCTCATCGTGAAATCGCCGGAGACGCAGATATTGCAGCCGATGCACTCCCGGATGTCTTCCAGCCGTCCTTCTTCGATCTTCCTGGGCAGGAAAGGGTCGGCGATCGAAGGGCGGGCTGCTCCGATGAAATCCAGGACCCCTTGCCGGATCAGCCGCACCATCGTGTCCGGCGAGGTGAACCGTCCGACGCCGACGACCGGCTTGGTCGTCAGGTCTTTGAGTCCGGTGATGAGGTCCTCCCGCTCGCTTTCCGGCCCGAATCTCGAAGTCACCGAATCGTCGGGCCAGGCGCCCGCCATGAAGTCCCACAGGTCGGGATGCTCGCCGAGCATGCCGAGGAGTTCCACCATCTCGTTGCGGGTGAATCCTGCATCGCCGATGAGTTCGTCGACCACGATCCGGCAGGCCACGGCCGCTCTGCCGTCGACGGTCTCCAGGGTGTCTTCCAAGACCTCGCGAAGCAGGCGGGCCCGGTTCTCCAGCGAGCCTCCGTATTCGTCCGTCCGGTCGTTGAATCGAGGGGAGAGGAAATGCTGGAGGGTCGCCAGGTTGTGTCCGGCGTAGACGTACACGATGTCGTAGCCCGCCCGCAGCGAACGGAGCACAGCCCGGCGATGCCAGTTTCGCAGGTCCGCAATATCGCCTTTGTCCATCCGTCGTGCCTGGATCGGGTAGAGATCGCCCGAGGTTGGACGGTGGGACGGTCCCATCGGTGGGATGCGCGTGTACATGTTGTTCGCCGCCATGCCGGTGTGAACCAGCTCGATCGCCGCCAGCGATCCGTGTGCATGGATGGCATTCGTGACCAGCTCGTGCGCCGGAAGATCGTGGTCGTCCCACAACCGACCCTCGATGTAGGGAGCGACGTCCGCAGTGTGGTGTATCTCCACTTCCTCGGTTGCCACAACGGCCCAGCCGCCCTCTGCCTTGATGCCGCGCATTGCGGCAAGGGCGTTGGGGTCTCGATAACCCATTCCGTTGCAGTGTGGAACCTGGAAGAACCGGTTCCGAGCGGTGACGGGTCCGATCCGGACCGGTTCGAAGAGCACGTCGTAGCGAGGATCTCGGTGGGTCGTCACATGGTCCTCTCGATCAATCGACCAAATGTACTACCTCGCCATCACCGGGTATCGATGGGGAGTCTGGGCTGATCCGTCCTCCAACGTGGGGGTCATCGTGGTATCCACAACGAAGCGGTCGTGCCGTCGGGTCCGCTGGCGATGATCTCCACATCGCCGCCGTGTGCTCGAGCAAGCCCCCGCGCAATCGACAAGCCCAGGCCGCTCCCGGGCGAGTCTTTGGATTTCTCGAAGCGGCCGAACACCTCTTCGAGCCGGCCAGGTTCGATACCCGGACCGGTATCGATGACGGCGGTCACCACACGATCGTCCTCAACCGTCACGTTGAGCTTGATCCGGCCTCCGCCCGGCATGGCCCTGATCGAGTTCACGACCAGATTGGTGAGCGCCTGTCGGATCCTCACCTGATCCATCTCGACGTCCGGAACCGTCGCCGGTGCCTCCACCACGATTTCGATCCCGGAGGCGGCGCCCGTCGACCGGTACGAATTCGCGATCTCTTCGACCACCTTCATCAGGTCGGCCTGCTCGGTCTGCAGGGGCAACTTCCCCGCTTCGGACAGGGTCAGGACGCGCAGATCTTCAATCAACCTCTCCAGGACTTCGACCTCGTCGAGCAGCGATGCCATGTGCTCGGGACCGCCTTCGTGGACGCCATCGATCACCGCTTCGATCTCGCCGCGAATGACCGCCAGGGGAGTGCGAAGCTCGTGGCCGAGATCGGACATCAACCGCCGGCGCTGCTCATCGGCCTCCTCCAGTCGCTTCGCCATCGAGTTGAACGAAGATCCGACCGCCCGCATCGCCGCCGAAGAGCGCTCATCCACCCGGGCGCTGTAGTCACCATCCGCCAGCCGCCCGGCGGCACCGATGAGGTCGCGTACCGGGCTCCAGGTCCTCCGAACCAACGACCGGAGCAGAAGTCCGCCCGCGACGAGCGCCACCACGGTCGCCAGGACGACGCCCGCCCGACCCGCGGATGCCACGCCCGCGACGGCGGTTGCGATCAGCGCTCCGATCAGGGCTGCAACCAACCCGAGGAAGATCACGAAGGCGAGCACACCCTTGAAGACCCGGCGTCCGAATCCTGCCCAATCTTGTTGACCTCGCCCACCGCGCGGAGGCCAGTGCTCGCCCTCCGGCCACCACTGCGGTCCGCCGCGGAATTGGCTACCCATCGGCATACTTGTACCCCACTCCGTACACGGTCAGCAGATACTGAGGATGGCCCGGATCCGGTTCCAGCTTGCGGCGCAGGTTCTTCACGTGGGCGTCGATGGCTCGCTCGTACGACTCGAACGCCACGCCGTGCAGAGCGTCGAGGAGCTGCGACCTCGTGAAGACCCGGCCGGGTGATCTGGCCAAATGGATCAAGAGTTCGAACTCGGTGGGAGTGAGGTCGATCGCCCGGCCGTCCACCGTCACGGTGCGTTTCACCGTATCGATCTCGAGGTTGCCTGCTCGTACCAGGTCGGGTGCTGCGACCGACGCGTCGACCCTGCGGAGCACGGCCCGGACCCGGGCGACGAGTTCCTTCGGGCTGAACGGTTTGACCAGGTAGTCGTCGGCACCCAGCTCGAGGCCGACGATACGATCGGCCTCCTCGGCGCGGGCGGTCAGCATGATGATGGGCACGTCGGAGGACCTGCGCAGCGTGCGGGTCACATCCAGGCCGTCCAGACCCGGCAGCCCCAGATCCAGGACGATCATGTCCGGTCGCTCTGCCCGGGCCACGGTCAGCGCGGCGGGGCCGTCGGCGGCGGTGACCACGCGGAAGCCCGCCTGCTGCAGATAATCGCGCAGCAGGCGGGTGATCTTCAGTTCGTCGTCAACGACCAGGATCGTCTTCATGACTCATAGTGTGGTCGCTCAGTCTTCAACAGGCGGCGTATGGTCGTCGACTTCCTGGCGGGCGTGGGCCATCCGATGCCATTCCTCGAAGCGATCATTCCGGCTTTCCTCCTCGTCGCGTTCTGACGGTGGACGCCGTCCAGACCAGGGGGAGCGGGTCTCGTCAGACCACGATCCCCGGTTGGGGCCGGGCCAGGTCCTTGGTCGACGATCTCGTGTGGAGCAACCGGCCAGCATCCTGGCCAACAGGCCGAAAAGGACGAAGAACAGAATGACCTTGAACATGAATCCCACCACCAGGAAGGGTGCAGCTATCACGCTTCCGACCGCTCCGATTCCGCCGAACAGGGCTGCCCCGAGGAGAAGGCCAAATCCCATCATCAGGAACAACCCGAGCGGGCTACGACGCAGAAACATCATCGATTCCTTTCTTGATTCGATGAGCCCAGGATCTTCTGCCGATGTGGAGAACTTGTGAACTCGGTGCGGAGACCTCGGGGGACCGGATGGAGACTGCTTGCGTCGCACGGAGGATTCGCAGGTCACCGTAGGTCCGGCGAACCAATCGCGGCGAGTCGCCGGCCGCCGCAACGAGCTGATTCCAGAGGAGCCCGCCGCCGCTGCTTCGGGGATGGCAGGCTGTCGGGCTACTCCTGCTTCTTTCCGCCGGTCAGGACGTTGAGGATGGCGCCCACTTCAAGGTGGTTTTCGAGGGGATGGCGGAGCGGGAGATCGGTGTGGACCTCGTATTGGTTGCGGCGCCCGACTCGTTCGTGTTCGAGGTAGCCGTCGTGCTCGAGTTCGGCGACGATTCGCTGCACTGCCCGTTCCGTTATCCCCACCTGTTCGGCGACGTCCCGGAGTCGAATCTCAGGATTCTTGGAAATGCAGTGGAGGACATGGGCGTGGTTCGTCAAGAATGTCCAGCCGCCGGTTTCCGTGCGCGCCATCCTATGCCCCCTCGTTCACGAATGGCAGTAGGCGTGTGAGGCCGCTGCCCGGTACTACGTCGAGCGGCAGCATCATGGTGCGGCTCCGGCGGTAACCGGGGAGAGGAAGCCGTCGGGCTTGACCGCGATGATGCTCGATCGCAGTGAACCGAGCGTGGTTTCGGCGGTATTCCCCATCAGCAATCCGGCCACGCCGCTCCTGGCCAGGGTCCCCATGACCACGACACCCGGGTCAATCGCTGCGACCGCATCGGCGATCGCGTCGATCGGCCTGGCTTTGCGGATGTGGAGGTTGACCTCATCCTCCGGGGTACCCGTCGCTGCCAGGAGTTTGGCAATCGCGTCGCGAGCCACGAGTTCCTCCTGCCTCACGAGGGCATCGACATCTGCCGCCCGCATCCGGACACGACCGTTGCGGAGGAGGCTCTCTCCGTCGAGTCTCCAGCCGTGAACGATGTGGAAGCCGCTTCCCTGTCGTTGGGCGAGGGATCGGCCGAGCTCGACGAGCTTGGCGTCGAGAGGGGATGGGCTTTCGTCTACGAAGGGGCCGATAGCCGTCAGCACGTCGCCATCGGCAGGCACCTCCGGGCGGAAGACCCACACCGGAACCGGGCACTTCCGGAGCAAATGCATGGTGGTCGAGGCGCGAGCCAGACCGGCCAGACCGGCTGGTTGATCGGGAGAAATGATGACGAGGTCGTGGCCGTGCGATTGCACGCGGCGGATGACCTCGATGAACGGTGTGCCGGCGGCAAGCGCCACCTCCACCGGGACGCTCGGGGCCAAACCGGCGATCTCTTCGAGTTCGGACCGGCGGTCCTTTTCAATCAGCTGTTGCAAATGCCCGGGTCGGTATCCCCCCAAGCTGCCGGGCCGGCGGGCGCGGAGAGGCGGTACGACATCGAAGACGGTGACCCGGGCATGGTTGGCGGCCGCCAGCCCTTCCGCAGTCTGCATGAGTTGCGTCATGTCTGCGTCGGGTGAGGCCTTCACCAGGATATTTCTGAAACGCTGCATGGCGTGCTCCTCGGTTGATTCTCTCAAACAAACGAAATCTGAATCACGAATCAGCTTCGTACTATCTGCGTCTTATACGTTGCACAATTCGTAAATAGATCATCGTATTTCTAGGGGAGTGAATGGAAGCGACGACCTGGTTTGTGGCGATCATCGCCGGTCACATTGCCGTGGCCGGCGCTTTGGCCGTGCTGAGGCTCGGGCATCGCCGCGCCGTCCTCCTTGGCGCCCTGCCGGCGGCATCTCTGTTCGTATGGGCGGTAGCTGCGGTCCTCACGGGGAGTGTGCTCGACGGTCTAGCGCTGGCCGCCGACTTCGAGTGGATCCCGGCGCTCGGGGTTTCGCTGGCCCTCCGGATCGACGCCCTCTCCCTCATTTTCCTGACGCTCATTTCCGGAGTGGGTCTTGCGATCGTTGTCTTTTCCGGGAGCTACATGAAGAAGGCCTCCCGTCCCGGACGTTTCCTTGCTCTGCTCGTTCTGTTTGCCGCGGCCATGAGTGGCCTCGTGGCGGTCGACAACGTGTTCGGGCTCTTCGTGTTCTGGGAACTGACGACGGTCACGTCGTATCTGTTGATCGGTTTCGACGACCGCAAGGGAAGCGCCCGGGCAGCTGCCTTTCAGGCCATGTTGACCACCGGGCTGGGCGGGCTCGCCCTCCTGGCCGGTCTGGTCCTCCTATCTCAAGCCGCCGGGACAACATCATTGGCCGAGATCGTTGCCGCTCCGCCGACCGGAGGAGTGGTCACCGCGGCGCTGGGCTTGGTGCTGCTCGGAGTTTTCACCAAATCCGCCCAGGCACCCTTCCACTTCTGGCTTCCCGGCGCGATGGCCGCCCCCACTCCGGTCAGTGCCTATCTGCACTCGGCGACCATGGTCAAGGCCGGTATCTTCCTGCTCATTCGCCTGGCGCCCGGGTTCGCTAGTGATCCAATGTGGACACCCGTCGTGGTGACGGTTGGCCTGGTGACCATGGTGATCGGGGCGTGGCGGGCCCTTCGCCAGACCGACCTCAAGCTGCTCCTCGCCTACGGGACGGTCAGCCAGCTCGGGCTCATGACGGCGCTGGCGGGGGTCGGCTCGCCACTGGTCCTGCACGCAGCGGTTGCGATCGTGGTCGCGCACGCGTTCTTCAAGTCGGCGCTGTTCCTCACATTGGGCACGGTGGATTCCGCCGCTGGTACCCGGGATCTCCGGTTGCTCTCTGGCCTGGGCAAGCGCCTGCCGGTTCTGTCTTTCGCAGGGGGCCTGGCTGCCGCGTCGATGGCTGGGATACCCCCGCTGCTTGGTTTCGTCGCCAAGGAGGCTGCCATCGGGGCGCTCATTGAGGACGGCCGGTGGGTCACGATGCTGGTCATCGCCGTTGCCTCGATCGCGACGGTCGGGTACGCACTACGGTTTTGGTGGGGTGCTTTTGGCACCAAGCCGGAGCATCCCGAATCGCGATCCGGCCAGAGCGCCGTTGCGTTGCCCGGGGCCGGTCTGGTGGCACCGCCGCTGGTCCTCGCGGTGGTTGGGTTGGTGTTCGGTTTGCTGCCGGGCACTCTGGACCGGGTGGTATCCGTTGCCGCGCCCGGCGGGAAACTGGTTCTCTGGCCGGGTTGGAAGCTCGCTCTGGCAGTATCCGGCCTGATCCTGGTGGCCGGACTGGTTGTGCACCTGCAGCGGGAGACGGTGAGCCGCCTGCAGCGGTCGTCGGCGCGCTGGGCCAAGGAAACGCTGCGCGTTCCGTCCGCGCAGCGCAGCTATGAGCTGTCCGTCTCCGGATTGAACCTCTTCGCCGACCGGATCACGGGGATCGTTCAGAACGGCTCGCTGCCTATCTATTTGGCGATCATCTTGAGCGTTGCGGTCGGGGTTCCGGCCGTTGCGTGGGCCTTTGCCGGCGGTGCATGGCAGGACTCGCCGTGGTCGTATTCCGCGGCCGAGGCCGTTCTGGTGGCCTTCGTGGCGGCTGTTTCGATTGCAGTCGTCCGGGCGCAGAGTCGCCTGGCTGCCGTGCTGTTGCTCGGGGCCGTCGGCTACACCGTGGCAGGCCTGTTTGTTGCGTACGGCGCTCCCGACCTGGCATTGACGCTGCTACTGGTCGAAACCATCACCGTTGCCATCTTCGCCTTCGTGCTCACCAGACTTCCGCGCCGGTTCGAGATTCGGAAATGGCGAATCCGGGGATGGGTGCGGGGGACGGTTGCGTCCGCGGTGGGCATCTTCGTGGCGGCCGGAACCCTCATCGCGGCCGGCCAGAGGACCGCCCGGCCCGTTTCGGAACAATACGCCGCACTGGCTCCCGGTGCCGGAGGAACAAATGTCGTCAACGTGATCCTGACCGACTTTCGGTCTCTCGACACCCTTGGGGAGATCACGGTGCTCGGCATCGCCGCCCTCGGAGTGGCGGTACTCGTTCGTGGACTGAAGGAAAGGGTCGGGGATCAGCCATGAAGATTCAGTCCTCACACCTGCTGGAGACCGGCTCACGGACGATTGTTCCGACCCTGCTCGTGGTTTCGCTGTTTCTTCTCGTTGTCGGCCACAACGCCCCGGGGGGAGGGTTCGTCGGCGGCTTGCTGGCGGGATCCGGCCTTCTGGTGGTCTTCCTCACGGGAGGCAGCAAGGCCGTTGCAGAGCTGCTGCCGGTGCGAACGGCCACGCTCATCGGGTCGGGGATCGCCCTGGCGACGGCCACCGCCCTTGGTGGATTGGTGCTCGGGGGGACCTTGCTCACCTCCGGGAAGCTCGACCTCGACCTCCGATGGTTCGGCAAACTCGAAGTGGGCTCAGCGCTGATCTTCGACAGCGGCGTCTATCTCGTGGTGGTCGGATTGGTGGCCACGGTGCTGCTTCGGCTGGGCGAAACGGAAGGAGAGTCGACGTGAGCGTGGCACTGGCCCTCGCCGCCGGCGTGCTGTTCGCGTCCGGCACCTACCTGATCATGCAGCGGTTGCTCACGCGGATCGTGATCGGCCTCGGCCTCATCGCCCACGGTGCCAATCTGGCGCTGCTCGGGTCCGGTGGAAGACCGGGGGCCGCCCCGATCGTCGGCGGGTCCACCGGAGCGATTTCCGATCCGCTCCCACAGGCCCTCGTTCTCACCGCCATCGTCATCACGTTCGGGGTCACGGCCTTCCTGCTGGCTCTGGCGTACCGCAGCCATGTGCTGACGGATTCGGACGCGGTCGAAGACGACCCGGAAGATCGGCGTATTGCCGCCCTCGCGAGGAAGGAAGCGGCATGACGGCCGTTGTTTCGCTCCTGATTGCGTTACCGCTCGGCGCCGTGGCGTTGGCGCTGCTGCAACGCACGCTGTGGGTTCGGCGCCTGATCTCGTTGCTGTCCTCGAGCGCATCGCTCGTGATCGCGCTCATCGTCCTCTTCACCGTGGACGCCGACGGCTCGATCACGGTGGCCGTGGGAGGATGGGAGGCCCCGCTGGGGATCACCCTCGTTGCCGATCGGTTCTCGGCGCTCATGCTGAGTGTCTCGGCTGCGGCGCTGTTGGGTGTGCTGGCGTTCGCTGTCGGGCAGAGAGATACCGATGAGGCCTTTCCGGCCTTCCACGCGGTGTACCAGAGTCTGGCGGCAGGTGTGGCGCTGGCATTCTTGACCGGCGACCTCTTCACACTCTTCGTCGCATTTGAGATCATGCTCACCGCCTCCTACGTCCTCATCACCCATCGGGCCGGGGCCCGTCAGGTTCGGGCCACCATGACCTACGTGGTGGTGGGACTGGTCGCTTCCGCCTTGTTCTTGCTGGGCATCGGCTTCGTGTACGCAGCCACCGGAACCGTCAACCTCGCCGAAGTGTCGGAGCGATTGGTTGATGTCGATCCGGCCGTCCGAACCGCCCTGGGGTGGCTGTTCTTCATGGTGTTCGGGATCAAGGCGGCCATCTTCCCGCTGTTCTTCTGGCTCCCGGATTCGTACCCGACGGCCGTCACGCCCGTCACCGCCATCTTCGCCGGGCTCCTCACCAAGGTGGGTGTGTATGCGATCATCCGCACCCAGACTCTGCTGTTCCCCCTGGAAGGTCCTTCAACTCCCATCCTGCTGATCGCCGGCCTGACCATGATCGTCGGCGTCCTCGGCGCCATCTCCCAGGGAGATATCAAGCGCATCCTGTCGTTTCACATCGTCAGCCAGATCGGCTACATGATCATGGGCCTGGGATTCTTCACTGTGGCAGGGATCGCCGCCGCCATCGTGTTCATCGTCCATCAGGTGATCGTCAAGACGGTGATGTTCCTGGTCGGTGGTCTGGTCGAATCGGCGTCGGGAACCGGGCGCCTCAAGGACGTCACCGGGGTGCTCCACCGGTTCCCGGTGATCGCGCTTCTGTTCCTCCCCGCCGCTCTGAGCCTGGCCGGTCTCCCTCCGTTCTCCGGCTTCGTGGGGAAGCTGGCGCTCATGCAGGCGGGCTTCGACGCAGGCCGCTGGGTTGTCGTCGGTGTCTCACTGGTGGCGAGCCTTCTCACGTTGTTCTCGATGACCAAGATCTGGTCGGCGGCCTTCTGGGGTAGCCCGACCGCCAACCTCCGGCGCCGGCCGGGTTCGGTCATGGTGATTGCGACGGCCGGATTGGTTGGCCTCAGCTTGCTGATCGGGTTGGCCGGCCAGCCGCTCATTGAGATCGCCACGCGGGCCGCCTCCGATCTGTTGAGCGGCCCGGCACCAGTGTTGGGGGTTTCGACATGATGGCCGCCACCAACGTTGCTTTTGCGATTTTCGCCATGGCCGGGGCTATCGCGGTGATCCGCCTTTGGATGGGACCCAGCCTGGCCGATCGCATGGTGGCGCTCGACACGCTGTTGTTCGTTGGCGCCGGAAGTCTCGGCACCTATGTGGTGCGGTCCGGCGAGACTGCTTTCGTACCGGTCATAGTGGTGATCGCCATCGTGGCGTTCGTCGGCACCCTGGTGGTTGCTCGCGCGATCGAGAGTGAGGCCCGATGATCGACATCATTGCCGCTACGGCCGTGCTGGTTGGGGCTCTCCTGGCGCTGCTCGGCGCCGTTGGTTTAGTGCGGTTCCCCGATGTCTTCACCCGGATGCACGCTTCCACGAAGGCGGCGTCGCTCGGCATGATCCTTACCACGGTGGCTGCCGCGCTCGAGGTAGACACGGTTGCGGCGGTGACGCTGCTGGTGCTGGTCTCAGCGTTTCTCTTTCTGTCGGTTCCCCTGGGGGCCAGCCTGCTCGCCCGGGCCGCCTACCACGATCCGCCCACTCCCCGGGTGCTGTCGGGCAGGGATGACCTGGCCGGCTTGACGGCAGGCGAAGCGCCTCCCTCGTTGGGAGACCGGCCCGGTGCGGCGGGTCTGCTGATCGGCTGGTTGATCATCGTCTGGATTGCGCTCTCCGATTCCGGGTCTCCGGCGGTGCTGGTGGGCGCCGTCGGTGTTGCTCTGCTCGTCGCCCTGACCCTTCCCGCCTACCGGCCGCGCTGGCCGGAGGGTATCTTCCGGCCCCTGGCCGCTGTTCGCTTTGTCGGGACGTTTGTGTGGGCCACCGTGCAGGCCAACCTCGAGGTAGCAGGCGCCGTGGTGCAGCGCCGCTCAGTAGAACCGGCCGTCGTCGGGGTGCCGCTCCGGATCACCTCCCGCACCGAGTTGGCGTTGTTGATGAACGTCATCACGTTTACCCCCGGCACCGTGGCGCTCGAGGTGCAGGACTCCCGCCTCTTCGTCCACGTGATGGACCTGCGGGACGAGGAACTGTTCCGGCGGCGATTTGAACTGCTCGAGTCGCGGATCATCGATGCCTTTGGAACGAGCCGGGAGCGGTTGTCCCCCGGATACTGACCGGCATCGATTCGCCAGGAATCTCCGGATAGGAGCTCCCGAGAGGATCGGCGGCTTCCGGGCCTTTTCTGGTCGATACCCTTGGGGCTGCGCAAACGAGGAGTTACACGTGGCGGCTACCAGAGATGACCCGGTGCGGGTAGTCGTCTCTGCTGATCCGCTGAACGACAGGGAAAAGTCGGTCCTCCTGCCGGATCTCCAACGGCGCGGAATTGCACCGGGCATGCTGGAAATCATCCCTCCGGCCGGCCGGTTCTTCCAACTGCTGCGGGCGGTCGGCCCGCGGGGAGACTTGCTGGGTGTGACCAGCCTGATGAGCTTTCGGCCCTTTGTGTCGATCAAACAAATGCTGGGGGAGGGCAACCATGTTGGCTGGGACACCACCATGTACTACGCCGAGGGCGTGGACCGTCCGACCGTCGCAGCAGCCCTCCTCGGGGCCATGGCCCGTCGCAGCTTCTACTACGCGATGTTCTTCGGCCGGATCGACGATGATGTCCGGGCCGCGCTGCCAATGGTACGGCACCGCCTCCTCGAGACCGACTACCGGTTGGGTGAGATTGACTGCCAACAGTACGGCCGGCTGGATGACTTCCTTGCTCTCCACAAGCGGCTTCGTCGAAACCTCCGCGATCACGACAAAGCAGGCGGGACCATCCGGGTCCACGAGGGGCCGGTCGATGCGGCCCTGGCCCGTCGATTCTCGGATCTGGTCCTCTCAACCTATCGCCATCACGGTGGTGCGGGCTTCTGGCAGTTCAAGGAGTACGCGCACCGGGTCTGCGGTTCCTTCTTTGTCAACTGCCGCGACGCAGTGCACATCTACACCGAGAACGATGGCCGCCTCACCGGCCTGCAGTCGTTTGTCCGGCACAGGGATCGGCTGGAGCTGTCCGAGGGCGGGTTCGATCGCTCCCGGGACACGCACCACGCCTACGAAGCGATCATGGCCGAGTCGATCGGCTTCGCGATACGGGAGGGCCTGGCTTACGTCGGCTACGGCGGGATCTGGAACGCAACCAAGGACCGGTATACCGAAGCCGATGGACGCCAGAAGATCTACCTTCTCCAGCTGTACAGCAACCAGCTCAAATACCGTCTTGCCGGAGAGCGATTGTCGAGATGGGCGTTCCAGATCTACTTCGGGGGCCGGTTCTCCGGAGCGTCGGGGGAAACGATCGTCGTTTCCCGGCGGGCAAGTCTCTGAGTCAGCTTCCGGCCTGCATCCGGATAGTGGTTTCACCGCCACGAATCTTCTGCCCGACTTCGATGCCGGGAAGATCGTGGATCTCCATGCCCGGCAGGTAGAGGTCCACCTGGCTGCCGCGGCGGATCATTCCTAGCTTCTGACCGATGTTCACTTCGTCTCCCGGCCGGACGTAGCAGTCGATCTTGTTGACTTGCTGGTCGGCGATCTGGACGACAAACGCCTGGTGTTCCTCTCCGACGATATGGATGACGTTCCGCTCATTCTCAATGATGTGTGGCGAGCGCGAGTACATCGGTTGAATACGGAACAGATTGCGCAGGAACATGCTGCCCATGACGTAGTTGAAGGCGGCCGGGTGGTACGAGACTTCTGTGACGGTTCCTGCGATCGGGCTGCGCTGGTAGTGAACGTCGAACGGCGACATGAAGATCCCGATGAGGATCCCCGAATCCGGCCTGTTCTGGCCTTTGACGATGTCGTCGAGGGGGATCTCGGTCTTCCCCTTGATGGAGATGGGCACGCGGCCTTGTTCCACCGGCGTCACATACACGA
The DNA here is from genome assembly GCA_963707435.1 of uncultured Actinomycetota bacterium. GTDB lineage: Bacteria > Actinomycetota > Acidimicrobiia > Spongiisociales > UBA4744 > UBA4744. Next base: position 630,563 of record CAVPPF010000005.1, on the reverse strand, counting down.
TTCGCCCGTCGGCCGGAGCGACGATCGCAGCAAGCTGCGCGAACGTACGATCGGGGTCCCTGGGGAAGAACCAGCGCTCATATGCCTGAACGAGCAGGGCCAGCACACCGGTGATTCCGACGAAGGCAACGAGCTTGGTACGCATCTGGCTCCTCAGGGTTCGGCGGGTTCGTCGGTCGTTTCCAGCAATCGCTTCAGTCGCCGGTAGTCCGCTTCAATCGACTTGCGCACCATGTTGGCGACGAGCGGCTGGAGGAGCCACCGGAGCCCCCGAGGACGGCCGGCCAGGTCGACGGTGACGCGGCAGCGAGCCTCACCCAGCGGGACCACGGTGCGAGTCACAGTGACGGGAAAGGTGGCCCCGCGACGCGACTCGGTCGTGATCGAGTGGCCTGGATCGAGTGCCGTTACCTCGTAGGCCGTAACCGTGCTCTTGAAATCGGCCGTCTGGTTGTAGGTTGATCCGACCCGGATCGGGGGAGCGGAAGTCCAGGTGGTTGATTGAATCCCACGCTGCCAGGCGGCGTTGTTTGCGTGATCGGCTGTGTAGGCGAAGGCCTCGTCCGCGGCGACGTTGATTTCGGTTCGTACGGTGATGTTGATCACAACTACCTCGAGCGGAGCGTACCGCGTGGCCGGCAGGGCCGGGGAAGCGGGGCGTTCGGGCTCGCTCCTGCGGGGACGGATGGAAGCCCCGCGCCCACATGCCTGCCCCGAAGACCACGATGGACTGGAACCCGATAGAGTCGTTCCAGGTCGTCGCCCGGCGGGCTATCCACCAAGGAGGATCCATTGTCGGGATCACAAGCAACAGGATCGGGCACGAAGACGGACCCCTGGGTGCTGCAGACACCCAGCCTCACGTCGTCGTTTGAGATGTACCGCGATCAGGAAGCCGATCCGCCGATCCTGGTGTGCACCGTCGGCAAGACCGTTCTGCACTACGACCTGCGTATCATCGACGACATGTACGCCATGCTGCAAGAGCACGGCGACTGGATGGAACTCGGCAATGCCGACGAGCAGAAGCCGGCCAAGGAGGGTTCCGTGGAAGCCTGGGCTCGCTCGGCAGACAACCCGATCGGAGGCTGGTACGGCCTCAAGAAGGGCCTCCGGGGCAGGGTCGGCAACTACGTCACTCCCGTGCTCGAGGTGCTCGGTCTCGTTGAGTTGGAACACAACCCCCGCAACAACCGGGTTCGAGCCGTCTGAACAACGAAACCGGGCCGTGAGTTGCAGTTCTGCTCTGTCTATGCCCTCAGATCGATCGATTCCCGCCGGGCGGCGAGCAGGGCACCAACGATGACCAGCACGATCCCGACGACGGAGACGATGGTCACCGTGTCGTTGCGGAATACGACCCCGAGCACCAGGGCAACCACCGGGATCATGTAGGTGATGAACGATGCCCTGGTGGAGCCGACCCGGCCGACGAGCGAGCCCATGATGACGAAGGCGAGGCCGGTGCCGATTGCCCCCGCCGCCGCAATGGCCAGGAATGAATCCCAGGCGAACGTCGAACGCAGCAGCCCGCTCACGCCGAGTGGCGCCGTCCACAGGGAGGCGTAGGCCAGCATGTGGGCGTTGACGGCCAGAGAACCGTACTGCTGGGTGATGGGTGCGGCGATGTTGACCGCCAGGCCGTAACAGAGAGTGGCAAATAGGACCAGCCCGACTCCCAGCGCCTCCGATGATCCGCCTGATCCCGAGGACAGGCTGATGGCTGCAACTCCTACAAAGCCGAGGAGGAGACCAACCAGCACGGCGCCCCGGGGGAGCTTGCGCAGCATGAGGGTGGCAACGATGGCGGCAAAGATCGGCATGGCCCCGTTGAGCATCCCGGCCACGGCGGAGTTGATGTACTGCTGGGCGATCGGGAAGAGGGTGAAGGGGATGGCCACCCAGACGAACGACAGGGCGATCAACCGGGGGCGGTCGAACGGTTCGATCCGCCGTCGGGCTCCCGGAACGAAGGCAAGCACCAATGCACCGAGTCCCACCCGGAGCCAGGTGATCAATCCGGGGTGGAAGGCTTCGAGCCCGATGTCCATCAGCAGGAACGAAGAACCCCAGATAACACCAATCGAGACGAACAGAACCCAATCGCCCGGGGCGAACGCATCCCGGTTGGTGCCGACCGACGTGCTGAGGATTCGCGACGCCATCTCAGTGCTCCGTGGTTGAAGGCGTCAGCCTAAGCCGCCGGGAGCGTTGAGCGTTCACCGTCGGGGCTCAGCGGAGGATCCGGTCGAACTCGACGTCTTCGGCTGCCAGAACGTATGCGACGGCCGGAAGGTCGCGAGTCTGATTGATCAGGTTGCGGAGATGGTCGGCGAATGCCTCGATGTCATCGGTCGGACGGGGGAGCCCGATGAAGGTCAAGTCGGCGGCGGTCGAGGTGGTCTTGATGACCTCGAGTGGTGGACGTTGATCGACGAGGACGTCGACGGCCGCGTCCATTCTCGTTGCGGAGATCAACTTGGCGAGATTCGCCCGGGCCCCGGCGGCGCCTTCCTGGTCCCGCACGATCATGCGGACGTGGAGCCCCACGTTGCTCCAGGTGAGGCTGCTGGAGATGAGATGGCCGAGGGTGACCATCAGGCTTCCGTTCCCTCGCATGCTCTGCCACCAAACGTCGATGTGGCGGCGCCGTCCGAAGAGGCGTTCCTCGTCGGCTCTCACGATCACGACGTTCCGGTTTGCCTTGTAGAAGCTGGCGATCATCTGCGCGTACTCGATGGGATCTTCGGTGCCTTCTCCGTCCCCCAGCAAGACGGTGTTGGGGACCAGATAGCCGAGCCCGTATGCCTCAACCAATGTGGCGGCGCCTTTGTAGGGCGTCGCGGCGGATACCACGCGCACGAGGGCATCGACGTTGCGTTCTTCGAGGTGATCCCGGATCGTAGCGGCCAGGCTGTTCTTGCGTTCGGTGGTAGCAGCGGAGGCCGGCAGGATGGTCGCCACGCTGAGTATCCCGCGGTCGTGGGAGATGGTATTGGCCAGATCGATGAGGTACCAGCGCTTCTGCGGGTTCCCGGCCAACACCAGGAAGTGAGGTCGCCAGCTGCGAGCCTCCACTTCACCGCGCAGGTTGAAGAGTCCCCAGCGGATCATTGCTTGCCATACTCCTTGGCGGACGTCTCCCCACGTGCTTTGCAGTCCGCGCCGCTTCAGCCATAGATAGACCCCGGTGATGACCACGGCGGCCAGCACCGTGGCCGGTGCGTCGATGAGGACCATCACGACCGAACACCCGACGGCACCGATGAACGAGAAGAACCACGGAACCCGGAACGTGGGCCGGAACGAAGGGCTGCGGAGAAGGCGCTCGACCGCCGAGACGATGTTGACCACGGCGTAGGTAGCGAGGAAGAACATGGTCAGGATCGGTGCGATGACGTTGAGGTCGCCGAGGGCGACGGCGGTGAGAGCTAGGCCCAGGGTCACGAACGTGCCGATCCGGGGTTCGTCGTTCGGTCCGTTCCCCCGGCCCAAGAACCGCAGCGGCTTGGGAAGGATGTTGTCCCGGGCGATTGCCTGGAGAATCCGGGGAGCCCCCAGAATGCTGCCCAGAGCGCTCGACAACGTCGCTCCCCAAACACCGATGAGGATGGCATCGCCCCAGATGGCGATGTTCCGCATGATGAGCGGGTCGGCTACCAGCTGCTCGGGGGTGGCCCGATCGGAAAGGAAGATGGGAATGGCCATGTAGATGAGGTAGCTGACGCTGATCGCAGCCAGGGTGCCCCGCGGAATGGACCGGCGGGAGTTGGCCAGGTCGCCGGACATGTTGACACCGGCCATGATCCCGGTCACGGCCGGGAAGAAGACCGCAAAGACTTGCCAGAACGGCACAGGATCAAACGTGGCGGCAGCCTCAACGGTTGCCGTTTGCCCGAAGAAGAACGACAGGAGTGAGAGGGCAATGCCGCCCATGATGAAGTACTGGGCCCGGATCGCCACCCTGGCGGAGATGAGGGCAATCACGGTAATCAGGATCGTCGTGACCAAACCGACTATCCGCTCGTTGAGCGGAAACACCCGGGCGACGCTCTCGGCAAATCCGATGGTGTAGAGGGCGACCGAGAGTGCCTGGGCAAGGTAGAGGGGGATGCCGATGGCGCCCCCGATTTCGACGCCCAATGCCCGGCTGATCATGTAGTACGCCCCACCGGCCCGGACCCGCTGATCGGTGGCGATCTGTGAAATGGAAAGGCCGGTCAGGAAAGTGATCAGGGTGGCGATGGTAACGATGACCAGGGACCCCGTGAGACCCGCCTGGCCGACCACCCACCCGAAGCGCAGGTACATGATGACGCCGAGGATGGTGAGGATCGACGGTGTGAAGACTCCACCGAACGTGCCGAGACCGGCACCGTTGCTCGGCGAACGGTCGGATGTTGTGCTCACACGCGCACTTCCTTCGGGATGGGCAGGTAGGCCCACGAGCCAAATTGGCCGCGAGTGTACCGGCGAACTGCGGGGGCCGGATCCGATCGCTCCGGGGCGGCGGCCTAGGCTTGCGGCAAAAGATCTAGAGGACTTCATGCCCCTTCCCAATTTCATGGTCATCGGTGCGCCCAAGGCGGGTACGACATCTCTCTGGCACTACCTGCGTCAGCACCCGGACGTCTTTCCCGGTGGACACAAGGAACCCGGGTACTTCTGGGCCGGCAAGATCTACAAAGAGGGCAAGGCGCAGACGCTCGAGAGTTACGAGAAGCTCTTTGAGGGTTCGGAAAACTACCCGGCCGTTGGAGACGGCTCTCCCACCTACCTGGCGGACGATCAGGCGGCGGGCAGGATCTTCGAACTCATTCCCGATGTGCGTTTGGTCGCGATTCTGCGGGACCCATGCGCACGAGCATTCTCGGAGTTCGTATTTCAACGCATGCGAAAGAGCGAACCCGAAGAGAGCTTCCTCGAGGCCATCGAGGCCGATCCGGAGCGCCCAGATGGCCAGCGCATCAATTACATCACGACCGGCCTCTATCACCGGCACCTGTCCAGGTTCTTGTCCGTATTCCCTGCCGAGCAGATCAAGGTGGTCCTCAACGACGACCTCAAGTCCGATGCGCCCAGAGTGGTACGAGAGGTCTTTGCGTTCCTCAGGATTGACCCCGATGTCCCCGTCGATACCGACATCCAGCTCACCGTTTCGGGAGTTCCGAAGGTGAAGGGGCTGCACTGGTTGCTGGCGGGCAAGAACCCGATCAAGAAGGTGCTGACTCCCTTTCTGCCAAAGCGGATCATCAAGTCGCTCCGGAGGGCCAAGAACGCCAATCTCGAGCGGCAATACATCACTCCTGAGGAGCGAGCAGCCCTTCTGCCCCTCTTCGAGGCAGACATCCTCGAACTCGAGAACCTCCTGGGTCGTGACTTGACCCACTGGCGAACCGTCTGAACGCCAGTCGAGATGCCGCTATGTGGCGCCGGAGCAGGTGCACCTGAACTGGGTCAACCCGGCGAAGAGGGGTTCGTGCGCTCCCCGGGTTGTTGTGAGGTCATCTGAAGGGAGCCGACTACTCCTCGGTCATGGCCGCCTTCTCAGCTTCAGGTACCGATACCCGGGCAATACGCTTGGAGAAGTAGTAGATCCTCTTCAGGGCGGCGATGACGTCGATCTCGAACCGGTAGTGGGCAATCCGGTCGGGGGCATCGGCCACCAGGCGTGATGCCTCGTGGGCGGCGGCGGACCGCTCCATGCTGTTGATCTGCTTCTTCATCTTGCCCACCCGGCGGGCGGCGTCGGCGTTTTTCTGGGTCAGCGCCATCATCGCCAGATCGAGCGACTCGGCCACCGCCGCATGCAATTCGGTCAAGACGGTCCGGGTCTTGGCGCTCACCGTCAGGCCTTCCTCCATGCGGGTCATACCGAGACCCACCAGGTTGGTCTCGATGAGATCACCGATCGCTTCGAGGTCGTTGGTGGCTTCCATGAGATCGATCAACTCCTGGGTGCTTTCTGCGCTGAGGCGCGTCTGACTGATCTGTCCCAGGTAGCTGATGATATGACCGTGGAGTGCGTCTACCTCGTCGTCCAGAGACTCGAGATCGAGGAGCGTCCAGCGGTCGCCCGTGAGCAGCGCCGGAAGTATCTGTCGGAGCATGTCACGCACCCGGTCGGCCATCCGGAGCAGTTCCAGCCGGGCACGATCGAGGGCCAGGGTGGGCGTCTTCAGCAGTTCGCGGTCGAGGTACCTGGCGGTGATCACCTGTTCGAGGCCCTCCGGCCGGTCCTTGACCAGGCGCTGCACGAGACGGGCGAAGGCCGGGACGAACCCGATCACCAGGAAGGCGTTGATCAGGTTGAAGATGGTGTGGGCGTTGGCAATTTCACGACCGATCCCTCCTCCGATGCTCTGGACGATCGTCACCAGCACTCCGACCAGCGGCAGCCACACCAGCACCCCGCCGACGTTGAAGAGGGTATGAGCAACGCTGGCTCGCAAGGCCTCACGTGGCTTTCCAATGGCTGCCAGCAAGGCAGTAACCGAGGTTCCGATGTTGGCGCCCAGGATGAGAGCGATTCCTGAGTCCAGGGTGATTAGGCCCTGCTGGGCCAGCACGATGACGATGCCGGTCGTCGCAGCCGACGATTGAACGAGGGCAGTGAACCCGGCTCCAACGGCGATACCCAGCAGGGGGTTTTCCATCCGGGCCATAGCGTCGATGAAGGAATCGGCCGAGCGGAGGGGTGACATGGCGTCACCCATGAGGCTCATACCGAAGAACACGAGCCCCAATCCCATCAGGGCAGTTCCCTGGGCCTGCCGCGGTCCGCTCTTCGAAAGGAACGAAATCGCGTATCCGAACACTACGGCGAGCAATGCATAGCTGGTCACTTTGAAAGCGATGAGTTGCGCCGTGACCGTCGAACCGATGTTTGCTCCGAGGATGACCGGGAGGGTCTGTTCGAACGTCATGAGCCCCGAGGTGACGAAGCCGACGAGCAGAACGGTCGTGACGGACGATGATTGGACGAGGGCGGTGATGCCGGCGCCGGTAGCGAGTCCTGCCGAGCGGCCCGACGTCATGCGGAGCAGGATCCCCCGCAGCCTTCCGCCGGCGAGCAGCTTCATCGACTCGGTCATCTTGTCCATCCCCAGGAGGAAGATGGCGAGTCCCCCGAGCAATCCAACGGCCAGGAGGAAGTAGTCGATGTTCTCCGCGGCCTCGGTCTGGGCTGCGACTTCAAGAGCGAAATTGATCACGGTGCCATTTCTGCGAAGGTCGGGACATTGTGGCGTATTTCGTGGTGCCGTGCATGAATCCAGGAGCGGGCATTGCGTGAGCTTGCGGTTCGGTCAATCGACGGAAGCGGTGAGCCGGGCCTCGTATTCGGTTCGGGAACGAATCGCGATCGGTGAAGCCAGAGCCCGATGGACATCCGACAGGGGGACTTCGGTTGCGTAGAAGTGCTCGACCATCTCATCCAACGTGACGTTGGCTTCGGGCGCAGCGGCCCACTTCGCTCGGTCGCCGGGTCGCACGGTGCCCGTCTGCAGGACCCGGCAGTAGAAGCCGGGACGGTTGGCATCGCGAAACCGGCGGATCCAACCCGTCTCGCCCATCCGGGCGGCAAAGGTCGCGCAGGGAATCCGGGGAGCCGTCACCTCGAGCAGCGTGTCTCCAATCTGAATCCGGTCGCCGATCCGGACCGTCTCGGGAGTCGCCGAGATTGTCAAGTTCTCGCCGAATGTCCCGGGTTGCAGCGAACGGCCCAGCTCAGTCTTCCACCACTCGTAGTCCTCCGCCGAATACACGTAGACGGCCTGATCCGGTCCTCCGTGGTGTTTGGTGTTCACCACCGCATCGCCGGCAATGCCTTCCGCCTCGAGCCTGACCTGTTCGACGGCCTGCTTGTGGATGCCGGTAGTCACCGTCCGCTCCCCAAGATCCAGGGGACGGGCTGCTCCGACTTGTACGGACACGGCGAACATCCGGGGAGGTTACCCGAAGCGGAAGAGAGCTATGTGGTGCGGCCGACCGCTTCAATCCCCGAGCAGGCGTCGGGCGGCAGGGGTGTCGTCGACGATGAGGCCGTCGACGCCGAGTGCGAGGAGCGTACGGACAACCAGTGCGTCTTCGTCCGAACCGAACCACACCAGAACCTGCCGCTTCTGCGCATGGGCTTGCTGGATCATCCACGGGTTGATCAGGACGCTACGCGAGGTCGGACACACATAGGCCGCATCGCCCGGCTGGTCACGCCCCACCGTCAGCGTTCCCGGGCCGTACAGAGCACAGAGAGACAAGTCACGATCGATCCGATTCAGTTCATCGAGGGTTTCGGCGGAAAACGATTGGATGATCATGCGGTCCCGAAACCCCATCGCCACGGCAACATCAACCAGCTTCTTGGCGATTCCGGGATAGAGGTCCGGAGATTTCAGTTCCGGCATGACACCGACGCCACCCTCTCTGGCCGCGTCCAGGACTTCGGTGAAGCTGGGGATCGACTGACCGTCCCCCGCATCGAGGGAACGCAGTTCCTCGAACGTGAGGTCGGCGACTGAACCGGCCCCGTTGGTGGTGCGATCCACGGTGGTGTCGTGGATCACGACCAGTTCACCGTCCTTGCTCATCTGGACATCGAACTCCAGCCACCCGGCTCCTCCGGCGATGGCCTGGCGAAACGCAACGAGGGTGTTCTCCGGATGGTCGATGGGCCCACCCCGATGGGCTATCAGGAGCACCTCGTTGGTGAGGGGATGTCCGATCAGGGCGCTGAGCCCGTACCAGAACCCCGCAACGGTCAGTCCTGCAATGGACACGATCAAGGAGAAACGTCGGATCCGGCGCCCGTGTCCATCCATTCTGTTTGCTCCTCTTTCTCGTTCTCCGGCCGTCACCCCGCAGTTTGGTCGAGTAGTTTCCTGGTCGGGAGAGGGAGGACTCCGTGAGAGAGCGTATCGGCAAGCTTTTTCATTCGGCTTTGCTGCGGCGGATCAAGTGGCACGTCCGGCGCGTTGCCAAACAGGTCGACCGTCGTTTCTTCTTCGGCCTTCTGTCCGGTCTTGTGGTGGTGGTCTCGCTGGCCGCGATTGCCATCACGCTCCTGGAGAAAGACTTCACGGTGGCGGCGTTGGCCGAGTCGTTCTACTGGGGGATCACGACGGTGCTCGGCCAGGGAGATGCCTCGCACGTGACGACGCCGCTGGGCTGGGTGGTCGGCTGGCTGCTGGCACTCTTCGGAATCGGCATCTTCGCGACGATCACCGGGGCGCTGGTTGGGTTTGTCATCGATTTCTTGTTGAAGGAGGGTCAGGGCATGGGTGCAGCGGGACACAAGGATCACATCGTGGTGTGCGGATGGAACGCCACCGCTCGCGACCTGATCGATGAGCTCCGTTCGGATGAATTCGACCGGAAGGTCGTGGTCGTTCATGAAGCCGATCGGAATCCGGCAGGCGACGACGCGTACTTCGTCCGGGGTGACACGACCAATGGCGACGATCTGAAACGGGCCGGCATCGAGGAGGCGGCGGCGGCCATCATCTGCCCGACCGATGGTTCCAATGAAGCCGACATGCGTTCGATTCTCACCGTTCTGGCGATCGAAAACCTGGCGCCGGACGTGCGGACGGTCGTCGAAGTCAACAATCCCAAGCACGTTGAACATTTCCGCCGCGCCAAGGTCGATGAGGTGCTGGTGAGCTCCCGTCTGGCCGCCCACCTCCTGGCTCGCACCGCCATGTACCCGGGCCTTTCGCGGGTGGTAGCCGACATGGTCGCCGGCGGGGAGGGATCCGAGCTGTACCGGGTTGAGCTGCCCGACGACTACCTCGGGGTGTCCATCGATGAGCTCTCGACGCGTATGCGCCGCGACCATCAGGCGACGGTCCTGGCGGTGAGCCGGAACGGGTCCTCGTTCATCAACCCGCCGACCGATTTTCGTCTCGAGCAGGGAGACGACGCCGTCGTGGTGGCGGAATCGCTCGGGACGCTTTCTCCTCTCAAGACCGCGCGCAGAGAGGATCCGGACGTCGTGGTGGATCTGGCCGAGCGGGAGCCGAGCTCGCCCGCCTAGGGATTCAATCGCCCGGCGAGAACCTCCCGTCCTTCACGGAGGGTGAAGGCGCCGTCGTAGAGCGCCCTTCCGACGATGACGCCGGCGAGGGGCATCGACCGCAGCTTCCGGAGATCGTCGAGGGTGCCGACACCACCGGAGGCGATGATCCCGATGTCCGGCACCCTTTCGACACAGTGATCGAGGAGATTGAAGGCGGGGCCGGTCAGCATCCCGTCCCCGGCGATTCCGGTCACCAGGGCCCGGGGGACGCCTGCCTCGGCCAGCCGGTCGAGCACTCGGTCGAGAGGCTGCCCGCGGTCGGTCCACCCGGCCCCGACCGCCATCCCGTCCCGTACGTCCACCGCCGCCACAACCCGGTCCGGCCCCAACGAGTCGACGACCGAGCCCAGCATCTCCGGGTCCCAGACGACGGTGGAACCCAGAACAACACGTTCGGCACCGGCGTCGATGGTCGCGGTGGCCGCTTCGAGCGACCGGATGCCCCCTCCCGCCTGGAACCGAACACCTGTGGTCCCCAGTTCTCGCCACAGACTGCCGTCCCAGGCCCCTTCGAGGGCCCCTCCGAGATCGACAACATGCACCAGGCGGGCGCCCTGCTCCTCCCACGCCAGCAATTGGGCAGAAGGGTCGATTCCGTAGACCGTTGCATCGTTCTCTCTGCCCTGACGGAGCCGTACCACGGCTCCGTTGAGCACATCGACCGCCGGCAGCAACTCCATTCGCTTCCCCTCTAGGTGTTGCAACATGCTAACGTGCTATCACGCTAAAACAACGTACAAGGAATGGGAACGCACATGACGACTCCGGGTGACGACTGGCAGACCGCCGAGACCCTCCCGCTGCTCGAAGCGATCGTGTCGCTGCGCACGGTTGAAGAAGCAGCGGCGTTCTTGCGCGACCTCTGCACCCTGCGGGAGTTGGAGGAGATAACCCAGCGCTGGGCCGTCGTGCGACTTCTCGCGCAGGGGATCGCCTACCGGGAGATTGCCGAGCGGACCGGCGCCTCGACGGCGACCGTGACCCGGATCAATCAATGGCTTCAGCACGGTACCGGCGGGTACCAGATGATGCTCGAGCGATCTTCGGGAGCACCGGCATGAAGCCGGTGCTGCGTTTGGCGATTCCGAACAAGGGTCGGCTGCAGAATCCCACTGCCGGCTTGCTCTCGCAGGCCGGGCTGATGTATGAGCGTACCGAGCGATCGCTGTCCGCCCCGGTTGCCAATGTGGACATGGAACTGCTGTTCGTCCGTGCAGAAGATGTGTGCGAGATGGTGGCGGACGGGGTGGCCGCCCTCGGGGTGACCGGTCTCGACCTTCTCCAGGAAAGCGGTGCCGATCTGCAGGTGGTCGGCGAACTCGGGTTCGGCAGGTGCCGGTTGACCGCGGCCGTCCCCAACGCATCGCCGATCGACGACCTGGCCGGGCTGGAAGGGATGCGGGTCGCGACTGCCCATCCCCGGGTCACCGGTGAATTCTTCACCAAGCAGGGGATCGATGTCACGGTGATTCCCCTGCGCGGGTCGGTCGAAGTGGCTCCCAAGCTGGACGTGGCCGATACGATCGTCGACCTGGTTTCGAGCGGGAGCACGATGATGGTCAACGGGCTGCGACCAATCGCGACGCTGCTCGAATCGCAAGCCGTGCTCGTCGCTCGTGGCTCGGCAGATGGGCTGACGGTGGCGCAACAAGAGGTGGTGACGATGCTGCTGGCTGCCGTCGCCGCTCGCAGCAAACGGTACGTGGTCATGAATGCTCCCCTGGAAGCGCTCGCAGCGATCGAGGAGATCATTCCGGGAATTGAAGCGCCCTCCGTGGTGCCGCTGGCCCACAACGGCAAGGTGGCTGTGCACTCGGTGGTCGACGCGCAGGACGTGTGGCAGGTCCTGCCGCGTCTGAAGGAAGCAGGCGCCGGCGGGATCCTGGTGCTGCCCATCGAGTCGCTGATCGTATAGGGGGATGACCTGATGGATATCCGTCAGATCGATCTGAGCACCCTCGGCCCGGCCGAGCGGTCTTCGCTGGTACGGCGCTCGGTTGTGCCGGACGAGACGATTCGAGAGCGAGCCGCAGTGATCGTTCAACTCGTTGCCGCCGGAGGCGATGTTGCCGTGGAGGCGGCCGGCCGGGAGTACGGTGGCGGACTCTCGACCGGGCAGGTCCGGATCTCCCCGGAGCGGATCACGGCGGCCCTGACCAATCTTCCGGAGGAGACCGTGGCGGCGCTCGAGGCCGCCATCGCCAACATCCGCTCCGTCCACGAGCAGCAGCGGCCCCGGGACGGCCTGGCGACGCCGGTACCGGGTGTGGAGATCGCCAGAGTCTGGAGTCCCCTGCGCCGGGTCGGTGTCTATGCACCGGGTGGAAGGGCGGCGTACCCGTCGTCGGTCTTGATGGGCGTGGTCCCCGCCCAGGTGGCGGGTGTGGAGAGCATCGCCGTGGTCAGCCCGGCAGGCCCGGACGGTACGCCAAACGAAGCGACCCTCGGGGCGGCGGCGCTGCTGGGGATCGACGAAGTGTATGCGATGGGGGGAGCGCAAGCCATAGCTGCGCTGGCCTACGGGACGGAGACGATTGCGCCGGTCGACAAGATCGTCGGGCCCGGGAACGACTGGGTCACCGCCGCCAAACTCGCGGTGTTCGGTGTGTGCGGGATCGACCTGCCCGCCGGGCCGAGCGAAGCGCTGGTCCTCACCGACGGTTCCGCGCATGATCGGATCGTGGCCGTCGATCTGCTGTGTCAGGCCGAACATGGTGACGAATCTCCGGTGGTGCTCCTCACCACCGCTCCCGAACAGCTTCCCGGGATTCTGGCTGCTGCCGAGGACATGCTCCGGGGTCTGCCGCGCGAGGGGATCATCCGTTCCGCACTCGAGAACCACGGACTGGTGGCGGTTGCGCCCGACCTCGAGACCGCGATTGCTTTTTCCAACGAATTCGCCCCCGAACACCTGAGTGTGCACACGGCGGACGCCCCGTCGGTGGCGAAACGACTGACGTCGGCGGGGTCGGTCTTCGTCGGCGAGTGGGCGCCGGAGTCCGCCGGAGACTATGCGACCGGGGCCAACCATGTCCTTCCTACGGGCGGACTGGCCCGTTCGTACGGGCCCCTCTCGGTTGAGGACTTCGGTTCGTGGCGCCAGGTTCAGGAACTGACCCGGGCCGGCCTGAGCGCGCTCCGCCCCACCATTGAGGAACTGGCAGGCGTCGAGGGGCTGACAGCCCACCGCCTGGCCGTTGAGGTGCGGTTTGAGGAGAACCGGTGAAGTTTCCCAAGTACCGGTGGCAACCGACATCTGCAGAGATTGCTGCCGCGGCCGGGATTGAACCCGGACTCGTCGAGCGTTTCGACCACAACACATCGCCCTTTCCGACCGACTGGGCCGCCGATGTTGTTGTGCGCGGGAGTGCCCGTCTCAATGAGTATCCGGCAGCCAGCTACGAGTCGCTTCGCCGCTCGGTTGCCGGGGTCACCGGCCTGGACCCCGACTCGGTGATCCCGGGTGCCGGCGCCGACGAGCTGATCCTGCTGGCCGCCCGGGCGTTTCTCGAGCCCGGGCAGAACGCCGTCGTGGTGGATCCCACCTACCCGATGTACAGGATCGCCACCGCCCAGGTGCGCGGCCGGACCGTGAGCGTTCGGGCCGAGCCTCCGGATTTTGCATTTCCCATCGACGACGTGGTGGCCGGGGCGCGCGACGCCGAGATCGTGTGGCTCTGCGTTCCCTCCAACCCAATCGGAAATCGGCCGGGCGATGAAGAGATTGCGGCGGTGATCGCCGCCACCGACGGCGTGGTGGTGGTCGATGCCGCCTACGCGCAGTTCTGCGGGGACGACTGGGCACCCTGGGTAGACCGGTACCACAACCTGCTGGTGCTGCACACTATGTCGAAGGCATACGGGCTGGCCGGGGTGCGGGTCGGCTTCGGCCTCGGCCACCCGGACCTGATTGCCGCCCTGGACGGGGTCCGTCCTCCCGGCAGCATTTCGAGCCTGTCCGTCGATCTGGCGCTCGCCGGCCTCGAGGCACCCGATCGGATGCGATCTGCCGTCGCTTCCATCATCGAAGAGCGTTCGCGATTGGCCGCCGGACTGGACGATCTGGGACTGCGGGTGATGCCGTCGTCGACCAACTTCCTCCTGTGCGAGGTGGGACCGCAGGCGCGGGCGGTGGCGGATGCGCTGATGGGCGAAGGACTGGTGACCAGGACCTTTCCAGCTGATGGGCCGCTGGCCGCCTACCTCCGCTTCACCGTGCGGTCGCCCGCAGCCCACGACCGATTGCTCGCTGCCCTTCGAAGGAGATTGAAATGAGCCGATCTGCCCGCGTCGAACGAACTACTCGTGAAACCAGGGTCGACCTGACCCTGGAACTGGATGGGACCGGTCGTGGCGAGGTCGCGACCGGGGTCGGCTTCTTCGATCACCTCCTCACCTCCCTTGCTCACCACGGGCTCTTCGACCTGAAGGTGAAAACCGAGGGAGACCTCGAAATCGACGATCACCACACGGTTGAAGACACCGCCCTGGTGCTCGGTCAGGCGTTCGCCGAGGCGCTCGGTGATCGGGCCGGTATCGTTCGGTACGGCGACGCCTCCGTTCCGATGGACGAGGCACTGGCCACAGCGGTGGTCGACGCGGGTGGCCGTCCCTTTGCGATGCTGGATCTGGCTTTCTCGTCCGATCGGATCGGAGCCTTGAGCACCCAGATGATTCCCCACGCTCTCGAGGCGCTGGCCCGGACGGCCGGCTTCACCCTGCATCTGACCGCCCGGGGGCAGAACGATCATCACGTTGCCGAGGCGGCCTTCAAAGCGCTCGCCCGGGCATTGCGGGCGGCCGTTGCCGACGATCCGCGCCGGGACGGGGTGCCGAGCACCAAGGGCACCGCGTGACCCGGATCGCCGTGATCGACCACGGCGCGGGGAACCTCGTTTCTATCGCGCAGGGCCTCCAGGACCGGGGAGCCCTGGTCACCGTTGCCGGGGCTCCCGCCGATCTGGCCGGGATAGACGGAATCGTTCTTCCGGGGGTCGGTGCTTCCGGGGCGGCCATGGACCGTCTCCGCCGGGCAGGCCTGATTGAGCCACTGACCGATTGGCCCGGACCTCTTCTGGGGATATGTGTCGGGCTGCAACTCTTCTTCGACACTTCGGAAGAAGACGGTGGGCGGGCGCTGCTGGGATTGATTCCCGGCTCGGTGCGGAGGTTGACGTCTGCTCCTCGTCTCCCGCACATCGGATGGAACGACCTCGAAATCGGAGCCGATCCGCTCTTTGCGGGGATTCCCGATGGTTCAACGTTCTACTTCGTTCATAGCTTCGCCCCGGTTCCCCGGGACCCCGCCGGCGTGATCGCCACCGCTACCTACGGCAGCGACTTCGTTGCTGCGGTCCGGTCGGCCAACCGGGTCGGAGTGCAATTCCACCCGGAGCGGAGCGGCCGGGCGGGGCTGCGCATACTCGGCAATTTCGTCGACGAGTGCGGGCAGGTGGCCGGTGCTGCGTAGGCGGATCATCCCGTGTCTCGATGTCCACGACGGGCGCGTCGTGAAGGGGGTCCAGTTCGTCGACCTGACCGATGAAGGGGATCCGGTCGAACTGGCCGCCCGCTACGTTGCCGAAGGCGCCGACGAGATCTGTTTTCTCGACATCACGGCCTCCCACGAAGGTCGGGACACCATGCTCGATGTGGTGCGGCGCACAGCCGAACAGGTCTTCGTGCCGCTCACGGTGGGCGGGGGAGTGAGAACCGTCGAGGACATGCGAGCCACCTTGCGTGCCGGAGCGGACCGGGTCACGGTCAATACCGCAGCGGTCGAACGACCTGCTTTGATCACCGAGTGTGCCGGAGCGTTCGGCTCCCAGTGCGTTGTTCTGGCTATCGACGCCAAGCGCACGATCCGCGACGCATGGCACGTGTATACGCACGGCGGACGCACCGCGACCGGACTCGATGTGGTCGCCTGGGCCGTCGAGGGAGCCCGCCGGGGAGCCGGTGAGATCTTGCTGACCTCCATGGACCGGGATGGAACCAAGGACGGATACGACCTCGAACTGCTCGAAGCGGTGCGGTCCGCAGTTCCGGTGCCGGTCATCGCTTCCGGCGGAGCAGGAACGATCGATCATTGCGTGCAAGCCCTGGATCACAACCGGGCAGACGCCGTGCTGGCCGCCTCGATCTTCCATCGCCGCGAGATCGCCATTGCCGACCTCAAGGAGGGCCTGGCCGCCGCCGGGATCCCTGTTCGACCCATGGAGGTGACGTCGTGACGGCCGTGCGATACGACGCCGAGGGTCTTGTTCCCGGGATCGTCCAGGATGCCCGCACCGGGCAGGTCTTGATGGTTGCTTTCCTCAACCGGGACAGCCTCGAACTCACCCGGGAGACGGGAGAGGTGCACTTCTGGAGCCGTTCGCGCCGGGAGATCTGGCACAAGGGCGCCACGAGCGGTAACACCTTGACCGTCAAGGAAATCAGTGCGGATTGTGATGGCGACGCGCTGCTCATCCAGGCCGTACCGGCCGGACCGGCGTGCCACACCGGTGCCGTCGGTTGTTTCGATACCGCCGGGGGGCTTCGGGATTCACTGGTGCCACCCGAACTGTGGCCGGTGATCGTCGAGAGGATGGCCGATCGACCGGAGGGTTCCTATACCGCATCATTGCTCGAGGGGGGAGTGGATGCCGTGGGACGGAAAATCACCGAAGAGGCGACCGAGGTGCTGCTCGCCGCCAAGGACCACGCCGCCGGCACCGGGTCAGCCGGCCGGGTTGCGGAGGAGTCGGCCGACCTGGTCTACCACCTGCTGGTGCTGCTGGCCGAACGAGGCCTGTCCCCAGGCGATGTAGCGACGGTCCTCCGCGACCGCTCTCGATAACCACCCCTGATCCGTACGGAGTACTGAGTACCAGGTACTAGGTACTGAGTACTGAGTACCAGGTACTAGGTACTAGGTACTGAGTACTTGTCCCTCACCATCGCTCCCATTCCAGCGTGTCGATCAGGTGCGGGGCGAACCGCTCCGGTTCGAGCAGGAACGAGTCGTGGCCCTTCTCGGAGTGGACTGTGATCCTCTGCACCGGCACCCCGGCTCCCTTGAGGGCCCGGACCATGTCTTCCTGTTCGTCGGGGTAGTAGCAGACGTCGGAGTCGATGCTGAACACCATGAACCGCTGGTCCCGGCAGCGTCGGAGAACCGATGGAAGGTCGGGCCCTTCTGCCTGATCGACCAGGTCGAACGTTTGCCAGAGTTCCATGATGCGCAGGTAACTGTTGGCGTCGAAACGCTTCACGAACTTCGTTCCCTGGTGCCACATGTACGACTCGATGGGGTTGACGATCTGGATATGTCCGCCGGTCTCGTCCCGGTCGACGACTTCGTTTCGAGCCCGCTCCTCGATGGCGTGCAGAGAGACGAATGACTTGTGGCCGATCATGCGCGCCAGGGCCAGCCCCCGGTCGGGGGTGGGCCCGGCGTAGTAGTCGCCGCCGGCGAAGTGGGGATCGTTCTCGATGGCATTGCATTGCTCGAAGATATGGATGCGTTGCAATGCTGTGACGGTCAGTCCCGCTGCGATCGGAATCACGTTCTTGACCCGTTCGGGGTAGCGGGTCGCCAGGTTGACGCACATCATTCCGCCGACGGAACCGCCGATGGCGGCGTGGAGTGTCCCAACGCCCAACCCGTCCAGAACCGCCATCTGTGCATCGACCACGTCGGACAGGGAGATCCGCGGGAACCCGGAGCCGTACGGGCGGCCGGTGACAGGGTTGATCGAAGCGGGCCCGGTCGACCCGTAGCAGCCACCCAGGTAGTTCACGCAGATCACGAAGAAGCGGTCTGTGTTGAGGGCCTTGCCCGGTCCGATGAACTCGTCCCACCATCCGGTCTGCATCTCGTCCACCCAAAACGGCTCTGCATCCGGCACGGCTTCGTTGAACCCGGCGGCGTGCTGGCTGCCGGTCAACGCATGGAAGAGCAGAATCGCATTGTCTCCGGCGGCGTTGAGTGTGCCGTACGTCTCGTAGGCCAGGGTGACCCGAGTCAGCGTCTCCCCGCTGCGGAGCACGAGAGGCTCGGCCAGGGTGAAGAACTGTGTCTCGGTGGAACCAACCGATGGCAAGGTTGAAGTCATGCGACCTCCCGCACATCGGGAGTCCCGATGCAATAGCGGAGGCAGTGCGTGGGGTAAGTGCTCAAGGTGCGTTTCTAGGTGGCAGGGAGCAGAGTGTCAAGGGGGATCGTTGATCCGCGCCGTTGCGGCAGCTGTTCCGTTACCCGAGATCCGTCGTGAGAAGGTCGTCGTAGGTCTCGCGCCGCACGACGTGACGGGCCTCCCCGTCCCGGCAAAAGACCACGGCGGGACGCAGGACCTTGTTGTAGTTCGAGCCCATCGAATGCCCGTAGGCGCCGGTCACCGGTGTCGCCAGGACATCGCCCACCTCGAGATCATCCGGCAGCCAGGCTTCTTGGACCAGCACGTCGCCGGACTCGCAGTGCTTGCCCACGATCCGCACGGCCCGGGTTCGCTCGCGGTCGACCGCCCGCGGGAGAAAGGCTTCGTAGCCACTTCCATACAGAACGGGCCGGGGGTTGTCGCTCATACCGCCGTCGACGGCAACGTACGTTCGGATGTCCGGGATGTCTTTGATCGTCCCGGCTGTGTAGAGGGTCACGGCCGCCGTCGCCACGATGGCCCGGCCCGGTTCCGCCGTGATGCGTCCGGTCACACCTTCGGCCCGGCACGCGGCGATGATGGCTCGTCCCCATTCGCTGATCGACGGGGCGGTTTCTCCCAGAACGTAGGGAACGCCCAGGCCGCCTCCGAGGGACAACTCCGGCAGGTCATAGGGTGCGGCCGCTCGAGCCACCACGCGGGCCGCCTCTTCGAAGGAAGCCAGCCGGAAGACCTGGCTGCCGATATGGGCATGCAATCCCACCAGATGCAGCGCCGGCGATGATCCGGCCAGGTTGATCGCCCGGTCGGCGTCCCCGGTCGACACCGTGAACCCGAATTTGCTGTCGTTGTGGCCGGTCGAAATGAACTCGTGGGTATGGGCTTCGACCCCCGGTGTGATCCGGATCAGCACGGTGGCCGGTTGGTTGCGGTCTGCGGCGAGCTTCTCCAGGCGGTGGAGTTCGTCGAATGAGTCGACCACGATCCTTCCGACGCCGGCGTCGAGGGCCATGGCGAGTTCGGCAGGCGACTTGTTGTTGCCGTGCAAGACGAGGCGTCCGGCCGGAACTCCGGCCTGGACGGCCACCCACAGTTCACCGCCTGTGGCCACATCGAGATGCATGCCTTCCTCGTGGGCGAGCCGGGCCATCGCCTTGCACAGGAAGGCTTTGGTTGCATACGCAACTCCATTGCCGAAGGTGGCTACCGCCTCTCGACTGCGGGCCCGGAGGTGCTCTTCGTCGTAGACGAACAGGGGAGTGCCGAACCGAGCGGCGAGATCGAGTGTGTCGCAACCGCCGATCGTCAAGCGGCCGTCGACGACGGCGCCGGTATCGGGCAGCAGGTGACGCGGGAGTGGAACAGCCATGGCGCAACAGCGTACTGCTACTACCGTTGCAGGCGGGAGGATCCGGTGAGCGAGCGACGACCCAAAACCAACCAGGTACGAGGCGGACTGGAACGGTCGGCTTTCGGCGAAACTGCCGAGGCGCTGTACCTGACGTCCGGATACGTCTACGAAACGGCCGAGGAAGCCGCGGCCGTGTTCAAGGGAGATCGCGACGGCTACATCTACAGCCGTTACGGAAACCCTACGGTGTCGGTTTTTGAAGAGCGTCTGCGCCTGCTCGACGGTGCAGAAGCCTGTCGAGCGACCGCCAGCGGGATGGCTGCGGTCTTCGCGGCGCTGGCCTGCAACCTGTCGTCGGGCGACCGGGTCGTGGCCTCTCGTTCCCTCTTTGGATCCACGCTGGCCGTGCTCGGGACGCTGCTGCCGCGCTGGGGGATCGATACGCGGCTGGTCGACGGGCGGGACCTCGACGCCTGGGAGGCCGCCCTGGAAACGCCCACCAAGATGGTGTTTCTCGAAACCCCCTCCAATCCGCTCCTGGAGATCATCGACATTGCCGCAGTTGCCGAGCGAGCCCATGCGGCCGGAGCCATCGTCGTTGCCGACAATGTGTTTGCCACTCCCGTCGTGCAGCGGCCGATCGAGCTAGGCGCCGATGTGGTCACGTACTCGACAACGAAACACCTCGACGGCCAGGGTCGCACCATGGGTGGAGCGGTTCTCGGATCACTCGACTTCATCGACGGACCGTTCAGGGAGTTTCAGCGCCATACCGGGCCGACCATGAGCGCCTTCAATGCGTGGGTCCTCACCAAGAGCCTCGAAACGCTCGATCTGCGGGTGGTTCAACAGTCCACGTCGGCAGCCGAGCTGGCCCGGTTCATCGAAACCCGGCCCGGAGTGCTCAAGACGCAGTACCCCACAGCGGATTCACATCCTCAGGCAGAACTCGCCCGGCGGCAGATGTCGCTCGGAGGCTCCATGGTTGCCGTGGAACTGGAGGGAGGTCGGGCGGCAGCTTTCCGGTTCATGAACGCTCTGCAGCTCTTCGACATCTCGAACAACCTGGGGGACGCCAAGAGCCTTGCCACCCATCCGGCCACCACGACCCACTCGAGGTTGACTCCCGAAGAGCGGGCGACGGTCGGCATCACGGAAGGTTTCGTGCGCTTGTCGGTCGGCCTGGAGGACGTCGACGACCTGAAAGAAGACCTCGAGCAAGCGCTGAGGGGCTGACTCAGCTTGCAGCAGACTCCGGTCGGACGCCGGCCATCATCAACCCGATCTCCTCGCGGCTCGTGGTAGCCGGATCCACGATGCCCATGATCTGTCCCTCATAGATGACCGCGATACGATCGGAAAGCCCGAATACCTCGTCGAGGTCCTCAGAGATCACCAGGATGGCGGTGCCTGCTTCGCGCTGACCGACCAGACGTTTGTGGATGTACTCGGCGGCTCCGATATCCACACCACGGGTGGGCTGGGATGCCAGCAGCACCTTGGGCGTCCCCGAGATCTCTCGCGCCAGAATCACTTTCTGGATGTTCCCACCCGACAGGCTGCGGGCGGTGGTCTCCAGGGTCGGCGTCTTGACCGCATACTCCTTGACCAATTGAGCCGAATGCTCCTTGATGGCGCCAAAATCAAACAGACCCCTCTTCACGAAACGGGGGTCCTTGTGATCGACCAACAGGAGGTTCTCGGAAATCGTGAACTCGCCGATGCAGCCGTTCTTCATGCGTCCTTCGGGCACGTAGGAGAGACCGGCTTGCCGGATCTCGATGGGAAGCTTGCCGGCTACGTCGACGTCATCGATGAAGATCGATCCAGAGGTCGGTGAGCGAAGACCACCGATGGTTTCGGCCATCTCGCGCTGGCCATTGCCGGACACGCCGGCCAGTCCAAGAATTTCCCCCGCCTTGACTTCCAGATTGAGGCCGCGGACTGCCTCGTCTCCTCGATCGCCCAGCACGGTCAGACCTTCGATGCGGAGCCGCGCCCGCCCGGTTTCGACCTCCGGCTTGTCCGGTGCCAGCTTGACTTCCCGCCCGACCATCATCCGGGCGAGGCTTTCCCTGGTTGCTCCCTCAACCGGTACCTCACCCGTTTTGCGGCCCTGCCGCAGCACGGTTATGCGATCGCTGAGGGCGAGCACTTCGTGCAGCTTGTGGGAGATGAAGATCAAGCCTCGACCGTCGGCCGTCATTTGCCGGAGGGTCGCAAAGAGTTGGTCCACTTCTTGCGGGGTCAGCACGGCGGTCGGTTCATCGAGGATCAGCAGGTTGGCATTGCGGTAGAGCGCCTTGATGATCTCCACCCGCTGTTTCTGACCGACCGACAGCTGCCAGACGGTGGCACTCGGATCGATCTTGAGGCCGTAACGCGACCCGAGTTCCGTGATCCTTTCGGAAACGGCGTCAAGATCGGTTCGGAACCCCCGGTTCGATGGCAGCCCGAGCGCCACGTTCTCGGCCACGGTCAGGCTCTCCACCATCATGAAGTGCTGATGGATCATGCCGATGTTCAAGTCGATCGCATCGGTGGGGCTATGGATCTCAACCGGAGAACCGTTCAGCAGGATTTCGCCCTCATCCTGGCGATAGAGCCCGTAGAGGATCTTCATGAGGGTGCTCTTGCCCGCCCCGTTCTCACCCAGCAGCGTGTGGACTTCCCCGGCCATCACGTCGAAGTCGACCCGGTCGTTGGCCAGGACACCGGGGAACCGCTTGGTGATCGCCCGCATCTCCAGCATCGGCGTTTCGCTCACACTGCCACCTCATGGTTGTGAGCCGGGGCGAGCGGCCGCCCGCCCCGGTCGACTGCCACGATTGAGGTCGCGGTACCAGGTACGAAGTACAAAGTACGACAGTCCTTCTCGCAGCCGCTCCTCACACTTCCTCCTAGCCGCCGGTCGTGATCGATCCGTCGATGATGCCGGCAACGGTGTCGTCCCCAAGCTGTCTGACGTCGGCAGGAAGCGCGAATGCGTCGTTGTACTCGATCACTTCGCCACCATTGGCCAGATCGATCACGTAGATCTCACCGCCGAGCGTTCCGGCCTGGATCTTGGAGACGATGTCACGCAGGACAACTTCCCAGTGGTAGACCTGAGACGCCACGACGATGCTCGGCGCCAGGCTGGTCTGATTGGCCTGGGTCCCGAACCACAGGATGTCGGTGTCGCTGGCGACGGTCACCGCTCCGACGACCATCTGAGCCGTCCCCGACATCACGTCTGCTCCGTTGGCGGCGAAAGCCTGGGCAGCTTCCGAGGCGAGGGCTACGTCGCTGAACGAGTCCGTGTAGTTGACCAATACGTTGGCGCCGGGATCCTGGGCGAGCACACCCGCCTTGAATCCGTCGACATAGAGCTTCGCGTCGCCTACCTCGACGGGTCCGACGATGCCAATCGTGCCGCTCTCACTCAGAGCTGCCGCCATGACGCCCATCACATAGCCACCCTCGTCGGAGGCCGCTTCGTAGGAGAAGACGTTGTCCAACCCGAACGTGTCTGCTGCCGTACCCCAGGCGAAGGACGTGTCCGGGAAATCCGGGGCGATTTCCTGGAGTGAACCTCCGTACTGGGATCCGTGAGCGATGACCAGATCCACGCCGTCGGCGGCGTAGGCGCGGATGGCGGCGGCGGCATCCTCAACGACGAACGTGCCGTCGGTGATCTGAATATCGCTATCCGCCAACCCCATCTCACCCTTGATCACATTGACGGCGTCGACGATCGACTGAGTGAATGCGAGGTCATTCTGTGCCGACGGCGCCACGATGGCGATACGGAAGGCCTCTGCGGCCGCACCCGTCGTGGTGGTCTCACCCGACGCCGCAGTGGTCGTCGTCTCGCCGGATGCGGCGGTTGTGGTCGTTTCTTCATCGGCCGTATCGCCGCAAGCCGCGGCAACCAGTGCCAGCGCCAATACCAAGATCAGCCAGGTCATTCTGTGCTTTTTCAATGTTCCTCCTCGTTGTGGGGACCGTCTGGTCCTTGCTCATTCTCCTCGTGAGTAGGGCTTCGTGAGTGCTGCCGGCGCCTTGAAGCGACGGGCGACAATCACGAGCGCCAGAATCGTAAAGATGGCGGGCGCCATGGCCGCGAAGTTCGACAAGTCCGGCGGGATGATGGACAGGGTCTTGAGCTGCAGCACGATCGCGTTGACGAACCCGTACAGCAGTGATCCGAGCATCACGCCGATCGGGCGCCATGCCCCGAAATACACGAGGGCAATTGCGATGAACCCGGCGGCGTTGGTCAGGTTCTGCTGGAAGATGCCGAGGTCGATGGCCAGGGCGGCCCCGGCCACACCGGCCAGTGTGCCGCCGATCGTGACGGTGGCATAGCGGACCCGGTTCACGCTGACCCCGAGACTGTCGGCAGCCTCCGGGTTTTCGCCCACCGCCCGGATGTTCATCCCGAAGGTGGTCTTGTTGATGATGTACATGCTGATCGGGACGGCCAGGAAAGCCAGGTAGACGACCACGCTGTGTTGGAAGAGCAATTCGCCGATGATGGGGATGTCGCTGAGAACCGGGATGTTCAATTTGGGGAATTTCGTGATTGGCAGGGGGGTACCGACCAGTTTCTGGAACAAGAGGTCGCTCATGCCGAGCCCGAACAGGTAGATACCGATACCGCTGATGCCCTGTTCGGCCTTCAGGGTGACGGAGATCACCGCCGAGATCAGGCCGAGCAGGAGCCCGACCGCTATTCCGACCAGCAGCCCCAGCCAGACGCTACCCGTCTGCAGCACCGCGTAGTAGCCGCCGAACGCCCCGAGCAGCATGATGCCGTCGACACCGAGGTTGAGCACACCACTGCGCTGCCCGAAGGTCTCGCCGAGGGAAGCAAACAGCAGCGGGACGGCGAGGCGGATGCCGGAGGCGGCGGTGGCGACCAGTACGGCCGTGGTGAAGAAATCGCTCACGAGGAGTCTCCTTCACCAGGAGGCGCGGGTCCATTTGTCGGGGGAGAACTCGACGGAGGGGCAAGCGGTTCCGGCGCGTCCACCCGGGCATCCCTGGCCAGCATGCGCTTGCGGTAGCGGTCGGTCGCTACCACGAACACCACGACCAAGCCGTTCAGGGCAAGGATCAGGGCCGACGGCACCTGCACGGCTCGCTGTAAGGCGAGGCCGCCGACGAGGAGGCCGCCGAACAGGAAGGAAGCAGGAATCGTCCAGATGGGATGGAGTCCTCCGAAGAGGGCGGCGACGATGCCGTTGAATCCGGCGCTGCCGGTGAATCCGGCCGTGGAACCGTCGGTGACCATCCGGTGGCTCTCGCTCCCGAAGACCAGCACTGCCCCGGCGAGTCCACACATTGCGCCGCTGAGCGTCAGAGCAAGGACGATGGTCCGCTTGACCGGGATGCCGGCGTATTTGGAGGCATCCGGGTTCAATCCGACCGCTCGTACCCGGTATCCGAGGGGCGTTCGCCACAGGAGGATGTAGGCCGCAACGGCAACCAGTACAGCCAGCAGCGGTCCAATGTGGAAGCGGCCATCCCCGAACAGAAGCGGTAGATCGGCCCCTTCCTGAAGCCGGGCCGTCTGGGGGATTCGCGTGCCGCGTTCAATCTCACCCGGGTCGATGAGGGGTCCCCGGAGCAAATAGTTCATGAGCTGCACGGCGACGACGTTGAGCATGATCGTGCTGAGGATTTCGTTGACTCCGAAGTAGGCCTTGAGGGCTCCGGGCACTGCTCCCCAGGCTGCTCCGCCGATCAGCCCGGCGATCAGAACGGCCGGCAACATGATCCAGGCGGAGAGGTCGGGCAAGGTCAGGGCTACCACCGTAGCGAGGAGCCCACCGGCCACCATCTGGCCCTCCCCGCCGATGTTGATGACGTTGGCCCGGAAGGCGATGGTGATGCCCACACCAACAAACAGAAGAGGCGTGGCCTTCAAAGCGGTCGAGATGAGGGCGTCGGTGCTTCCGAACGCCCCGTTGAATAACTCGCGGAAGCCCTCGAGTGGGTTGGCACCCAGCGCGACCAGCATGATCGCTCCGATGAGGAGGGCCGCGAGGACGGAACCGACCGGGATCAAGAACGCAAGGTACCTCGACTTGCTTCGACGCTGCTCTACCGCGCTAGTCACGCCAACGCGTCTCCCTTCGACCCCGAACCGACGCCACGTCGGTAGCGTCGTCGTTGGCTAACAAAATGTCAATTCGCTGCAGGCGCCGGTGCTCAATCATTCCTGATCACGTTCAGGTAGTTGTAGATGGTGATCCGGCTGACTCCCATCATGGCGGCGACTTCTTCGATTGCTTTTCTCAAGAAGAACGCTCCCCGTTCGTCGAGCATGCGGACGGCAGCCTGTTTTTCCTTCCTGGGGAGGTCCACGAGCTTTCCACCCAGCTCGTCCTCGATGTTGGCAACCAACCGCTCGAGGGCCCCGGAAAGCGAGTCCAGTCGGACACCGCCGATCACCTCCCCTTCCCAGGAGATGGGGACGTCGCCCGCGTCGAGCCCACCGGCCGGGATGATCGTCCCGCCGACGGCATCGAGGAGTGGCTGGATGGCGACCAGAACAGGGTGGGTCGTCGCAACGGTCATGGCTGATAGTCCAGATCGATGTGCAGCGTGATCCGGGAGGCCCCGGACGTGCCGACGGTGGCGAGCATCGCCCTGATTGCGTCGATGACCCGGGCAGGTTCACCTTCGACGGACGTCCCGAAAGGACCCAGCTCGGGTTCGAAACCAAGGGCCCGAACGGCCTCGACGGCAGCCATGACGTGGCGACCGGGAGAGCCTTCCTCGAACGGCTCGATCGTGAACTCCGCTCGGCACGACACGTCGATACTCCTCGACCGGTTCCCAGGACTCTACCTCGTGCGGAGGGGCCGTTTTCCACATCAACGCGCCTCAGGTGAGCCGTTGACAAACTGTTAAATCGACCTCAAGATGACACCACCGGGCGATCGCTCTACGGTTGCGTAGAACCGGCTCTATTGAGAGGGTGTGACATGACGCTAACGACTCCGGGAATCAGTTCGTTCGTGGTGAATGGCCGCCCGGTTTCGGTAGCAGCCGATCACCCCCATCTGTTGGCTGCGTTGCGCGAGGAACTGGGTATCACGTCCCCAAAGGACGGCTGTTCGCCGTCGGGCCAATGTGGTGCCTGCACCGTGCTCCTGGACGGCAAAGCCATCCAGAGCTGTCTCGTCCCGATGGAGAAGGCTGAGGGCAAGACGGTTACGACCCTCGAAGGATTCGATCAGAACGACCGTGACCGGCTCGCGACCGCCTTCGCCGCAGCGGGCGCCCTCCAGTGCGGCTTCTGCACCCCCGGCATACTCGTCCGGACGAAAGCCCTGCTCGACCAGAAGGGCAGCGACCTGACCATCGAGACGGCCGCGGGCCGGTTGGGCGCACACCTGTGCCGCTGCACCGGATACACCAAGATCTTCGAGGCGATCGAGATGCTGCGCGACGACGCGATTCCGGAACTCGAACCGCTCGGCGGGCTCGGGTCGCGCGGTTCCAAGTATGAGGCAGTCGGCCTGGCGCTCGGCGATCGAGGATACGTCGATGACATGCGGGTCGACGGCATGCTGCATGGTGCGCTGCGCCTGGCCGACCATGCCCGGGCGGATGTCGTCTCTATCGACACGGCCGCGGCGCTGGCCATGGACGGCGTGGTCGCCGTGTACACCGGGGCGGATGTCCCCGGTGAGCTCAAAGTTGGGATCATTCACCGGGACTGGCCCGTCTTCATCCCGGTGGGAGGTCGCACCTCGTACCTCGGCGATGTCCTGGCGATCGTCGTCGCCGAGTCGGTGGCCCAGGCACGGGCCGCGGCCGAGAAGGTGGAAGTGGAATACGTCGTGCACTCGCCCTTTGTCGATGCCGACTCCGCGCTGGCCTCGGAGGAAGATGCCGTATGGGGGCTGGACGGCAACGTTCTGTCCCGCTCGGTCTATGCCCGCGGGGACGTCGATGCTGCTCTAGCCGGCTCGGCCTTCACGGTCGAGGAGACCTTCCTGACCCCGCGCGTCGAACACGCCTTCCTCGAACCCGAATCGACCCTGGCCGTGCCGAACGACGACGGACCGATGATGGTGTATTCCGGTGGCCAGGGCGTATGGGACGACCGCAATCAGATCGCAGAGGTTCTGGCAATCTCCAACGACGATGTCGTCGTGGAGCTGGTTTCTAACGGCGGTGCCTTCGGCGGCAAGGAAGACATGTCCAACCAGGCGCAGACGGCGCTCGCTGCCCACCTGCTGGGACGGCCGGTCAAGTGCACGCTGACCCGGGAGCAATCCCTACTGATGCACGCCAAGCGGCACCCCATCCGGATCGAGGCAACCGCCGGTTGTGACGCCGACGGCAAACTCACCGCCTTGCGGGCCCGTATGGTCGGCGACAGCGGTCCCTACGCTTCGGTGGGGATGAAGGTGCTGGAGCGGGCGGCCGGCCACGCCAGCGGTCCGTATGTGTTCCCCACCATCGACGTCGAGGCGACCGCCGCCCGCACGAACAACCCGGTGTGCGGCGCCTTTCGCGGTTTCGGTGCCAATCAGGCTCAGTTCGCCACGGAGGGGCTGCTCGATCGCCTGGCCGAAAAGGTGGGCATCAGCGGCTGGGAGATCCGGTCCCGCAACGTGGTGGAGCCCGGAGATGTGTGGGGTCCCGGACAAATCATGGACGAGGGCAGCCGGGGAGCCCGCCTGTGCCTGGATGCCATCAAAGACGCCTACGACGGGGCCCGGGCGGCAGGCAAGGCGGTCGGGCTCGGGATGGGAATCAAGAACTCCGGGCTCGGCAACGGTTTCAAGGAGATCTCCGGTGCGGTGGTGCGGTTTGAAGAGGACGGCACCGTCGAGGTCCGACACTGCTGGACGGAGATGGGCCAGGGGATCCATACCGTGGCTCTGCAGGTGGCCGTGGAGGAACTGGGCATAGCTCCCGAACGGGTCCGGGTCGTGGTCGACACCACCCGGGAACTGGGGGCCGGTCAGACGACCGGCTCGCGAGGCACGCTGATGGGAGCAGGTGGCGTCAAAGCCGCCTGTCATGTGGCTCTCGAGAACGAGTGCCGTCCCGGCGTCGACTACTACGGCGAGTACCGGGTCGACTGGACCAACTCCCTCGAAGATGGGGTGGAGAACCCGATCATCCATTCGACGTTTGGGTACGCGGCCCAGCTGGTGATCGCCGATCCTGAAACGGGCACGATCGACAAGGTCGTTGCCGTCCACGATGTGGGGCGGGTGGTCAACCCGACTCTGTGCGAGGGCCAGGTCCAGGGCGCGGTCCACATGGGGCTCGGGTACGCCCTCTCCGAAGAGTTCCCGACGGACGACGCCGGGATGCCGACCAACATGACCCTCCGGAGCCTGGGCATCTTGCGCGCCAAGGACATCCCGGAGATCGAGGTGCACCTGGTGGAGGCCCCGCAACCCGGTGCCCCCTACGGGATCAAGGGGGTCGGTGAGATCGGCCTGGTCCCGACGGCGGGTGCGGTGGCGGCCGCCTTCCACGAGGTGGACGGCCGATGGCGCAACCGCCTCCCGATGTCCATCCACCAACCCATCGAAAAACGAGCATGAGCACGAGGGGTAGGTTGGGGTAGCAACGTAACGGAGGAGCATATGTCCGCCACGACACCGGGCCTGGTTTGCGCCCATCACCACCTCTACTCGGCCCTGGCACGCGGTATGCCCCCGCCCCCCAAGACCCCGACCAACTTCCAGGAGGTCCTCGAGCAGATCTGGTGGCGACTGGACACCGCGCTCGACCTGGACATGATCCGTTGGTCCGCCATGCTTGGTGCCCTCGAGGCGCTCGAGTCGGGCACGACGGCCATCGTCGATCATCACGAATCTCCCAACGCCATTGAGGGGAGCCTCAGTGTCATCGCCGAAGCATGTGCCGAGGTCGGGGTGCGGGTTCTCCCCGCCTACGGGATCACCGACCGGCACGGGGCCGACGGTGCCCGGCGGGGCCTGGAGGAGAACCGGCGCTTCGTTCAGGAAGGCAACAAGGCGCTGGTTGGTATCCATGCGGCCTTCACGTGCACCGATGAGTCGCTGGAAGCTGCCGCCGGCCTTGCCGAGGAACTCGGGGTGGGCGTTCACATTCACGTCGCCGAAGGAATCGGTGATATCGACGCTCCACAACGGCTCGACGGCATGACCCGGGACAACTGGTTGCTGAGCCACTGCGTGCATCTCCCCACCGATCACACCTTGCGAGGAACGATCCTGCACAACCCTCGCTCCAACCTGAACAACGCCGTTGGGTATGCCAATCCGGCCCGGTTCAAGAACCCGGTGGCGTTGGGAACGGACGGCATTGGTGCCAACGTCATTGAGTCCTTCCGGCTGGCATACGTCATGCAGCGCAGCGTCGATATCACGTGCGGACCGGACAAGGCCTGGTCGTGGTTGGAGACCGGCTGGGACATCATGCCCGAGGCCCGCAACGACGAAGTCACGTGGTCGTACGACCCGATGGATCCGTGGCACCTGGCGTTCACGCCGGGCGTCCGGCCCCTGGAAGTGAAGGTCGACGGCGAGGTGGTCTTCACCGATGGCAAGCCCACCAGGGTCGATGCTGCCGAGA
This sequence comes from uncultured Actinomycetota bacterium, assembly GCA_963707435.1. Lineage (GTDB taxonomy): Bacteria > Actinomycetota > Acidimicrobiia > Spongiisociales > UBA4744 > UBA4744. The sequence goes on along the minus strand of CAVPPF010000005.1, from coordinate 600,415 downwards.
TCCGCGCCAAAGCCGCCGAGCAAGCCGCCCGCCTGCACGCCCGCCTATGACTATCTGATCAAACAAGACGAGGAGCGACATGTCCGATCGATTCCACCCCATTTCGATGGAGCAGCTGACCGACTGGGTCTTCGACGAACTGGAGCAGAAGGACTCGCTCTTCGGCGTGCCCCGCTCGGCTTTCTTCGTCCCGAAGGAGACCGACCGGTTCCGTATCGAAAAATACGGTCAGATACTCGAAACACCATTCGGAGTGGCGGCCGGTCCTCACACCCAGATGGCCCAGAACATCATCGTTTCCTGGCTCGTCGGGGCCCGGTTCATCGAGTTGAAGACCGTGCAGACGCTCGACGAACTCGAAGTCAACAAGCCGTGCATCGACATCGAAGATGAGGGCTACAACGTCGAATGGTCCCAGGAACTCAAGGTCTACGAGTCGTTCGACGAGTATTTGCGGGCCTGGGTCCTGATCCATGCGCTCCACCACAAGTTCGGGTTCCCGGGCGACCGGCCCGGGATGATCTTCAACATGAGCGTCGGCTACAACCTGGAGGGGATCCTCAAACCCAACGTGCAGTGGTACCTCGACACGATGCTCGACGCTTCGGAGTACCTGCCTGCGTTCATCGACATCGTTGCCCGCCGCTATCCCGAGGTGCGCGACCTGGAGATCCCGGCGCTGGTCTCGGACACCATCACGCTTTCGACGATGCACGGATGCCCGCCCGACGAAATCGAGCGGATCACCCACTACCTCCTGGAAGAGCGCAAACTGCATACCTCGGTGAAGTGCAACCCCACCTTGCTGGGCGCCGACCGGGTCCGCAAGATCATCAACGAGGATCTGGCCTTCGTGGACGTCCCGGTTCCGGATGAGGCGTTCGGACATGACCTCAAGTACGTCGACGCCGTGCCCATGTTCCACAACCTGCGCAGGATTGCCGCCGAGCACGATCGGAAGTTCGGCCTCAAGCTGTCCAACACGCTGGAGGTGGACAACTGGCGCACGGTCTTCGATCGGGACGAGATGATGTACTTGTCCGGCCGGGCCCTTCACCCGGTGACCACCAACCTTGCCTCCAAGATCAGCGAGGAGTTCCGGGGCGACCTCATGCTCTCCTTCGCCGGGGGAGCCGACTGCTTCAACGTGGCCGACCTCCTGGCCGGCGGCATGAAGACGGTGACGGTGTGTTCCGACCTGCTCAAGACCGGCGGCTACCTGCGCATGCTGCAGTACATGGAGAACCTCGAAGCGGCGATCGAAGCGGTCGGAGCATCCGACATGGACGACTTCATCGCTCGCTCGGCCATCTCCCGCGAAGGCTATGAAGAGTTCGTGCCGCTGCTCCGCTGGTCGGCCCTCACCGACAGCGGCCTGGCCCTCGATAGCGACGCATGTTCGGCGTTGGCCGGGCACCTCGCCGCAGGCGAGGGACCCGTCGCCGACCGGGTTTCAGCGTGGGCGGGAGCGCACGGGTTCGACCAGGAACGAACCGGGGCCCTCGTCGACCTGGTCGTCAAGGTGATGGCCCGTCTCAACCTGCGTCACTACGCAGAGAAGGTTCGGAAGGACTGGCGCTACGAGAAAGAGTCCTTCCGGATGGACCGATCCAAGACACCCCGCACCCTGGGCTTCTTCGACTGCATCGAGGCTCCGTGCCTGGATGAGTGTCCGGTCGATCAGAAGGTTCCGCAGTACATGAACGCCGTCCGAAACGGCGAGTTTCTCGAAGCCGTCAAGCTCACCCGGGAGGACAATCCGCTGCCGTCCATTCTCGGCCGCGTCTGCGACCACCTCTGCGAGAACACGTGCATCCGGACCCACCTCGATCAGCCGCTGGCAATCCGGCACATGAAGCGGTTCATCATGGAGCACGAGCAACAGCCCGTCATGTTCCGCAAGAAGCCTGCCTCCGGTCCGAAGGTCGCCATCATCGGTGCGGGACCGGCCGGCCTGTCCGCCGCCCAGGCGCTCGGGTACGCCGGGTTCACGGTCACGATTTTCGAAGCTCACCCCTACGCCGGCGGCATGGTCGGTGGAGCCATCCCCAGCTATCGACTTCCCCAATCGGAGATCGACCGGGACATGGCGATCCTCCAGGAACTGGGTGTGGAGATCCGCTACGGCCAGACGGCCGGTGTCGATTTCACCATGGCCGGACTCCGGGCCGATGGGTTCGAGACCATCTTTGTGGCGGTCGGCGCCCAGCTCGCCAAGCGGCTCAATCTCGAGGGGGAGGACTCGGAAGGCATCATGGATGCGCTGCTCTTCCTGCGCAGCGTTCGAGAAGAGAATCCCGTGCCGATCGGCGCCCGGGTGGGCGTCATCGGGGCAGGGGATACCGCCATGGATGCCGTCCGTTCGGCCCGCCGGGTGGGTGCAGAACAGGCGTCGCTCATTTACCGGCGCACGATCGATCAGATGCCGGCCGATCCGGAGGAGATCCACGCCTGCAAAGAGGAGGGGATCGGCATCTTCGAACTGGCTGCTCCGCACGCCCTCCACATTGAGGATGGCAAGCTGGCCGGACTCATCTGCACGAAGACGGAGTACCGGGGCGACCGCGACGCTTCGGGCCGCAAGATCCCCCACGACGTACCGGACTCTGAGTTCGAGATTCCGCTCGACACCCTCATCCTGGCCATCAGCCAGCATTCGGTGCTGGACTTCTTCGGCGAGGAAACACCGGCGCTCACCAAGCGCGGGTACATCGAGGTCGATCCGTTCACATTCGAGTCCTCGATTCCCGGCGTCTACGCCGGCGGCGACGTGGCGGCCGATGGCCCGTCCTCAATCGTCAAGGCGGCGGCGGATGGCAAGGCGGTTGCGGCAGCGATCATCGCCGCTCACGGTCAAGCGGACCCGCCGGAGGAAGCAGCAGCCGTGCGGGTCGATCTGCACGAGATGACCGTCCGCCGGGCTCGGCGCGAGTACCGGGTCCCGATCGAGTTCTCACCGCTCGATCGGCGCGACGGTTTCGAAGAGACCGTGCTGGGTTACACGCCCGAGCAAGCCATCGCCGAGGCGAGCCGGTGTCTCGATTGTCATGAGATCTGCAGCCTGTGCGTCGGGGTATGTCCCAACATGGCCCTGATGACCTACGAGATGGATCCGTTCGCCGTGGCGCTGCCGGCTCTCGCGGTGGACGGAGACTCCGTGGTGGCGGGCGAGAAGCACGCCTATCGGGCGGCTCAAACGTTGCAGATTGCGGTGCTCACCGACTTCTGCAACGAATGCGGCAACTGCACGACGGCCTGCCCGACGTCGGGTGATCCCTACAAGGACAAACCGCGTTTGTACCTCGACCGGGCCGATTTCGAAGCCGAGAAGGACAACGCCTTCATGGTGTTCGAGGACGGTTCGATGGAGGGTCGCTGGAATGGGGAGACGCACCGTCTCTCGGTCAATGGTGCCGTCGAGTACTCGTCGCCTTCGTTCACGGCCCGCCTGGATCTCGAATCGTTCGGCCTGCTCGAAGCTACGCCCGCCGCGGGCACGCTCGAGGGCCAGGCGTTGTCGCTGACCCCGGCCGCCGACATGTTCGTGCTGCTGCGGGGTTTGCAGGGCTCCATGGCCCATCTCCCGGTCATGGCCGGGGAGGCGGGCACCAAGATCGAAAGTCCCGGCTACCAGGAGTAGTGGGCGGAGTGGATGGGGTCAAGGCTCGTCGGGGATCGCCCGGCCAGCGCTTGACCCTCTCCTGTCTTGCCCTCGGGCCTCGTCGGGGCCCGCTACTTCTGGGGGTCTCCGAGGATGTTGATTGCCACCTTCAGCATGTCGTCCGGATCTACGAACTGGACTACGTCGGGTACGTCCTGAAATAGCGCCCGCGCCTTCTCCTGGAGCTTTTTGGGCACCTCGAGCAACACGGGAACCCCGTAGATACGACAGGTATGGAAGATGTCCTGGTAGGTCGTGTAGTTGGGGTCGCCGTCGTCGGGGGCAAAGACCTTGTGGACGTAGCCGATGAGCAAATCGGGTTTGTTCTCCTGATTGATCAACTGCACGTGGCGACCGTGGTTGTCGTAGCCGTTCGACATCGGGATGGTGTCGAACCCTTCGCAGACCAGGGCGGTCAGGAGGGTCGAGTCGGTTCCTTCGAAATATCCAACGTCTTTTCTCATGACGCCTCCTGCCTATACAACGCCCTGGTCCAGCATGGCGTCGGCTACTTTGATGAAGCCGGCGATGTTGGCGCCGTTGACGTAGTTTCCTGGGGTTCCATAGTGTTCGGCCGCTTCCTGGCAGCTCCGATGGATGCTGACCATGATCATCAACAACCGCTGGTCGACCTCATCCCTGGTCCAGTTGCTGAACACCGCGTTTTGAGCCATCTCGAGGCCACTGGTAGCCACACCGCCTGCGTTGGCAGCCTTGCCCGGCCCGAACAGGATCTTCTGTTCCACGAACTGCGCAACCGCTTCGGGTTCGCTCGGCATGTTGGCGCCTTCGGCAATCACATACACGCCGTTGGCCAGCAGTTGCTTGGCGTCTTCGCCGCTCAGTTCGTTCTGGGTGGCGCAGGGGAAAGCGCATTCGGCGCCCTCGACCCCCCAGGGCCGCCGGTCCGGGTAGTACTCGGCGTTGAACTGGTCGGCGTACTCGGCGATCCGACCCCGTCGCACGTTCTTCAAGTCCTTGACCCAGGCGAGCTTCTCGTGATCGATACCCTCGGCGTCGTAGATGAACCCGCTCGAATCCGACAGAGTGACGGCTTTACCACCCAGCCGAAGGATGTTCTCCACGGCGTACTGAGCAACATTTCCTGAACCCGACACCAGGCAGGTCTTCTCCAGGATCGAGTCGTCCCGAGTCTTCAGCATCTCCTCTGCGAAATAGATGGTGCCGTACCCGGTCGACTCGGATCTGATCAGGCTCCCGCCCCACTCCAGGCTCTTGCCGGTCAGGATCCCCGAGAACTCGTTGGCGAGCTTCTTGTACTGCCCGAAGAGATAGCCGATCTCCCGGGCTCCGACCCCGATGTCACCGGCGGGGATGTCGGTGCGTGCCCCAATATGGCGGAACAACTCGCTCATGAAGGACTGGCAGAAGCGCATGACCTCGCCGTCGCTCCGCCCCTTCGGATCGAAGTCCGATCCTCCTTTGCCGCCTCCCATCGGCAGCGTGGTCAGGGCGTTCTTGAAGACTTGCTCGAAAGCGAGGAATTTGAGCACGCCCAGGTTGACGGATGGGTGGAACCGCAGGCCGCCCTTGTAAGGCCCGATGGCGCTGTTCATCTCGACGCGAAAGCCCCGGTTGACCCGGGTGCGCCCTTTGTCGTCAACCCAGGGCACCCGGAACATGATCACCCGCTCCGGTTCAACGATCCGGTCGAGGATGTTGGCTTCCCGAAACTCCGGATGCCGGTCGAGCACCGGCCAGATCGACTCGATGACTTCGTGCGCAGCCTGATGGAACTCAGGCTCTCCGGGGCTCCGGGCGATAACCCGGTCCATGAACTCCGCAACAGTCTCAGACACGTTGATGCCTTTCTCCGTTTCGATGCGGCCCTTGTGGGTCGTCGTGACTAAACCTAACTCAAGCTGGCGACCTGTTTGTTGAACGCCACGATCAGCTCATCGATGGGGTCGACCATCGCCTGAATCGAGGTCCAGTAGTCCGGGTCGTACCACTGCGCCTGGATCTCCTCGTAGGTCTTGCCCTGCTGTTCGACCCACGTGTAGTACTTCAGGTTGTGGACCCGCTTGCGGTCGTAGTAGCCCAGTTCCTGGACGTGGTCGATGCCCTGCCCGAGCAGGTAGCGGTGGTAGGCCGCCGCTGCGTCCAGGGTGGTGAACTCGCCCCGCTCCTCGTTGAGCTCGCGCAGGCGGCTCCCGTACATTTCCATGGAGTCCGTCCCGACGGTGATGACGACATCCTGGGAGCCCATCTCGTAGTACTTGGCCATCTTGATCGCCATGAGCATGTTGCCGATTCCGGAGATCCCGAGCAGCGGGAGCTTCTCGATCAGTTCGGGGGCTACGCCCTGGTCGGCCAGGTAGGACTGACCGGCCGGCTCGTTGAACAGGCGGGTGAGGGCAATCGTTGCCTCATCGTCGAGTCCGATGGCCATGTCCGTGTTCTTGGCGTTGTGAATCCAGGGGATGTGCTTGTCGCCGATGCCTTCGATGCGGTGCTCCCCGAATCCGTTGTAGAGGATGGTGGGGCACTGTATGGCCTCGCCGGCCGCGATCTTCGAGTTGGGATAGAGCTGTTTGAGATAGTCACCCGACGCGATCGTCCCGGCCGAACCGGTGGTCAGGGTTACGCCCCGGAACTCGTCGCCGGGCCGCATGGCGGCTTCGAGCACTTCGACCATGGCCGGTCCGGTCACCGCGTAGTGCCAGAGATAGTTGCCGAACTCGTCGAACTGATTGAAGATCACCAGGTCTTCGCCCGAGGCCCGCAGCTCGTTGCACTTGTCGAAGATCTCTTTGACGTTCGATTCTGTCCCCGGGGTAGCGATGATTTCTCCTGCCACCGTCTTGAGCCATTCGAAGCGTTCCTTGCTCATGCCCTCGGGGAGGATGGCAACGGATTCGCACGCCAGGAGATGGGAGTCGTAGGCGCCTCCCCGGCAGTAGTTGCCGGTCGAAGGCCAGACGGCCTTCTGGGTGACCGGATCGAACTGACCGGTCACGAGGCGGGGAACCAGGCAGCCGAAGGCCGCCCCGACCTTGTGGGCGCCGGTCGGAAACCACTTGCCCTCGAGGAGGAGAATCCGGGCGGGGGTGCCGGTCAGCTCGGAAGGAAGCTCGACGAAGTTGACCGGTCCGTAGCCACCGCCGGTGGGGGTGGGCTCGTTGTGCCAGGTTATCCGGTACAGGTTGCGCGGGTCGAGGTCCCACAATCCAACCGACTTGAGCTCTTGCTTGATCGAATCGGGAATGAGCGAAGGATCCCGCATTTCCTTGAAAGTGGGGATGCGAATCGACCGGTTCTTCGCCTGGGCGGCGGCCGAAGCGAGCGTCTTTTCGTGGATGGTGAGATCAATCATGTGAGTCCTCGGTTCCTTGTTTCTGAGTACTGAGTACTGAGTACTGAGTACTTCTCTACTTCTTCTCCATAGCTTTCTTCAATGCTTCCAGCGTGGGTTCGACCACCATGGGTTCTGTTCCTGCGGCCTTGACCGCTTTCATGGCGGAAGCCACATCCTTGAGGCCGCTCCCGGTGGAGAGCACGACCACCCGATCGGTCGGCCCGATGAGGTCCCGTTCGACCGCGACGATAAGGCCGGCATAGGCTGCCGCTCCGGCCGGTTCGGCAAAGACACCCGACCCGCGGGCCAGGATAGGAACCGCCGCCAGGATGGCTTCGTCGGCAACCCGCAGGTAGGCCCCGTCCGTTTCGACAACGGCGGCCATCGCCTTGATCCGATCGCGGGGCAGGTCGGCGCTGATGGAGTCGGCAATGGTGGTTGCCGAGATGGGTGGCTTGGTCAGGACGTCCTCGCCGCTCTCGTAGGCCTGCACGAGGTAGTCGCTCCCGGCCGACTGGATGCCGAAGATGCGGGGGGAGTGCTCGATCCAGCCGAGGGCGACGGCGTCTTTCATCGCCTTGTGCACGCCACCGATGATCGACCCGTCGCCGACGCTGACAAATATGGCATCGGGGATCTTCCAGTCGAGCTGTTCGAGAATCTCGAGTCCGGCCGTCTTCTTGCCCTCGGTCATGTACGGGTTGAACCCGGTGTTGCGGTTGTACCAGCCGAATTCTGCGGCAGCTTCCATGCAGAGATCGAAGGCATCGCCGTAGGTACCTTTGACCAACGCCACGACGGAGCCGTAGGCGAGCAGCTGGGCGATCTTGGCTTGCGGGGCCGTCTCCGGAACGAAGATCACGTTCTTCTGGCCCATGCTGGCGGACAACCCGCTCAGCGCCGCAGCGGCGTTGCCGGTGCTGGCAGTTGTCACCACCTCGGCGCCCTGTTCCCGTGCCTTGACGATGGCCATGGCACTGGCGCGATCCTTCAGCGAGGCCGTCGGTTGGCGGCCCTCATCCTTCACCCAGACCCGGCGAATGCCCAGGGCTTCGGCCAGCCGGGGAGCGTCGTAGGTGGGAGTTCCCCCAACGGTGAGAGGGGGTACGGCTGCATCCGGCGCCACCGGAAGGAGCGGGCGATACCGCCACATGGTGGGATCGCGTGCCTCGCGCAAAGACTCCCGGGAGATCCGGGACCCGATCAGGTCGTAGTCGTACCGGACGTCGAGGATACCCTCGTTGCCGTGATCCGGACACACGTACCCGGCCTCCTCGGCCGGGTACGCAGTCCCACAAATCACGCAGACGAGTCCGGTGACCTGGTCAGTCATGGACGATCCAGGTCCCGGTGTCGCCGGCGATGGCCTTGGCGATGTTCTCCGGGTTGGTGATCAAGGCGCGTTCGCCGCCTGCTTCGAGGAACTGGACGACGGCCCGCATCTTGGGTGCCATCGATCCTTCCGCGAAATGGCCGCCTTCCGCCAGGTACCCCTTCAACTCGGAGAGGGTCATGCGGTCGACCCACTCTTGTTCGGGAGTTCCGAACCGGAGCGCAACTTTCTCGACTGCCGTGGAGATGAGCAGCAGGTCCGCATTGAGGTCTTTGGCCAGGACGGCCGAAGCCAGGTCCTTGTCGATGACGGCCGCGACCCCGTACAGATCACCGTTCTCGTCGGCCACGACGGGTATGCCGCCCCCGCCGACGGCGATGACGATTACCCCGGCATCCATCAGGGTACGGATGGCTTCGATCTCGACGATCCGGACCGGTTTGGGTGACGCAACTACCCGGCGCCAGCCGCGTCCGGCATCTTCGACGACCGCCCAGCCGTCCCGTTCCTGCCGAACCTTGGCCTCTTCCTCGTCGAAGAAGGTGCCGATCGGCTTGGACGGGTTGAGCATGGCCGGATCGTCGGCGCCGACTTCGACCTGGGTGACTACGGTCGCCACCTGCTTGTTCAGGCCCATGGCCCGGAAGTCGTTGATCAGGTTCTGCTGGAGCATGTACCCGATCGCTCCCTGTGTGTCGGCGCCGCACACGTCGAGCGGCACTTCATGCAGCTCGCCCCGTGCCAGCTCAGAACGGCGCAGGATGAATCCAACTTGCGGACCGTTTCCGTGCGAGATCGCTACGTCCCAGCCGGCCTTGACCATCTGGGCGATGTGGTGATCGGTCTCACCGGCGGCCAGGTACTGATCCTGGACGCTCTGGTGATCTTTGTCGGTGATCAGCGAGTTGCCGCCGATGGCGATGACTGCTCTGGGCATCGTCTACTCCGTTACGCCGAGAACGAGCGCCAGCAGTGCCATGCGCATGACGACGCCGTTGTACGCCTCTTGCCAGTAACGGGCATGCTTGAGCTGGTCCACCTCGGGCAGCAGCTCGTCCATCCGGGGAAGCGAGTGCAGCACGATCGAGTCACCCTTGGCCTTCTTCATGACCTCTTTGGTGATCCGGTAGTTGGCGGGCGTGGTCCCGTACTCGTCGGCCTTTTCCTGACGCGACTGCGTGTAGTCGGGCTGGACGACCGGTTCCATGTAGATGACGTCGGCCTCTTCGATCACGTCGTTGATGTGCTCAACGATGCGCCACGAGGTGCCCTTCTCGTCGAGTTCGGCCAGGAACTCTTTCGTGGGCGACATCTCTTCGGGAGCCAGGATGACCATCTCGGCGTCGAACTGGCTGAGGGCATATCCGATCGAGTGCATGGTGCGCATGCGGTGGTCGCCGATGCAGACGAACGTCTTGCCGTCCACGCTGCCGGTTTCCTTTTGCACGGTGTAAAGGTCGGTGAGGACCTGAGTGGGATGTTCGCCCCACCCGTCGCCGGCGTTGATCACCGGGATCGATGCCCAGCGAGCCGCCTCATGAGGGGCGCCCTGCTGGAAGTGGCGCATGACCAGCACGTCGCCGTAGTACTCCAGCATGTGGACGGTGTCCTTGATGGACTCCTGGTAGAAGTCTCCGGCCCGGGTCATCTTGGCGTCCGAGAAGCCGGTGACATGCCCGCCGAGGCGATGCATGGCGGCCTCATGAGCCAGACGGGTGCGGGTTGAGGGCTGGTAGAAGGCGGTGACCATCGTCTTGTCGGCCAGCAGGTCGGTGTTGCGACGTTCCCGGGCGATGGGCTCGAGTTCGTCGGCAATCTCGAAAACGTGGAAGAACTCATTCCGCTCGAAATCCTTGAGCGACAGAATGTCCCGTCCGGCGAAGCTGCGCATGTAGCACTCCTCTTGGTTGTCCGTCCCGGGCGGTTTCCCGGGAAGAGATCCGGTCGCTGGACAGCGACGGGGACCTCAGGTACGATTTGTCATACAAGCATACAACATGATGACCCGACCGGCTAGTTAGGATTCGTTCGATGATCACCCGCAATCCGTCGCTCACCGAACAGGTGAAGGCACATCTCAAAGAGCGGATCGTCGGCGGCGACTTCGAAGCAGGACGGATCCCTTCCGAGACCGAACTGGCAACGGATCTGGGGGTCAGCCGGACCACCATCCGCGATGCGCTGAGCCGCCTGGAGCAGGAAGGCTCCATCTACCGCAAGCAGGGGGCGGGCACCTTCGTGAACGAACCCGGCTTGCAGATCAAGTCACGTCTCGAGGAGATGTGGTCGTACGAGGAGTTGCTCCGGGACCACGGGTATACGCCCTCCGTGCGGGTCGAGAAGATCCGGACAGAAGCAGCAGACCACCAATTGGCGGCCGAATTGAAGATCGAGAGCGGCGAGCCGGTGGTGGTCATGGAGAAGCTGTTCCTCGAGAACGATCTGCCCGTGGTGCTCACCACGAACCGAATCCCGGAGCAACTCGTTGCAGTGCGGATCGGAGCCGCCGACGGCAAGAAGCCGCTCTACGAGTTGCTCGAGGATCACTGCTCGCGATTTCTTTCCTACTACCTCTCGGAGATCGTCCCGGTAGCGTTGGGGAACCACGAGGCCGGGCAACTCGAGGTGCCGCGTCGTACTCCATCGATCAGTTTTGAGGAGGTCGGCTTCGACCAGGACAACGAACCGGTGGTGAAATCCACCTCATTTTTCAGAGATGACCTGCTCCGCTTCCGCCTGATCCGGCGGAAAGCCGGGGCCTAGACAAGGAGCGAACATGCAGACATACCTGCACGGCCGGGACATGATCACCACCCAGGAGTGGACCAAGGACGAACTCGACACCGTCATCGACGTAGCTCTCGACTTGAAGCGGAGGCGGGCGCTCGGCGAGCCGCACGCGTTGCTGCGGGACAAGGTACTGGCGATGCTCTTCTTCTTCTCCAGCACCCGGACGCGGGCCAGCTTTGAAGCCGGCATGGCGCAGTTGGGCGGCCACGCCATGTTCCTCGACAGCACCAGCACTCAGATCGGCCACGGCGACACCTGGAAGGAGATCGGCGAGATCCTGGGTCGCTACGACGACGGCATCGCCATCCGCAACGTCGACTGGGGAATCGGCAACGACTACATCAGGGCAGTTGCCGAGGCCAGCCGGACGCCCGTCCTCAACATGCAATGCGACTGGTACCACCCGTTTCAGGCCCTCGCCGACCTGCTCACCGTCATCGAGCAAAAGGGCGATCCGCGCAAGCTGACCTTCAATATGAGCTATGCCTATGCGGCGAGCTATCAGAAGCCGATCAGCGTCCCGCAGAGCGTCATCCTGCTCATGACCCGTTTCGGCGCGAACGTCCGGTTGACCCGTCCTCCCGAGTTCAAGTTGATGCCCGAGATCGTGGCTCAGGCCGAAGAGAACGCCAAGAAGGCACACGGCAGCTTCGAGATCATCGAAGACTTCGATGAAGGCATGCGGGGTGCCGACGTTGTCTATGCCAAGAGCTGGGGCTCGATGCTGACGACCTCCGACCACGAGGAATCCGCCAAGATCTCCGAGAAGTACAAGGACTGGATCGCCGACGAGCGCCGCATGGAACTGGCCGACGAGGATGCCATCTACATGCACCCGCTGCCGGCCGACCGCAACATCGAAGTGACCGACGGCGTCATCGACGGGCGCTGGAGCCGGGTGTTCGACCAGGCCGAAAACCGTCTGCACGTGCAGAAGGCGGTGATGGCGCTCACCATGTAGAGGAGCTTTCGCCGGTCCGAGTGAGAGAAGGGGTACATCACATGTCCGAGAAGGAATGGATCATCGTCAATCCGGGAGGAAGCCGCCGGGTCATTGTGACTAAGGCGCTGCCCGGCGAGCATTGGAAGCAGATTCTGCAATCTGCCGACTGCTCGATTGAGATCTGCACCGACCCGGCTGTGCTGTCCAACGAAGAAATCATCGCCCGGATCGGCGATCGCTGCGACGGGGTGATCGGTCAGTTGACCGAGGACTGGAACGCAGACCTGTTCGCAGCGCTGGCGGCAGCCGGAGGGAGGGCCTACAGCAACGGGGCCGTCGGCTACAACAACGTCGATGTCGCGGCAGCAACCGCCAACGGCATTCCCGTCGGGAACACCCCGGGTGTCCTGACGGAGACGACCGCCGAGATGGCTGTTGCGTTGACGTTTGCCGCCGGGCGGCGGGTCACCGAAGGCGATCGCTTCATGCGGGGCGGCCACTACAAGGGCTGGCTGCCCACCATGTTCCTGGGGAAGCGGTTCGTCGGCTCGACGGTAGGTGTCATCGGCGCCGGCCGGATCGGGAGTGCCTACGCCCGCATGATGGTCGAGGGGCACAAGATGGATCTGGTCTACTACGACCTCTATCCGAACCCGGCCCTCGAGCAGTACGTCGCCGACTACTCCGCCTTCCTCGTCGCCCGCGGTGAGGGACCGCTCACCTGCCGGCGCCTGGACTCGGTGATGGACGTCCTGCGGGAAGCCGACGTCGTCAGTCTTCACACGGTCTTGGACGACAGTACCCACCACCTGATCAACGCCGAAGCGCTGGCGGTCATGAAGCCAGATGCGGTCCTCGTGAACTCGAGCCGCGGTCCGGTGATCGATGAGGTGGCGCTGGTCGAGCACTGCCGGAACAACCCGGAGTTCCGGGTGGGCCTCGATGTTTTCGAAGACGAACCGGCGATGAAGCCGGGTCTGGCGGAACTCGACAACGTGGTTGTCGTTCCGCATATCGCCTCGGCCACCGTGTGGACGCGAGAGGGGATGTCCAGCCTGGCCGCCGCCAACGTTGCGGGCATACTGCAGGGGTATCCCGTCTGGGACGGCGACGACATCACCCCCTTCCTCTCGGGAGACATCCCGCGGGCCGCCCCCAGCATTGTCAACGCCGAAGACTTATAGGAGAACTCCATGGTGACCATTGCCGACCGTATTGCCCGACTGGGAACCGAGACGGCCTTTGCCGTTTCGGGTGAAGCCAACGCCTTTGCCGCAGAGGGAAACAAGGTATACCCCTTCCACCTGGGGGATCTCGACCTGGCCACTCCCTCCACGGTGGTGGAGGGCAGCTGGAAGGCGCTGAAGGACGGGAAGACCGGGTACTGCCCGAATGCCGGTATCCCGCAGCTGCGCGAGGCGCTGGCCGCCGACGTGTCTGCATCCCACCACGTTGCCTACGGACCCGAGAACGTCGTTGCCCAGCCGGGCGGCAAGCCGACCATCGGCAAGTTCATCCTCGCGTTGATGAATCCTGGCGATGAGGTGCTCTACCCGAATCCGGGATACCCGATCTACGAATCACAAATCGAGTTCCATGGCGGCGTGGCCGTTCCCTACGGGTACGTGGAGGGGGAGCGTAATTTCGGTCTGGACTTCGACTCGATTGAGCGGGCGATCACCCCCAAGACCCGCTTGCTCATCATCAACGACCTGCAGAACCCGACGGGGGCCGAGTGCTCGGTTTCGGAGCATGAGCGGCTGGCCGAACTGGCGCGTCGCCACGATCTGTACGTCCTGGCCGATGAGGCCTATTTCGACATGCGGTACGAGGGAACGAGCCGGTCATTCGTCGAGCAGCCGGGCATGGTGGACCGCACCGTGATCCTCTATACGTTCTCGAAGAGATTCGCCATGACGGGCTGGCGGCTGGGAGCCAGCATTGGTCCCAAGCCGATCGTCGACGTGATCGCCAAGATCAATGTCAACGACGAATCCTGCTCCAACCACTTCATCCAGTACGGCGCCGTGGCCGGCCTCACCGGCGACCAGACGGAAGTCAAGGCCATCCTCACCACCCTGCAGGAACGCCGGGACGTGCTGGCTGCCGGCCTCAACTCGATCGCCGGGGTCCGTACGTATGTGCCCAACGCGACCTTCTACCTCTTCCCCAATGTGACCGAAGCGATGGCCAATCTGGGAATGCAGGACTACGAGGAGTTCCGGCGGGCGGTGCTCCACAACACCGGAGTGTCCTTCACGACCAGGCTGCACTTCGGCCGGGCCCAGCAGGGCGAACCGGAGAAGTACATCCGCTTTGCCTACTCCGGCATCGGCGTAGACGAGATCAACGAAGGCATCGCCAAGCTGAAGTCCTTCCTGGAGAGCTGAAGAACAGTTCCCAGGTTCCAGTAGCCGGTTTCCAGGCAACGTCCTCCCTCACCGAAGGTGGGGGAGGTGGCCGATTGCGAGTAGCAATCGGTCGGAAGGGGCAGGGTAGGACTCCCGCGGGTAGCCTCGACCTCCGGCGGGAGAGGCGCGTAGCCGCCTCAGGGCGGCGGAGCGGAGAGGGTGGACGGCCCATGGATCCCGACCTTCCCCCCGAAGGTCTCGCCGGCGGTGTTGCGTTGCACTCGGTGGCGGCACCTCGCCACCCCGACGGCGACGGGCTGCTGGTCACCCGGAAGCCCTTTACCTATTGGGATTTCCATTAAGACATTCTTTTTCATGCCGATGAACCCTGGGTGAAGGGCACCAGATTCCTCTCGATACTGCTGGCGCTTGTGCTGTGCGCGGCGCTGGTACCGACCATGCCGCTGCCCGCCGGGGCCGCCGTTGTGACACCACCAAACGTGGCGGCAGGCGACTTGCGGGCGGCTCCGGTTGGCATCGCGCCGGCGATCCGCTATCGCATGACGTTGCCGCTGGCGGGCCCGCTCAAGGTGCTGTCGGTGTTCGGCGCCGAGCGCGACGGCGGAGAACGTGACCACAAGGGAATCGACCTCGCCGCTCCTCGCCTCACACCGGTCCTGGCCGTCAGAGACGGGGTGGTGACCAAGATCAACCGATCGAGCGTGTCGGTGTTCCTGCGACACGACGACGGCTGGAGCTCGTGGTATCTCCACCTCAACAACGACACCTATCTGACCGACGACGGGCAGGGTGGTGGCGTGGCCCCCGGCCTCCAGGTAGGGGATCGGGTAGCGGCCGGTCAGGTGATCGGCTGGGTCGGTGACAGTGGCAACGCCGAACCAACCCCACCGCATCTCCATTTCGAGCTGCGCACACCATGGGGTGAACCCATTGACCCGTTGCGGAGCTTGCGTGCCGCAGCCTGGGTCGATGAGAACGTTCCCGTGAACTTCCAGGGTGCCTTTTGGGACGACGATGAGGCGGAGGTGGCGGAAACCGCTGATCTGCTCGCGTCGCTGGCGCTGATCAAGGGCTGCGGTCCCTACGGGCTGGAACTCTGTGCCGACGCCGAACTCACCGGCGCCGACGTGGAGGACTTGCTCGGGGCAGCTCTCGGGGTTGAGGTACCCGTCGGCGAGTATCTCCAATTCGAACCGCGCCCGATTCCGAAACGTGAAACCTTCCGCCCCGATGTCGACCTGGAGGTCGCACTGGGCTGCGGGGAGTGGCAGTACTGTCCCGAGCAGGTCATCACGCGCGGGGATATGGCGGAAATCGTCGCAAACGCGTTCGGTTTTGAGCCGACCGATGCCGATTACTTCGATGACGACGAGGACCACTACGCCCAGGACTCGATCAATGCGCTGGTGGCCGGCGATGTCTTCGATGTCTGCACATCGCTCGGACCGCTGCCCTTCGAACCTCATCGGTCCGCGACCCGGGCCGAGTTGATCGATGCGATTGCCAAGGCGTTGGACCTGGTCGAGGTCGACTCCTGCCGCACGATTGCCTAGCCGGAGTCGATTCGGACCCGGTGGATCATGAGAGTCCAGCCTGAGTAGCGGCTCGATCAGCGGACCGGGAGGGGGTAAGGCCTACCGGTCGGTCCTTCTGGCGGCTTCCTCGCGGTTGGCCTCCTGGAGGCGTTCGACGATCTTCTTGATGTCCTGAGCGCGGTCCTTGTGACAAACGAGCACCGCATCTGCGGTCTCGACCACCACAACGTCCTCGAGCCCGACGACGGCCACGAGGCGGTCCTCCGACCGCAGGTATGAGTTGGTGGTCCCCTCTGCCATCACGTCGCCCTGCACCACGTTGCCGTGATGATCCTGATAGGTGATCTCCCAGAGCGCCGGCCACGACCCGACGTCGCTCCACCCCGCGTCGAGGGGGACAACGACGGCCCGATCCGTGTGCTCCATCACTGCGTAGTCGATCGAGTTGCCTTTGATGGCCTGGAAGGCGGTCCGATCGAGCCGGATCCCTCCGTCGATTTCCTCTCCGACTTCCATGGCCCGGCGGCAATCGTTCACCATGCGCGGGTCGAACTG
This sequence comes from uncultured Actinomycetota bacterium, assembly GCA_963707435.1. Classification (GTDB taxonomy): domain Bacteria; phylum Actinomycetota; class Acidimicrobiia; order Spongiisociales; family UBA4744; genus UBA4744. Next base: position 583,907 of record CAVPPF010000005.1, on the reverse strand, counting down.
TTCGAGTTCCTCGAGATATCGCGAAGCGAGAAACATGAACATGCCGCTGTTCCACAAGTAATTGCCGGATTCCACGTACTCGGTTGCCGTCGGCAGGTCGGGCTTCTCAACGAACCGTTCGACGGTGAAGGCCGGCGAGCCGGGCAGGACGGCACCTTTGTGGATGTAGCCGTAGCCGGTGTGCGGGCTCTCGGGGATGATGCCGAAGGTCACCAGGTAGCCGTCGGCGGCAGCCGATCGTCCGGCCTCCACGGCTGCGTGGAATCTCTCAACGTCGGCGATGATGTGGTCGGCAGGCAGGACGAGCAGCACGGGATCTTCGCCGTTACGGGCGGCCGCCATCGCCGCCACGGCTGCGGCCGGGGCCGTGTTGCGCCCGATCGGCTCGAGGAGCATGGCGGCGGGCTGGACGCCGACTTCGGCGAGTTGGTCGATCACCAGTTGATGGTGAGCGTGACTACCAACCACGATCGCGGCTTCAGTGTCTTGCAGCCCTTCGAGGCGGGCCACCGTCTTCTGGAGCAGGGTGGTGGTGCCGAGGAGATCGACGAGATGCTTTGGCTCCAGCTCCCGGGAGACCGGCCAGAGTCTGGTTCCGGCGCCCCCGGAAAGGATGACTGGGATGATCATGATGTCCTCACGCTCGGGTTTGGCTCCTACTTCTGGCGTTGTTTCCAATAGAGCGGGCTGATGATCTCCACATCGGTGACGCCCTTCATCGAATGGATCATTTCCGAGACCATCTTGGCCCGATCGGGCTCGACGGCCAGGACCAGAACTCCGGAACCGTCCTGATTCCGTTCAAAGCTGATCTCATCCACGCTGTCATCGACCCTCTCCACCATCTTGATGATCTGCTTGATGCGCTCCACGCTGGTGATGGTGACGCCGATCTGCTGGGGAGGAACGGCGTTTCTCCGGGCGATGGCAAGGTCGATCCGCCGCATGCCGAGGAGGACACCCAGGGTGATGAGGGTCCCCATCGTGGCCACCAGCAGCATCCCCGATCCGATGCCCATGCCGATCGCAGCTGCCGCCCAGAGGCCGGCGGCGGTGGTCAGCCCTTTCACGTTGGATTCGTTACGCCAGATGGCTCCCGCCCCGAGGAATCCGATCCCGGTGACGATCTGCGCGGCGACCCGGGCCGGGTCTCCTTCGTTGAACCCGGCGATGGAGACAATGGTGAAGAGGGCGGCTCCGAACCCGACCATGGCATGGGTGCGCAGTCCGGCCGCCTTGCCGGTTGCCTCGCGCTCGAAGCCGATCAGCCCGGTGAGCAGCGTGGCCAGCAGCAGGCGGACCGTCATGTCGAGGAATGAGAGGTCTTCCATCAGCCCTTCCCGTCGCTCTGGTCAACCCTACCGATGGGCTACTCGCCTTTGAACTCTGGCGTCCTTTTTTCCAGGTTGGCCAGCATGGCCTCTTGCAGGTCGTTGGATTGCAGGAAGGCTGCGTTCCACAGGGCCATATAGTCGAGGGCTTCTTCGATAGACCGGTTCTCGCCTGCCTTGAGGACCGCTTTGGCGCCTTGGACGGCCAGGGGAGAGTTCGCGGCGATCGCTGTTGCAAGTTCGAGCGCAGCCTCGTGGACGTCGTCGAAGACGTCGTTGACCAGACCGATGTCTTTTGCACGTCGTGCGGTGATGTCCTTGCCGGTGAAGGCCAGCTCGGCCACATGGCCGGGGGCGATCACCCTGGGGAGCCGTCTGCATCGTCCCGACGTCGGCCACCATGCCGAGTTTGGTTTCCCGGACCGAGAAGGTGGCGTCTTCCGATGCCAGCCGGATGTCGCAGGCGGTGATGAGATCGACGCCTGCCCCGATGCAGTACCCGTGCACGGCGGCGATGACGGGCTTGGGGCAGTCGGCGATCGAAGTCATCGTGTGCTGCATCTTCTTGATCTGGCGGTAGAGAGCCTGGCGTTTGGCGACTTCCGAATTGCCTTCGAGGCCGCCTCCGACCATGGCCAGCGCCTGGAGGTCGATTCCGGCGGTGAACGCCCGGCCTTTGCCGGCGATGATCACGACCCGGGTTTTGGGGTCGGCCCCGAGGAGGTCCATGGCCCGGGGAAGGTCCTCCCACATGGGCACGTTCATGGCGTTGAGTTTGTCCGGGCGATTCAGCCAGACCGTGGCGATGTGGCCGTCTTTGTCGATGGTGATGACGTCAGAAGGGAAGTCCATGGTCTGAATGGTAGGGGATTCATGGGCCCCACCCAGGGTGGTTTCCTATGCGCTAGGGTGGTCGTCGGGCTGAATTGCGATGGGAATGTCTTGCACGTGATGAGATCAAGTGCCGCTTGTGTTCGGGTGTTTTGCGATGCCCCGAGCGCTTTGTTTCTGGTCGATTCAGTTCATGGGTCCACGTTCGTGCCGTGGGCCCTCTTGTTTGGGGTGAATGGGAGAACAAGCGAACTGGAGGGTGATGTGAAACGCACACGACTTGCGTTGCTATTGGTATTCGGAATGCTGGCGGCACTCTTGCCGGTAGGCGTTGTGCCAGCGGTTGGTCAGGTTTCGCCACCGACGTTGGTGGTTAATGAGATTGATTATGACCAGCCGAGCACGGACACGGCGGAGTTCGTTGAGATTCTCAACAATGGGGTCTCGGTGGTGTCTCTGGATGGTGTCCAGCTGGTGCTGGTCAATGGCAGTGGTGGAGCCAGCTATCAGACGTTCGCTTTGCCGAGTGTGACGTTGCCGGCGGGTGGCTATTTCGTGGTGTGCGGTGACGCAGCCAATGTCGAGAACTGCGATCTGGACGTCTCTCCGGACTCCAACCTGATTCAAAACGGCGCCCCGGATGCGGTTGCTCTGATGATGGGGTCGGTGTTGGTCGACACGGTGAGTTATGAGGGTGACACAGCCGCTCCGTATACGGAGGGGTCGGGTGTCGGTCTCGAGGACGATCCGTCTGTTGTTGATCTGGGGATCTCCCGCAATCCGAATGGTGCAGATACCAATATCAACAACGTGGATTTCAGCCAACGGTGTATCACTCCTGGTGAGGCCAACACAGCAGAGAACAGCAACTGTGAACCACCGCCAGCAGCAGAGCTGGTGATCAATGAGGTTGATTATGACCAGCCGGGCACGGACACGGCGGAGTTTGTTGAGATCTTCAACAGTGGGACTGCTGCGGCCGATCTGAGTGGGTACTCGCTGGTTTTGGTTAACGGAAATGGTGGAGCCGTCTATGAGGACTTTGCTCTTCCGAGTGTGACTCTTGCTGCTGGCGATTACTTCGTTGTTTGTGGGGACGCAGGCAATGTCGACAATTGTGACTTGGATGTCACGCCGAATAGCAACCTTGTACAGAATGGCGCACCGGACGCAGTTGCTTTGATGATGGGGACTGTGGTGGTCGACGCGGTCAGTTATGAGGGTGACACGGCGGCCCCATACATAGAAGGGTCGGGTGTGGGACTGGAAGACGACTCTTCGGTTGGTGATCTTGGGATCTCTCGCTACCCGGACGGCACGGATACCAATGCGAACAACGTCGATCTGAGTCAACGGTGTATCACTCCTGGTGAGGCCAACACAGCAGAGAACAGCAACTGTGAACCGATTGTGGTGACCAAGGTCAAGATCCATGAGGTCCAAGGCAGCGGAGCCGCGAGTCCGTTGGTCGGGGATACCGTGGTTATTGAGGGCATCGTCGTGGGCGATTTCCAGGACGGTGCCAGCGGAACGAATGGTGATCTGAACGGTTTCCACGTCCAGGAAGAAGACGCCGACGCCGACGCCGATCCGATGACTTCGGAAGGCATCTTCGTATTTGACGGAAGCTCGCCGGCGGTCAACGTCGCAATCGGTGATCTTGTCCGTGTTGAAGGTTCGGTTTCCGAATTCAACGACTTGACCGAGATCACTTCTTTCAGTGGTGTAACCGTTCTGAGTAGTGGAAACCCACTGCCGACAGCTGCCACCTTGTCGCTGCCGGTGACGGCGGTCGACGATTTCGAAGCGTATGAGGGGATGTACGTGACCTTCCCGCAGGCGCTGGTCATATCGGAGTACTTCAACTTCGATCGGTTCAACGAGATCGTGCTGACCTCGCAGCGCAACTTGACCCCCACGGCGGAGGTCGAACCGGGGCCCGCTGCGGTCCTGGAGGCTCAGAAGTACCTGCTGGACCGGATCACGCTCGACGACGGGCGGACCAGCCAGAACTCGGACCCGGCCATCCATCCGAATGGAGGCGTGTTCGACCTGACCAACCTGTTCCGGGGTGGCGACACCGTAGAAAACGTGACCGGCGTCATGGACTACGCGTTCAACCTGTACCGGATCCAGCCCACGCAAGGAGCCGATTACACCAACGCCAATCCAAGAACGGCCGCTCCTGATCCAGTCGGTGGCTCTCTCCAGGTGGCCACCTTCAACGTGCTGAACTACTTCACTACGTTGGATAACGGTGGACCAATCTGTGGCCCACTTGGCGACCAAGACTGCCGGGGTGCCGACGACGCAGGTGAGTTCATACGTCAGCGCGACAAGATCATTGCCGCATTGGCGACAATCGATGCCGACGTGGTCGGCCTTACCGAGATCGAGAACGCTCCGGACAACACACCCGAGGCAGATCTTGTGGCTGGCCTCAACGCAGCTACGGCTCCGGGGACCTACGACTTCATCGCCGCCGGACCTATTGGTGGTGATGCGATCCGGGTTGCGTTCATCTACAAGCCGGCCTCGGTTACGCCAGCGGGGGCCTTCGCAGTGCTTGACTCCACGGTGGACTCGCGGTTCAACGACGACAAGAACCGGCCCGTCCTCGCTCAGACGTTCATGCAGAATGCGACGGGTGAGCTCGTCACCGTTGCGGTCAACCATCTGAAGTCGAAGGGCTCATCCTGCGATGACGTTGGCGACCCCAACACCGGCGATGGAGCGGGCAACTGCAACCTGACCAGGAAGGCTGCTGCTGCAGCCTTGGTCGATTGGCTGGCAGGTGATCCAACCCGCAGCGGCGATCCGGACTACTTGATCATCGGCGACCTCAACTCGTACGACAAGGAAGACCCGATCGATGTGCTCAAAGCCGGCGGCTATGAGGACCTGATCTACAACTTCCTCGGCGAGAACGCCTACTCGTACGTGTTCGATGGTCAGATCGGCTACCTGGATTACGGGATGGCCAACCCGTCGCTGATGGCACAGGTCACAGGCACAACGGTATGGCACATCAATGCCGACGAACCTGACTTGATCGACTACGACACGTCGTTCAAGAAGGACGCCCAGGATGCCATCTACGCGCCGGACGCCTATCGCTCATCCGACCACGATCCGGTGATTGTTGGTCTGAACCTGGATCAGACGGCTCCGGATGTCCACGCCGAGTTCGACAAGATCTGGGCGGGCTATTACACGGGTTTGTTCAAGGTCGACTACTCCTGCACGGACAACGTCGATCCTGATCCGACCTGCGTCGGTGATATCAACGGCATATCGGTCAAGGACGGCCAGAAGGTGTTCCTGATCACCTCCAGGCGGTCGTGGGACCGGCGAATTGGAAAGATCCTCTACATCGCGGCACCGACGTTCGTGCTGACGGTCGAGAGTTCCGATTCCGCAGGAAATACCGCCGAGGCAACGGATAAGCCCGAGTTCCGGACAAGGTGGTGGTGGAACTAGCCTTTTGGAGGGAATAATCACTAAAGGTGACGGTGACTCTCCGTGAGGACTAGTCTGTAATCAGATCCTACAGGGCGGAGTGGGCCCCCTCTAGAGGGGGCCCCTTCGTGCCTGCTACTTGACGGCGAACGCCAGCTTGACCGTCGTGTGATATTGGGTGACTCTTCCGTCCTTCACCCGGGCGGTCTGGCCGGTTACCTCGACCCCGGTGATCCCCTCGATCGTCTCCGCTGCTTTGGCCACAGCCTGGGATACGGCGTCGTCGAAGCTCACTTCGGAGATCCCGATGATCTCCAGGACCTTGATAGCCCCCTTGGTCACAATCTCACTCATGGTCATCCTCTCGTGGTAGGTCCCGCCATCCTAGAACCCCGTTCTTGCGTGAGTTTCCTGCGCATATGCGCGGTTTCTCACGCAAGAACGGGGGATACAGGCGCCGCGCGAAACCTCTACCCTGCTCTCATGGAACTCAACGAAGCCCTGTACACCACCCGGGCTATGCGCCGGGTCAAGCCCGACACCGTTCCCGAGGATGCCGTCAAGGCCATGCTGGATGCTGCCATCCGCGCTCCCTCAGGGGGGAACAGTCAGAACTGGCGGTTTGTCACCGTCACGGATCCGGCCCTCAAGGCACCGCTCGGGGATCTCTACCGGGCCGCCTGGGAGATCCTCCAACAAACCGTGTACAAGAAGGCCTACGAGCGGGCCGAGGCGGTGGGCGACGAGCAAACCATGCGGATCCGCAGCTCCAGCGCCTGGCTGGCCGAGAACTTCGAAACGGTCCCGCTCTGGGTGTTCGTCTTCAGTCGCAACGACCCGACGGGCGCCTCCATCTTCCCCGGCGTCTGGAACATGATGCTGGCAGCGCGAGGACTGGGCATCGGCACGTGCCTGACCACCATTGCCGGATTCTTTAAGAGCGACGAAGTCTTCGAAGTGCTCGGGGTCCCTACCGACAAGGGCTGGGTCAACAACGCGGCCATCTCGGCCGGCTACCCGCTGGGGAGGTGGGGTACGGCCAAGCGCCGGCCCGCCAATGAAGTCGTGTATTCGGAACGGTGGGGGAACCGACCGGACTGGACTCTCGATGAGCCGCACTGGATGGAGCCGGAGAACTACGGAAAAAACTGACGGAGGAGAGAAGATGCGCTACCGCCAGCTGGGTAAGTGGGGGATGAAGGTATCCGAGATCGCACTCGGGGCCTGGGTTACCTACGGGGACACGGTTCACGACAAAGAGGTGATCGCCGAGATCGTCAAGATCGCCTACGACGGCGGCGTGAACTTCTTCGACAACGCCGACATCTACGCGATGGGTCGGGCCGAAGAGATCATGGGCGAGATCCTGGCCGACTATCCGCGCCACACGCTCGTGCTCTCCACGAAGGTGTACTGGCCGATGTCGAAGGAGGTCAACGACCACGGACTCTCCCGCAAACATGTGCGGGAATCGATCACGAAGAGCCTGCGCCGCCTCAACACCGACTACGTCGACCTCTACTTCGCGCACCGCTACGACCAGACCGTCCCCATGGAGGAGATCGTCACGACGTTCAGCGGCCTCGTCGACGAAGGGAAGATCCTCTATTGGGGAACCTCCGAGTGGCCCGCCTCCCGCCTGGCCGAGGCCAATACCTTCGCCACCGCCAACGGGCTGCACCCTCCGGTCGTCGAGCAACCTCAATACTCGATGCTGTACCGGGAACGGTTCGAAGATCGGGTTCTGCGCGAAGCCAAGCGGTTCGGGATGGGCGTGGTTGTGTGGAGCCCGCTCGCCATGGGAATGCTGACGGGCAAGTACGACGACGGCTTACCGGAAGGTTCCCGCCTGACCGACGATGAAGAGATGCGCGGGTACTTCTTCAACGAGGCCAACCAGGCCAAGGTGCGGGAACTCAAGGAAGTTGCCGACGGCGTGGGCTTGACCAGGCCCCAGTTGGCGCTGGCCTGGGTGTTGCGTCACACTCAGATGAGCTCCGCCATTACGGGGGCGACCAAACCCTCCCAGATCGAGGAGAGCCTCGGCGCCGCCGGAGTCGACCTACCCGAAGACGCCCTCACCCGCATCGACGAGATCCTGGCCTAGTTCCACCCGCTCTGCGTCGCCCCTGCGGCAGCTTTGCTGGTGTCGTGTGGCTTCGGCTTCGACCGTCTCCGCGCGGCCGCTTGCGGTACCTCTGCTCGTGTCGTGTGGCTTCCACCCTCTCCGCGCGGCCGCCTGCGGCGTCCACGCGCCTCTCCCGCCGGCGGGAGAGGCAAGAGGCAGGCGGGAGCTTGAGGAGACCGTGGTGTTTGGGCGGTGGTTCGATTCCCTCTCCCGCGGCGGGAGAGGGTTAGGGAGAGGGTGGAGATGCCGCGACTGGGCCTTCGTAGGTGGGAACGAGCCCCCTTCCCGCCGGCGGGAGAGACTGCCTACATCAGTCTTGGGTTGAGGGTGTAGGTTCCGGTGATCGACGCCTGGCCCAGGATGTGGCCGTCGATGGCGGCGAGCACGTCGGGGCCGCTGAACGCTCCATCGACCGGGCATCGCTCGAGATCGGTTGCGTAGACCGTGAACACATAGTGGTGGATCAGAGAGTCGTTCCACGGCGGGCAGGGACCGTCGTACCCGTAGTACGTGCCCTCCATGTCCGGGTCCCCGGAGAACCAGTCCGTGTAGTTGTTGACCCCCGGCCGGGCCCCGTACGGTCCCGTTTGATCTTTACCCCGCGCGGTGACACCGTGGCTGAACTCACCGTCGACGATGCTGGTCACCCGGGCCGGCAGGTCCACCAGAACCCAGTGGTAGAAGTCGGTGCGGGGCAGATCGGCTGGGACCTCCCGGCCCTCCTGGTTGACATCGTCCGGTTTTGTGGGCACGTCCGGATCGTGGCAGGTGATCACAAAGGTGCGGGTTCCGTCCGGTACCTCTCCCCACGCCAGCGCCGGGCTGCGGTTCGGGGCGAATGTGGCATGGGTGTCCGGATCGGGGACACAGAAAGCGAAATCCCCCGGGATTGCCCGGCCGTCGGTGAAATTGCTGCTCGATAGATGCATTGCGTCACCTCCTTTTTCGAGGCTAGCGGGGAGAACGGTGACCGTTGCCGCGTCCGGTGCCCCGCGTGAATCGTCGAGACCGGCGCCCTTTGCGTGGCCTACACGATGCCTTCCGGCCGGAACAGCCGATCGTGGATGCGGAGGGCATACCGGTCCGTCATGCCGGACACGTAGTCGATGGCTTGCGCGACCGCCGAAGCATCATCATGGCGGTAGGTCGGGGGGATCTCGTCGGGGTGATCGACGAAGTGGTCCACCAGGTCCCGAATCACGGCGATCGCCCGGTGCTGTTGGGGTTGAGCTTCGTCCCGCAGATAGACACGTTCGAACATGAACGCCCGGAATTCGTTCATCTCCTCCTGGACATCCGGCGTCATCACGACCCGACCCTGCTCGAGTGATTCATCGACTACGGCATTGATCATCGTCGAGATCCACTCGTCGCCCGGCTCACCGAACGTTGCCAGCGCTCGCCGCGGGATGTCGCCGTGGGACAGCACGCCGGCCCGCAACGCGTCCTCCACGTCGTGGGTGAGGTAGGCGATCCGATCGGCGTAGCGGCACAGGAGGCCTTCGGGGGTATTGGGTGGCGGGTCGATCTTCCACGAATGAGCGCGGATTCCGTCGAGCACCTCCCACGTCAGGTTGAGCGGCTCCAGGATCCTGAATACCCGGACGCTCTGTACCGAATGCAGCCATTCTCCGTCGTCCATGTACGGGGTGAGAGCCTCTTCGCCGGTGTGCCCGAAAGGGGAATGCCCGACGTCGTGACCCAGGCAGATGGCCTCGGTCAGCGCCTCGTTCAGGCCGAGGGAGGCGGCCATGGCCCGGCCGATCTGGGTTACCTGCAGCGTATGGGTGAGACGGGTGACGAAATGGTCGCCATCCGGGTTGATGAACACCTGGGTCTTGTGCTTGAGCCGCCGGAAGGCTTTCGAGTGAAGGATCCGATCCCGGTCCCGCTCAAACGCAGTGCGGGAGGGGTCTGGATCTTCGGGGTGCTCGCGTCCCCTGGTTTCGGTCGAGAGGGTGGCTGCAGGGGAAAGCAGGTCGCGTTCCTCTTGTTCCCTGATTTCGCGGGTCCGTCGTTTCATAGCGGGCATATGCGAAGACTAGGTCGCCCCCTCCGACCTCGCTCCGCTCGGCCACCTCCCCCGTTTGGCAACGGGGGAGGATGCGCCAACGCCACCTCCGTACCTACACGATCCGCTCGCGAATCCTCGAGCTCAGGTAGTCCATCGACGCAACGACGATGGCAATGGCCAGCATGTTGACCGACGCTGCCCGGTAGTTGAGCAGCCGGATGTTCTGCTGGAGCAGGAAGCCGATACCACCACCACCGGCGAACCCGATGATGGTGGACATGCGCACGTTGATGTCCCACCGGTACAGGGTGAAGGAGATGTACGGCGGGACGATCTGGGGGATCACCGCGTACACGATGGTCTGGATCCGGGTGGCACCCGATGCCTTCACCGCTTCGATCGGTCCGGCCTGGATGCTCTCCACCTGCTCTGAGTAGAGCTTGGCGAGGGCCGCCACGGTGTGCAGGGCAAGGGCCAGGGATCCGGCGAACGGTCCGATGCCGACCCACACCACGAACACGATGACCATCACCAGGGGTTCGATCGATCGGATGGCGTTGAAGATCGTTCGGGCGATGTAGTAGATGGATAGGCCGATGCCGACCTGTTCCTTCTGGTAGGCGCGGATCGCCAGGGCCAGGCCGATCGCCGCGCCAACGGCGGCAGGAATCCAGTAGATCTTCATCGGGTCGGTGATCTGATACATCCAGCCGATCCCAATCCCGATCAGGATGGCCAGCACGGCGCCTGCCGCGGCTGCCAGCGGAATGCGGAACACTTTGATGAACCCGGCAGGGAGACGACTCTTCATCCACATGCCCAGCTTGCCGGCGAGATTCATGAGCACCCCGGCGGTGGCCAGGGCAGTGAGCAGCGTGATGATGGCGTTGAGGATGTCTCCGAGGCTGGTGACGAAGGTCCCGAGGAAGTCAAACGCCGACAAACGGGGGGCAAGCCAGTCGCCGACCGTCACCATCAAGCTGGCGAGCAGGAAGAGCACGACAACCCCGCCGACCGAAGCGATGAAAATCACCGCACCCCGCACCGCCCGCTCGGCAGGTGTGGGTGGCTCTTCCTCGACCGCCGGGAGTGCCCAGCGGAATGCCAGCACCATGAGGAAAGGAATGACCACCAGGCCGAGAATCACCAGTAACGTCGAATCGGTGAGTTGCTCGCTGATCGTTCTCGCCCATCCGGCGGCGAGGATGCCGACTCCCACTCCGACCGGCATCGCCAACAGCTGGAGGGCGAGTTTGGTCATCGGGACGCTGATGTCTTTCATCAGGTTGCGAGCCGCCATGAAGCTGAGCGGCACGGCAATGATGGTTCCCAGGGTGGTTGCCAGAAAGGCCAGGAAGACCGTCTCGATGATACGGTCCCACGTGTCGGTGCTCGATTTGGAAATCCGCGGGGATGTGACCGTGGAGACGATTCCGGTCTCGCTGGTTACCTCCACCTCGACGGGATTGAAGATCGTCCCGATGTTCTCGCGGGTGATGGCGCGGATGATTTGCGGCTGGTCGCTTTCGCGTTCGCGGGTGTTGACGACGATCTCGAAGTCACCTTCGCCGTCGACCTGGAATTCGGCCAACCGAAGCTCCAGATCGCCCGCCGGCGGCACTTGAACAAGGGTGCCACGGGCGTTGGCGGAGAAGTTGGTGCCCCGGACTGTGATCTTGCCGCCGGGCTCCACGCACGCTGGTTCGACGGTGATGTGGCGAGCGTTCTCATCGACCTCATCGGGGATGAAACCGCCGGCCGGACAGGGCATGGCAAAAGCAGCGTCGGTGGGTGTTGAAACACGCTCATACGTCATGAGATCCGGTCTGGCGAGGGACCGCAGCACTCGGACGAGCTGGGTTTGACGGGTCTCCGACTTGATCTCGTCGAGGTTGACCCGGGTGACATCGAATCCGTATGCGTAGACGATCACCCCGAACACCATGGCCAGGATGAAGATGAGGGTCCGCTTGAAGCCGCGCTTTGGTTCGAGCGGCATAGGATCGAGCGGCGCCTGTTTCGAAACATCTTTGCTATCAGCCAACGCGCTCAGCCTCCTGCCCGTAGATCTCCTTGAACTTGGCGTCGTCAATCTCGGAAGGCGGTCCTTCGAACACCAGCTTGCCCTCATTGAGGGCTATGGCTCGATCGGCATACCGGTGGACCAGGTCGAGGAAGTGCAGCGAGCACAAGACGGTCACCTTGTCTTCGCTGTTGATCGTTTCGAGGTACTGCATGATGCTGTGGGCCAGCACCGGGTCGAGGCTGGCCACGGGCTCGTCCGCCAGGATCATCTCCGGGTCCTGCATGAGCGCCCGGGCTACTCCGACGCGCTGTTGCTGGCCGCCGCTGAGTTCGTCGGCCCGCTGACCCGCTTTCTCTTCCAGGCCGACCCGGGCCAGTTGCTGGTACGCCTTCCGCATTTGATCTTTGGGGAACTTGTTGATGAGGCTCAGCGCCGGGTTGACGTACCCGAGACTTCCCTGCAACACATTGGTCAGCACCTTGGAACGGTGAACCAGATTGAAGTGCTGGAAGACCATGCCAATCCGGCGGCGGATGCGGCGCATCTCCTCCTGGGACGCCTTGGTGATGTCCACTCCGTTCCAGGTGATTTGCCCCTCGGTCGGTTCGATCAGACGGTTGATGCAACGGAGCAGGGTCGATTTGCCCGATCCACTCAGTCCGATCACCGCCAGGAACTGGCCGTCGGGAACCTCGAAGCTGACGTCTTCCAGGGCCAGCGTTCCTCCCTCGTAGATCTTGGTGAGGTGTTCAACCTTCAGCATGCCCCGCTAGCCCTTCCTTTCTCTCCGCAGAGAGCCGTTCGCGAACCGGGCAGGGGACTCATCCCCTGCCCGGTTCCGTTTCCTCATGGAGAGGTCGTTTCCTAACCCTCCAGCTCGTAGCCGACCAGGTCGACGATTCTGCGGAGGCTGTCGTACTCGGAGTCGACGGCCGGATCGATGCTGGTCCAGCCGTAGAAGTCCTGATTGCCGATCGACTGGTTCCAGGCGCAGTTCTCGTCGGTATCACACTCGGCCGCAAACGCCACCAGGGCGTCTTCGATCTGGGTGCGGACGTCGTCCGGGAACTCCGGTCCAAACGACAGGGTGTCGTTGGGGATCTCCGGGGAGATCATCAGGATCTTCACCTTCTGGATGATGTCCGGGGCGTCGGCACGGGCACTGGCCCGGGCATCGAGTACCCGCCATTGCGCATCCTCAGGTCCACAGAACAGCCGCGAGCCGTCTTCGTTCGGAGCGCACGAATCGATGATGTCGTCCGGGATCTCCGGCTCGTCACCGATCGCCCAGTCGAAGTTCGGGGTCAACGGCGGGCTGAAGAACGTGGTGGCGAAGTCGGCTTCGCCCCGGTACACCGCCAATGCTGCCTGCGGGTGTCCACCGGCCTCAACACGCTCACCCGGGGTAACACCGGCTTCGTCGAACATCAGCGTCGGAACCATGTAGCCCGAGGTCGAACCGGTGTCCGGGAACGCCCAGGTCAAGCCCTCGAGATCCTCTATGGTCTCAATATCGCTGTCGCGGGGGACCAGGATCTGGGCCCAGTAGACCGACCATCCGAAGCGGACGGCCTTGAACGATACGTCGACACCACAGCGGTTGCTGGCCAGGACGTAGCCGAGACCCGGGATGAATCCCATGGTGTTGTCCGGCGACGCGCACATCTCCTCGATGGTGGCCGCATACGAGGTCGGCACCGTTACTTCGAAGTTCAGGCCCGTTGCTTCCTCGAGTGCCGCTTTCATGATGTCACCACCGGTGACGATCACCTCGGCCTCGACGGACGGCACGAACAGCACTTTGACGGGGTTCTCTGCAGAACCCACTGCTGCCATGGCTTCGGTCGTTGTTGTTGCTTCAGTTGTGGTCGTCGTTGCGGCAGTCGTGTCAGTGGGGGCTGCTGTGGTGGTGGTCTCTTCGGCGTCGCCCGCACAAGCGGCGGCGATCAGACCCAGTACCAACAGAAGCACCAACACCTTGGTGAGCTTCATTTCGAACGTACTCCTCCCGTATCTGGCAGGTTCCAGCGCGGCCCTTTGCCGCAAGTCCAAGGCTAGTACGGAAAGCGGACGCTCTCCCAGTCGAGGATGGAGAGGAACTACCTCTGCGGACGCTATCCGGACCGGGAGCGGGTCATCGCAAGGTCTACGAAATCCTGCCACGTAGCGATGTCGTGAACGCCCTCGATCGGGTCGTTCCAGGCGCGGACAAACCGGCAGACCATTCGATCGGGTCGCTTCTCCAGGTACCGGGCGAGCTGCTCGGGTGAGTCGTCGAGGTAGATGTCGCACGGCACCATCCACTTGTCGGATGTGATGTGGACCTCGCGGGTCGGGACTCTGTGCTCGGCAATCCACGCGAACGTGTCGTGGACGGCCCAATCCGGCTTCACGGTGAGAATGACAATCTCATGGCCTTGCCCGGCCAGGTGATCGAGGGCCTCGTTCGCCCCGTCGTAGGTCTCCAGATGCCGGAACACGCTGCTCCCGCCGTGATCGCTGGCCCAGGTCCAGAACTCGTTGCTGTCACGGAAATGGGTGAGGGTGTGGAGGCCGTCCCAGGTCTGGACGGAGAGAGGGCTGAGATCGGCTTCGAATTCCTGGTTGTAGCGGCTGATCCAACCGGCCACGAAGTCGGCTACCACTCCATCGAGATCGACGCCAAGGCGCAACGAGGTCATGGCTGGATACTACGTATCCGACGTACCCCGTATTTCGTACCGCTACCGAGATGGCTGGAACTGAAGGGGCGAGAGTGGATCAGCTACGAAGTACGAAGTACCCAGTACGAAGTACGCGTGAGAGCGAATCGCTTTCACACCGTCTGCACCATTGCGACCATCTCGGGGACACGCTTTCGCAGCGTCCTCGTGCCGATCCACAAGCCAATCGAGTAGATGATGGCGCCCCAGGCGAGGGAAGCCACCGAGACCAAAACAGGATTGAGATTCTGACCGAACTCAACCACGAGGACGTAGGCGCTGGCCGGAAGCGTCATCAACAGGCCGATGACGAAGAATGACACCATCTGGGCGGTGATGGCCAGGCATCCCTGTTCCGTCGCTTGTGCGAACAGATCGGTGCCCATGTCGGGCAGCCGGAGTGGAGCGAGAACGGAAACGATGTTGCCGACGGCGAGCTGGCAGAAGATGGCGGTGAGGGCGAGAGGCGGCACCATCGCCAGGGTTTCCCACCCGCCGCTCACCCAGGCGAGAATGATCGACAGGGTCAGCGTCTCGACGAAGAGGGCAGTCCCGGCGGCGAGGTTCTTTCCGATGATCAGGGTGCGAGGTCCGGCCGGCAGAGCAAACAGGAACGACGAAGCATTGCGTTCCCAGCCGAACTGGTTGAGGGCAACGGGCAGCCCGATGAAGATCACCACCATAGGACCTATCAGCGGCAGCCACTGAGCTCGCTGGATGTCGCTCAGCTGGGTCGTGCCGATCAGAAGGGTGGCGACGATCACGCCCAGGAAGATCACGGCTCCGGTCCACACCATGCGCAGGCGCGGGTCACGGACGTAGAAGATCAGTTCCTTGCGGGCGATCACGAGGATCGTTGACCATCCCGGCCGGTCGGCGAGGGAGCGGCGCACCTTCCTGCTGCTGCGGAGCGGGGTCGATTCCGGCGTCGTGACGAGACGAAGCAGCAGGCGGTTCCACAACGAAACGATCACGAGCAGCCAGGCGGCCGACACCGCGAGGGCCAGGATGGACCGTCCCCATGACCCGGCCGCCGCAGATACGACCGCCTGCTGTGCTGCCACCGGCGGCAGCGCAAACCACCAGGAGGACAGGCTGTATGTCTGGACGGCTCCTGCCAGTCCGTATTCACCGATGGCTGTGGCGATCGTTTGCTGAAGGGCGAAGCCCAGCAGACCTAGGGAAGAAACGATCACGACGGCCAGGTCGCGCCCGCGGCGGCTGCGGAGCACCAGCGAAACCAGCGCCGTGAACGTCTGGCCTCCAACGATCAGGTGGAGCAGCAGCAGACCCCCGGCGGCAAGTGCCACGAGTGCGGTGAGTGGACCGGGGAACACCCCGACGTTGGTGGCGAGTACCAGCACCGGCACGACGATGGTGGGCGTCACCAAACCTGCTGCGGTCAACCCTGCCATCAGTTGTGAGCGGCTCACCGGAGCCAGCGAGAACCGCGCCGGATCGAGTGTCTCGTCCAGGGGGAAGAGCAGGACCGGGAGCGTGGTCCACGTCAGCCACGCTACGAGCATGACCCACAAGGTGAACTCTCCCGCGGCTGCGGGAGACATCTCGCCGGCGGTCTGCCCGTAGCGGGCCGCGAGCCAGAAGCCGATCGCCGTCACTCCGATCGTGACCACGGGGAGGCCGAAGGCGCGCTGTCGATCGGCGCGGACGCCGTTGACGAGCAACCGCCATTTCAGCCAGACGAGGCGCCCAACCATTCCAATCCTTCACCCATATCAGTGGCTCCAACAACCTCGAGAAAGGCATCTTCGACCGATGTCGCTCCGTAGTGCGCCAGCAGGTCGGCCGGGGTCGCTTCGATGACGAGCTTGCCGTGCATCATGATCCCAATCCGGGTACACAGACGCTCAACGAGGTCCATGACATGGGACGAGAACACGATCGTCGCACCGCGCGCCGTGTACTGCTGGAGGAGCCTGCGGATGAGCCGGGCACTCACGGCATCGACTCCTTCGAAAGGTTCGTCGAGGAACAGAACCGGAGGGGCATGGATGACGGCAGCAGCCAACGCCAGCTTCTTGCGCATCCCCCGTGAGTAGTCGGCGACCAGGTCGGAAGCTGCATCCTCGAGATCGAGGAGTTGGAGGAGCTCGCGGCGCCGCCGCACGGCATCCTCTCGGGGGAGGCGGTGGATCGCCGAGGTGAAGTCGAGCAATTCGGCCCCCGTCAGACGTTCGTAGAGGTTGAACTCCTCGGGAAGCACGCCGATCTTCCGTTTGACCTCGAGGGGCTGGCGCCAGGTGTCGAGAGAGTTGATGCCGGCGGTGCCGGCGGTGGGTCGCAGCAAACCGACGATCATCTTGATCGTCGTGGTCTTGCCGGCTCCATTCGGTCCGAGCAGTCCATAGAACTCGCCCCGGCCGATCGAAAGGTCGACGCCGTCGACGGCCACCTTGCTTCCGAACTTCCGGACGAGACCCTTGGCCCAAACGGAGGGATGAGTGTTTTCAGGCATCAAGTTCTCAGCCATCAGTCGTGAGTTCTCCCGGCGCACGGAAACAGCATCCTGGCAGTGTCAGCGTCATTGTCGGTCATCGGCGGAATAGAGGGCGAACTGAACAGCTTCCCCCTGCAACGGCGAGGTACGGGGCGAAGCGAGGGGACGGTGATCGAGCCTTGCCGCGCGAGCCTCCGGCAATCGTTTGGCCCCCGCTGCGCCGGCTCCGTCGCCAGAGCCTCCCCGCTACCATCGCCGCCGTGGAGTATCAGGCCCTCTATCGCAAGTATCGTCCGCAGCGGTTCGAGGACATCATCGGGCAAGGCCATGTCACGGAGACCCTGGCACGCGAGGTGCAGGAAGGTCGGGTTGCCCACGCGTATCTGTTTGCCGGTCCCCGCGGCACCGGGAAGACCACGACTGCGAGAATCATCGCCAAGGCGCTCAACTGCACCGATCTGGGCAAGGACGGCGAACCGTGCAACACGTGCAGCTCGTGCGTCGCAGTGACCGAAGGGTCCTCGCTCGACGTGATCGAGCTCGATGCGGCTTCCCACAACTCGGTCGACGACATTCGAGACATCCGGGTCAGCGTCACCACGGTTGCTTCGGTGGGTGGCGCCAAGCGGGTGTTCATCCTGGATGAAGCGCACATGCTCTCGAAAGCGGCCGGAAATGCGTTGCTGAAGACCCTCGAAGAGCCGCCGCCCCATGTTCATTTCGTTCTCGCCACCACCGAGCCGTACAAACTGCTCGACACGATTCGCAGCCGCAGCCAACGCTTCGATTTTCACAACGTCGCAGTTGAGGTTTTGGCCGGCTATCTGGAGAAGATCAGCGGCACCGAGAAATATGAGGTGGAAGCAGCCGCTCTGAAGGCGGTTGCCCGTCATGCCCGGGGATCGGTACGTGACGCGTTGAGCCTGCTCGAGCAGGTGGCCGCCCTCGGTGACGGGTCCGTCGAGGTACGGGGCGTCAACCGTGCTCTGGGCCTGGCCGACTCGGAGGTCTACGCCCAACTGGCCCGTGCGGTCGTGCAGCAGGACGCCAGGGCGGCGATCGAAATGGTGGCGGCCCTTTCCGCAGAGGGCGTCGACCTGCGGCGTTTTGTGAGTGAGGGGATTGCGTTCTACCGGGGTGTGTTCCTGGCCCATTACGCCCCCAACCTCGCCGAGGTAGCGGACGAGTCCGCGGACGTACTCGAGGATTGGATCAAGGTATCGAAGGAACTGCCTGCCGCGGATGTACTGCGCATCGTCGATCGGCTGGCGGAGGCTCTCCTGCGGCTCCGGGAAGGCCGCGAGGAACGGTTGATGGTCGAGATCACGTTGCTGAAGCTGACGCGCCCCGAGACGGCGGGTGATCCTGTCTCGATGGCCGCCCGGATAGAACAACTCGAGCAAAAGGTGCGGCGTCTGGGCTCCGGGACGCTTCCTGCTGCACAGCCCGCATCAACGGTTGCGACAGAGGCGGCCGGGAGGGGATCGTGGCCGGCGGCATCGACTCCCCGAGATGTTGACCGCCAGACAGTCCCGGAAGGCGGCGGTGCTGCTGCAGAGCCGGCGGAACCGGAACCCGTCGAGCCCCTCGAACTCGAAGCGCAGGAAGAACTCGACGAGGTGGTGGTGGAACCCGAGCAGCCCGTCGTCGCCCCTGCAGCCGTCGGCGATCTGACGCTCGCCCAGTTCGAATCGGTGTGGCCTGCACTCGTCGCCGGAGTCCGCGACGATCTCGGCCCGCGTCGCCAGGCGCTCTTCCGCGAAGCCAGCCCGGGGTCGGTGCAGGGGTCGACCGTCATCCTTCATCTGCCCGACCATCTGTCCTTCCACCTCGAGCAATTGCAGGACGACGACAAGGTCCGGGAGATCGTCGAGGCTCGAGCCGCCGAGTTGCTGGGCGGGTCGATCCGGATTGAGTTCCGATCGGGAACCGGTGCGGACGGCGATGCTGCGGCGTCGTCGAACGAGCAGGAGGGAGTGCCGGACAAGCATCAACTTCTCGAAGCCCCATCGGGTGCGACCGATCCGGATGCGCTCGTTGAGGGACTGTTGGGCGGACAGGTCATCGAAGAGATCATCGAACGCGAGTGACAACGCCGCAGGCGTCTCCACTTTCCACCTTGTACCTTCCGAGTGCGTCCCTTCCCATCTTCTCCTGCTTCTTCCGTTACTCTTGCCGCCATGGGAATGCGACCACAGGACATGCGCAAGCTGATGGAGCAGGCGCAGCAGATGCAAGAACAGATGGCGGCGCAGCAGGAGCAACTGGCAGCCCAGACTTTTGAAGGCACGGCCGGGGGCGGTGTGGTCAAGGCCACCGTCAAGGGGAGCGGGACTCTGGTCTCGGTTGAGATCGACCCGGAGGTCATCGATCCCGAAGACGCGGAATTGCTGGGTGATCTGATCGTCGCCGCCACCAATCAAGCGCTCTCCGCTGCCAATGAAGCGGCGCAGGCGGGAATGGGTGGAATTGCCGGAGGATTGGACCTGGGCGGGTTGCTCGGCTGATGTTCGAGGGCCCGGTTCAGCGTCTCATCGACGAGCTTTCGCGCCTGCCCGGTATCGGCCGCAAGTCGGCTCAGCGGCTGGCGTTCCACTTGCTCGTCGTCGAGCAGGCCGATGCCCGCCGCCTGGCGCAGGCCATCATCGACATGCGTGAGCAGGTCAAGAACTGCATCCGGTGCTTCAACGTCACGGGGACCGATGAGTGCTCGATCTGTCGCGACATGCGTCGTGATTCGAGTGTGGTCTGCGTGGTCGAGCGTGCTCAGGACATCGTCGTGGTCGAAAAGACCCAGGAGTTCCGGGGTCGCTACCACGTGCTCGGCGGAGCCCTATCTCCCATCGGCGGCGTCGGTCCGGGGCAGCTGCACTTCGCCGAGTTGCGCGACCGCATACCGAACGAGGGCATCACCGAGCTGATCGTGGCCACCAACCCGACGGTTGAGGGCGACGCCACCGCGATGTATCTCGCCCGGGAACTCAAGCCGCTGGGAGTGCGCGTGACGCGACTGGCCAGCGGTCTTCCGGTGGGAGGCGACCTCGACTACGCCGATGAACTCACCCTCGGGCGCGCTCTGGTCGGCCGGCAGGAGATGTAGATGGGCATTGCGAGAGACGGGGCTCCGTGAGTCGGCTTCAGGACTACCTCAACACTGACAAGGGCCTGCGGACTGCGCTCTGGCTGGGCAAGGTGGTGCCGCCCCGGCTTGCTTCCGCCGGTATCACGGGCATCGCGAATCTGTCGGCCCGAAGACGCAAATCTCGCATGGTTTCTGCCCTCAAATCCAACCTGGCGGTCGTCCTCGGCACTTCAGAAGACGACCCCGTCCTCACCGGCCACGTTGCCCGGGCGTTGTATCACGCAGGTATCGCCAGCTTCGAGTTCTTCCACAAGGTTGCGCACGGGCGGGAAGCCCTCGGCGAGCTGGTATACCTCCCCCCCGAACTTCTCGAGATGTTCGACGAGAAAGCGGCAGCCGGCCGCGGCATGGTGGCCGTTTCTGCGCATCTCGGCGCCCTCGATCTGGCCGGGGTAGCTTTCACGGTCACCGACTTCAAGGTCCAGGTCATCTCCTATGCGGCGCCGCCCGCCGGGTATCGCCTGGTCAACGAACTCCGGGAAGGCCACGGTCTGGTGATCACACCCGGATCCAAAGAGGCGCTGGCGGAGGCAACCGCGCGGCTCGAATCGGCCGGCATTGTGTTCACTGCCGTGGATCGTCCCGTTCCGCCCGGCCGCAAAGCCGCCGAGGTTCGGTTCTTCGGCAGGCCGACCCGGCTCTGGGACGGTTACGCGAGGATGGCGTTCGCGACCGGGGCCCTGCTCTTCTTCGTGTGGGTCGAGCGCACGCCCGACGGCCGGTATGTGATCCGTTTCAACGAGCCGATCGACTGTGCCGATCCTCCCGGCGATGTGGACCATGTAACCTCGTTGATTCTCCAGCAGGCGGAGGATGCGATTCGCGCGAATCCCGACCAGTGGCTCATGTTCTTTCCCGTCTGGCCCGACAATGCCGGGGCGGACTCAGCCCCGGACGCCTCCCCGGGAGAAGCACGATGAGCGAACCGCGCCCTCACGAGCGGGTCAACGACATCCTCTTTGGACCGCTGGAGCGACCGGCGCTGCAATGGCTGGCCGAGCACATGCCGCGCTGGGTTACGCCGGATGTCCTGACCACGATCGGCATTCTCGGCTCATTGATGACCTTCGCCGGGTACTGGGCTAGTTCTTCGGCGGCTGGTTTCCTCTGGCTGGCCAGTCTCGGACTCGTGGTCAATTGGTTTGGGGACAGCCTCGACGGAACCCTGGCCCGGCACAGGAAGATCGAACGGCCGAAATTCGGGTTCTTCATCGACCATACGATGGACGCCATCAGCGAAACGTTGATCGTGTTCGGGCTCGGGTTGTCGCCGTACGTGACCTTTGAGGTCGCTGCCGTGGCTCTCATCGGCTACCTGCTCATGTCCGTTCTGGTGTATGTCCGAACGTACGTCACGGGGGAGTTCCGGATCTCGTACGGGCGTTTCGGTCCGACCGAAGTGAGGATGATCATCATCCTCTTCAACGCAGTGCTGTTCTTCGTCGGGGTCCGCGAAGTGTCGCTGTGGTTCGGGGAGGTCAGTATCTACGATTTCGCCATCGGCGGCCTCGGGGTAGCCCTGATCGGTGTGTTCCTGGTATCGACGACGCTGGAAGCCCGACAGTTGGCGAAGGTGGGAGAATGACCCTCGGGAGTGAGGAGGGGTCATGCTGAAGGTCGAGAAGGTGAACATCGGGCGTCGCTCACAGGTGCGGCGTTTTGTCGACATCGCCTACCGCCTCTACGCCGACTATCCCAATTGGGTTCCGCCGATGCGCCTCGACATGAACGCCATGCTCAACCCGCGCAAGCATCCGTTCTACGAGCACTCCAAAGCCGATTTCTTCATCGCGGTGCGAGATGGCCGCGACGTCGGCCGGATCGCCGCTCTCGAGAACACGCACTACAACGAATATCACAAGTCCCGTGAAGGCCAGTTCTATCTCTTCGAGTGCGTGGACGATCCCGAAGCCGCGCAGCGTCTGTTCGATGTGGCGTTCGAATGGGCATCGAACCGCGGTCTGACCGCCGTCGTCGGACCGAAAGGACTCGGTCCCTTCGACGCCTACGGATTCCTGGAGAAGGGGTTCGAGCATCGACAGACCATGACGATGCTTGCCTACAACCCGCCGTACTACATCGACATGGCCGAACGGGCCGGGTTCAAGAAGGAAGTCGATTTCATCACGCACATCATCGACGCGTCGACTTTCGACCTGGATGAACGTATCAAGAGCATTGCCGCCCGAACCAAAGAGCGCAGCGGCCTGGCGATCAAGGAGTTCTCTTCCAAGAAGGAAATCAAGGAATGGGCGGAACGGATCGCTCGTGCCTACAACAACTCGTTCGTCGACAACTGGGAGTACGTTCCGCTGACCGACGCGGAGATCGACTTCATCGTTGCCAACATCATGGTGGTGGTCCGGCCGGACCTGATCAAGCTGATCACTCAGGGGGAGCGGATCGTCGGCTTTCTTCTTGCTTTTCCGGATATTTCGGAGGGGCTGCAGAAAGCCGGCGGAAGGCTCTTTCCCCTGGGGTTGGTGTCCTTGCTGCGGGCGATGCGTACCCGGGAGTGGGTGGTGGCCAACGGGATCGGCATCCTTCCCGAGTTCCAGAAGCGCGGTGGGAATGCTCTGCTCTACGACGAGATCGTTCGGACGTTCAAGGCGGCAGGTTTCAAACGCTACGAGTTGACTCAGATTGCCGAGTCCGCGGTCAAGATGCGGAGCGACCTGGTAAAGATCGGCGGTGTCCCCCACAAGAACCACCGGGTGTACCGAAAGAAGCTGTAGGGCGCACTGCGTGCGCCCTATTTCGTATCTCGTACTTCATACCGTGACCATCCTTCTGCGGACAAGAGGTACAAAGTACGTAGTACCTATTGACTGGGACCGTGGGTGAAGCCGCAACAAGAGATCGACCCAACCTGATGCGCATCTTTCTCGTTGAGCCCTACTTCGGCGGCTCGCACGCTGCCTGGGCCGAGGGCTATGCCCGGACGAGCCGCCACGAGGTCCACCTCCTCACGCTGCCGGCCCGGTTCTGGAAGTGGCGCATGCAGGGGGCTTCCTACACGCTGGCCGTACAGGCGGCGGAGCTCGTTGCGGCGGCAGGCCAACCCGACGTCGTGCTGGCATCCGACATGTTGGACCTTCCTGCCTTCCTCGGATTGGTTCGCAAGGTCATCGGACAACCGGGCGTGGCTCTCTACATGCACGAGAACCAGATCACCTACCCGCCGCCGCCGGGCGCCGCCGTCGATCATTCGTACGGGTTCACCAACTGGCTGAGCGCCGCGGCGGCCGATCTCATCTTGTTCAACTCTCCCTACCACCTCGATGAGTTCTACTCGGTGCTGCCGGGCCTGCTCGGGAGCCTGCCGGACTTCACCCACAGTGAAGGGGTACCGGCCGTGCGGGCCCGCTCGGAGGTTCTCCCGGTGGGGATCGACCTCGAAAGACTGGTCGACCGGCCCGACGAGGCCGGTCCGCCGGTCGTTCTCTGGAACCAGCGATGGGAGTACGACAAGAACCCCGGCGCCTTCTTCCAGGCCCTCTACCGGCTGATCGAGGAAGGGCTCGAGTTTGACGTGATCCTCGCCGGCGAGAACTTCCGTACCAGCCCGGAGGAGTTCCTCCACGCAGAGCGGCAACTGGGAAAACGCCTGCTCCACAAGGGCTTTTCGCCTTCCGCTCAGTACGTTGAGCTGCTTGCCCGGTCGGACGTGGTGGTCAGTACCGCCCACCACGAGTTCTTCGGCGTTGCGGTCGCCGAAGCGATCGCGGCGGGAGCCTTCCCGGTCCTGCCCGACCGGTTGTCGTACCCTGACTTGATCCCGCTCGACTACCACCGCCATTGCCTCTACGGCGATGACACGGGTTTGGTTGACCGCCTCCGGTGGGCCCTGACCCATCGATCCGGGGCCGCCACGCTGGGTGCGGAGCTCGCCGAACACATGGCGAGATTCGGCTGGCGGGTGATGGCCGGGAGATATGACGCTCGCCTGGAGATGCTCGAGCGAACCGTCCGGGCCGTTCCCTAGCGCCGTTCAAACCACCGAGATCCTCGAAAAACCTAGGTAAACCCTGTAGTTTTCTTGAGACACCGCGTTACTGCGGTACCCACGCGAGGCCGGAAATGCCGGCCGCAACGATGAGGGGAGGCGGAGTGAACAAAACCGAGATGGCGGAGAAGCTGGCGAAGAAGACAGATCTGTCCAAGGCGAAGGCCTCGGAAGTGATTGATGCGATCTTCAGCAGCGACTCCGGCAAAGGCATCATCGCAGTCGAGCTCGATGCTGACCGCGAAGTTCGTGTCTCAGGCTTTGGTACCTTCTACACCAGTCGGAGCAAGGCCCGTATCGGCCGGAACCCGGCAACAGGTGAAGCGATTCAGATCGCAGCGAAGAAGCACGCGAAGTTCCGTCCGGCCAAAGGCCTGAAGGACCGCGTCGCCGAGTAACGAACCGACAACCACCATTTCCGGGGCGGCCTGGTCGATACCGGGCCGCTCATTGGATTTGGTGCCTAGTGTCCCGACGGTGCTTCACATTGTCTGGGACTGGAATGGGACGCTGCTCGACGACCTCGCAGTCGTTGTGGCAGCCGTGAACGATACGTTGGCGACCGTAGGTCGCCGGCCAATCACCATTGAGGAGTACGGGGCGCACTACACGCGTCCCGTACTCCTTTTCTATGAGCGTCTGCTGGGGCGGGCCGTCGAAGCAGCCGAGTGGCGGGGATTCGACCTGGCATTTCACGACTCGTACCGGCGCCGAGCTGCTGCGGCCACCCTGGCCCCGGACGCACGAGAGGCGCTGGCGGAAGCTCGCCGGGCAGGGCACAGCCAATCCTTGTTGTCGATGTACTGGCACGACGAGTTGATCCCTCAGGTGGACCGCTTCGGCCTCGATCAGTTCCTGGTTCGCATCGACGGGCTGCGCGGAACTCCGGGTGATCGCAAACAGGAGTACCTGGAGGAACACCTCCGGGCCGTCGCCGGTGATCTCGCCCGCGACCTCGATCCGGGTGATGTGCTCGTGGTTGGTGACGCTCTCGATGACGCCGCCGCGGCGGCCGCCCTCGGCATGAACTGCGTGCTGTACGACGGCGGCGCCCATCCGGTCGATCAACTCGTGGCGGCCGGGGTTCCGGTCGCTACCTCGTTGCGGGAAGCCCTGCGCGTGGCAGGAGCCATCTGAAGCAGAGCTCGCTCGCCGTCCCCGCCGCCCCGGAGGAGGTTGCTATCCGTATTCGACCGCGCTGAGAGCTTTGAGTTTTCGGAGGTCGTGGTGCGTGTCGATGAACCGGATCGAACCGGTTCGGGAGCGCATGACCACCGAGTGAGTGCGGGCCCCGTTGGCGTAGTAGTCCACCCCATCGAGCAACTCGCCGTCCGTGACCCCGGTCGCAGCGAAGAAGACGTTGTCGGAGTCGACGAGATCCCTGGTGGTGAGGATCTGGTCGAGATCGAGATCATTTTCGAGGGCGTACTGGCGCTCGCTCTCATCGCGGGGCCAGAGCTTGCACTGGATCTCCCCGCCCATGCAGGCGAGCGCCGAGGCGGCAATCACAGCTTCCGGCGACCCGCCGATGCCGAGCAGAATGTCGATACCGGTCTCCTCCCGGACGGTAGAAATGGCTCCCGACACGTCGCCGTCGCGGATCAGCCGGATCCGGGCCCCGGCCTCCCGGACGGCCTGGATGTAGCCGTGGTTGCGGGGACGATCGAGGATGATCGCCGTGAGGTCGTTGACGTCCTTCTCGAGAGCCTTGGCAACCCTGGTCAGGTTCCGTTCGACCGGAGCTTCCAGGTCGACCATCCCTGCCGCATCGGGCCCGACCGCAATCTTGTCCATGTAGACGAGGCTGCCCGGAGCGTACATAGAGCCCCGTTCGGCCATACCGATCACGGCCAGGGCCCCCGGCATGCCGTCGGCGGTCAGGGTGGTGCCGTCCACGGGATCTACCGCTACGTCGAGCGCCATCCCGAGCCCGTTCCCGACCCGTTCTCCGTTGTACAGCATGGGGGCTTCGTCTTTTTCGCCCTCGCCGATGACAATGATCCCGTCCATGTCGACGGTGGCCATGATCGATCTCATGCCGTCTACGGCCGCCTGGTCGACCATTTCCTTGTCTCCCCGGCCTTGCCAACGTGCAGCAGCCATGGCCGCCGCCTCAGTTACCCGCACCAGCTCCAGGGCAAGATTCCGCTCCGGTACCTCAGCCATTCATCCCTCCACTCTGATAATCAATGCGTCCCCTTGACCTCCGCCTCCACACAGCGTGGCGCCACCGGTGCCGCCTCCCCGGCGTCTCAGCTCATTGACGAGCGTCACCACGAGACGAGCGCCGGTGGCTCCGATCGGATGTCCGAGGGCAACCGCGCCCCCATTCACATTGACCTTCTCGTGGTCGAGGTCGAGCATGTGGGCCGACCACAACGCCACCGCCGCGAACGCTTCGTTGATCTCCACCAGGTCGAGATCTCCGGGCGACATGCCGGCCTTTTTGAGAGCCATCGCCAGGGCCTCTGCCGGGCGCTCCTGCAGCGTGGCGTCCGGGCCGGCGACCTGCCCGTAGGCGACGATCTCGGCCAGGATGGGGAGTCCGGCTGCCTCGGCAGCGGCGCGGTCGGCAACGATGACGGCCGCCGCACCGTCGGAGATCTGTGAGGCGTTGGCAGCCGTGGTGGTTCCGTCCGGCGTGAAGGCGGGACGCAGTTTCCCGAGGCTTTCGATCGTGGTGTCCGGCCGGATTCCCTCATCGAGCTCAACCGTGACCGGGTCTCCCTTGCGTTGGGGCACCTGGACCGCCACGATCTCGTTTTCGAAGGCATCTGCCTTCACCGCCTGCACGGCCCTCCGGTGGCTCTCCGCTGCCCACTCGTCCTGCTGTTCGCGCGAGATGCCCAGTCTTGCATTCTTCGCATCGGACGACTCGCCCATGGCGCAATTGTCGAACGCGCACCACAGACCGTCGTGCATCAAGACGTCCACCAACTGCGCGTCGCCCATGCGCGCTCCCCAACGGGTGGCAGGGGATAGGTAGGGGGCATTGCTCATACTCTCCATGCCCCCGGCCACGACGAAGGAGGCATCGCCCAGACGCACGGACCGGTCTGCCATGGCGATGGCCGTCATACCGGACAGACAGACCTTGTTGACCGTGGTCGACGGCACCGTCATGGGCACGCCAGCCCGGACCGCCGCTTGCCGGGATGTGATCTGCCCGGCCCCCGCCTGGAGCACCTGCCCGAAGACGACCTCGTCAACCATGCCGGCGTCCAGCCGGGACCGCTGTAATGCCCCCTTGATGGCTTCGCCTCCCAAATCGACTGCCGTGAGCGAGGCGAGGCCTCCCCCGAATTTCCCGAGTGGCGTTCTGGCGATTCCGGTGATGACAGCACCCATGTTTCGCTCCCTTTTTCCTGGAGACTACCCATCGAGCAGACCCGGGTAGCCTGCTCCCATGAGGTTGATCAATATCGATCACGTCGCCATTGCGGTTCATGATCTCGACGCCGCCCTCGCCGAGTACGAGCGGCAGTACCACGTTCAGGCTGAGTACCGCGAAGTCGTGGAGGAACAGGGGGTCGAGGAAGCCATGCTTCCCATCGGCGCTTCCAACGTGCAGTTGCTGTGCCCGCTCGGCCCCGACACGCCGGTCGGCCGCTTCCTGGCCAAGCACGGCGAAGGGCTTCATCACATCGCCTATGCGGTCCCCTCCATCGACGATGCGCTCGAGCACCTGGCCGGCGAAGCGGTCGAGCTGATCGACGCCCACCCGCGGGTGGGGGGTGGAGGGCACCGTATTGCGTTCGTGCACCCGCGGGCATTGGCCGGTACGCTGATCGAACTGGTGGAACTGCAATGACCGATCGAGAAGCTGATGCCCCCCTCACTCCGAACGAGGAGCCCGTCGACGAGGTGCTTCCTGCCGCGGAAGCACCCGGGGAAGATGTCGTCGACCATTCCGTAGATCCCCGCGTCGAAATCACCGGTGGCGCCGGTCCGTATGAGGCGGCGGCGATCATGGCTGCAATCGACGCAGCCCTGACCGAAGAGCTGGCCCATCGGGCGGTTCCGAGCCAACCGGCCGTGCCGGGGGCCTGGTTCATGTCCGGCCGTCCCCACGTCGTGCTCGGCCCGCGCACCACCTTTCAAGGCCTCTCCGCAACTCCCGGCTCCGACAACGAGAACGGAGATTCGGAGTTCTAATTCGTCGAGCGAGTTGGTTGGAGGAGGTTCGAGCCCGAATAGGGGTCGACGGTGGGGCCGTTTCCAGTTTCTAGTCTCCAGTTTCCAGTTCTCAGCTATCGGTTGGCGCGTGTGGTATGCCTTTACTGGCTACTGGCTACTGGCTACTGGCTACTGGCTACTGGCTACTGGCTACTGGCTACTGGCTACTGGCTACTGGCTACTGGCTACTGGCTTGAATCCTCAATGCGGGGGAGTCCCGGGCCGAAATACCTGATGTGACTACTCCCTTGATCGGCCCGGCGGCGCGGCGGACGGAGCGGGCCACCCATCTCATCATTGTGATGGTGGTGCTCGTCTTGCTCTTGCCGTTGCTGCTGTGGCCGGGCGTGGCCTCGCTGGTCTGGTCGCTCCGTACGGAAAAGGCGCTCGACCTCGTCGTGTACAACCAGACCGTTCCGGATGCCACGTTTCTCGAGCATGCGTCGCTGGGTTTGGCGCTCGAGTACGAGAAGGTCCCGTTCGACACCGAGGAATCGTTCATCGGTGCCGCTCCGGGTGGCGCACCGCACGGCGCCTGGCCGACGGAAGCACCGGATCTCGTCATGCTCGTCGATGCGTACGGTGTCTACCTGGACGACGGCGGGAATGTGTCCGATGAGGGAACCACCCGCATCACCGACGCTCTCGAAGCTCAGGATGCCGCCATGCTGGCCGGATGGGCGGCCACCGGAACGATGATCTACGGAGAGTTCAACATCCTTGGTGAACCGACTGCTTCGCCGGCCTCGGAGCAGCTGGAAACCCTCCTGGGGGTCGAGCGAACCGGGTGGGCGGGGAGGCCCTTCGACGACCTGGCCTCCGTCCCAACACGACTGATCGAGTTGGCCGGCGGTACCTGGGATCACACCGGAGCAGGCATCGTGTTGCTCGCCCCGGGCCCGGATGGTGCCACCGTTGTCGTGCTGGGGTCCGATGAGTTGAACGATTCTCTTCCCATTGTTCACGGGTTGCTGCCCGGTTCCGGAAGGTCGGCCGAGGCACGACTGGACGGCTGGTTCGAGGTCATCGTGGCGGCCCCCGGCACTGAGGTCGACATGCAGATGAAGCTGCCGGTCACCGATGCCGGGCGGGCCTTGCTGGCGCACTACGGCATCCCAATGGAGTGGCCGTTTCTGGTGAGAAACGAGAAATCCCTCTATGTGGCCGCCGATGCTTCCGAGAACAGTGTTGATTTCCCGTTGCGAAGGATGACCGGCTCACCGGCGCTGATGCGGTTGTTGCCTCAGTCCCCGGAGACGGAGTTCTTCTACCGGGTGTATCTGCCCGTGATGCAGTGGCTTGTGGACACGGCCGGATCGAGAGACGGATGAAGGTGCAGGTGCGGATTCTCAATACCACTAAGGTTCGGGGCTGTGAGTAGACCCCAGGTACTCGTTGCCGAAGACGATCGCGTCGTCTCGCTTCTCATCGCTCGCAGCCTCGAGGGGGTCGGGGCGCAAATCACCACGGTCTACGACGGGCTGGAAGCCTTTGAGGTCGGTCTCACGCACGATTTCCATCTCGTTCTGCTCGACCAGGTGATGCCGGGCCTCCTGGGTGTCGAGGTCCTGCAACGCTGGATCGATGACGGCAAGAAGATGCCGGTCATCATGGTTTCTGCCCTGACCGCCGAAGAGGACATCGTGCGCTGTCTGGAACTCGGGGCGGTCGACTTCATTCGCAAGCCGTTCAGCGTTCGCGAGTTGCTGGCCCGGGTGAAAGTGCACCTCCGCGCCCAGGGCTTCGAACCGGAGATCTAGCGGCAGCTTCAAGCTCGCTTCGCTTTCCTCCCCCTTGTCGAGCGAAGCTCGTCGGTAAGGGGGGAGGTGTCGAGACCGAATAGGTCTCGACGGAGGGGGGATCGTTCCCACCCCGATGTGCGCGCTTTCCTCCCCCTTGTCGAGCGAAGCTCGTCGGTAAGGGGGGAGGTGTCGAGACCGAATAGGTCTCGACGGAGGGGGGTTGGTTCCCACCAAGACACATTGGGTTCCCGGCTTTCTGCCTGCGCGAACACATCAATAGGCCCTCTCCTGGTGCCGATGCATTACCGGAGGAGGAAACAATGCAGAGCGCTCCCAATCTGTGGACGCTTCGGCCTGCCGTGCTCGTGAGCACCGCTCAGGCCGGTTCCTCGCGCGCTTTCTCCCGGTCGGGACGGGTGCCTCGTGAGTGAACTCATGCTTCCCGTCCTGGCGATCCTCGGCGTGGTCACCGCCACGGCAGGGTCTGCCCTGTTCCTCTACAAGCTTGTGCGTCATCGCCGTGAACGATTTGACGAGTTCCGGCGGGCTTCGTACATCGGGGCGCTGAGCGAGATGGCCACCCGTTCGGGATACCCCCTCGAGATGCTCCGCCGGTGGTCACCGGACGGCGTGTTCCTCGAAACCCTGCTGGAGTTCTTGAAGTTCCTGCAGGGTGGAGAACGTCAGAATCTGCTTCGCCTGGCCAGGGAGCTGGGGATTGTCGAACGGTTCGTGACCGAGTTGCGGACCGCCAAGGGCCGTAACAAGCGGGTAGAAGCCGTCAAGGCCCTTGCCGAGTTCGCCGATCCCGCTTCCGCCGACGCGCTGCTCGAAGCTCTCGCCGACCCCGTCGATGAGGTCCGCTGGCAGGCCGCCGGTGCCCTCGCCAAGATCGGCGATCCCCGGGCCGTGCGGCCGCTGCTCGAGACACTCCAGCGCGAGTCGGATTGGGGGGCAAGTCGGATCGGCGACACGCTGGCTGCGTTCGGATCTGCGGCAGTTCCCGACCTGGCGCGGTACGCACTGCTGAGCGACCCGAGCATGACGTCTGCAACCAACCACCTTCCGCTGGTCGCACGAGTACTCGGCATTATCGGCGACGTCAGGGCAGAGCCGGCAATGCTGTCGGCGCTCGAATCAGAAGACAATGAATTGCGGATCCGCGCTGCCGCGGCGCTCGGGATGGTCGGTTCCCTGGCCTGCGTTCCGGCTCTGCGGCGGGCCCTGCGGGACCCGGAGTGGGAGGTACGCGCCCAGGCGGCCGCGGCCCTCGGCCGGCAGATGGATTCACGAGCCATCGACAGTCTCCGCGTCTCGCTGCGCGACGAGAACTGGTGGGTCCGTCAGAACAGTGCCCAGGCCCTCTCCGAAATACCCGGTGGCATTGCCGCCCTCGTTGAATGCCTCGAGGACGAGGATCGCTTCGCTCGGGACGCGGCCATCGAGCGTCTCATGGCCATGGGTCTCGTCCGAAAGGCAGTTGACGCAGTGAAGGACGGGTCGGCGACAGAGCAAGATCGCTATCTGGTGCACCAGCTCGTCGTGCTGGGCCGGGGCGAATACCTGAGCGAAAAGGCATCGAACGAGAAAGTGGCGGGATGAGCTTCATCGAATTGTTCAACTACGTGATCTTGATCTACTTCATCGGAATGGAGCTGCAGCTTCTGTTCGTGAGTGTTGTCTCGTTCTTCTCCCTCCGGCGGGACCAGTTCACATCTGCCCACGGCCGGTTGCATGACATGCTGACGTCCGACACCACGCCGCCGGTCTCGATCATCATCCCTGCCTACAACGAGGCGGCCGGAATCACCGAGTCCGTGCGGTCGATAGCCATGCTGAAGTACACGCGCAAGGAGATCATCGTCGTCAACGACGGCAGCAGTGACGACACCGTGCAGCGGATGATCGATGAGTTTCGCATGGAACCGATCGACGTTCCGTTCCGCCCGAGCCTCGAGACAGAGGTCATCCACCGCGTCTACAAGTCACGGCTCCCGCTCCCCATCGTTCTGGTGGACAAGGAGAACGGCGGCAAAGGCGACGCGATCAATGCCGGCATCAACATCGCCCAGTATCCGTATGTGATGGCAACGGATGCCGACATGGTCCTGGACGACGAGTGCCTGCTGCGGGCCGTTCGCCACTTCGTTGAGGATCGTGGCCGGACTATTGCCGTTGGGGGAAACGTCCGCCCGCTCAACGGTTGCGAGGTCCGGCGGGGGCGAGTCACCAGAGTGTCGCTGCCAAGACGCCCGGTCGAACTGGCCCAGGTGGTCGAGTACATCCGCGGATTCCTCTCGGCCCGTCCCGGGTGGTCTGCGCTGGGATCACTTCTCATCGTTTCCGGAGCCTTCGGGATATTCCAGAAGAGCGCAGTCATCGAGGTTGGCGGATTTCGACACGGACACCTCGGCGAGGACATGGAACTGACGATGCGCCTGCACCGCCACTACCGGAGGAAGCGGATTCCCTATCGGATTGTCTATGCCCCCGACGCCGTGGCATGGACCGAGGTGCCGCTGACCCGCCAGGTCTTGCGCAAGCAAAGGATCCGGTGGCATCGCGGGCTGATGCAGGTCATCTGGGAATACAAAGGCATGCTCTTGAACCCTCGATACGGCGTCATCGGCCTGCTGGGCTGGCCAGCCTTCGTTGCTTTTGAGTTTGTCGCCCCGATCGTCGAGTTCGTCGGCTGGGTCGTGGTGCCGGCCTCGATTGTTCTCGGTTTTCTGAACTGGGAGATCGCCGTGCCACTCCTGCTGATCTCGCTGGTGCTTGGTGCCGCGAACTCGCTCATCGGCCTCTTCCTGGACGAGCGGTTCGGCTACTACAACGCACCGGGCGATGCAGCCAAACTGCTGGTCTACTCACTCGGAGAACAACTCGGGATGCGGCAGCGCACGGTGTGGTGGCGGGTGCGAGCCATGTTCTGGAATCCCCGGAAGAAGACGTGGGGCGACATGCAGCGGGCCGGGGTCGGCAACCTGGGCGCGGAGAAAGGCCGGGCCTGACGGCCGGTTTCCGGTTTGTGGTTGGCAGGGTGGTCTGCGCAACTGCGCTGGTCACCGGCTCCGCAATGGTGATAGCCGACGGCTAGCTCCGTCTGGCCCGCAGTTCTGCGAGTTCCGGCGATCCCAGCAGCCGGGATGTGGGGAGGTACACGGCCACGACGACGGTTGCTCCGATTGCTATGAGGCCCAGTGATCCCCAGAAGCCCGGCAGCACACCGCCGGAAATCCACTTCACGATCAGCCAGGCGGCGGGAGCCGAAACAGCAACTCCAACTGCGCTGCGCAGGAGCGAGGACAAGATTCCGGAGACGCCTTCCCGTCCCGAACGTGCATGCCAGGCCACTCCGAGCGCGATGGTGTACAGCACCATCGTGACGGAGCTGGCGGTGGCGAAGCCGGGTTCTTCGAATCGGCTCAGCCACCAGTACAAGCCGATCGCTGCACCGGTACCGGCGGTGCCGATCAGAACCGGAGTCCACATCTGGCGGCGCGCGTAGAACGCCCTGGCATAGATCTGGTGCGCCCCCCAAGCGGGGATTGAAAAGCCGTACAGGACCAGCACCGTCGCCGTGAGGATGGTGTCTTGCGGTCCGAACTCACCCCGCTCGTAGACAACCCGTACCGCGGGTTGCGAGAGAGCCAGGATGGCGGCCACCGCAGGAGCGCTGATGAAGATGGTGTAGCGGATGGTTCTCGTTACGGTGGCGGCCATTTCCTTCAGCTTCCCTTCCTCGGCCAGCCTGGCCAGGTAGGGATAGGCGGCCACACCGGCCGTCTGGGCAATGACGCCCACCGGCAGCATGTTCAGCCGCCGGGCATAGGTCAGAGCAGAGATGCCACCGGCCTCGGTCAGTTGGCCGAAGAGGCGAACGAATTGCTCGTCCAGCACGGCTATAGATTGGCCGAGCATCAGTGGAATGGCCAGCCGCAGGTACTCGCCAAGCGCCGGGTGCCGGAGCGGAACCCTTCTCACCCAGCGGAGACCCGCCCGCCGCGCCCCGTACCACTGCAGGGCGAAGTTGCCGACGAAGGCGCCGCCGACCGCTCCCCAGGCGAAACCGGCTGCCGAGGTCGTTCCCATGGCCCAGGAGATGAGCCCGCCGGCGATGATTCCCAGGTTGTAGATCACCGGCGCAATTGCGGGGATCGCAAACCGCTTGTGCGCGTACTGCACGGCCATCCATAGCGAACCCAGCACAAAGAAGATCTGCGCCGGAAGCACGATCCTGGTCAACGCGGTCACTTCAGCTGCCTGGGAAGGATCGAACCGGGGGTACACGAGGGCGGTGAGCGATTCGGCGAAGACCATCGCAACCACGGTCAAGAGCACCATGGCGACCGCCACCGGGCGGAACACTGCCGCGAAAGCTCGATGTCCTTCTTCGGCGTCACCGCGCACGATATGCCGGGTGATGATCGGGATGAACGTCACCGTGAGGTATCCGCCGGCCATCAGATAGAACAGCACGTCGGGGATGACGAAGGCTGCCTGGAAAGCGTCCCCGGCGGCGGTATTGCCCAGCAGGGCGGCCAGCGCCACGTTGCGAAGCATGCCGAGGACCCGCGAGAGCAGAATGCCGGCCGAGACGACCAGCGCTGCTTTTCCCATCCCGCCGGTCGTCTTCCCCATGTCTGCGCCCGGGTCGGTCACGGTGCGCCGATCAGATCAACGTGCACGGCTCGAAGTTCCTCCAGGACCGAGTCCGGGACCTCGAGGTCGCCACGCCCCGAACCCAGCTCCAGTCCCTCCTTGTAGGAGCCGTGATAGTCGGAGCCCCCGGACGGAATCAGACCGAACGATCGGGCGATTCCGGCGAGATCCTCGCGCTGTTCGGGTGTGTATTCGCCGTAGTAGGCATCGATTCCGACCAGGCCGGCGGCTGCCAGCCGCCGGTAGGTTGCGGCGAACTCGTCGGCGGAGGTGTGACCGAGGGTGTGCGGGTGGGACAGGATCGGGACTCCGCCCGAAGCCCGCGCCAGCGCAATGGCTTCCTCGGGTTCCAGCCGCAGCCGGGGAACATAGGCGGGTGCCTGGTTGCCGAGATAGTCCGTGAAGGCAGCCGGGATGTCGGCCACGATTCCCTTGCGGACCAGTATTGCCGCGAAGTGGGGTCTTCCGACGACGCCGATCCGGGACTCTTCGATGACCTCGTCCATGGTGATGTCGATTCCGAGCTGGCGAAGGCGATCGGCGATCCGGTAGTTCCGTTGGGACCGGCTTGCCTGGAGATCACCGAGTCGATCCTGGAGCGGTCCGCGTCCCGGTGGCAGGAAGAGCACCACGAGGTGCATGGCGCCGGGCGCCCATTCACAGGAGATCTCAACACCGGGGACGAGCTCGATCGGGAGGCCGGCCGCTGCCAGTTGAGCTACTTCGACACCTTCCAGGGTGTCGTGATCGGTGAGCGCCACCGCCGTGAGCTTCTTGCCGGCCGCTTTTCGGACGAGTTCGGCCGGTTCGTCCGACCCGTCGGACCGGTTGCTGTGCGTGTGAAGGTCAACGGCCATGTGCGAGAGAGAGGGTACCGGGAGTGGCCTCTACCTTGCTGCTACCGGCTCCTCACGTCCAGCCAGCCGCACGCACCGGCAAGGGAGAGGTGTCGAGCCAGGACCAACGACGAGCTATGAGCCGTCGACTTCGATCGTCACGCTTTCGATGTACACCGTCTCGAGCGGCAGGCTCTGTTCGGTGGCCGAGGTGCCATCCCGCCCGGTCAGCTGCACCGAGGTGATCTTGTCGATGGTGTCTTCGGAGTCGATGACCGTGCCGAACACCGAAAACAGCGGGTCGAGGCCGGCATCATCGCCGTCAACGATGAAGAACTGGCTTCCCGTCGAGTTGGCACCTGCATTGGCCATCGCCAGGACGCCGCGGCCGTAGACGAAACCATCTTCCGGGAATTCGTCGGCCACCAGGTACCCGGGGCCTCCGTTCCCTACGGCGGTGGGATCCCCACCCTGGATGGCAAAACCGGGGACAATCCGGTGGAAGACCGACCCGTCGAAGTAGCCCTCCCGGGCGAGGAACACGAACGAGTTGACGGTCTCCGGGGCGATCGATGGGTCGAGTGATGCAACGATGTCGCCGCACGAGGTGGTGATGGTGGCCGTCACGCTGGCCTCTGCCGGAATGCCCTGATCCTCCGGCGCATCGAAGGTCATTTCGGTGACCGGGGGCGGGGGTTCCGCACCGCAGGCGGTGGGCTGTGCCCGGTACCCGTCGTAGCCGGCAGGGAGGGCGACGGTCGTGGTCGTGGTGGCCGTTCCCGCAGACGTCGTGGTGGTGGTTGCGTCGTCCGAGTTGCTGAAGAGGGTGGGCAGAACCAGGAGCACCGCCAGAACGACCGCCAGGATCGTGAACTGCGTGGCGCGCTTGCGCAGCTTCTTCTGGCGCTCCAGCTTCTTCTGCTCTTCCATCTTCTTCGCGCGGTTCTCCCGCTGTCGTTCACGCTTGTTGGTCGGCATAGCGACAGGACTATAGGCATCTCTCCGGACAGGATCGTCGGGCCCATGACGAAGGGGCGGTACACTCCCGGCGCGATGTCTTTGATTGTCCAGAAATACGGTGGCACGTCGGTCGCGGACGGCGAACGAATCAAGCGCGTAGCGGCCCGCGTGGCAGCAACCCGGCGAGCCGGCCACGACGTGATCGTGGTGGTTTCGGCGATGGGCGGGACCACCGATCAGCTGATCGATTTGGCCCGCCAGGTGAGCGCATCACCTCCGGGGCGAGAGATGGACATGCTGTTGACTGCCGGCGAACGGATCACGATGGCCCTGCTGGCGATTGCCATTCACGAACAAGGCGTCGAAGCGGTCAGCTTCACGGGGTCCCAGGCAGGCATCCTCACCGATTCCAGCCATGGCCAGGCGAAGATCCAGGAGATCCGCAATTTCCGGGTCGAAGAGAGCCTCAAGGAAGGCAAAGTGGTCATCGTCGCCGGTTTCCAGGGTGTCGACCCGCAGTCAAAAGACGTCACCACCCTCGGGCGGGGAGGCTCCGATGCAACGGCGGTGGCGCTGGCCGCCGCCAATCATGCCGACGTTTGTGAGATCTACACCGACGTGGATGGGGTGTTCACGGCCGATCCGCGGATCGTGCCCGACGCTCGCAAGCTCGACGAAGTGTCATTCGAGGAGATGTTGGAGCTGGCCTCGACCGGCGCCAGGGTCCTCATGCTCCGCTCGGTCGAATTCGGCCGCAATTTCAACATTCCCCTCCACGTGCGCTCGTCGTTCCACGACGGTCCCGGGACCTGGGTGAAGGAGACAACTATGGAACAGGCGATCATCAGCGGGATATCGCACGACACCTCCGAGGCGAAGGTGACCGTGCGCGGCGTCCCGGACCGGCCCGGCGTAGCTGCAGCACTCTTCGAACCGCTCGCCAAGCGGGAAGTCAACGTCGACATGATCGTTCAGAACGTGTCGAAAGACGGCACCACCGACATCAGCTTCACCGTCCCCAAGGATCATGCGCCCGTTGCCATGGAGGTGGTCCGGCAGGTCATCCCGGAGATCGAGGCCGCAGGTGTCGATATCGACGAGGCTGTCGCCAGGGTCTCCGTGGTCGGCGCCGGAATGAAGTCACATCCCGGGGTCGCCGCCACCATGTTCCGGGTTTTGTCCGCCAACGACATCAACATTGAGATGATCTCGACGTCGAGCATCCGCATCTCGTGTGTGGTGGCGCTCGATCAGATCGAAGAAGCGGTACGGGTGCTGCATGATGCGTTCCAGCCGCCGACCATGGTGGGAGAGCTATGAGCACAAAACGAACCGCAGTCGTCGGCGCCACCGGAGCCGTCGGCCGGGCCATGATCTCCATCCTCGAAGAACGGGCCTTCCCTATTTCCGAGCTGCGCCTCCTTGCCTCCTCCCGGTCCGCAGGAACCAAAGTCGACACGCGGTGGGGCACCGTTGAGGTCGAGGACCTCGCAACGGCCGACCCGGCCGGTATAGAGATCGCCCTCTTCTCCGCCGGCGGGGACCGCTCCCGCCAGTTTGCCCCGGTGTTCGCCGCCGCCGGAGCTGTGGTGATCGACAACTCCTCGGCATTCCGAATGCAGCCGGAGGTGCCGCTGGTGGTTGCCGGGGTCAACGACGCAGCGGCGGCCCATCACGAAGGCATCATCGCCAATCCAAACTGCACCACCATGGACCTCATGATGGCCGTGGCGCCACTCCATCGTTCGGCCGGTTTGCGGTCGATGATCGCCACTTCCTATCAGTCCGTTTCCGGGTCCGGCCAGAAGGGCATGGACGAATTGACCAGGCAGGTCGGGGAACTGGGTGGGGATCTCCAGGCCCTCGTGTCCGGGGGATGGCAGGATCCCGGCGGCGAGGTCTATCCACGACCGATCGCCTGGAATGTGATTCCGTTTGCGGGCAGCCTCCAGAGCGAGGGCTACACCGATGAGGAGTGGAAGTTCGTCAACGAGAGCCGCAAGATCCTCGACATCCCCGACCTCAAGGTGGAACCGACGTGCGTGCGGGTCCCGGTGATGGTCGGGCACGGGATCGTGGCCAGTCTGTGGTTTGACCGCGCCGTGTCCGGCGATGAGGCGGAAGCATTGTTGGTGGCTGCCGACGGCGTATCCGTGTGGAAGGACAGGGTTCCGACCCCGCTCGATTCGGCCGGCATCGACGACGTGCTGGTCGGTCGTATTCGCGAAACCGTCGGCACCCCGGGTGGTATCAACCTCTGGGCGGTGGGCGACAACCTCCGCAAGGGGGCTGCGCTCAACGCGGTGCAGATTGCAGAGCTTCTCGTCTGATTGAGTCAACCGCCCGCTGATTTCAGGCGGCGTTGGGGCATGCTCCGCTGTCGAACGTCCGGCCCGCGAACACGCGTCCACGGTCACCCGTTCCGCAAACGCCGACGTACCAGTCGGGCAGCATGGACCTGGCTTGACGGTCGAGCCTCGCCCTGATCTCGGATCGACGGGCACCAATTGCGGGTAGCGCTCCTTCGAGAACATGGGCCGGGGGCGCAATCTCCGGTGCCGGGGTTGACGGGTCGGAGGCCGCTCCGGGCCGGGGCGGTTCCGGAGCAACTGCCGCAGGCTCGGTGTCCGCCAACTTGCAGAACACGACCGACACGAAGACGGTGCCGTCTGCGCCCGTGGCCAGGCCCGTGCCCATAGCGGTCCAGGCCGGGTTGTTGATGATGCTCCGGTGGCTGCTGCTCTGCTGGAAAGCTGCAAAGACATCGGGCACATTCGGACCCGCACCTACCACTTCACCTACGGAATCACAGGCGCCGAGCAAGCCGGAGATATTGGTGTGAAACAGATTCCCGGCGGCTGCTTGAGCTGCTGCGGACCCGCCGGCGACCTGGTCGGCAGCGGCAACCACCGGCAGGCTGCTGCCGCGGAAGCTGCTCACCTGAGCGGCCACTTCATCGGCGAGGACCGGAGATGCCACCACCAGGGGCAGGGCGAGAGACAGGATCGCCGCCAGCGCTATGCGTCGACTCGAATATGACACGGAGAGGTGAGGGTATCGACTTCGGCCACATTTAGCTACTTCATGGACAGCGACAGGGAATCCGGGTACAACGCGGGCAGCCATCCTGGTAGCGGCTGAGGGCCTCGTCGAGGCTGACATCGGCCAGGTTGGCCAGCGAAGCCACCCAGGCCAAAACGTCCCCGAACTCCTGGAGTTGCTGGTCGCGATCGCCCTTGCGGAGGGCCTGAGCCAGTTCACCGATCTCCTCGGTGAGCCAGGCGATGTTGGCCGGGATTCCGCGGGGCCGGTCCCGGTGCCCGTACGTCCGGTCCATGAGTTCCTGCAGCTCCTGAAGCTCCATTCGGCCAGGGTAGACGGAGGGCGTGGTTGCATGGTCCCGCAAGTGGTTAACATGTCGTGGCCACGGGACGTGGCGCAGTTTGGCAGCGCGCAGCGTTCGGGACGCTGAGGTCGCCGGTTCAAATCCGGCCGTCCCGACCAGAGAAACACCAGTTCAAAAGCCACCCTCCGGGGTGGTTTCTGGTTTTAGGGGTCGGTTCCATTGGCGGGACCCGGCAGCTGTGGGCTCATGATTGCGGGTATCACACTGACTCTCGCGCACAGGTCCCCGGGGTCGTTGCTGCCGCGCTACCTCCGCCAATCCATCAATGGAGGCTGTCCTGAACTCGGGAAGGGGCGATACAGTGGTGTGCATGAATCCTGTGAAACCGATCGAGTGGGTCGCGCACCCGAGAGCAAGAACCGTCGTGGCGAGCGAGGCGGTCGAAGAGTACTTCCCCCGGGGGATTTTCGAACAGACACGGAGCTTCCACCGTCAGATCCCCGGCTATCGAGTCAGCCCGCTGAGGAACCTCTCGAACCTGGCGGCGATGATCGGCGTCGGAGGGATCTGGGTCAAGGACGAGTCCGTCCGCCTGAGCCTCAATTCTTTCAAGGTCCTCGGCGGTTCTTTCGCCATCTACCGTCACATCAAGTCGCTGCTCGGCCTCGACGAGAAAGGCTTGTCGTTTGATCAGTTGATCTCCGACGAGACCCGGGCCAAGTTGGGGGACCTTACCTTCGCCACAGCCACCGACGGCAACCACGGGCGAGGGGTGGCTTGGGCAGCGGATAAATTGAACTGCAAGGCCGTCATCTACGTGCACAAGGACACCTCGCCGGCACGGGTCGCCGCCATCGCGAGCTACGGGGCCGAGGTGCGGGTGGTCGACGGGACCTATGACGATGCGGTGAAACGGGCCAGTCGCGATGCCGACGAGAACGGATGGCAGGTCATCTCCGATACTTCGTGGGAGGGATACGAGGACATCCCCAAGTGGGTGATGCAGGGATACACCACGATGCTGTCGGAGGCTCAAGAGCAATTGGCCGGCCAGGGCATCGTCAAACCAACCCACGTCTTTGTCCAGGCCGGGGTGGGGGCACTGGCGGCAGCCACGACCGGCTTCTATGCAGCCCGGTTTGGTCAGGATCGGCCGACCACGGTGGTGGTCGAGCCTGCTACGGCAAACTGTCTGATCGAATCTGCCCGGATAGGTGACGGTGAGCCCCATGCGGTAGGCGGTGACCTGCAAACGATCATGGCAGGGCTGGCATGTGGCGAGCCGAGTCCCATCGCCTGGCGCGTGCTGTGGGACTGTGTTGATGCCTTCCTGGCATGCCCCGACTATGTGGCTGCGAAAGGTATGCGGGTTTACGGCTTGCCTTTGGCGGGTGATCCTTTCGTCGTGTCCGGCGAGTCGGGTGCCGTCACGCTGGGGGCGCTCATGTTCGTTGCCGAGTACCCGCAGTACGCCGAGTTGAAGGACTACCTGGGCCTCGGACCCGAATCCCAGGTGCTGCTGATCAACTCAGAAGGCAACACCGATCCGGACTACTTCCGGCGCGTCGTTTGGGAAGGGGCGGACTCGGTTCCGACGGAGTACCGCTGGGCTGCTGCCGGCACGGGGCAGGGCGCTGCCGTCGATCGCTGATCGCGCCGGACGCCGGGCAACGAGATCACTCAAGTCGGATGGATTCGGGTGGGATCGATCAGCCGTTGATGCATGCGCCGGACGGTGTGGCGACCATGCGCTATCTCGACTCGTATGCTCGGAGACGAGCTCGCCCGGATGCGGCTCCGGCCGGAGTTAGCATCGAAACACCCGAAGGAGTTGATGTCACCGGTGAGAGCCGATAACCCTGGCGCGGGAGCGATGGCCGCATCGGTATGGGCCCTGTTCCTCGGCGTGTTCCTCCTGATGGTCGGAAACGGCCTGCAAGGGTCGGTGCTCGGTGTCCGCTCGGACCTGGAGGGGTTCGCCACCACCTCCATCGGCCTGATCATGGCTTCGTACTACGCCGGTTTCCTGCTCGGCTCGCTCAAGATCCCCGCCCGGCTTGGCAACGTGGGGCACATCAGGGTCTTCGCCGGGCTGGCGTCACTGGCCTCATCGGTAGCCCTCATTCACGTCCTGTGGGTGAGCGTGTGGAGCTGGTCTCTGCTGCGTTTCATGGCCGGATTGTGTCTCTCCGGGTTGTACGTGACCATTGAGAGCTGGCTGAACGGCCGCGCCTCGAATGTGACCAGAGGCCGGCTGCTGTCGATGTACATGGTCGTGGTGACCGTGGGGATCGGTTCCGGGCAGCTCTTCCTCGGACTTGCCGATCCGGCCGGCTCGACGCTGTTCATCCTCGCCTCGATCCTGATGTCCATGGCGGTCGTTCCGCTTGCACTGACCCGGGTGCCCGAACCGGTCATAGCATTTCCTTCCCGTATCTCGGTGCGCGAGCTTGCCAGGGCGGCACCCCTCGGTGTTGTCGCCGGGGCCCTGGTCGGGGCGTCCAGCGGGGCCATTTACGGTCTCGGTGCGGTCTATGCGATCAAGATCGGCATGAGCCCGGGCCGGGCGGGTCTCTTCGTCGGGGCCTCGATGATCGGCGCCCTGGCCACCCAGTATCCGCTCGGACATCTGTCCGACAGACTGCCGCGACGCCGGGTGATCTTCGCCGTTGCCACCGCCGCCGTGCTGGCAGCCATCGTCGGCACCATGATCAACCCGGACAGTCCCGCCGTGTTCGCGGTCGCTGTTGTGTACGGGAGCCTGGCGTTTCCGATGTACTCGCTGGCCGTCAGCCATATCAACGATGTCGTCGAAGATGACCAGGTCGTGGCCACCGCCGCCGGTGTGCTGTTCGTTTACGGAGTTGGATCGATCGGGGGTCCCATCGTCGCCTCCGTCTTGATGACGATCCTCGGCCCTGTCGGCTATTTCTGGAGCCTGGCGGGGTTCTTCGCTCCCGTTGCCATCTATTCGCTCTTCCGCATCGTGACGAAGGTCAGGCCCGGCCAGCGGCCCTTCATCAGCCTTCCCCCGAGAACCTCCCTGGCGGCCGCCGCCCTGGCCGAACCCCGCCGCGAAGAGTCGTAGCGCTGTTCGGCACCCCCGGAGGGTCCTGGTGCCGGGTCGAGGGTTGGGCCGCGGGTGGAGATCCCGTGACGATCAGATCATTTCGATCCGGATGCGATCGATCCGGCGGCGGTCCATACCCAGAACGGTCAGGCGGTATCCGGCTATCTCGACCGAATCACCTTCGGCGGGTAGGTCGCCCCTGATGGAGAGGAATAGACCTCCGGCGGTTGCGTAGGGACCCTCGGGGAAGTCTGCGCCGAGGGTTGCACCGAGTTCCTCGACCGGAACCCGACCGTCGGCGATCCACACGTTGCCGTCGACTGCAACCGTGGCCGGGGTACCGGGGTCGTACTCATCCTGGAGTTCACCGACCAATTCGGAGACGAGGTCCTTGATGGTGAGGATGCCCTCGACGCCGCCGTGCTCGTCGAGGATCGCCGCAAAACCGACTCGTCGCTGCCGCATCTGGTGGAGCGCGGTGAGCACGGGGGTGCTCTCCGGCACGTACAACGGTTCGCGGAGCAGGCGCCGTATCTGTTCGGAGCCGCCCGGTGCTTGCGCCCGGAAGAGATCCTTGAAGTAGAGGACTCCGAGCATCTCGTCGAGGTCGGCTGCGGGGGCGATCACCGGGAAGCGGCTGTGCCCCGTTTCGGCGACAGCCTGGCGGACTTCTTCGGCGGAGACAGGGTGTTCGAGCGCCACGACGTCAACGCGAGGCGTCATGACGTCCCGCACCGGCCGGTCGGCCAGCGAGAACAGCGAGTGGATGATCTCTCGTTCCGCTTCCTCGATCTCGCCCGCCTCCTCGCCGAGCACGGCCATCGAGCGGATGTCTTCCTCAGTAACGAGGTTGGCCTCGTGCCCGGCATGGACACCGAGGACCCTGAGGATCGCCCGGCTCAACGAAACGAAGAGCCGCGAGATGGGTCGGAGGACGGTCGACATGGTCCAGAGGGCTCCGGCCACCGTCATCGCATATTGATCGGGTCGTCGTGCCGCGAGGGTCTTCGGAGTGATTTCGCCCACGACCAGAATGATGGCCGTCACCGTGATCGTCGCCAGCCACGGACCCCACGACTCGCCGACGAGGTCGATGGCCAGGGTGGTCGCCACGGACGCTCCGAGGATGTTCACGAAGTTGTTGGCGAGAAGCAGCGTTCCGATCGTACCTTCCAGGTCGGCCAGGAGCAGTTCGAGTCGCTGACCCCGTTTGCCGCGTTGCGCCAGCTGATGGGCTCGCTCGCGGGGAACGGCCACGACCGCCGTCTCGGAGCCCGAGAGGAAGCCCGAAGACATGATGCACAACGTGAAGATCACGAGGAGGATGATCTGTACGGTCGTCACGGCGCAAGCCTACGAGTGGACGGGAACGCAGCTGCGAGTCGAACCGGCTCGCGGCAAGGGTTCACCGCCCGGATGCTGATTCACCCCGTGCGCCCTCCGGAGAGGCTGGCTTCGGTGGCTGTGGCCAGGGCCGCTCGCAGCTCTTGCGGTGT
Source organism: uncultured Actinomycetota bacterium (assembly GCA_963707435.1). Lineage (GTDB taxonomy): Bacteria > Actinomycetota > Acidimicrobiia > Spongiisociales > UBA4744 > UBA4744. The sequence goes on along the minus strand of CAVPPF010000005.1, from coordinate 539,522 downwards.
GAACGGTTTCACCAGCCACGCGTCGGCTGCGGAGCGGCCGGCGATGAACGCATCGGCGGCGCGATCGAGCAGCAGCACGATCGGAGCGGCGGCAATCTCGTTGAGGAACTCGGCTTCGCGCAGCGTTCTGGCGACCGCCATGCCTCCCATGGAACCGACCTGCAAATCAACAACCACCACGTCGGGTTCGAACTCTTTGGCCGCCTGCGCCACCCGGCGCGGGTCTGCGATTTCGCGGATGACCGTTCCGGGGTCGGACAAGGCTGCGTTCGCCTCATTGCTGATCCACGGCTCGTCGGCCACGAGAAGTACTTTCATAGAAGGGGACTTTAGTCCTGGTCCCCGGTCCCTGATCCCCGGCCTCCGGATTGTCTCGGGTTCGCCCCAAAGAGCATCGCAACCGAAGACCTGGTGGTGCCGGGCTCCTGACCGGTGACTCTTTCCTATCATGGCGGCGTGACTCGACGCTTCCTCTTCCTGGTTGCCGTGCTGGCCTGGCTGGCTGCGCCGTTCGTCATGCCTGCTGCGGCCGCCCAGGAAGCAGCCCCGCTCGACGTGATCGTGGTCTCAGGACCTCTCGACCAGACGATGATCCGTTTCGTTGAGGATTCGATTGCCGATGCCGCCGCAAACGGATCGCAGGCGGTGATCGTCCAGCTCAACTCGGAAGGTGCGCTCGTCGGTGAGATCGACGACCTCATCCGTCTGTTTCAGCAGCCGCCGCTACCGCTGGTGGTCTGGGTTGGCGACGCGCCTGCAGTTGCGTACGGCGGTGCCGCTCAGCTGCTCGTGAGTGCGCCGCTCAAGACGGCGGCGCCCGGCGCGGAGATCGGTTATCTCACTCCGACCGTGGCCGGCACGAAAGACGGGGTCGAGATCGTGGCTGGTGTCTCGTCGTTTGCGTTGTTCGACGAGACGGTCACCGTGGAAGGACCCATTCCCGGAGTCGTCGACGCCGCGCTCCCGTCGATCGGGCAGGTTGTGGTGTGGCTGAATGGCCGGGAAGCGCCGTCGGCACGAGGCACGGCGACCTTGGTGACGGCTCGCGAGGAAACCGGCGAGGACGGCGCCGTTCGGATGGTGCCAACCTCCCAGGTCCGTTTCCACGAGCCGGGGGTCTTCGCCCGAACGCTGCGACTGTCCATTCGGCCCGAAGCTGCGTTCTTCTTCCTCGTGATGGGCCTCACCGTTGCTGCCTTCGAGTTCTATGCGATCGGGCCGGGTCTGGCCGCCGCCACCGGTGTGATCTCACTCCTCATCGCCGGGTACGGCCTCTCCGTGCTTCCCGTCCGGTGGTGGGCCCTGGTGCTGATCGGCCTCGGCCTGCTGGTATATACCGCCGAATTCCAGAGACGCTCGTTCGGGGTGTTCAGCATCGTCGCAACCGGTGGACTGGTGGCCGGGGGACTCTTCCTGACGGATGCCGCTCCCCAGATCACTCCCTCACCCTGGGGTGTCATTCTTACGGTCCTCGCCGCCATCTTCTTCTACCTGATCGCCATGCCCGTGGTAGCCCGGTCTCGATTCTCAACGGGCACGATCGGTCGGGATCAGCTGATCGGGCGCCGCGGGGTGGCGGTGACGGTCCTCGGTCCCGAAGGGACGGTTGAGGTCGATGGAGCCAGGTGGAGCGCCCGCGCCCATCGTGAGGCCGGCCTCAAAGCAGGTGACGCCGTTGTGGTGACCGCGATCCGCGGGCTCGTTCTCGAGGTTGACCCGGCGGACGAATAGTCCTCAGCCTGTCTGTCTCGCGAATTCTTTCCCAATCTCCCATTTTTTTCCTGGCGGGGTGGCAAACCCACTGGTAGGTTTCACCCGCATTTTGAGAAGGAGGGACGATACATGGTGATGACGTCTGTGGCAGGCAACTGGCAGCCCCGCGCGCTCTGCAGAGGTAATCATTCGCATCTCTTCTTCCCTCCCAGCACGTTTGAACGCAAAGATGAGCGTGAGCGGCGTGAAATCCACGCGAAAGCAATCTGCCGGGCCTGTCCGGTGAAGCGCGATTGTCTGGATTCGGCCGTCGATATTCGCGAGCCGTACGGCATTTGGGGTGGCCTGACCGAGGTCGAGCGCCGGGAGTACGCATCGCAGACCGCCTAGCGCGAGACGGTCGAAGAACCGTCTAGCTGTGACGGAGCGTCCTGGTATCCCCATCCCGCAGCGTGACCCGCTCCGCGTCGAGATATTCGAGCAGCGGCACCGCATACTTGCGCGAGAACCCGAACGCATCGCGGAAATCGGCCACCGTGAATCGCTCCGGCAGTCCCGAGAGGGCTGCGATGATGTCGGCGATTTGCTCGGGCAGGTAGATCAGTTCTTGCCCGATTCTCACCACCCGGTCCTGTCGCACCAGGGCGTGGAGCAGTTCGTTGTCGATATCGAGTTCCTTGATGCGGGGCACGGCCAGACCTGAAGCCAGGAGGGCGGCCCGCAGACGCTCCCAGGCCTTCTCCTGGCTGCTCGTCAGCCCGCCGCCAAATCCCTCGACGGCCACCGTTGCGCCGTCGTCACGAAGTTCCGGGGAGGCGGCAATGAGGGCCTCAATGACCGCCGGGTCCACGTCGAGAAGGCTGGCGAGGCTCGCCTTGGGGATTCCCGGCCGGAGGGGATTCTCCCGGTGGAACGTCGTGACCGTCCGCACCGATTCCCTCGACAATGCGGCGGCTGCTTCCTCGGAAAGTGCCAGCGGCCCGGCGATCACGGCTCGCTGCGGCGTGCCCCCGCCCGAGTCGGCCGAGAGGCGCGCCAGCGAGTTCCGGCCTCTGACCGCCAGCAGCACCGATGCCTTGTCGTCGGCCGAGCCGTCGACCACGGCCCGGAGGGAGTCGACACTTCGCCGCAGGTCGTTGATCCTGATGCCCGGGTGAGGGTCGAGGACGCGACCTCCTCCCACAACCGCTCTCCGGCCGACCTCCCGCACGATGAAACGGTCACCGGTCTTGAGTGGCAGTGGTTGGGACAGGTGCAGCACGGCCGGCCCGGAACCCTCGAGCTCCGCGCCGTCGACCAGCCGGAGCCGGACCGGCCAGGCGCCGCTCCCGAGGTGCAGGTGGTACGCACCCCGGTTGGTGAGGGGTTCATCGAGGTAGCGGGCAGTTTGGAGCTGCACCAGGACCTTCTCCGTTGGTGCCCAATCATCGGGCCGCCCCAGCATCGCGCCCCGGGCGACTTCCGCCCGATCGAGTCCGACCAGGTTCACGGCCACCCGGTTGTGGGGAGCTATGCGGGCATGGTCCTGCTCGTGGCTCTGCAATCCGCGCACCCGGCCGCGCACCCGGCCGGGCCAGATCTCGAGTTGGTCGCCGACGGCGAGGGGACCGTCGAGCAGCGTTCCGGTGACAACCGTTCCGGCGCCGGCGATGGTGAACGAACGATCGATCCACAGCCGGGGCCTGCCTGCATCGAACAGGGAGGGCGCGATCTCACGGATGGCGCGATCCAGCGCCTCCCGCAGGTGATCCATCCCGCGATTGGTGAGCGGGGAGACCGGTATCGCCGGCGCTCCTGCCAGGGAGGTGCCGGCCAGCTTCTCCTCTACTTCGAGCGTGACGAACTCGAGCAGTTCCTCGTCAACCCGGTCGGCTTTGGTGATGGCGACAACCCCGTGGCGTACACCGAGGAGATCGAGTACCGCCAGGTGTTCTTCAGACTGGGGCATCCACCCCTCGTCGGCGGCGACCACGAAGAGAGCGAGGTCGATGGCCTCGGAGCCCGCCAGCATGTTCTTGATGAAGCGTTCGTGCCCGGGCACATCGACGAAGGAGATCTCGGTCCCGCCGGCCAGGGTGGTCCAGGCAAAACCAAGATCGATCGTCAGGCCCCGTCGCTTCTCTTCCGCCCAGCGATCGGGATCCCGTCCGGTGAGGGCCCTGACCAGGGTCGATTTGCCGTGGTCGACGTGTCCGGCGGTACCTACGACCGGCATGCCGCCTGCAACGCCGCGGTGAGCAGCCCATCCAGGTGGGGCGGAACGGTCCGCACATCGATGACGAGCTCCCCGTTCTCCCGGCGGGCAATCACCGGAGGATCGGAACGTAGCAAGCGGTCCCAGAGAACATCGGCCGGTGGCTCCTGCAGCGCGAGGACGGGTGTGGGAACCGTTGCTCCCGGCACCGAACCGGCCCCGGGGACCGACTCGCCCGCCCGGATCTCACCGACGGCGCCGGACCCGGCGAGGAGTTGTTCGAGTCGTTTTTGCACCACGGCGGGCGTTGCCGCCGCCATTGCCCAGAACGGGATCTCGTTCCCGCGGCCGTCCGCATACATCTGCAAGGTCGTGGCCAGCGCCGCGAGGGTCGGCCCGTCGCAGCGGACGGCGCGGGCGATCGGGTGTTTGGCCAACCGGTCGATGAGATCGGCACGCCCGGCCAGGATTCCCGCTTGCGGTCCACCGAGCAATTTGTCGCCGGAGAACAGCACGAGATCGGCTCCCAGCTCCAGTGCTTGCCGGACTCCCGGTTCGTCTGCCAGCCAGGAGGGCGGCGGACCGGACAGCCAGGGGACGTTCTCGTCGAGGAGGCCACTCCCGACGTCGTACACCAGCGGCAGCCCGTTGCTGTGGGCGAGTTCGACCATGGCTGCCAGATCGACCTCTTCGGTGAAGCCCACCACCCGGTAGTTGGAGGTGTGGACCTTGAGAAGCAACGCGGTGTCCTCGGTGATCGCCGCTGCAAAATCCGCGAGGTGGGTTCGATTGGTTGTGCCCACCTCGACCATCGTGGCCCCTGTTGCAGCCATCAGCTCGGGGAGCCGGTAGGAACCGCCGATCTCGATGAGTTCGCCCCGCGAAACCGGCACAGGTTTGCCCGAAGCGAACGCTGCGAGCGTGAGGAAGAGGCCCGCTGCGTTGTTGTTGACCACGAGCGCCGCTTCCGCGCCGGTCAGGGTGCGGGCCAGCCGGCGAGCATATCCGGCTCGCCCACCGCGCTTTCCGGTGGCGAGGTCGAATTCCACGTTTCCGTAGGACGTAGCAGCCGTCCGGGCTGCCTCGGCCGCCTCTTCGGCGAGGGGAGCCCGGCCCAGGTTCGTGTGCAGGAGCACCCCGGTGGCGTTGATGACCGAACGGGGCCGCACCGCGTTGAGATGCTCCACCAGGCGCCCGGCGATGGCGTGAGGATCCGCGTCCTTCCCCAGGCTGATTTCCTCCCGTGCCCGGTCGATGGCCGTGCGGGCACACTCGATGATCAAAGACCGCGGCAGGCCGTTGGCAGGCAAGCCGCGGACGAGAGCGTCAACCGAAGGCAAGTCACGGAGCGACACGGACCACAGCATACCGGGGCCGGTATCCTGCCCGACATGAGCCTTCCCGCCATCTTCGTTGTCGTTTCGGTTGTCGAACTCCTGGTGCTGGCCGCCGTCGAGGATCGGATCGGGCTGGGTCCCACCCTGGGCCTCATTCTGTTCACCGGCATTCTGGGTGCGTCGCTGGTTCGCAGGCAGGGGTTCAGCGTCTTCGCCCAGGTCCGCGACCAGATGAGCCGGGGGGCCTTTCCCGGCCGTGAGCTGGCGCACGGGGCGTTGGTGCTCGTCGGCGGTGCCTTCTTGCTCACCCCCGGTTTCCTCACCGATGCGCTGGGATTCGCCCTGATGATGCCCGCTTTTCGCGAGCTGGTGCGGGTTCGTGGTACGAGATTCCTGCAGCGTCGAGTGCCTCGATGACGATCCGGCCCGCCGCCACGGTGTGCTTGCTGCGCGCCGGGTCCGAAGGAATGGAAGTGCTGATGGTGCGCCGTTCATCCTCGTCGGCGTTCGTCGGTGGTGCCTACGTGTTCCCGGGTGGGGCCGTCGACGATGAAGACCACTCCGACCTGGCCCGACGGGCCGTGGACGGAATCGATGATCCCGAGATGTTTCCCTGGGCTGCCGCCGCCCTGCGCGAAGCAGCCGAAGAAGCGGGGGTCCTGGTCATGTCGCAACCGGATCCGGCCTTGCTCGGCCTGCACGGCTGCGATCTGTACGCGGCGCTCGTCGGCGCGGGAGCGAAGCTCGAAGGCGGACGTCTGGCGTATCTATCGAACTGGGTCACTCCGGTGGGCGAAACCCGGAGGTTCGATACGCGATTCTTCCTCGCCGAAGTCGCGCCGGGGACGGAGGCTCACGCGGACGAGCACGAGGTAACGGAAGTCACGTGGACCACCCCGGCGGCTGCTCTCGAGCGCGCCAGGACACGGGAGTGGTTCGTGATCCCTCCCACTGCGCTGACTCTGCGGACCCTGGCTCGATTCGACAGCCCGGGCGAGGCCGTTGCCTTTGCCGGCGCCCAGGAGAGCGTTCCCCGCATCGAACCGAGGATCGTGGTTGGTGAGGGGGGTTCGATCCAGATCCTGATGCCGGGTCAGGCCGGGTACGACGATCCCAGCCCGCTGTGAGGGGATCTCGTCGCTCGATATGGTGTCGATCCGGCGCACTCCTAGAAGTGCTTGTTCCGGTTCGAGAGGGAGTGATCTGAGCATGTCGGTTCAGACCCGGAACGGCGAGCAGGGCGTCTTGACCCAGAAATGTTGATATTCCCTGGGATCAGGGGGTAGCTGCGGTGTCGTTCTCGAGGCGAAGGATGGCCAGGTAGGGACGGAAACTCGGCTGGTAATCCACCAGTTCCCAACCGGCCGACCCGGCTAGCCGCTCGAGTTCCTCGATCGGGATGAACAGGTAGTCGAACCAGGGCGTCGCCATGTCGGTCCAGCGAGCGCGAAGGCGGATCTGACCTGGATGCCTGCCCCGGTTTCGGTTCCTTTCGTGGTAGTCGAGATGGAGGGGATCCGTGGAGGCGAAGGGGTCGACACAGGTTCCGATGATCTCAGCGCCGGGGGCGGCGAGTTCTCGCAGAGCCCCGAGGAACCTCGGGGCATGCTCCGGGCTCTCCAACAGCCCGAAGTTGTTCCCGCAGAGGAGGAAGGTGTCAAACGGCCCGGGGGCGGTCCTAGCCAGCTCGAAGACCGTCCCGATGAATGTCTCCCGCAGCCCGCGGCGCCGGCACACCTCGGCGGCTCCTGGAGAGACGTCCAATGCAACGACCTCATGCCCCGATTCCTGCAGGGGAAGGGCATGTCGCCCCGCCCCCGCTCCAACATCCAGAACCCGGTGCCCGGCCCGTTCCCCGACGGGTGCCTCGGCCAATGACCATTCGGACTGCTGAGTGAACATCACCCCGGTGTCGACCGTCTCCAGCAACCCATCGTCCCGCTCAATGAAGTGGCTGCGCGCCTCCGAGCCGTGCTCCTCGTAGTCGAGCAGGGCGAAACCGAGGGCGTCGCCGACCCTTGGTTCCGAGGCAGGTGTCGTGGCCATGCCGGTAGTCAACCACCGGCTTCCACGCTGAAGCAACTGAACAAGGCCAGGCCCCACCCGCAGCGCACAACGGGCGCCCGCATCGGGCGGGTCCCGACGGATCTGACGGCGCGAGAACCGGCAAGATGAGCGGCTCGTTCTTCGAGTTCCACCAGGAAAGGCTCGGGTGCTGTAGGTCCTATGCGCCGGGCTCTCGATCCCGGCCGTTGGGGCGCGGGTCGGCCGGGACGCCGGGATCTGCTCCGCTCACGCGGACGGATCTGGTGTCGGGGAGCAACCAGCTCATGGCGAATCCGAGCAGGACAAAGACCATCGCCGTGAGGGCCGCCCGCTTGGCCGAATCGACGAAGACGCCTCGCAGCACGTCGACCACCGCGTCGGAGCCGGGCTGCTCACCGAGCTGGCCGACGATCTGACCGGCGGAGGCTTTCATCGCTTCGGCGATTCCAGCGGTGGCCTCCGGTGGGAGACCGGGCACGCTCGCGAGACGGTCGGCCGACAGCGTTCCGAGGCTGGTGGCCAGAACGGTTCCGACGAGGGCTATACCGAACGCCGATCCGATCTGGCGGAACGTGCTCTGCATGCCCGATGCCTGCCCGGAATTGCGAGGGGGTACTTCCACCAGAATGACACTGGTCAGCTGGGCGGTCGCCAGCCCGATTCCGATGCCGTAGATGAAGAGTGAGGGGATGAGGCGGGCGCCGGTCATCCCGGGATCGATCAGCAACGCGATGCTGCCGATGGCGACTGCTTCGATCAACATGCCGGTCGTCACCACCCGCCGGGGTCCAAATCGTTGAGCCAAAGCGGCGGCTGCCGGGCCGCCGAGGAAGGCGCCCCCCGCCAACGCCAGGAGCAGCAGTCCGGTTCGAAAAGCTGTGTAGCCCAATACGGCGGTCAGAAACAGCGGGAGGACGAAGATCATGCCGAGTTCTCCGAGAGCCAAGGTGGCGGCGGTCAAGTTGCCGTACCGGAAGCTCTTGATACCGAAGAGGGCGAGGTTGAACAGCACCGGTCTTCCCGTTGCCGCCCGTCGCTGCTCCACCAGGAAGAAGAGCGGCAGGCATACGGCAGCCAGGGCGAACGCAAACGGGACAATCGATACTGATTCCAACGGCCAGGTCCAGCCCCCGACGGTGAATGGTCGCGTGGGCTCGAACCAGCCGTACCGGGATCCCTCGATGAGGCCGAACACGAGGCTGGACAATCCAACGGAGATGGTCACGATGCCCATCGGATCGAAGCCCTTCTGGGCCCCCTCGTCCCGGCTGTCGGATACCCACCGCACGGACCCGATCAAGGCCAAAGCGCCGACGGGAACGTTGATGTAGAAAGCCCATCGCCACGAGTAGCTCGTGGTGAGCCAGCCGCCCAGCAGCGGACCGACGGCAGCCATACCGCCGATGACGGAACCCCAGATCCCGAAGGCGATGGCCCGCTCCCTACCCTGGAAGCTGGCGTTCACGATCGAGAGGGTGGACGGGAGGATCATGGCGGCGCCGATGCCCTGCAGGGCGCGAGCCGCGATCAGCAGGCTCCCGGTGGGCGCCTGGCCGGCCAGCATGCTCGCCGCGACGAACACGACCAGACCGACATGGAAGAGGCGCTTCCTCCCGTAGAGGTCGCCCAGACGCCCGAGCGTGATCAGGAGTGCCGCGAAGACCAGTGAATAGATGGTGTTGATCCACTCTGCATCGACCAGCTCGATCCCGAGATCCTCGATGATCGACGGGATGGCAACATTCACGATCGTGGCATCGACGATGATCATCGCCACACCGACGCTGAGCGTGGCAAGTCCCAGCCAGCGCGTCTTCGAATTGTTGGTCATGGCATCCTTTTTCCCACACCGAGTCGGAAACAGCATTGTATCGACGGCAAATCCCGATCGCGTCGGTCGTGAGACAATGGGCCCGGCGTTCATGAACTGGGAGAACCGACGGTGGTGAAGGTCGAACGAATCCTCGCACCCAACCCGGGTCCGTTCACGGGTCCCGGCACCAACACCTACCTGGTGACCTCCGGTGACGAGGCTCTCGTGATCGATCCCGGCCCGCTCAACCGGTCTCATGAAGCCGCGATCCTGGCAACGCTCGCCGGGATCCAGCCTGTGGGCATTCTGGTGACGCATACCCACGAGGATCATGCCCCGCTCGCCAACCCCCTGGCGGCCGAACTCGGCATTCCTGCCTATGGATTTGGGCCGGGACCCGGTTTCAAGCCGGACCTGCGGTTGGCCGATGAAGATCGAGTGGCGTTCGGCACCGATGAAGTTCAAGCAGTTCACACCCCGGGGCACAGCCGCGACCATCTCTGTTTCCTGCTGGGGGAAGACTTGTTCACCGGCGACCACATCATGGGCGGATCCTCGGTCGTCGTTGAAGACATGGGCGAGTACCTGACAAGCCTGCGCAAGCTGCAGAAACTGCAACTCACGCTCCTCTACCCGGGGCACGGACTTGTCATGGACGATCCCGCCGGTATCGTGACCGGGTACATCGAGCACCGCCTCGAGCGGGAGCAGCACGTGCTCTCAGCCGTTGAATCTGGAGCAAGCACCGTCATGGAGATCGTTCAGGCCGTGTACCAGGATGTAGACCCGGCTCTCCATCCGTTGGCCGCCCTGTCGGTACGCGCCCACCTGGCCAAGCTCGAGACCGAGGGTGCAATCCGATCCGGCGGCCAGGGTGAAGTGTTTCCCGCCGGTGATACGACGTGAGACCTCTGCTACGCCTCCTGGGGGCCCTCCTCGTGGTTGCTCTGCTGGCCGTCCCGGCCATCGGCCAGGTGACCCCGCAGGACATCGCCGAGGCCGAGGCCGAGCTGGCTGCTCTCCGGACGGAAACAGACCAGCTTGCCCTTCAGTACGAAGCTGCCATTGTCAGATCGGCACAGTTGGAAACCCAGGTTGCCACCCTGGAGCAAGCAACGCTCAACTCGCGGATCCAACTCGGCGAAACCCGTCAGCTCGTCAGGGAACGGGCGGTCGAGATGTACATCGAGTCGAGCACCGCTCAGATCTCCCTGCTATTCGTCGAGGATCTCGATGGTGGCATTGAGGTGGCGATCGGCTACCTCGAGCAACTGGGAACCTCCGATACCAAACTCCTGCGGGACCTCGAGATCATCAAGACGGAATACGATCGGCAACTGGCCGAGCTCCAGGCCGCCCGGTCCGAGCAAGAAGCCGTGGTGTCTGATCTCAGCACGGTCGGTGCGCAGTTGACGGCCCGGCTCGAGACAGCCCAGAACACCTACGTCGCCCTGGTCGCCCAGCGCGCGGCCGAGGAGCGGGCCCGGCTCGAAGAAGAGGCGCGTCTGCGGGCGCTCGAAGAAGCTCGCCTGGCAGCCGAGGCTGCCGCCCGGGCTGCAGCCACGACGACCACGGTCGCGTCGACGACCACCACCGCAAGCACGTCAACGACGACGGAAGGCGCCACCGCGACAACGGCGGCCGGCGAAACCACGACCACGGTGTCCGGTGAGACCACGACGACAACCGCGGCACCATCCCCACCGGCAGGCGGGAACGTCTGCCCGGTCGATGGTTTCACCAGCTTCACCGACACCTGGGGTGCCCCGCGATCGGGCGGCCGCTCTCATCAGGGAGTGGACATGCTCGGTGCCCGCTGGACGCCGCTCGTAGCGTTGGAGAGCGGATCGATTCTCAGGATGGGCAACGGCGGCCTCGGGGGGATCACCATCTGGCTCAAGGGAACCAGCGGCCATCAGTACTACTACGCCCATCTGGAAGCGTGGGCCGATGGCTTGCGGGTCGGGCAGACCGTGTCGGCCGGAGAGCTGATCGGCTACATGGGCACGTCGGGGAACGCACCCGACTACATCCCGCACCTTCACTTCGAGTATCACCCGGGCGGTGGTGCTGCCGTCAATCCGTACCCTCTGGTCAAAGGGCTCTGCGGGTAGCTCGCTTCGCTTGCAGCCATCAGTCAGCAGTCATGCGAGGCACAAGACCGAGTAATCGCAGCGGGTCGATCAACGGCAGAGGACCGGCTTAACGCCGGTCCTCTGCTTTGCGGTCCCCAGGGAAGGGGATCTAGGTTGTCTCCCAGCACTTCGAGTGGTGGTTCGCCTCCCAGCGGCCCATTCACCTTGGCACGTTCTCCATGAGTATCGGGCTTTGCGCCTCAGGAGTTGGGGGCCGTTTCCATTTCCCACCAAGTAACTAGTGCCCGCACCCACCCGATAACCACAGCGGACTCGACATCAGGGAAGGGTCGCCACGCTCTCAACATCGGCGTCGGCCGGCGCATCCAGAGCCTCGAGCAGACGGGCCACCCGGGCGGTACAGGTTTCATCCTGCGCAGGTGGGACCAGCTCAGTGATCCGGAAAGCAGCATCCGCAAAGGCCCGGGCCGATGGGTTCTGTGGGTGGGCCCTAACCACCGGGGTTCCCTGGTCGCCACCGCTGACGATGTGTTCGTCCAGCGGGATGCGACCGATCAGCGGCACGCCCAGCGATTGGGCCAGCTCGTCGCCGCCTCCCTTTCCAAACAGGTGGAACACCTCGCCGTGTCCGCATTCGAAACCGGCCATGTTCTCCAGTACCCCGATCACCGGCACGTAGGAGCGGCGGGCCATGTCGGCCACCCGGACGGCCACCTTCTGGGCGGCCAGCTGGGGGGTAGTCACCACGACCATCTCCGCCTGGGGGAGAAGCCTGGAGAGGGCCATCTGGATGTCACCGGTGCCGGGCGGCATGTCGATGACCAGATAGTCCAGATCGCCCCAGGCGACCTGTTTCAAGAACTGCTCGAGCGCCTTCGACAGCATCAAGCCGCGCCACATCAACGCCGTTTCCTCGGTCTCGACGATCAGGCCCGTCGAGACCACCTTGATGCCTTGAGCTTCGACCGGAATGATGACCCGGTCTTCTCCCGCCTCGAGGCGCTCCTCGGTGCCCAGCATGCGGGGAATCGAGAATCCCCAGATGTCGGCATCGAGCAACCCCACCCGGTATCCGAGATCGGCGATCGCCAGGGCCAGGTTGACGCTGGCCGACGACTTGCCGACGCCACCCTTGCCGCTCCCGACTGCGATCACCCGGGTCAGCGGGCTCACGAGGGTCGGCTCGGCGTTCTCCGCGCCTTGAGACGGGCGGTGCCCATGACGTCCGCCCGCTGCTGCTTGGTCATCGCCCGGGTCTGCACCCGGACCTCACGAACGCCGGGAATAGCGCCCACTTTCCGGATGGTGTCTTGTTCGATCTGGGATCGCATCGGGCACTCGGCGATGGTCAGCGCGATCCCGACGGTCACCACTCCGTCTTCGGAGATGGTGACGTCCGGAATCATCCCCAGTTCGACGACGTCGCCGCCGAGTTCAGGGTCGACAACGCCCCGGAGGGCCTGAAGGATCTGCTCTTTCGTTGGCATGGCAGCCATGGTACGAAGGTATTAGCACTACGAAGATATTGGGAATGTTGGGCCGGATCTGACCTATAATGCCGGTCCATTGAGGAAGATGGAGGAGTCGTCCATGGATCAGCTGGTCTCGATCAAGTCATCCGTTCCACCGCGTGCCGTCATCGTGACGGACAACGCCGCGAACAAGATCAAGGACTTGATCCAATCCGAAGGCGACCCCGCTCTGTTCTTGCGCATGGGCGTGCGTCCCGGCGGTTGCAGCGGATTCTCCTACGAGATGTTCTTCGACACGGAGATCGACGAGAAAGAGGACATCGTCGAGACGTACGGCGAGGTCCGGGTCGTGGTCGACAACCAGTCCGCCGAAATGCTGCGTGGATCCACCCTGGACTATCAGGAAGGCCTGATGGGCGCAGGATTCGCCATCAACAATCCCAACGTCACCAAGTCCTGCGGGTGCGGCAGCAGTTTCAGCTGAGCCGTACCCTTCGCGACAGAAAGGGCCCTGCCGGGGTCCTTTCTTCATTTCCGGCGTATTCGGGCCGCCCGTCGCCTTGTAGCCTGGTGGAATATCCTTTCTCGAGGAGATGTCATGCCCAAGCGAGTGCTGGAAACACCGAACGCCCCGAATGCCCTCGGTCCCTATTCGGTCGCCATCCAGGCCGGCGGATTTGTCTTTGTATCGGGGCAGGTTGGGATCGACCCGTCAACCGGCGAGCGGGCTCCCGACGACGTCGCCGCCCAGACACGGCAGATCATGGAGAACCTGAAGGTAATTCTCGGGGACTCCGGTCTGACGATGCACGATGTGGCCAAGACGACGATTTTCCTCACCGACATGAAGGATTTCCCGACCGTCAACGACGTGTACGGGCGTTATTTCGAGGATGAACCCCCGGCCCGCTCAACGGTTGAGGTCGCGGCGCTTCCCGGTGGATTCCTCGTCGAGATCGAAGTGATCGCGGCTCGCAGCTACTAGGAGTATGACCATGGATAGATCTGAAGTCTTTGCGCGGCTGGGACTCGAGGAGTCGAACTCCGGGGTGTATGCGGGAGGGTGGCTGCCCGGGACGGGCCGGGAGATCGAGAGCATCAACCCGGCCACGGGCCAGGTTCTGGCGAAGGTCCGGCGGGCCTCTCACGAAGAGTACGAGCAGGTGATCCAGACCTCGGTCGATACCTTTGCCGAATGGCGGATGCTGCCGGCCCCGCGCCGGGGCGAGTACGTTCGGCTGCTCGGTAATGCGCTGCGGGAGCACAAGGAACCGCTGGCGGCGCTCGTGTCGCTGGAGATGGGCAAGATCCTGCTCGAGGGAGAAGGCGAAGTCCAGGAGATGATCGACATCACCGACTTCGCCGTGGGTCTCTCCCGCCAGTTGTACGGTCTGACGATGACGTCGGAGCGGCCCCGCCACCGGATGTACGAGCAGTGGCATCCGCTCGGTCCCGTCGCTTCCATCACGTCGTTCAACTTCCCCGTTGCGGTATGGGCCTGGAACTCGGCAATCGCGGCAGTCTGCGGCGACACCAACGTTTGGAAGCCGTCGAGCATGACGCCCCTCACCGCCATCGCCGTCACCAACATCGCTCATCAGGTGATGGAGGGGTCGGGTTTCGAGGCGGTCTTCAACCTGGTCGTCGGGGGTGGTGCCGACATCGGCGACGCCATCGTCAACGATCATCGGATTCCGCTCGTCTCCGCCACGGGGTCGTGTGACATGGGCTACAAGGTGAGCGCCGGTGTCGCCAAGCGTTTGGGCCGGTCGATTCTCGAACTCGGCGGCAACAACGCCATGATCGTGATGGACGACGCCGATCTCGATCTGGCCGTGCGGGCCGCCCTCTTTGCGGCAGTCGGTACGGCTGGTCAGCGGTGCACGTCGCTGCGCCGGCTCATCGTGGAACGTGGGGTTGTCGATGAGGTAGCGAAGCGCCTGGTTTCCGCATACGCACACGTAGCGATCGGCGATCCGCTCGACACCGCCAACGCTATGGGGCCGCTGGTCGATACCACCGCCGTTGAGAACATGATGACGGCGCTGGCGATCGCCGGGGAGCAGGGCGGCAAGATTCTGTACGGAGGCAACCGGTTGCCCGACCTGGGTCCGGCCTATGCCGAGCCGACGATCGTGATGATGGACAAGGACGCACCGATCCTCCAGGAGGAGACCTTCGCCCCGTTGCTCTACATCATTCCGGTCGACGGCCTCGACGAGGCTATTGCCGTTCAGAACGGCGTCCGGCAGGGATTGTCGTCCGCTATCTTCACCGACTCGCTGAAGTCGGCCGAGACCTTCCTGTCGCATCTGGGCTCAGACTGCGGCATTGCCAACGTGAACATCGGAACATCGGGGGCCGAGATCGGGGGAGCGTTCGGTGGAGAGAAGGAGACCGGCGGAGGGCGTGAAGCAGGATCGGATTCCTGGAAGGCCTACATGCGCCGGCAGACGACGACCATCAACTGGGGCGACGATCTCCCCCTCGCACAAGGCATCGAGTTCGGATAGACAGTTGCCGGTACCCGATGACCAGATGCCGGTAGCGCTCTCCTTGCACGGTTGGCAGCCGCCGGGGTATTCGGCCGGACTGGAAACTGGGAACTGGAGACTGGAGACTCCCGTATGACCTTCTCCATCGTTGCCTGGGATCCTTTCGCCGGACCTGAGTGGGGGGTGGCCGTGGCTTCACGATTTCTCGCGGTCGGCGCCGTGGTGCCCTGGGCCCAAGCAGGGGTGGGGGCCGTAGCAACCCAGGCGCTGGCCAACGTTGCCTTCGGCCCGGATGGATTGGCCCATCTCGCCTCCGGCCTGAACGCTGTAGCCGCTTTGGACACTCTCCTGGCAGCCGACGATCTCCCTTCGCAGCGTCAGGTCGGGATGGTTGACGGAAAGGGCGAGACGGCCTCCCACACAGGGGCCGATTGCCTGGCCTGGGCCGGCGGGAGGACGGGCCTCGGGTATGCCTGCCAGGGCAACATTCTCACGGGCCCTGAGGTCGTCGATGCCATGGGGGGAGCTTTCGAGGCGAGCGGCGGCACCCTGGCACGCCGCCTGCTGACCGCTCTCGCAGCCGGCGACTCAGCGGGAGGCGACCGCCGGGGCCGGCAGTCCGCCTCCCTGCTCGTGGTGCGGGCCGGCGGCGGGTACGCTGGTGGATCTGATGTCGCCGTCGATCTGCGGGTCGACGACCATGCCGACCCCATCGAGGAACTCGACCGCCTCCTCGGGGTCCATGAGCTGTTCTTCCCTAATCCGGTTTCGCTCGAATGGGTGGAGATCAAGGCCCCGCTGCCTGCAAAGATCCGACGGGCGCTCATCGCCCGGGGTCTGGAGACCGGCAAAGGGAAGGGCTACAGCGACGACCTGCGGGAAGCTCTCTACGGCTGGGTGGCGACGCAGAACCTCGAGGAGCGCTGGTCGGACGAGCCGAAGATCGAAAAGACGGTCCTCGAACTGCTGCTGGCCACCGATTGACCTTCTTCCGCTGATTCTGCCGGGCGCGGCGGGCCGACTTTCCCTATGCTCTCTCCCGCGGGAGGTATAGATGACCAATCTGGCTCTGCTCGGCCGTTCCGAGCCACTCCAAGCGATCGACCGCGCAATCGAACGTGTTCAGGCCGGACGGGTAGCGGTCATCTCCCTGGTCGGCGTTGCCGGATCGGGCCGCACCGCACTTCTCGACGAGTGTCAGGAACGTATCCGGGCAGCAGGGTTGGCAACCCGCCGCACGGCGCTGTTCCCGGCCAGCGTCACCAACTCCGGCGGCCTGGCGGAGGCGCTGGGTATCTCGCTCGAGGAGGTGCCGTCGGAGCCGGCGGCATGGTTGGTTTCCGAAGCGCAATGGGCCGATGGGACATCTCTCGCAACCCTGCAGGGAGTTCTGGCCGCAGCGAACGTCGGGATACTGGTGCTAGTGGCCCACACCGAGATCACCGGGTACCGGGAACTTGCGTTTCGACAGCTGACCGACACGGCGGCCCGGGTGGGGTCTTTCGAGCAATACAAGCTGGATCCGTTGACCGTGGACGACGTGGCTTCTGCCACAGCCACCCCCGAGGTTGCCCGCACGCTCGTGGACCGTTCCGGCGGCCTCTCCCAGGACCTCGTCGAGAGCGTTGACCAGTGGCTCGCAACCGGGAACCTGGCATGGGAAAACGGGAAACTCGTCGCGTCCGGACCACCGCCGGATGCTGTGGGCGTGTCGGATCGGGTCGCCGGGCTCGATCGGCCCGCTCGCAAACTCGTCGAGGCCGTGAGCCTTGCTGCCAAACCGGTTTCGCTGCCTTTGGCTGCGGCGCTGCTTTCCATGTCGGGCGACGACGTGCTGGAACTGGGCGAGGCGCTGGCGGGTGACGGTCTGCTGCGCGAATCGGCCGAAGGGTTCATGCCGGTCAATGCGGCAGCGGCGGAGCGGGTCGCCGATCGGATGGGCGACGTGCGGCGCGCCCGGGCCTTCGGCGAACTAGCGGATGCCAAGACGCACCTCGGTCTCGACGACCGGGAGCCTGCCGTGGTCGGCGGTTACTACCTCGGAGCGGCTCGCTGGGACGAAGCACTCCGGTTGTTGTCGACGGCCGCGCTGGCGGCGGCAGATCGGCAAGCCTTCGGTGAGACCCTGCCGATCGTCCAGGGAGCCCTCCAGGCATGCGAAGCATCCGGTTCGGACGATGCGCAACTGGAGGGCCGTCTGCGGCTGGCTCGGGCCCAGTGCTACCAGGCTGCCGTGTGGCTGGATCTGGCGCTCGAGGATGCCGACCACGCCGCTCAGCTGCTGACGGGCTCGCGGAAGGTTGACGCCCTGGGGTATGCCGCCTCGGTGGCGCTCGATCTCCAGCGATCCCAGGTGGCGGAACGATATGCCGCTGCGGGTTTGTACGAGGCGCTGGCGATCGAAGAGCCCGCCAAGCATGGTTCCCTCCTGACGCTCCATGCCCGGATCATCAACCGCATGGGTTTTGGCGTTGAAGCCGATGCCGAGTACCAGAAGGGCCTGGAGATCGTTCGCAGTGTCGGAACCCCGATGCAGCTCCATTGGGTGCACGTAAATGGCGCGTGGATTGTCTTTGATCGCGGCCAGGCCCGGCAAGCAGAGGTCCAGTTCGCCGAAGTGACGGAAGAAGCCGAGCGGCTGGGCGGCGTTTCGTGGCGCAGTGACCGAGAAGCACAATGGTCGCGAGCGTTGTTCATGCGCGGCATGATCGCCGAGGGTCTATCTGCCCGGCAGCGAGCCATGAAGGATGCCGACGGTTCGGGTCTGCCGATCACACATATCCCCCACATGAGTCTCGCTGAGGGCGCTCTTGTGATCCACCGCTACGAGGATGCTCTCGCGGCTGCCGATGACATGCTGGCGGTGGCAATCCAGAAGCAGCTCGGTTGGGAGAACGCTGCTCGGTTCTTGCGGGCGAAGGCCCTGGGTGGGGTGGGACGCCTGGCCGAAGCAACCGAGGAAGTCGAGAAAGCCATCGATACGACGCCCCCCGGTATCGATGGCTGGCGCTGGCGTCTGAAGATCCGGGTGTTGCAGTTGACCCTGGACGGTGCTCGCGGTGTGCCGTGGCCTGAAGACGAGGCCCTCACCCTCACCGATGAGCTGCTGAACAACAAGTGGTATCTGACGGCGGCCCAGCTGCTCATCGCCCGGGCCGTTCATGAGAAGGACTCGAGGTCTGCCGAAGACGCTGCCGCCCTCGCGGTTCAACTCGGAGTGCCGTCGGTGGCGGCCGAAGCGCTGCAAGCCGGGAACCTCTGGACGAAGCCGGCCGGTGCAGCGGTCATCGCTGCAGTGAAGGAGATGGCGCAGCACATTCCCGAGCAGTGGCGTGACGAGTGGAGCGCGCATCCTTCAATAGCTCCGGCCCTCGCCGCCCCCGAAGTTGAAGACGAGGCCTACGAAGCTGCAGTGGCCGAGCTGGAGGGTGAGCTCGAGGAGTCCCTGGCCGCGGCCGGGTTCGGCTCGATCGACACGCTGCTCAGCCCGGCGCAACGGCGTGCCGGTGGCCTCCGAAGAAGGCCGCGCCGGCGTCCGCTCTGGCAACTCGTTGCGGCCGGACTGGGCGGAGCCGCGGTGCTGGCAGTGGGGGGCATCCTGGCCGTCAACCTGTTCGGCCCCGACGAAGTGACCCCTCCCACGGCGGCTCCGACGACGACAACCCCGACGACGACCACGACGACGTTGCCGCCGGAACCCTGGGAGACAGATCTGGGGGTTCCGTTGAAGACGGATCGGGTTGCCGGGCAGTGGAGTTTCCGGTCTGATCTTGACGACCCGGATCGCACAGGTCTGCCGGGAGTGTCGTCGTCGCGTCCGATGTTGCCGTCGGCGGATGGTTTCTACTGGAAGTTTCAGACAGGCGCCCAGATCCGCTCGTCACCGGCGATCTTCGGGGAGACGGTGATGTTCGGGTCGGACGACGGGACGTTGTACGGGCTGGTAGTCACCTCCGGGCCGCCGGCGCTGTGGAACGTTGAAACTGCGGATGCGGTGGTCGGGGCCCCGATCGTGGCCGAGGTGACCGCCCCGGGAGCGGGTCCGGGTTCGACCGACACGGAGATGCGGGTGTTCTTCGGGTCGGCGGATGGGCGGTTCCGGTCCCGGTCTGCGTTCCTGGCGAGTGCTACGACGGCAACGTTCCCGGTGCTGGCCGACCCGCCCCTGGCGGGTATCTCGGCGGCGGCTTTGGTGATGGATGATCGGGTGTTCTTCGGGACCGATGACGGTCAGGTGTGGGCTCTCGACGCCGGTGAGTTGCAGGTGCCCGTTTGGGAAGCGCCGTTCGAGGCGGGGAGCAAGGTGACGGTGGCTCCGGTCGGTTTGGACGGGTTTGTGTATGTAGGGACCGAGGCGGGCGTGTTGTGGAAGATCGACGCCGAGTCGGGGACCGGGGAGGTCTGCTATCCGGGGGGTGGTGTGTCGATCACGTCGGAACCGGTGATCGTCGATGGGATCATCTACATCCCGACCCGGGACAGCCAATCGATCGACGCGGTCCGGGCGGGGTCGTGCGGTCCGGCTCCTTCGGTCACGCTGTCGGCTCCGGTCGAGTCGTCCCCGGCGATCGACGGTGACATTCTCTACACCGGCAACGGCCGCTACCTCGAAGCGTATGACCTTGCCACCTCACAGAAACTGTGGACCTTCCCCGGGGACGACGTGCTGGGTGGTCTGCCCGGGGTGGTCCGCTGGCCGGTGGTCGTCAACGGCGGCGTTTACTTCACCAGCGACGACGGGTGGCTGTGGGCGGTCGACAAAGACGGGCAAGAACTGTGGAGCTACAACCTGGGCGCCCGGTCGGTCACCTCACCGGCACCCGGCACCGGTGTGGTCTTCGTCGCCGACATCTCCGGCACGCTCCACGCCATCGGCTGCAGCAACCTCCCCGACTGCGCGACTCCCGGCGGCTAGCGGCGGGCCAGTGCCTCGTCCGCCTGGCGGATCCGATCGGCCAGGTCGGCCAGCATCGAGAGAGCAATTTCCGGGTGAGCCAGGATCAAACCGCGCAGGTCCCATCGGGTGAGCTGCAGCGCGTGAACCTCGTCGATGGCAACGACATCGGCCGAGCGGGGTGTCGCATGGTCGGAGACGAGCGCCATCTCCCCGAAGTACTCACCGGGGCCCAGCGTCGCAAGTGTTGCCGGGCCTCGCCGCACCTCGACTGAACCGTCGAGGATGATCCAGAACCCTGCGGCACCGGTGTCACCCTGTTTCACGATGAGGTCACCGTCCGAGAAAACGCGCGGGTTCGCTTCTTTGGCCACCGTGCCGATCTGACTGTCGTCGAGGGTCGAGAAAAGAGGAACCTTCTTCAAGGCGTCGATCGCCTCAGGAGCCGCCATGGGAGTTCCTTTCGTGAGCGCTCTAGAAACCCTACCGGACGGATCGGTTCTGGCGCCTAACTTGCTCAATATTCATGCACGATGAGTGCCACAACGGGGACTAGCCGAACCGGTACCCGACCGAGCGAACCGTGGTGATCCAGCTGGCCCGCTCCTCGCCGAGCTTGGAGCGGAGACGCCGGACGTGCACGTCGACGGTGCGCGCCCCGCCGAAATAATCGTAGCCCCACACCCTGGACAGCAGCTGCTCGCGACTCCAGACGCGCCCCTGATTCTCGATGAAGAACCGCAGCAGCTCATACTCCATGTAGGTCAGGTCGACGGGCCGGTCGATGACGGTGGCCTGATAGGTGGCGGTGTTCAACTCGAGGTCTTTGAATCGGATCACCTCGTCGGCAGGCTCCTGCCGGGTCAGGCGGCTCAGGCGCAGGCGCAACTCAACAGGATCCGGTGGTCCGATCAAGAAATCGGCAACGAAACTTGCCTCGCCGACGATGCCGGCCTGCGTGCGGTCCACCACCAGGAGGACATCGACGCCCAGATCCTCGGCCAATCCTCGTGCTCTCCGGAGGATCGGCGCCGGCTCGTCGCCGACCTCGAGAACGGCCACGGACCAATCACCGGCCGCGGGCTGGTCCGGCAGGGGGACCATCTCGGCCCCGGCGAGCAGCAGCGCTTCCGCCAGCTCGCTCGAGGGCTCGGGAGGGTGGACGGCGACCAGCATCAGAGGATGGGGAGGTATTCCTCGAGTTCGAACTTCGACACGTGGTGCTGGTAGCGGTCCCATTCCTTGCGCTTGTTGCGCAAGAACCAGCCGAACACGTGCTCGCCCAGCGCATCGGCGATCAGCTCCGAGTTCTCCATGAGGTCGAGCGCTTCCGACAGTGTCTCGGGAAGCCGCTGGATGCCGGCCGCCGCCCGCTCGCTCGAAGTGAGGTCGAACACATTGCCCATCATCTCGGGCGGCAGCTCATAGTTCTGCTCGATGCCGCGCAGCCCGGCGGCCAGCAGAACCGAGAACGCCAGGTAGGGATTGCAGGCCGAGTCGGGCGACCGGTACTCGAGCCGGGTGCTGGCCGGTTTGCCCGCCTTGACGGTCGGGACCCGCACCAGCGCCGATTGGTTGTTGCGCGCCCAGAACACGTACACGGGCGCCTCGAATCCGGGCACCAGCCGTTTGTACGAGTTGACCCACTGGTTGGTGACCGCTGTGATCTCCCGGGCATGGGTGATCAGTCCCGCGATGAACTTCTGCGCGACCTTCGACAGCCGGTTCTCGCTGCCTGCTTCGTAGAAGGCGTTTTCGTCGCCCTCAAAGAGCGACAGGTGCATGTGAAAACCGCTCCCGTCGTGCCGCTCGAGGGGTTTGGGCATGAACGTGGCATAGATCCCGTGTTCCAGGGCTACTTCCTTCACCGTCAGCCGAAAGGTCATGATGTTGTCGGCCATCGTCAGGGCGTCGGTGTACCGCAGGTCGATCTCGTGCTGGCTCGGCGAGACCTCGTGGTGGGAGTACTCCACCGGAATGCCCAGTTGCTCCAGCGCATTGATGGTCGTGCGGCGGTATTCCTGGGCGACATCGAGCGGGGTCAGGTCGAAGTATCCACCCCGATCGAGCACCTTTGGTTCCGGTGAAGTGTCCTCGAAGTAGAAGTATTCGAGTTCGGGACCCACGTAGAAGCCGTAGCCCAACTCGGCTGCCTTGCGGAGGTTGCGCTTCAACACCCAGCGGGGATCTCCCTCAAAGGGCTCGCCGTCGGTTGTGAGAATGTCGCAGAACATGCTGGCCACCTGTGTGGAGGGCCGCCAGGGGAGGATTTGGAACGTAGAAGGGTCGGGACGAGCGATCATGTCGGCTTCCTGGATACGGGCGTATCCGTCGATGGCCGACCCGTCGAACGTCATACCTTCCTCGAACGCAACTTCGAGTTCGGCCGGGCTGATCGAAACCGACTTGAGGAACCCCTGCACATCGGTGAACCACAACCGCATGAAACGGATCCCCCGTTCCTCAACGGTGCGCAGCACGTACTCAGCTTGTTTGTCCATTCCGGTGACTCCTTGCGGTGTTCACCCGGAAAGGTAGCCGAGCCAGCAGTCCCGGCCTAACGGAAATCCCTCCTCGAAACACAGCGTTCACACTCCTGCAACCGTCCAGTAATTGCGATCGGGTAGAAACCTCGGAGCATTGAACGAGAGAGGACTCACCATGCCCAAAACTCCGGCCGACGTTATGGAGATGCTCAGCGAAGACGTTGAGTTCATCGATCTCCGCTTCTGCGACCTGCCCGGACAGGTGCAGCACTTCACCATTCCGGCCTCCCAACTCGACCTCGACTCGTTCGACGAAGGCTTCGGCTTCGACGGGTCCTCTATCCGCGGTTTTCAGGAGATTCAGGAATCGGACATGATCCTCAAGCCCGATCCCGACACCGCCCTCATCGATCCCTTCATGGAGCGCAAGACGCTGCTCCTCTACTGCTTCGTGCACGACCCCATTACCCACGAGCCCTACAACCGCGACCCGCGCTACGTTGCCAAGAAGGCCGAGCAGTACCTGCTGGGAACGGGATTGGCCGACACGTCGTACTGGGGACCGGAGGCAGAGTTCTACATTTTCGACTCGGCCCGGTTCGATCAGAATCAGTATTCGGCCTTCTACGAGGTGGACTCGGTAGAAGGGGCCTGGAACACCGGCGCCGACGAAGACGGACGGAACCTGGCCTACAAGCCCCGGTACAAGGAGGGCTACTTCCCGGTGCCGCCCACCGATCACTTCCAGGATCTCCGTTCGGAGATGTCTGCGGTGCTCGGCGAAGCCGGGATCGAAGTCGAGGTCCATCACCATGAAGTGGGCACAGCCGGCCAGGCCGAGATCGACATCCGCTACACGACCCTGTTGCAGCAAGCGGACAACGTCACGCTGTTCAAGTACATCGTCAAGAACGTCGCGTGGCAGTACGGCAAGACCGTCACGTTCATGCCGAAGCCGATTTTCGAGGACAACGGATCCGGCATGCACACCCATCAGAGTCTGTGGAAGGACGGGGTTCCGCTGTTCTACGATGAGACCGGGTATGCAGGCCTGTCCGACATGGCTCGCTGGTACATCGGCGGGTTGCTGGAGCATGCGCGAGCGGTGCTCGCCTTCGCCGCACCGACCACCAACTCCTACCGGCGGCTGGTGCCCGGCTACGAGGCCCCGGTCAACCTGGTGTACAGCCAGCGCAACCGATCGGCGGCGGTGCGGATCCCGCTGTACTCGCAGAAGCCCGCCCTCAAGCGTCTCGAGTTCCGGTGTCCCGACCCGGCTGCCAACGCCTACCTGGCGTTTTCGGCAATGCTGATGGCAGGACTCGACGGCATCGAGAACCAGATAGAGCCGCCGCCTCCGGTCGACAAGGACATCTACGACCTGCCGCCCGAGGAACTGAAGAACCTCCCCTCTGTGCCGGGGAGCCTGGAAGAGGCGCTGGATGCGCTGGAAGCCGACCACGACTTCCTGCTGAAAGGCGATGTGTTCACCCCCGATTTGATCGAGTCCTGGCTTGCCTACAAGCGGGGATCAGAAGTTGACGCAATGCGCCTGCGCCCCCATCCCTACGAGTTCTATCTGTACTACGACATCTAACGGGGAGCGGCCTCCGCCCAAGAGCCGGCCAAGGAACCCGGGCTGCAAAAGCTGGACCGGTCTGCGGCCGGCTCAAGCGTGGAGGTCTCACGGCCGACACATCACCATGTCCTTTTCCGATGAGGCCGTCGCCCGAGATATGGCCGGCCTCAACGTGCCTCAGTTCGGACCAGACGCTCGAGCCTGGAACGATTCCGTTGAACTTCTCGAGAAGGATCTCGGGGAACTCGCCTGGGAAGCCGACAGCCGTTTCCGCTACGAACACGCCCTGTCGAAATGCGCTCAGGCCTTGATGGCATCTCCCGGTGAATCTGCCACGCTCAGGGCACTGGAGGCTCTCCTCTCCGCAACCGATACCACCTACGCGTTCCTCAAGCGCAATGTGATGGACCTCGAGTTGGGCATGTGTTCCAAGACCATCGAGTGCGTCGAGGAGGATGGGGGCCATGATGACGCCACGGTATTGGGGGAGCTCGTTCCCTGGGCACGGATGCCGACCGCGCGGTCCTTTCTGGAGCAGGGCCAACCCTTCGAGACAAACATCCGCGGCCTCGCCGGAGCCGAGCGCGACGCCCACCTCTCGACCCTCGCGCCGGTGTCCAGCGAACTGAGTATCCCCATATTCTCCGGGGGCCATTGGGTGGGGTTGGTAGGTTTTGCCGATCGACACAACGAGCGGCAGTGGCCGGAGGCAGATATCCGGTTGCTCGAGGTTGCGGCGGCGTTGTTCGGTGCCTTCTGGGCGAGGGAGGAATCGGCCCGGGAGCTCGTCGCCAACCTTCGGGATCGGGACCGTCGCATCCGCTACGAACGAGCACTGGCGCAGTGTTCGACGGCCTTGCTCAGATCCGGCGTGGACAACGCGCTCGAAGTGGCATTGACCAGCTTGCTCGAGGCGACGGAGGCGAGTTCTGTCTTCGTGGAACGAAATGTGCACGATCCCCAACTCGGCTGGTGCAGTTCGATGGTCAAGGAAGCCAGCAAACCCGGCCATGAAATCCATCCCGACATGTGGGATCTCGTGCCGTGGTCGTCGATGCCGCTCTCGTTCGCCCGTCTCTCAGCAGGAGAGCCTCACGCTTTTCTGATCGCCGATCTTCACGGAATCGAAGCCGAAACCTACGCGGGAGCCAGCGGGAAATCGGAGCTCGATATCCCCATCTTCGTGGACGGTGAGTGGCTGGGCCTGGTCGGCTTCACCGACCGCGAGACAGAGCGGGTCTGGGAACCCGACGAGATCGAGTTCCTGAACACCGTCGCGGAGATGATCGCGGCCTTCTGGGAACGCCGGGAAGCCTACGAGCGTCTGGAGCGGCTCGTTGCATCAAAGGACGAGTTCGTAGCGAGTGTGAGCCACGAACTGAGGACCCCGCTCACCGTCGTGGTGGGTCTTGCGAATGAACTCAGAGATAGATCCGATGCAATTACCGAGGCTGAGAAAGCAGAGTTCATCGACCTCATCGCCGATCAGGGAAATGAGGTCGCCAATATCGTCGAGGACCTCCTGGTCGTGGCCCGCGCCGACATCGGCAAAGTCTCGGTGCTACCGGAGCAGGTTGACCTGCGAGCTCACGTGCGTGATGCACTGGCGGCGATGAAAGACCACGAAACGATCCGAACGATCGGCGCGTCGCCGGCTGTGTGGGCCGATCCGACCCGGGTCCGGCAGATTCTCCGCAACCTCCTGACGAATGCAGCCCGGTACGGGGGAAGTCAGTTCCGGATCGAACTGGGCGTGATCGGGGACAAAGCTCGTCTCGAGGTTTGCGATGATGGGCCCGGTATCGATGAGACCGACCATGACCGGATCTTCGAGGCATACCACCGGGCTCACCACCGTCGGGGCCAGCCGGCCTCGGTCGGGCTTGGCTTGACCGTGAGCAAGAGGCTGGCCGAGTTGATGGGTGGAGATCTCACGTACTACCGCAAGGACGGCTGGAGTGTGTTCTCGTTGTCCCTGCCGCTGGCCTCCGCGACCAACAGCGAGGGCGACCCGTCCCGGGATCAGAAGACTTCCTGACACCACGGAGCGGGATGCCAGGCGAACATGGCATCCACCCGGCGAATGTCCTCAAGAGAGCCTTCGATCCGGCCGGCGGCGGCCAGGGTCAGGGCCCGGACGCCCCCGAGGTAGATCGCTCCGAGATCACCTGCGGAGAGGCGTACCAGGGGGACGGACGAACTGCGTGTGCAGTTCGTCCCGTCCGCGTCGGTCTCCAGCAGGTACGTTCCGTTGTTCCATTCGTTGAACTGGTCGGTTACCCCGATGGTGATCCGGCCGTGGGCTGAATACGCACGGGCCGCCAGGGCAGCCGGAATATCGATCGGGCACACCCAGAGCGAATCGGAGATCCTTTGCGTGAGGCGGCGGGGATCGGCGAGCAACCACTGCAGCGGCGCATCGGCAGGCAAGTTCCAATAGCTGATCGTGCGAATCAGATCGATGGACGTGATGTAGCGCCAGAGTCCGTCGTGCGGCGGCCAGGTCGATCGCCTGGAAGTCGATGATCCGCACCTCACCGTTGGGGAAGCCATCATCCGTCCAGTTCTCCTTGGCCCGGTACTTCACGTAGCCGCGGGGTGCTCCGTCCTCCTCGTAGACCGCGAACCGGTAGGCCGTGGCGCCTCCCCGGCGACTCTCCGGATCCCGGAAGACGCGCTCGTTCCACCAAACATCCGAGCGAGCGAACATGCCGGGTCGGAGGAGGCGCGTGGCCTCGTATACGACGGGGAACAACGCCCTGGCTTCAGCATCCTCGACCAGGCGGACCCGACCCGGTCCTTTCGGCGGTCCCGGCATGGTCGCGTGCCCACGATCGATGGTGGCGTCGACCATGGTGACGGCCGGTCCAAAGCCGAATCGTCCGTAGATGGAGCTCTCGGAAGCCCACAGCCCGGCGAGCACGTCTCCGTGGTCGCGCGCTTCGTCGAGGTGCGCCCGCATCATCCGGCGCAGCACGCCCCGTCTCCGGTGGGTTGCGAGCACCGAAACCATCGTGGTACCGGCGGCCGGAACGACCCCTCCCGGCACGGTCATATCGAGGCTGAAGGCGCCGGCGGTGCCGATCATCTGGTCGCCGTCGAAGGCGGAGACGGTCCGGTCGATCTCGAGAATCGCTTTGAACGGTTCGAGGCCCTCGGCAGGAGGGTCGAACCCGAAGACCAATCCCATCAGCCGGCGGAACTCCGGTCGTTCCTCTTCCGTGATGGGGCGAATGGTGAACGTCATAGCCCGATCATGCTACGTTGCCGATGCGGTCGGTGACCGCTCAGGCGCCGGTGCCGGCGGTTGCGGCTGCCGCCGCCACGAGCGCGTCGTAGGCGGTCGCGAACTCAACGGAAGCTGCCTGGAAGGCTGCAACCGCCTCGCGGCGGGGTTCGGCGCTCGGACCCTCGAAACCGGCCCGGGCGTTCTGGGCGGCGGTGCGAATCTTTCCTGCGGCGGTGGCCAGATCGGCATGGATGGCGGCCAGGGTCTCGTAGCCGGCCGGCGGCGCAGCAATCTCGACCCCGTCGGCGAACACCGAGGCGCGTTCTTCGACATCGCGGAACAATGCGAGAGCATCCTGATACTCGATCACCCGCGGAGAGGCATCCTGCTGGGTGTTGACATCGAGGAGATCGGCTTCGATCCCGGCCAACTCGGCCTTGGATTCGGTCATCTTGTCGACATAGGTCTGCACCTCGGCAGGTATGGCCGCGACGGTCGTCGTCGTCGTTTCCCCGGTGCCATCACCGGTCGTTGAGGTGGTGCTCGCCGCCGACGTGGTCGTCGTTTCCTCGGGTTGTGTGCCCGGCAGTTGCTGGACGAAGAAATAGGTGAACCCCACCATGCCCACAATGATGAGCGGGAGGATCCAACGGCCTGGCTTCGGGTCTGGATTACGACTGGTCATCGACACCAGAACGTTAGCGGACCGGACGCGGGTTCCCTAGGAAGGTCCTGTCGAACCTCTTGAAGGCAACTGTGGCTTCCCATACCTTGGTTTCGGTCCCGCTTTTCGCTCCGGCGGGGAAGGAGTCACCGGTATGCACGATCCAGAGCCGGACCAGTCGGCCGAACCGCCCGAGGTTTACGAACATATCCCGTGGGCTGAGCTGGCGGCGCCGCGCCAGGAGAAGAAGCCCTGGATGATCTATCTCGCTGCCGGGGTCATTGCGGCCGGTTCGCTCGGGGCGCTGGCAGCCCGGTCGATCGGCCGGTCGCCGGAGACGCCCGCGGTAGCCGTGACCACCGCTTCGAGCGTGCCGCCGGCGGTTGCGCTGCCACCACCCACCCTTCCTCTCGAAGAAGCAATCTCGGAAGCAGATCTCCTGGCGGAGACACCCGGTCTGCGTGAGATCAGTGCGGTGGCGCGAGCCGAGTGGTTCGTTTCCGACTACTTCTCGTCCGGTGGCGACCCGGCCGCCAGCCGGGCGGTCCTCGATGCCCTGCCCGCAGACTCACTGCTTCCCCCGGGCACCGGATCCGGATCGACGTCGTATGTCGAGTGGGTCGCTGCAACTCGCATCGAGTCGATCGGGAGCGAGCGGTTCCGCACAACGGTGCTGTTCCGAACGCTCGTGTCCGGTGTCGACGGGAGTTACCTTCGTCTGCCGGTGCAGGCCGTCGACGTGGTTGTCGACGTCGACGCGGCGGGCGGTACCCGGGTGGTCGACCTCCCGATGCCGGTCGAGATACCAACCGGGCCTGATACGTCGGCCTGGTCGGAACCGGGTGACGAGGTCCCGGAGCTCATCCGGACGGCCGCTCTTCGCCTGTCGGCCGCGTGGGGTGGCGAGCCGGAGTTCGTGGAGGGAAACCGGCGGTCCGGTGGCTGGCGGGTCGTTGTCAGCGTTGCCGACGGATCCGGTGTCCGCTGGCCGCTGACGCTCTGGCTGACCGATCTGGGGGAACCCGTCTGAAGCCGGCGACTCAGTCGGAGAAGTGGCTCTGTAGGATCTCCTGCGCCGGTCCGGCGATTTCGGACCAGTCCGCGTCGGGTGTTTTGGTCAGCGTTACGAAATCGGCGGTCATGAAGATGCTCGTAATCCCGGGGATAGCCAGGAGCACGATGGCGAGGGGGTCATCTTCCTCTCTGCCGGCCACAAATGTCTTTGGTCCGCCGACCTCGACTCCAACCGAGAATTTGAGGGCGTTGGGGTTGGGGGTTGATTCGATTTGTATCGCCATGAGCCATCCTTTCGGTGCCTTGCATCGTAGCGAGAGCCCCTGGTGACGACGGTCCGGCCGGCGCTCGGGGTTGATGTCGGTGGCACGTTCACCGACCTGGCAGTCTGGGACGGTTCCGTGCTCCGGTCCGGGAAAACCTCGTCGACGGCGGATCAGAGTGAAGGCGTCGTCACCGGAGCGGAAGAGATCCTGGGTGGCACTTCGATCGACCGTCTGCTCCATGGAACGACGGTTGCCACGAATACGCTGCTCGAGGGCTCGGGTGCTCGAACCGCGCTGGTGACGACGGCGGGGTTCGTCGATGTGGTCGAGATCGGGCGACAGGACCGGCCGGCGCTCTACGACTCGATGGCCGATCGAGCTGCGCCGCTGGCGCCCCGCTCATTGCGCTTTGGAGCTGAGGGGCGAATCGGAGCATCAGGTGCCGAATTGCACCCACTCCAAAACCTCGGCCGGCTCGTCCAACAGGTCAAGGAGTCCCGGCCGGAAGCCGTTGCCATTTCGTTGCTGTACTCCTATGCCGACCCGGCCCACGAACACGTGGTAGCGGCTGCTCTGGCAGAGGTCCTCGATGGTGTTCCTATCTCGATCTCATCGGAAGTAGCTCCCGAGTTCCGGGAGTTCGAGAGAACGTCGACCACCCTGCTCAACGCCTATCTGGAACCGGGAACCGGCCGGTACCTGCGGAACCTGCGGGAACGGATCGCCGCTGCCGGTATCGCCGACGAGGTGCTGGTGATGCGTTCCTCGGGCGGCCTGATGGAGGTGACGTCCGCCGCTCGACTGCCCGCGGCCGTGCTGCTGTCGGGCCCGGCCGGGGGAGTCGTTGCTTCGGCCGAGCTGGGCAAGGCCCTCGGCCACGATCGGCTGATTTCCTTCGACATGGGTGGCACGTCGACGGATGTCTGCCGGATCGAGGGCGGCCGCCCGGAGGTCGCCTATGAGCGAGCAGTCGACGGGTACCCCTGCCGGATGCCGGCGGTAGCCGTGCACACGGTCGGGGCGGGAGGTGGAAGCCTTGCTTGGATCGACCCGGGAGGGGCGCTGCGGGTGGGACCCCGCAGCGCCGGCGCCCTTCCCGGGCCCGCTTGCTACGGGAGAGGAGGGATCGAACCGACGGTGACCGATGCCGACCTCATCGTCGGCCGTCTCGCTCCCGAGACGCTGCTGGCTGGTTCGATGCCGCTCGACGCCGGAGCGGCCCGGCGGGCTTTGACCCACCTCGCCGGGCGGCTCGGGATGGACGCGGACGCCGCCGCGCTCGGCATGATCGACGTGGTCGAGGCACACATGGAACGGGCGATGCGTACCGTGTCCGTTGAGGAGGGCGCCGACCCCCGTTCGGCGGTCCTCGTTGCGTTCGGCGGCGCCGGCGGGATGCACGCGACCGCCCTGGCTCGCCGCCTGGACATGGCCGGCGTGGTCATTCCCCCTTTTGCAGGAGTATTCAGTGCAGTCGGCCTGTTGCTCAGCCCGCCCCGCACCGACTCGGTCCAGGGTGTGCTGATGGCCGAGGGCGATGGCATCGACCGCGTTCTGGCCGGGGTGATCGACCTGGCGCGCCGGCAGATGGTTGCCGAGATGGGGCAGCCGCCGGTCCGGGTCCGCAGCCTGGTTGATGTTCGATACCGGGGCCAGTCTCATGAGACGGCGGTGAACTATCAACCGGGGGAAGGCTGGGACGTGCTGTCCGATCGTTTCCACCGGACGCATCGGGAACGAAACGGTTTCGCCAGACCCGGCGATCCGATCGAGGTCGTGGCGGCCCGGGCCGAGGCGACCGGCGATCCGGCGATGCAATGGTCTGATCTGCCGGAGATCGCCCCGAGTGGTGCTGCCCGGCTGGGTACCCGCCCGGTCCTGAGCCGGCAGGGTTCCGAGCAAGCCTCCGTGTGGTGGCGCCCCGGCCTGGCAACGGGGACCGAGGTCGTTGGTCCGGCCCTGATCCTCGAATCCGAAGCCACGTCGTTCCTCGGGAACGGAGAACGGGCGACGGTGCACCCGTCCGGGGCGCTCGAGGTGGACTGGTGACGATTGACCCGATCACGCTGGAGGTGGCCCGCAATGAGTTCGCCGCGGTGGCCGATGAAATGGGCGCCGTGCTGCGCCGCACCGCATACTCGCCCAACATCAAGGAGCGAGCCGACTGCTCTGCAGCTGTGTTTGTTCCCAGCGGAGAGATGCTCGCCCAGGCCGAGCACATCCCGGTGCATCTCGGTTCGATGCCCGCCTCGGTGGCCGCCGTACTCCGCGATATGGACGTTGAGCCCGGTGTGCAGTACGCGGTCAATGATCCGTATCACGGCGGCACGCACCTCAACGACCTGACCCTGGTTCGCCCGGTGCACGTCGGGGACCTCCTGATCGGCTGGGTGGCCAACCGTGCCCACCACGCCGATGTGGGAGGTGAGGCTCCCGGATCCATGCCGGCCCATGCCACGACCATCGACCAGGAGGGCCACGTGGTCGCTCCCGTGGCGGCGGTCCGGAACGGGGAGTGGCTGGAGTCCTTCGTGGATCCCTTCCTGGCAGCCACCCGAACCCCGGCCGAACGGTTGGGGGACCTCTCGGCACAACTGGGCGCTAATGAGGTGGGGGCCCTCCGGTTGTCGATGCTGGCCAACCGGTCCGGGGCCGATGCCTTCTTCCGGGTGGCCGACGCCCTCCTGTCGTACGGGGAGCGAAGGATGGTGTCTGCGCTGAGCTCCCTCCCCGACGGCGTGTTTCGTTTCCAAGACGTGATGGAGTGGCGGGGCGGATTGCTCCCCATCGCGGTCGGCGTGACCATCGACGGTGGCCGGCTGCAGGCCGACTTTGCCGGCACGGCAGACCAGATCGAAGGGAACATCAACGCGGTCGAAGCAGTCACCCTCTCATGTCTCTACTACGCGGTGCGGGTGGCGACCGATCCGACCATCCCTGCCAACGGGGGCTGCTACCGACCGCTTTCGCTGTCAACTCCTCCGGGGTCGCTGGTCAACGCCGTGTCTCCCGCCGCAGTGGCTGCGGGCAACGTCGAAACCAGCCAGCGGATCGCCGATGTACTGCTGGGGGCGCTGGCCGAAGCCGCCCCCCATCGGGTTCCGGCCGCCTCCCAGGGCACGATGAACAACATCCTGATCGGCTCGGACGAGTTTGCGTACTACGAGACGCTGGCGGGTGGACAGGGGGGACGGCCGGGTAAGCCGGGCCAGTCGGGCATCCACACCGGCATGACCAACACCAAGAACACGCCGATTGAGGCGCTCGAGAGCCACTATCCCTTTCGGGTGATCCGGAACCAGTTGCGCAGGGGGAGCGGAGGCCCCGGACGGTTCCCGGGAGGGGAAGGTATCGAACGGGAGATCGAGTTCCTGGTTCCGGCCACGGTTTCCCTGATGGGGGAGCGCCGGGTGGTCGCCCCCTGGGGTCTGGCCGGGGGTGAACCCGGAGCCTGCGGGGAGGATTGGCTGATCCGGGCAGGCCGGGCTCCCGAGCAGCTTCCCGGCAAGACCACGTTCGAGGTGACCCCGGGTGACCGCCTGCTGGTCAGAACCCCCGGCGGAGGCGGCTGGGGACCCCCGTCTTCCTGAGGGTTGACAGCTTCTGGATGCCGGCGGATCCTG
Organism: uncultured Actinomycetota bacterium; assembly: GCA_963707435.1. GTDB lineage: Bacteria > Actinomycetota > Acidimicrobiia > Spongiisociales > UBA4744 > UBA4744. The sequence goes on along the minus strand of CAVPPF010000005.1, from coordinate 506,601 downwards.
GTCAGAAGGAGGCAGTGTCATGAAACGCTATGCAGACGAGGAGCACCCGTCGATCCAGGAAGTTGCCAAGCGCTTGACCGGGGGCGTTGAATCCGACCGAGCAGGCTTGGAGCGGCTGTTTCTCTTTGTTCGGGACGATATCAAGTTCGGGTTCACCAACCGTTGGAACGATCTCACGGCTTCCGAGGTTCTGACGGCGGGGGTCGGCCATTGCACGACCAAAGCCACGCTCTTTCACTCGCTTTGCAGGGCGTCCGGTCTTCGCTCGCGGGTCCACTTCGCTTTGATCGACACGAACGTCATGCGGGGGCTTGTTTCGAAAGCGGTGTTGTTGACGATGCCGTCACACGTCTCCCACTGCTGGACCGAGGTCGAGCTCGATGGAACCTGGCACCGACTCGACTCGTACATCGTGGACCAACAAGCATTCCGGGCATGTGAAGCTGCGCTGGCGGCAAAGGGATGGAGACATGGGTTCGGCATTTCGCCGTTCGAGGGGAAACTGAGCAGCGAGTTCAATCTCGACGAAGAGGCGTTTGTCCAGATGGGCGCCGTCTCCGGCGATCACGGTGTCTGGGACGAGCCCGGTGACTATTTCGCCTCCAAGGACTATGCCGGCTTCAACGGTGTTCAGATGATTGGATTCAAGATGCTCGTGGGCGGGATCAACCGCAAGGTTGAGCGCCTGCGTTCAACGATCTGACCCGGCTTTTTGGCGCCCAACGAGCCGGAATAGTGAGCAAGCTAGGCGCAATAACGGGTTCTACACGGGGGCGAGGGCGCCGATCTGCTGGACGGCCTGGCGAAGGGTTTCGAGACGGTCTGCGAACGGGGAGCGGTCGGCGGTGGGGAGGCGATCGATCAGACCCGCGTAGTACTCGACTCCGGACCGGAGGTTCTCCTTGACCTCGTTGAAGTAGTTTTCCTTCTTGGCCGACAACCCGAGGGCGAACCTCCGAAATTCCTTGCCCACGTAGTCGACATACAGCTCGATCTCACGGATGAACATGTGGGGGCGATCCGGGTTGGTGAGCAGCGAGATCCGGCCGTAGATGTGATCGACCATCTCTCTGAGCGTTGCCACCTTGGAGAAGTTGACGATGTTGGGGCCCGTGCATACCGCGGTGGCGGCCCCGTCGTTGATCCCGGAGTTGAGTTCGGCCCCGCCGGCCAGGTCACGGCACAGGCAGGTCTTGGCGAGGACGTCTCCTTCGACGATTGCTCGCTGTTCGGGGGTGTAGCCCTCCTCATCGAGATGGGCGAGTTTCTGGACTACGTATTTCCTCGATGCGGTGCAGATGGGTTGCTCGGAGAATTCGGTGTTGTGGAGCGCCAGGTAGCCCTTCGGGCAGGCGCTGCCGGGCTTGCCGACCGCGATCCGGGCCTTGCGGAGAAGGTCACTGGCCGAATTGCGCAAATTCCAGAACGGGATGCCGAAGGGAGAGGCATCGCTCAGTTCTACGTCGTCGTCCGATGCTTCCACCAGCTTGGCCCGGTGAACATCATCCACGTTGGTCACTTCGGGAACCAGCAGGAAAGGCGTGCCCCATCCGGTGGAATCAAGCTGATAGTGGGTGAGGAGCAGGTTGTGCTCATCGAAGGTCCCGATGCCTCCCTGGGCGGTGATCCGCAGCGGCAGCGGATGGTTGAGTGATGGGCGGCCGGCGGCCACCAGTGCATCGCTGGTGATGGTGTGAAGGGTTTCGATCAGTTCGGTCCGTTTGATGCGGAACTCGTCGAGGATCGGCCCCATCAGCTGGCCGGTGGTCGGGAAGGTGTGGCCGCCACAGTTGAGCCCCGACTCGATCCGGTACTCGGTTACCCAGATTCCCCGCTTGGCCAGGTACTTGCCCTGAACGAAGGCCGACCGGTAGTCGCTCACCTTGAGGATCACCCGCTTGCGCAGGTGCCCGTTCTCATTCGGGAAGAAGTCGTTGAACTCACCGAGGTAGCCGAAGAGGCGGGGATTCAAGCCTGCCGAGAAGACCACGGCCGCGTCGAGGTCACTGTTGGCGAACCCGCGCAGCCCGGAGAGGGCGTCGCTGAATTCGGCAGGTCGCTTCTGCTTGCCGAGGTAGGTGTCCCGGTCCAGCTTGGTCATGATGTTGACGTCGATCGCCCCGGGCACAACGCAGCGGAGGAGGTCGGTCTGGAGGGCCGCTCTGCGGGCTTCATCCCCGGCGGCCAGCATCTCGCGGTAGGCAGCCTTGGGGATCCCTTCCGGGAGAAGCTCGAAGTACAGGGTCAGGTCGGTGTCGGGCTCGAACGTCAGGCGCTTCACGGAATCCATCTGGCGCTCGACGAGCCGATGCATCAGATTCAAGTAAGCCGTGATGCGCCGGGCGCGGGCGTCGGGGTCGTCGTTGCGGATCTCTTCGTACGGTTCCCCGGACCGCTCGCTGTGGACCTTCCGCATCTGTTCGATCAGTACGTCGTCGACGATCTGGATGACCGAGTCGATCCCATAACGGGCCACTTTCAAGGGCGTATCGATGGTGAACCCGGTGCCCATGACGGGAATATGGAATTGATGGACCGTTGTCACGAAGCGTTCCGAGCTATTCGGGTCGGTCGCATGGAGATCCCAATCGTGGAATGGGGGTCAGACCTTCACCCCGGCGAAAGCGTTACCTGCCCTGCCCGGCTGCGATCAACTGAGGCCGGGCGATCGTGAGGTACAGGATGGGCCCGATGAAGGAGAGAAACAGGACCACGACGCCCCACAGTACCTGGTTTTGCCCGGCAGCCGTCCACGTGCCTTGGGGAGTACGGAGCACGTCGACGATGGCCCAAATGTGGAAGATGAAGAGCGGGAGTGCGATGACGAACAACAGGATGGCGAGGAGACTGAATTCCACGGGTACCCCCTTTGCAGTCGGAGGCAATCGTAGCGGTGGGAGGAAGCTGAGGTGAGTGGTTCCGGGCGACGGAGCAGCTCGTCATGTTCTGAGGGTTCCGGCATGGTTGGTTGGTAACGACAAACTATGAAGAGCTAGCGTGGCAGACGTGACGCTGGTACGGGAACTGCAGAACGTGCTGGGTGCCAATCGGGTTCTGGCCGACCCGCTCCGCACGCACGTGTACGGGAAGGATGCCGGCATCAGACGCGGCGAGGTAGTCGCCGTAGCCCTCCCGGCCACCGCCGGGGAGGTTGTCGAAGTCGTGAAGATCGCGGCCCGCCACTCGATCCCGATTGTGCCGCGCGGAGCCGGGACCGGTCTGGCCGGCGGTACGGTCCCCGTCAGACCCTCGCTCATCGTCTCTACGACCCGCATGACCGGGATCGAGGCCGATGTCGCGAGCCGCACGGCCTGGGTGGGGGCCGGCGTTTTCAATCTCGACCTCAGTCTTCATGTGGCGCCCAGCGGCCTCCACTTCGCACCGGATCCGTCGTCGCAGGCGGCGTGCACCATCGGTGGCAACGTGGCCAACAACAGCGGCGGCCCGCACTGCCTGGCAGAAGGCACGACGGTGAACCATGTGCTGGCGGTCGAACTCGTCACCGCTGCCGGCGAGATCCTGGTCCTCGGAGGTGATGCTCCCGACCCCATCGGTCTGGACTTGCGGGGGATCGTGGTCGGGTCGGAGGGGACCCTGGGCATCGTCACCCGGGCGCTCGTCAAACTCACGCCCGACCCACCGGCCGTCCGGACCCTCCTGGCCGCCTACGACCGGGTCGAGGATGCAGCCGCCACGGTGTCCGGCATCATCGGGGCGGGGGTTGTACCGGCTGCGCTGGAAATGATGGATCAGAAGATGACGACTGCCGTTGAGCGCTTTGTCGGCGCCGGCTTCCCGACCGACGCCGCCGCGGTGCTCCTGGCCGAGGTCACCGGCCACCCGGCTGCGGTGGAGGCGGAAGCCGAACTGGTCCGGCAGGTCGCCGAATCACATCATGCGACCTACGTCCGGGTGGCCGTCGACGAAGCGGAGCGGGCACTGCTGTGGAAAGGGCGCAAGGCGGCCTTTGGCGCCGTGGCCCAAACCGCCCCCGACTACTACCTCCACGACACCGTGGTGCCGCGCACCAAGCTGGTCGAGGTCATGGCCAAGGTCTACGAGATTGCGGCTCGCTACGACCTGGTCATGATGAACGTATTCCACGCCGGGGACGGCAACCTGCACCCGCTGATGGCGTTTGACGCCTCACAGGAAGGCGTCCTCGAGCGAGTGCAGGCGGCCGCCGAAGAACTGGTCACCGTATGTGTCGAGGCGGGCGGATCTCTTTCCGGTGAGCACGGGATCGGCCTGGAAAAACGCGACCTGATGCCGCTCGTCTTCACCGAAGCTGATCTGGATGCCCAGGCTCGGCTTGCCGAAGCGTTCGATCCCGACCGGGTGTTCAATCCCGACAAGGTCCTTCCGGCCGGATCCCGGTGCTTCGACATCGGGCGGCCGGTCCCGGAGGGAACCTGGATATGACCTCCGTCCGATCGGCATTGCAGCAGCGACTGGCCGGACACCTGTCCGACCCGATCGAAGGGGCTCCCGAGGATGCCGTGTTTGTGGCGCCTGCGACGCTCGAAGGGGCGGCAGAGGTTCTGGCGACCGCCTCGCGGTACGCCCTCCCGGTGCTGGTGTGGGGTGGCGGGACCCATCAGGGCATCGGAGGTCGGGTCGATCCGGTCCTCGTCCTCTCCACTGCCCGTCTCAATGCGATTGTTGATTGGCAACCTGATGACCTGACGGTCGTCGTAGAAGCCGGAGTCGGCGTGGCCGATCTCGAAGCTCGACTGGGCGAACGCCGCCAGACGGCGGTACTCCCGGAAGCATCCGGCGATGCAACCGTTGGCGGGGTGGTCGCCGCCGGGGTTTCAGGGTTCCGCCGGCTGCGGTACGGCCCGACGCGGGACAGAATGCTGGAAGTCGATCTCATCACGGGAGACGGCCGCGTTGTTCGAGGTGGTGGTCGCGTCGTCAAGAACGTCACCGGCTACGACCTTCCTCGTCTGGCCGCCGGTTCGTTCGGCTCGCTGGGCCTGATCGGGCGGGTGTGCCTCAAGCTGTGGCCGCTGCCCGACGCGCGGCGGACGGTGACACTGGCAGAACGTCGACCGGAGTACGGGTATCGGCCCCTGGCCGTTGTCGAGGAGCGGGAACAGGTGCGGGTCTATCTGGCCGGGACACTCGCCGAAGTCGAGGCTCGCACCGCGGAACTCGGCGGCACCTATCAAGAAGGGTGGCAGTGGCCGGATCCTCCATCGGGATCGATCACGCTGTCCCTGCGCGTCGCCTCGCGACTGCTGCGTGATGCTCTCGACGAGCTCCCGAAGTCGTGGACCTACCAGGCGCTCCCGGGAGTGGGCGAGGCGCGCGTCGGCCTCGACAAATTCGAACTGAGAACTGTGAGCGAGATACGCCGCCGGGTTGAGAAGCAGGGCGGAGCTCTCGTGCTCACCAGCGCGCCGGCAGCGGTGTACGCGACGTTTGATCCCTGGGGGACGCCTCCGGCCGGCATGGACCTGCAACGCCGGGTTGTCGCCCGGTTCGACCCGGATCGCATCGTCAACCCGGGGCGATTGCCCGGAGGCCTGTAGTGGGCTGGGTCACCGAGTTCGCTCCCCGTCCGGCCGAGCTTGCAGCCTGCGTTGATTGCGGCCTCTGCCTCCCGCACTGCCCCACCTACCGGTTGACGGGCGACGAGACGGCTTCCCCGCGCGGCCGCATCGCCGCGATGCGCGCCGTTGCGGACGATGTGGTCCCGCTCGACGGGGCGTTCGAGGACATGATGTCGTTCTGCCTGCAGTGCCGTGCTTGTGAGACGGCGTGCCCGTCGCTCGTCCCGTTCGGGCGGGCCATGGAAGGGGCCAGGGCCGAGCTGACGGCGCAGCGCCCGACGCTTCCTCGCCGCTTGCGCCACGGCCTGCTCGGTCGATTGGTGACGAGCCCCGGCCGGTTGCGCATGGCCACCTGGGGTCTGCGGCTTGCCCGGATGACCGGGGCCATCCGGCTGCTGCCTGCCTCGCTCAAGTCCGGCCTGGCCGGCATGAGAGACCGGGCAGGTACCCGGCCGACCTTTCGGGGGACCGTGCATCTGGCGAAAGGGGAGCAGCTCGGTACCGTTGCCCTGCTGGCCGGATGCGTGATGGATGCCTGGTTCGCCCCGGTCCATGAGGCAGCAGTCGAGCTGTTGACGCGAGCCGGTTACCGGGTCGTGGTCCCCCTCCGCCAGGCCTGCTGTGGAGCGCTGGCCGCGCATGATGGGGATACTCGACGAGCGGCCCGGTTGGCCGCCCGGAATGTCCGGGCGCTGCGGGGTGTCGATCTCGTCGTGAGCGACGCGGCCGGGTGCAGTGCCCACCTCAAGGAGTATGCCGAATGGGCCGGGGACGGCGGGTCGATCCTGGCCGGACGCGCCCGCGACATCACCGAGGTCATTGCCGCGGCAATCGAAGACGGCCGGCTTCCGACCCTGGCGATCGATCTGGGTGCGGTGGCCGTTCAGGATCCCTGCCATCTGCGGCATGCCCAGCGGATCGTTGAGGCGCCCCGCTGGATCCTTGCTGCGGCCGGCTACCGGCCGGTCGACCTGCCCGACGAACAGTGTTGTGGCGCAGCCGGTCTGTACTCGCTGCTCCGTCCGCACACGGCCCGCGAATTCGGTGAACAGAAGGCGGCGCAGATCCGGGCGGTCGGGTCGACGGTGGTTGCGTCGGCCAACCCGGGATGTGAGATGCAGGTGCGGGCCCATCTCGAGAGCTGGTACCGGGTTGCACATCCGATCGAGCTCTATTGGGAATCGATTCAGGACGAGGAACTCCAGAGTCGGGATGACCCCGAGTAGGCTGTGCCGACCGCATGCGAAATCCAGGAGTGGGAACCGTGGACGACCCGCAGGTCACGATCCAACCAACAACGGAGCCGGAGGCCAAGCGCTTGTTCCGTTTGTTCCGTCGTATCACCGGTACCACGCTCGATGTGGGGCTCCTGGTAGTTGGCACTGCTCTCGTCTCGCTCGCCATTGTCGTGCTGCTCGACGGTTTCGAGGTCCTCGACGTCGGCTTGACTCGCTCGACGGGTGAGATGTTGGGCTCCGGCCTCGTGATTGCCGTGTTCGGAGCGTTCGCCCTGGGCGTAGCGGTCGAAGGTCCGATCCGGGCGCTTCGCACCCGCACCGGTTCTGAGATGGAAATGCTGCTCATCCGGGCGGGATCCCTGCTGGTGGTGGGCGGCCTGCTCCTGTTCATCGGGAAGTTCATCGAGAAGTACGTCGAGGAGCTGCCTTCGACGTTTGGAATCGCCAACGACGTGCTCGTGGCGACCGGAGTCGCAGGCATCACCGCCACGCTGGTGCTGGGAGCTACCGCCCTCTGGGGTCTCCGGCGCTACTACGCCGATCGTCCCTGGTTGGATCTGATCGAGTTGCCGGTCCTCTACACGCTGTGGGTCATTGGAACCCTGATCGTGTTCACCATCATGTTCATCGACTGAGATCGAATTCAGTTTCCAGTTCCCAGTTCCCAGTTCCCAGTTCCCAGTTCCCAGTTCCCAGTTCCCAGTTCCCAGTTCCCAGTTCCCAGTTCCCAGTTCCCAGTTCCCAGTTCCCAGTTCCGCGAGAATGGTTCGCCTTCTCTGACGACTGACGACTACTCCACGAATGGGTCGGGGAGGCGGTCCGTGAGGTCTTCCCGCAGTTCGTAGAACTCCTGCCGGGTGATATCCATCACGACCGACCCGCCTAGGCGACCTTCCCGGTAGATGGATCTCCGAAACTGCACGGTGGTCTGAAATCCGAGTTTGGCGGCCAACGCTATTGCCCGGTGGTTGAGCGAGTGAGTCCACAGCCTGACGACCCGCAAACCCAGCTCCTCGAACATGAAGCGGAGGAGCAAGTCGTTGGCTTCGAAGGCGTAACCCGTGCCCCAGAATTGCTTGGCGATCATCACGCCGAGGCTGGCCGAGAAGCGCGGTGCGAGACCCATGTAGCCGATGAATCCAACCCGGTTGCCGGTGTCCTTCTCCTCGATGATGAACCGGCCTTCGTCGGGGTTGAAGGAGAACTCTCGGGCCTCGTATCGTTTCGCCAGCATCTCCCGCGTGTAGTGGGGCGGCAGACTCTTGGGCCACGCCTGGGTCTCGAGATCATTGCGCAGGCCGGCCAGGAAGTCGACGTCGTCGGCTCGCTCTTCTCGCAACCGGACCTGCGCACCCTCAATGGCCACTGCGTTCCTCCCATTCCTCGCGGAGGAGATCGAGCCCGACGGAGGCGTAGTACGTGCCGTCGCGAATACCTTCTCTTCGAGCCCGACCGGCCTCCTGGAAACCGAAGGCGCTGGCAAAGGCCAGGCCGCCGTCGTTCCACTCGTCGATCCAGGTCATCGCCCCGATGGCGGGCGTGGTTCTGAAGACATAGTCGAGGAGAAGCTCGAGAGCATCGGCTCCGTGACCGCGCCGCTGATGGCCCGGGTCGATAACGACAACCACGAACGGGGCCAATGGCTCCCAACTGGGATCGAACACCGCAAAACCCATCAGGTCTTCACCGTCGGCAACCGCGAGGTGGGTTTCGTCTTCTGCTTTGATCCACGTGCCGAGCAGGTCGTCGATCTGCTGTCGTGACCGAGGGCCGTGGTCCTTCTCGATGTAGCGGCGGCCTACCAGCGCGGGATCATTGAACATCCTGTGCAGCGCCGCTGCATCAGACATCTCGAAGGCGCGCAGAGCGATTGGCATACCTGAGTTCTAGCAAATCGGCTGCCGGCCATCGGCTTCTGGCGTCCTGCCGGTGCTACGCCAGTGGCTTTTCGTAGAGGAGCGACGGATGAAGCTCCAGGCTCGCTCGCGTAGCGGCCTGGAGCAGCCAGTCGGTTTGGGGAATGAGCATCCGGAGCCGTTCGGTGCCTTGCTCTTCGGCCAGATCAATGGCTGCTCTGATGAGCCGGTAGGCGTCCTCGCGTCCCGTCACCACCCAGGGAACCCAGAAACCTGCTTCTTCAATCGAGCCGATCAGCCATCCGGCCGGGCACTCCCAGAGGGTGCGGGTGCGGACGGCCCGGTCGATGTCCTCGACGGTGAGCCGGCGCCACATCCAACCTATGGCCGGAAACAGACCATGGGCGGAGTGGATCAGATCACTGCTCGACCAGGCGAGGAAGGCCGGCTCGGTCTCCGGGAGAGGAGCGGGGCGCAATCGCTCTTCTGCCTTCGCCCGCCTGCCACCGTTCCCGGGCGGAGAGGGGACCGAACTGCCAACGTCCTTCTGCGCCATGGCCCATTTCGCCACCAGCCGGTATCCGGACTTCTCAACCTGGCGCTGGGCCGGCTCGTTCCACGCTTCGGTGAGGAGTCGCATGACCAGGGCACCACGGTCGGCAGCCCAGACCTCCCCGGCCCGGGTGAGCTGCCCGGCGATTCCCTGCCGCCGGTAGTCGGGATGAACCCGGGCGGCCTGGGCCCACCCTTCGATGGCGGACAGCATGGCAACCCGGGCCATCCCGACGGCACGGTCGTCGGAGTCGGCTGCAATCAGGATCTGACCATCGGGATCGGCCATCCACGAGTCGAATGCATCGGCCACGTAGTCACCCCAGGTGAAAGTATCGGTGGTGAAAGCTGCGATAGCCACCTTGTCGTCGGGGCGGGCCGGGCGGATGATCATGTAGGAGAGGATAGGACGCACCGGGGGCAGGAATACCTGCTGCCGGACCCCGGGACCTCAACCAACGGGCCGTCACATGCGTTCGGGGACCTCGATGCCGAGGAGGTCGAGGAGCAGGATCATCTCCTCCAGAGTCAGTTCGACCAGGGTCAGCCATGATGCCTGGAGGGCCGGGTCCTCTTCACGGAGTATGTGGCACTCCTCGTAGAAGCGATTGAACTGGGTCGCGAGATCGTAGGCGTACTCGGCGATGTGGTTGGGTGCCCGCAAGTCGAAGGCACGTTCGAGAACCTCGGGGAGCCGGGCCAGGTAGAGCATCACGTTGCGTTCGGCATCGACCCGCGGCGAGACGAGCGGCCCGGGCGCCAACCCGGCCTCCTGCGCATTGCGGAGAATCGACTTGATCCGCACCGCGGAATACTGCAGGTAGGGGCCGGTCTTCCCTTCGAACGACGCGAACCGGTCCAGATCAAACAGGTAGTTGGAGGTCCGGTGGTTGCTCAGATCGCCGAACTTGAGGGCGGCCAGGCCGACCCGGCGGGCGATCTCGTTCCGCTCGGCCTCCGGATACTCCTGCGCGATATCTGCTTCGGAGAGTCTCTGCCCGGCGGCCCCGGTGACGAGCGAGATCAGGTCCCGCAGTTTGAGCACCCCGCCCTTGCGCGTCTGGAACGGCTTGCCGTCCGGGCCGTTCATGGTCCCGAACTTGATGTGTTCCAACCCGACGGTCCCGGGGGCGATTCCGCTGCGCCGGGCGGCGCGGAACACCTGGTCGAAGTGGAACGATTGGCGGGCATCGACGACGTACAAAAGCAACTCGCGATCGAGGTCATCGACTCGCTCTTCGACGGTGGCGAGGTCGGTCGTCGAGTAGAGGAACCCACCGTCCGACTTGGCGACCAGGAACGGCGGCATGTCGGTCTTGTCGTCGGGTTGGGCGATGTCGATGACCAGGGCACCGTCGCTCTCGGTCGCTACCCCCGCCCGGTTGAGACGCTCGATCATCGGATCGATCCGATCGTGCACCGTCGATTCCCCGTACCAGAGGTCGAATGCGACACCCAGGCTGGCGAAATCACGGCGGTGAGCCGCCATGGAGATGTCGTGGAGTTGCTGCCACAGGGCCCGGTACCCGGCCCGTCCCTGCTGGAGCTCGACCGTGGCGATCCGGGCCCGTTCCGCCTCGTCCGGGTCCGCGGCACAGCGAGCTGAGACCAGCGGGTACATCGCTTCGAGATCATCGAGGGTGACGTCGATAGTCGGGTACGCACCGGTGAAGGCGGGATCGAAGAACGGAAGCCCGGGATGGCGCCGGGCGATCTCGATGATGAGCATCCCCATCTGCGTGCCCCAGTCGCCGAAGTGGGCGTCTCCCAGCGTGTCGTGCCCGAGGAACCGGGAGATCCTCTTCAGAGAGTCGCCGATGATCGTGGCTCGCAGATGGCCGACGTGCATCTCCTTGGCAACGTTCGGGCCCCCGTAGTCGACCAGGACTTTCAGGGGTTCGACCAGGGGAACACCGTACCGGGGGTCGTCGGCCGCCTGCTGCAACTCCCCGGCCAGAAACTGGTCGGTCAGGCTGATGTTGATGAAGCCGGGTCCGGCCAGCGAGAGACCGGCGAATCGATCATCCCCCTGTACCCGATCCACGATGTCCTGGGCTATGTCGCGAGGGGGTCGTCCGGCGTCCTTGGCGGCGGGAAGCGCCCCGTTGCACTGGAACTGGCCGAGTTCGGGACGCTGCGAAACCGCCACCGCACCGAACGCCCGGTCCAGCCCGGCTTGTTCGAAAGCGTCGCCGAAGATTCGGGTGAGATCTTTGAGGAGAGACATGCGCTGCCGTTGTCGGGAACTCCTGCAGGATAGGCTGCCGGGGCACGGGCGCCGCCCCCGGTTGTTGTCGGTGGGGTCGGCGCCGTGGTTTCATGCGTCGTTCGGAGGGATGGCTGAGGGTCGATATGGCTGATACGAAAGGTCGCCGGGTCGTCCTCGTGCTCGTAGGGCTGCTCGCTCTGGGAGCGTGCTCGCCTGCAGACGAGGACGTGGTAACCGTGTATACGTCGGTTACCCAGGAGACGGTTGATGCCGTCGTCGAGGCCTTTTCCCTGGAGCACCCGGAGACAACCGTCGATGTGTTCCGGGCGCCGACGGGCGAACTCACCGCCCGCATTGCCGCCGAGCAACGGGAGGGCGGCATCCAGGCCGATGTGATCTGGCTGACCGATCCCCTCTCCATGCAGCAATACGATGCCGACGGACTCCTGGGAAACTTCACGCCCGCCGACGTTGAACAGGTGCCGGTCGAGTTCCGATCGGACCGCTTCTGGGGTACCCGGCTCCTCTCGATGGTGATCGTCGAGCAAGCCGGATTGAATCCGCCGCTCCGTGGATGGCGGGATCTCGCCGACCCGGCCGTGGGAGTCGTGGCGATACCCGACCCGGCGTTCGCCGGCTCGGCCCTGGGAGCTATGGCGTACCTGGCCATGGCGGATGGATTCGGGTTCGACTTCTATGCCCGTTTGGCCGCCAACGGGGGCGTGCAGGTCAATTCCCCCGGAGACGTCGTGACCGGCGTTGCCGAGGGGCAGTTTGCGGCGGGAATGACACTGGCGTCGTCGGCCCGGGCCGCCATTGCCAAGGGCTCGCCGATCGAGATCATCTGGCCGGAACCGGGTGCCATCGTCATCTACAGCCCGATCGGGATCTTTGCCTCGACCACCCGTCCGACCGCGGCCGGAGCCTTCGTGGATCTCGTGCTGTCCGTAGCCGGACAGGAAGCGATCGCCGGGACGGGCTGGCAACCCGTGCGGACCGACGTAGCCTGGGAGGTCGAGGGCGGTCCGAGTGTTACACCCGTCTGGGCGGACGTGTTCAACCGTCAGGAAGAGCTGCTTGCGGCCTATCGGGAGATATTTGGTGGTTGAACCCGTTGCCGTCCGTCGTCCTCGCTGGACAGCCATTGGCCTGGGGACGGCCGGACTCCTCCTCGTTCTGCTGGTGGTGGTTCCGCTGTTTGAGCTTTTTCGGGGAGCAATCGGGGAAGGGTGGTCGTCCGCTACGGAAGCTCTGCAAGGGTCGGGCACGGGCACGGTCGTGTTCAACACCCTGTGGACCGGTACGGTCGCGACCGCTCTGGCCGTGCTCATCGGTGCCGCAGCCGCATTTGCGACGGAACGGGTGGCTATCCCGGCCCGGAACTGGCTGAGATTGGGTTTGCTGCTCCCTCTGGTCACCCCGCCTTTTGTGTCCGCGCTCAGTTGGACGCAGGCCTACGGCCCGGGTGGGATCATCGACGATGCGATCGGATGGACCTTGCCCGGCTTGTTCGGTGGCCCGGGAATTGTCGCGGTGATCGCGGTCAACGCGGTACCGCTCGCCTACCTGATCGTGGCGGCAGGTCTGGCCACGAGGGCGGCCCCGGATCTGGAGCGGGCCGCCCGGGCGGCTGGTTCCAACGAGTGGGGGACCTTCCGCCTGGTCACCCTGCCGCTGCTCCGTCCCGCCCTCTTCGGAGCGGCGGCGCTCGTGTTCGTTTTCTCGGTCAACTCGTTCGGGATCCCGGCGCTGCTCGGATCGCCGGCCGGATTCGGAACGATGACAACCCGGATCTATCAGGATCTGGCCCGTTCGGCTGCACCCGCAGCCTTCACCAGGGTGCTGGTGCTGGCGGCGGTGCTGGTGGTTGTCACCATCACGGTGGTGGCCTTTGCCGACCGCCGGTTTGGTCTTGCCGGAGAGGTGGTTCGCACCGCCGGTCCGGCCGGCAGCTCGGGCTCTCGAGGATCACGATCCTGGTGGCCGGCTCTGTTCCTGTGGGTCTATGTCACCGCCACCGCGCTCATTCCGCTGGGAGCACTGGTGCTGAGCTCGGTCACCCGGGCGGTCGGGCTGTCGCCCGTTCCGGCGAACTGGACCCTCGCCAACTTCGGTGAGGCGCTGGCCGGAAGCTACGGATCGGCGCTCGGTCGGAGCCTGCTGCTGGCGGCGATCGCTGCGACCGTGGTCGTCCTCCTCGGTGGATTGGCGGCGGCCCTCGCCCGGCGACCGGGGGGTCGTTCGATCGGCACGGCTGCGATCCTCACCTTTGCCGTTCCGGGTTCAGCCCTGGCAGTGGCCGTCCTGTTGGCCTACGGGCCATGGTTGCGCGACACCCTGCTGATCATCCTGGTTGCCTACCTGGCGAAGTTCTGGGCGCTCGGTCACCGATCGATTTCCGGTTCGGCCGACGCGATTCCGCCGGACCTGTACCGGGCTGCCCGGAGTGGGGGAGCCGGTCCTGCCACGGCCCTGCGGACGGTCATCGTTCCGCTGCTGCGCCCGGCGATCGCGGCGGCGTGGGCGATTGTTTTCCTGTTCGCATTTCACGAACTGACGATGTCCACACTGCTCTACGGTCCGGGGAGTGAGACGCTGGCCGTGGTGATCTTGAATCTCCGCCAGTTGGGGGACGTGACGGTGACATCGGCGATGGCAGTGTTGCTCACGGCGCTGGTGCTGGTGGCGTTCGTGCCGGTCTTTCTGGTCCGGCGAGCGGCGCGGGCGGTGGCGCAATGACCAATCCGCTCGAGTGCCGGAAGGTCACGGTGGCGTACAACACGGCTCCCGTCCTCAGATCCGTGGACCTCGAAGTGCAGCCCCAGGAAGTGGTTGCCGTTCTTGGCCCGTCCGGGTCCGGCAAGACCACGTTGCTGTATGCCGTCGCCGGCTTCGTCGACCTGGCAGCGGGGGCCATATCGATGCATGGTCGGACGGTGGCCGCAACCGATCGGCGGGACCCTCCTGAGGTGCGGGATGTCGGCTTTGTCTTCCAGAACTACGCTCTGTGGCCTCACCTCGATGCCCTCGCCACCGTCGCCTATCCGCTGCTTCGCAGGGGGATGGAATCGTCCGAGGCGACCGGGCACGCTCGAGATTTGCTGGACCGCATGGGGATCGCCGATCTGGAGCATCGGAAACCGGCCGAGCTCTCCGGAGGCCAGCAGCAGCGCGTCGGGTTGGCCAGAGCTCTGGCAGGCCGTCCGGGGCTCTACCTGTTCGACGAACCGACCGCACACCTCGACACGTCGCTACGCGTTGCGCTGCAGGAGGAGCTGGCGGAGCAGCGGAAGGCTTCCGGGGCGGCTGCCGTCTATGCGACCCACGATTCGGGCGAGGCGCTGGCCATTGCGGATCGTATTGCCCTCCTGCGCGACGGGACCGTCGTGCAAACCGGCCCTCCCCTCGAGGTTTACAGCAGACCGGTTGATCTCTGGGCGGCGAAGCTGACCGGCCCTGCTTCGGTCATCGAGGTCGATGTGGCTCAGGCCGGTCGCCGGGAAATCGTCATTCGTTGCGAAGGCAGGACCGTCAAGGTCGAGGGGGCCGCTGAGTCTGCCGGGTGGGCTTCGATGCTGGTCCGGCCCGACTGGGCGGGCCTGGGCGGTGACCTGCCCGGCCGGGTGACCCACGTCTGGTACCGCGGTCCCCATACCGACTACCGGCTGGAAACCGCAGCCGGGCTGGTCGAGGTCCGGCGGGACGGGGTGCCGGTCGCCAGACCGGGGGAGCGGGTCACCTGGAGCCTCAACCGCGTCTGGCAGGTAGGCGATGGCGGGTAGCTTGGACGGAACGAGAACTCCGACAACGGGCAACGAGGTGGAAACGTGAAATGGGTGCGACGAATCCTGATCGGTTTCGTGACCGTAGTCGTGGTCCTGGTGGCTGCGGTGTGGCTCACCACCTTTCATCCTCGGTCGGTTCGTGCGGAGGCGATTGCCTGCCCGGAGGACACACCGACCTTGCAGCCGGGCCAATCTCTCGAAGTGATGACGTGGAATGTTCAGTACATGGCCGGCAAGGGCTATGTCTTCTGGTACGACCTCTTCGATGAGTCGGGTCCCGATGAGCGGCCTTCGCCCGGGTCGATCACCGCAACGTTGGACGAGGTCGCCCGGGTCATTGCCGACGAGTCACCCGATGTTGTCCTCCTGCAGGAAGTCGACGATGGCGCTTCCCGGACCGACCGGGAAGATCAGCTGGAACGACTGCTCGGCCTGCTTCCGGATGACTATGCCTGTACGGCGAGCGCTCTCTACTGGAAAGCCCTCTTCGTGCCCCATCCCCGCATCATGGGTTCGGCGGGGATGAAACTGTCGACGATTTCTCGCTATCGAATCGACGAGGCAACCAGGTACCAGTTGCCGATCATGCCGTCTGATCCGCTGACTCAGCAATTCAACTTCCGGCGCGCCATTCTGGAGGTCCGTTTGCCGGTCGACGGAGGCTCCGATCTGGTCGTCTTGAACACACACCTCGACGCATTTGCCCAGGGCACCGACACGATGCAGCAGCAGGTCGCCCTGGCCAAAAGCCTGATCGATGATCTCACTGCGGCGGGGAACCCGTGGGTGCTCGGAGGCGACTTCAACCTGCTCCCACCCGGCTCCCAGTACAACAACCTGCCCGCCGATCAGCGGGCGTACTACCAGCCCGAAAGCGAGCTGGCAGTCCTGACGGACACCTACCCGTCGGTGCCTTCGGTCGAGGAGGCAGACGGCGCCGACGCTTCCGCCTGGTTCACGCACTATCCCAACGATCCGGCCGTGTCGGGACCGGACCGGACGATCGACCTGCTGTTTTTCAACCCTGTGTTGGAGCTGGGCGATCACGCGGTGCGCTCCGCCGACACCCTGGCGATCTCGGATCATCTCCCGGTGGTGGCCGGCTTCTCGCTGCCGTAGAAGAGAGTTCCTGGTCTCCCGTTGTCGGTTGCCGGTCCGTTCGAACTTCCAGCCTCCAACTCACCCCAGGACGTTGGCCGGTCCGGGGTGGGCGAGCCGATGGTTGGTGATCTCCAGCTGGCGGGCGCTGAATCGTTTCAGATTGGCGAGCGTCCGCTCGTCCAACCGGTCGCACACCCAGTTCCAGTGCAGTGCCACCCAGTCGCCCGGTTCGAGATCATCGACGAACCCGGCGCCGTCGATCGCTCGCACCACCTGCTCGGCGATCGGCGAACCGAGGGAAAGCGATCGTCCATCCCAGAGCAGCGGTTGCGAGTCAACGACGACCTGATCGCCGTCCGTAGAGACCACGCGGCCCCACCTGATACGACACCGGTCGAGGATCAGGAGTGGATGGTCACCGTGGTCCGAGCCGAGCAATCCAACCCACGGGTAGATCCCGAAGACATGGAAGGCGTGGTGTGGGACCACCCCGGCCGGGATGGCTTCAGCAAGATACCCCCAGTTCGACCCGGCCCGGGGGCGGAATCGATCGAGCAGGGAATCGCCGAACAGCTTGAAATCGATCTGATCAAGGAGGTCGCTTCCGATCCAGTATGCCTCAACCACTCTGCGGTCGAGCGGGTCGGCGATCCCGGTGGTGGCGGCAATGAACTGCAGGTAGGGCCAGGCACCCTCAAACGCCTGCGCCAGTTCGACCAGGCCCCCATCGACGACCCCGGATGCTCCGTACTCCAGCAGGGTCTGGTGTTGGGGCGGTCCGCAGTATCCCCGCTCGTTGGGTGGATAGGCATAGCGGGCGAACAGGATCGGGCCGGCCGTGTCTGGTGCAGGACCTGGATCCGTATGTTCCGTCACCCATCTCTCCTGAGGGTCAGGACAAGATGATACGGCGTTACCGGGGAGCCGGATCATCCCTCGCTTTTTGGGATGAAACCGCGTAGCAGGTCTCGCCTGTCGCGATCGTCAACCGACATCTCCTCGACAGCCTTGGCCACCGCGTTTCGAAACGGCTGGAGATAGGCCCGGGCCGCCTTTCGGGCCGATTCCTGATCCCCGAAGCTGGAAACGTCGGGTACGAGGTTGATCGACTGGTAAGGCCCAAGCTCTGGCAGCGAATGGGCGAACACCGGATACGCCCGAGCTCCGACGCTCAAGGTTGACGGGAAGTCCGCCAACTCGCCGAACACCATGCCGTTCATGGTCCAGGGGGTGATGAGCACCAGCGTAGGGTGACCGGCTACCTCCTCTGGTCCAACGATTTCGACGGCGAGCGAGGGATTGCAGGCCGGGTCACCGGCGAATACGTCCCGGTGGATGCTTTCGAAATACGCATAGGTTTGGTCTGCAATCTCCACATGCCGACTCTACGTCATGGGGGGCTCTGTTCTCCCGCCCCAACGCGACGACTCCCATACCTTCCCGATCATGGTGATGTGGCTCCGCGTCCGGGTTGAGGGAACGAGCCGGAAACATTGAGGTTTCTTTGTGAATGTGATCGCATTCACAAAGGTGCAAGCTCCTGCTAGCAGTTAAGAGGATTGTGGCCCTGTTGCATCAGGGTCGTCGGAGACTAGCAAGGGTCAACTGACGCGGAGGGAGGGGTTCCGATGGCCGAGGCCGCAACGCTCCGATCCGAGGCTCCGTTGATCGATCGCCTGTCAGCCTACGGCGTCGATCGTCGCGAGTTTCTCAAGTACTGCGCCGGACTGACCGCCGTGCTCGCATTGCCACCTCAGTTCGTGCCGCGCGTCGCCCGGGCGCTCCAGGCGGTTGAGAAGCCCGGGCTGGTGTGGCTGGAGTTCCAGGACTGTGCGGGCAACACAGAGTCATTCCTCCGGTCTCGCAATCCTGCCGTGGCCGACCTCGTCCTGGATATTCTGTCCGTCGATTACCACGAGACGATCATGGCGGCGGCCGGCGCCCGCGCCGAAGCAGCCAAGGAAGCGACGCTCGCCAAGGGGGGCTACCTGGTCGTCGTCGAGGGATCTATTCCTCTCAAGGACGGCGGCGTGTATTGCACCATCGCGGGCAAGACGGCCCGCCAGCACCTCGAAGAGGCGGCGGCAGGAGCGGTCGCCATCATCAGCGTTGGGACGTGCTCCAGCTTTGGCGGGATCCCTCAAGCTTCCCCCAACCCGACTCAGGCAGTTGGCGTCGACACGCTGGTATCGGGTACACCGGTCATCAACCTGCCGGGGTGTCCGTGCAATGCCGACAACATCACAGCCACGATCGTGCACTACCTGACCTTTGGGGCGTTGCCTGCCACCGATTCGAAGGGACGGCCGCTCTTTGCCTACGGCGAGCGGATCCACGATTCGTGCGAGCGGCGGGCCCATTTTGACGCAGGGCAATTCGCTCTCGAATGGGGCGACGAAGGGCATCGGAATGGCTGGTGCCTGTACAAGCTGGGATGCAAAGGACCCAGCACCTTCCACAATTGCCCGGCCATCCGCTGGAACAGCGGGACGAGCTGGCCGATCGGTGCCGGGCATGGCTGTGTCGGATGCTCCGAACCCTCATTCTGGGACGCGATGAGCCCGTTCTACGAACGGCTTCCCCGGGTCTCGGGATTCGGTGTGGAACTCACTGCCGATCAAATCGGATTAGGCATCGCCGGCGCCACCGCGGTCGGCTTTGCCGCTCATGGGGTAGCCAAAGTGGTGCAACATCGGGCAGGTAAGGGAGCCGAGGTAGCGGCCCATGGAACGGTGGAGGCGGTCAACGGCGGAGGAGAATTCGCTGAAGGGGAGGTGGAGTGATGCCCAAGATCGCCGTTGATCCCATCACCCGGATCGAGGGACATCTTCGGATCGAAGCCCAGGTCGATGACGGGATGATCACCGACGCCTGGTCGTCGGCCACCATGTGGCGGGGGATCGAGACCATTCTCGAGGGGAGAGATCCTCGCGATGCCTGGTATTTCACGCAGCGTATTTGCGGCGTCTGCACCACGGTCCATGCGCTGGCCTCAGTCCGCGCGGTGGAAAACGCGCTCGGAATCGTTCCGCCCCCGAACGCCCAGATGATCAGGAATCTGATCTCGTTGAGCCAGTTCGTCCAGGACCATGTGGTCCACTTCTATCACCTGCATGCACTCGATTGGGTTGATATCGTCTCTGCCCTATCGGCCGATCCGGCGGCAGCCGCCGATCTCGCCCAGTCACTGTCGGCCTACCCGCGCAACAGCGCTTCGCATTTCGCAGCCGTGAAAGATCGTTTGACGAGGTTTGTCGAAGCGGGTCAGTTGGGACCGTTTGCCAACGGATACTGGGGCCACCCGGCCTACAAGCTGCCGCCCGAAGCGAACCTGATGGCAGTCAGCCACTACCTGGATGCCCTGGAGTTCCAGCGCGACTACATCCGCATCCATGCACTGCTGGGAGGCAAGAATCCCCACCTGCAGACGTATCTCGTGGGCGGCATGGCCATCCCGATCGACTTGAACAGCCAGGCGGCCATCAACGCCAACGTCCTGGCGGAACTGCGAGTGCTGCTCGCCCAGGGCCTGAAGTTCGTTCAGGAGGCCTACATCCCGGACCTGCTGGCGGTCGCCTCGTTCTATACGGACTGGGCGGCGATCGGTGGCGGTCTTGGCAATTTCATGGCGTTCGGAGACTTCCCGACCGGAACCCAGAACCCGGCCAAGCAACCGGAGGAGCTCTACCTTCCGAGGGGCGTCATCCTGGGAGGGGATCTCTCGACGGTCCATTCACTGGATCCAACCAAGATCGCCGAGTACGTCACGCACAGCTGGTATAGCTATTCGGGCGGGGACGGCCAGTCCCTCGATCCCCATTCGGGTGAGACGACCCCGAATTACACCGGTCCCGAGCCTCCCTACGAGTTCCTCAACACGGAGGAGAAATACTCGTGGCTGAAATCGCCCCGCTACGACGACACTGCGGTTGAGGTTGGTCCGCTGGCCCGGATGCTGGTGGCCTACGGGTCTGGGCACCCCCGGGTGGTCGAGGTGGTCAATCTCGTCCTGGGCCAACTCGGCGTTGGACCGGAGGTGTTGTTCTCAACGCTGGGTCGGACCGCGGCGCGAGGAGTTGAAACTCTGGTGTTGGCCGAGCACTCACTCGAAGAGCTCGACAAGTTGACGGCCAATATCGGAGCAGGCGATATCCGGATCCACAATGGCGAGCTGTGGGATCCGGCCGATTGGCCCGACACCGCTTTGGGATTCGGCATGCACGAAGCCCCCCGGGGTGGCCTGTCGCACTGGGTGACCATCGAGAACCAACGCATCAAGAACTACCAGATTGTTGTCCCGTCCACGTGGAACGCCGGTCCCCGCGATGCGAACGGCAACCGGGGTGCGTACGAGGCGGCCCTGTTGGATACGCCGATCGCCGATCCCGAACAGCCTCTCGAGATTCTGCGGACCGTGCACTCCTTTGATCCGTGCATGGCGTGTGCTGCGCACATCCTGGATGCTGATGGGAATCCTGTGGTGGAGGTGAGGGTGACATGACCTCAGAGGTTGAGTTCACGCATCGGGACCGGGGTATCGCTGCGGAAGATCTCGATCTCCAGCCGATGGAGGACGTGGTGACACTGCGGGTTTGGGAACTGCCGGTCCGAATCTTGCACTGGACGGTTTTCGCCGCGGTGCTGGTATTGACGGTGACGGGCTTCTACATCGGGAATCCGTTCATCATCGCGGGCGACCAAGACGCGTTCCTGATGGGAACGATCCGGGCCGTGCATCTCGCTTCTGCCTGGGTGTTCAGCGTGGCGATCATCTGTCGAGTGATCTGGGCGTTCATCGGTAACCACTGGGCCAAGTGGCACCAATTTCTGCCGGTCCACAAGTACCGGAGGGTCTGGTGGCGGCGCACCCTGGCCTACTACCTGTTCTTGAGGAAGGAACCACCACCGGCCGCAGGTCACAATCCGTTGGCCGGAACGACGTACACCCTCCTGTTTCTCATGTTCTTGCTCCAGATCCTCACCGGTCTGGCGTTGGCCGCCCTGGCCAACCCGCAGGGCATTCTGTGGTCGACGACGGGGTGGGTGTTTGACCTGGCGGCGATTCAGACGGTCCGCTTGGTGCACCACATCATCATGTGGATGACGATCGGGTTCGTGATCCACCATGTCTACTCGGTGGTGCTCGTCGACATTGAGGAGAAGACCGGTCTCACGTCATCCATCATCACCGGTTACAAGCGGCTGCCTCGCGAGCGGATATGACCGAACGGCCCGGCGTCCTGGTCCTCGGACTGGGCAACGAGCTGTTCACCGATGAAGGAGTTGGTGTGGTGGCCGGGCGCCGTCTCGAACAGCTCGATCTTCCTGGAGTTGAGATCATCGACGGGGGGACACTGGGGATTGCCCTGCTGCCTGAGATTGAGGGACGCGACGCACTGCTGGTGCTCGATGCTGTCGCCAAAGCCGGCGCCCAACCCGGCGAGATAGTGGAGTTCGATGAGCAAGATCTCTACCGGCCCTTGAAACTGATGTACTCGGCGCATCAGGTCGGAATCGATGAAACGCTGGTTGCCGCCCGGCTGATGGGTAGAGCTCCCCGGCGGGCGCGCGCCGTCGGGCTGGTGCCGTATTCCCTGGAAACGGGCTATGGATTGAGCCCCCAGGCGGAGGAGCGGCTCGGCGAGCTTCTCGAACGAGCCCGGGCCGTTCTGGCCGAATGGGGGGTCGAAGGTGCATGAAGTGGGTGTTGTATCCGAGGTAGCGGGCCGTTTCCTGGCTGCGGTGGATTGCCGGCGGGTCGACGAGGTTATCCTCGAGATCGGGCCGGGGGTGGACCGCGGAGCGGCCGAATCTGCCTGGGCAAACATCGTGACCGGCACGGCTGCCGCCGGAGCGCTCGTCCTTTGGGAGCCGGTGTTCGACTCGCTGGTCTGCTTTCGGTGTTCGGTTGCGTACCATGGGGGAAAGCTCGACGTCTGTCCCGCCTGTGGAGGCAACGGGTTGGTCATCGAGCACGCCCCGGAGATGCGGGTGCGGAGTTGGAGAGGAGCAGACTGATGTGTCTTGGCGCGGTCGGGAGGGTGATCCGCACGTGGGATGCGGGCGGGGTTCCCATGGCCGAGGTCGATTTCGGGTTCCGCACCGACACGGCGTGTCTGCTCTATCAGCCCCAGGTGACCGTCGACACCCCGGTGCTCGTTCACATGGGTTTCGTGATGGAGGAACTCGACGAACAACGAGCCGACGACGCCCTGGCCCTCCGCAAAGAGATCGCCGGCGAATAGCTCGCTTCGGTCACTTCGCCGGCTCGCTCGCAGTTTCCAGTCTCCAGTTTCCAGTTCTCCGCTCGTGAGATTGGTTTGCCTCTGCGAACGGCTTCCAGCCGACTGCTCAACTATTGCTTCTTCGGGAGCGGTCGGAGGTCGTCCATGGGCTTCTGGCGCTGGTTGCCCAACCGTGTGAGCACGATCCCGGCCAGGACCAGGGCGACAACGATGGCCGTCATGGTGACGAGGCGAGCCCGGGCCACCAGCTCGCACGCTTCCCTCAGCGAGGACCCGTCAGGGTCGATGGCCCGGGCTTGCGGGGGTCTCTCTCCCTGAACCGCTGCCCGGTAGTCGCCGAGGGCGAGCATCCCGAACAGCGACCCGCATGGTTCCGACACCCGTTCCAACGTGCCCCCGCCGACGCGGTATCCAAGATCGACGTTCACGGTCGTGAAGCTCATGAGACCGGCGACGAGCAAGGCGACACCGGTCAAGGCGAGTCCGAAGATCCTCATCGGGGAAGGATACGTCGAGTCGGCGGTCAACCATCGGCCGGCGGCAAACACGCGGCCGGGACGACCTGGTGAGCTAGGCCGGGCTCAGTAGCTCACCAGCTCCAGCGCATGCCGGACGATGCCGTCGGTGTTGGGCATCACCATGGCTTCCAGCTCCGAAGCGAACGGGAAGGCAGGCACATCCGGGGTGGCGTACCTGCGCACCGGAGCGTCGAGCAGTTCAAACGCCTTCTCGGCAGCCTGGGCGGCGATCTCCGCACCGAAACCGACGAACTCGTTGTCTTCATGCACGATCAGGAGACGGCCGGTCTTGGCCAGCGATGCTTGCACCGTCGGCCAGTCGAGCGGCTTGATGGTGCGCAGGTCGATCACTTCGGCCGAAACGCCCTGCTCGGCGAGGAGGGCGGCAGCCTGCACCGAGTAGTAGGACATGGTTCCGTAGGCAACGATGGTGAGGTCGGTACCCGCCCGGCGGATCGCAGCCTGGCCAAGCGGAATCCGGTACGGGCCTGCGGGAAAGGGGCCCTTGGCCAGCCGGTAGAGCTTCTTGGGTTCGAGGAAGAGCACCGGGTCGGGGTCCTCGACCGATGCGACCAGCAAGCCCTTGGCGTCGCCGGGAGTAGAGGGGATCACCACTTTGAGCCCGGGGACGTGGGCATAGAACGCCTCGATGGACTGGGAGTGGTAGAGAGCCCCATGGATCCCGCCGCCGTACGGAGCCCGTATCACCATCGGGCATTTCCAGTCACCGTTGGTCCGGTAGTGGATGCGGGCGACTTCGGAAACGATCTGATCGAAAGCGGGATGGATGAAGTCGGCGAACTGGATCTCCGGTATCGGAATCTTGTCGGCGGCAGCCATACCCACTCCGATCCCGATGATGAGGGCCTCGGCCAGCGGGGTGTTGAAGCAGCGGTCCTTCCCGAAAGCCTCGGTAAGCCCTTTGGTCGCTTTGAAGGCGCCGCCTTTCGGATCTGCGACGTCCTCACCAAAGATCACCGTCTCGGGATGGGCGGCCATCACTTCGTGCAAGGTCTGGTTGATGGCGGTGACGATGTTGACCTCTTCGCCGTCTGGCTCGACCGCGACTTCCGTAGTGGGTGCTTCCGGTGTGATCGGCAGGGCGTAGACGCGAGCGAGAGGATCGGCCGCAACCGGCGCCGCTTCGGCCTGTTTGACCGCCTCGGCCAACTCCTCGCCGATGTCGGTTTCCATCTGTTCTTCGAGTGCTTCGGTCAGCAGCCGGGTCTCGATGAGGTACTGCTTGAGGAGGATCAGCGGGTCGCGGCGCCGCCAGGATTCAACCTCTTCCCGGGTTCGATAGAGCTTGTCGTCGTCATCGGAGGTGTGGGCGTAGTACCGGTACGTCTTGGCTTCGATGAGGGTGGGGCCCTCGCCGTTCCTGGCGCGATCGACGGCTTCTTTCGAAACGGCATACATTGCGAGCGGGTCGTTGCCGTCGACGGCCACACCCTGCATGCCGTACCCGAGGGCTCGATCGGCGACCTGGCCCGCCACCTCCTCGGCCACCGGTACGGAGATGGCGTACTCGTTGTTCTCGATGATCACGACCAGCGGCAGCCGGTGGATGCCGGCGAAGTTCATGGCTTCGTGCCAGTCGCCTTCTGAAGTCGAGCCTTCGCCGCCGTAGACGGCGACCACCCCGGGTCCGCCGCTCTTCTGGATTGCGTAGGCGATCCCGGCTGCGTGCGGGTACTGCGTGGCGATCGGCGAAGAGTGGGTGAACATGCGCCGTTCCCGCAGCGACCAGTGGTTGGGCATCTGGCGGCCGCCACTGGTTGGATCGGCCTCACGCGAGAACACGCCCAGGAAGATGTCGAGGGGACGGAAGCCCCAACCCAGAACGACCCCGACGTCGCGGTAGTAAGGGAGACACCAGTCGGTATCGGGGTCCATTGCCATGACGCTGGCGATCTGGGCTCCTTCGTGACCGGACGAAGACACCACGAAAGGGGCGCGGCCCTGCCGGTTGAGCGCCCACATACGGTCATCCAACCGCCGGGCTTCGAGCATCGTCCTGTACATCTGGAGGATCTGGTCGTCCGACAGACCCAGGTCGCGATGGTTTTCCTTCAGTTCGGCTACGACCTCCACGAACGCTCCCCTCAGGTCCCTTCGACTTCGGTCCAGGTAAGACCGCCTCGCGACATGCGCCGGAGGTCACTGATGGATTCGATTCGTTCGTTGGCCAATTGAAGCGCAGCGTCCTGAGGAATCACACCCCGCTCCTTCGCAGCCACCAGCACGTCGAGCGTGCGCGGTCCGATGGCGTGGACGTGAAGCATGGCCCGCTGTTCCGAATAGCCGTTGAGTTCCTCGAATACGTTGATGAGCCCGCCGGCATTCACCAGGAAGTCGGGTGCATAGAGGATGCCGCGCTCGGCCAGCAGTTGAGCATCCTCTTCCTTCTCCAACTGGTTGTTGGCACTGCCCGCCACGGCCTCACAGCTGAGCTTCGGGATGCTCTGTTCGTTGAGGATGGCTCCCAGCGCGCACGGGGCGAACACGTCACAGTCGACGGCGATGATCTCGTCGATTCCGACAGCCTTCACGCCAAAGTCTGCCACGGCTCTGGCAACGGCAGGTTCGTGGGTGTCGGTGACGACCACCTCGACGTCTTCGTTGACCAGCAGGCGAGTGAAGTAGTAGCCGACCTTGCCGACACCCTGGATGGCCACCCGCCGTCCTTTGAGATCCTCGGAACCCCAGAGGAACCCGGCCGTTGCTTTCAAGGCAGCCAGCAGGCCGATGGCCGTCGCCGGGGAGGGATCCCCGGATCCGCCCTCCTCGACCGGTACTCCCGACGCCCATCGGGTCTCCCGACGCACCATGGCCAGATCGAGAGCCGTCGTGCCGACATCTTCGGCGGTGATGTAGCGACCGTTGAGCGAGTCGACCATGCGGCCGTACGCTCGCCAGAGACGTTCGTTCTTGTCCCGATGCGGGTCGCCGATGATGACGGCTTTGCCGCCCCCCAGGTCGAGGCCGGCGGCGGCCGCTTTCAACGTCATGCCGCGGGAGAGACGCAAGACATCCTGCAGAGCCGCTTCTTCATGCTCGTAGGGATAGAAACGAGTCCCGCCGAGAGCGGGACCGAGGGCTGTGGAGTGAATTGCGATGATGGTCCGGAGACCCGAGCGTGGATCGTTGCCGAAAAGAACCTGCTCGTGGCCGGTCTCCTCGACCATGGAGAATACGCCCATGGGCGTGCGTCCTTTCGAAGGGTGAACTGCGGTCAGTCTAACGGGGGGACCTTCTGGTTCGCGGGGCCGGACCGCGCCGACCCGGGGGTGGAAGGATCTTGGCCCGCAGCTTCGGTAGCATCCCAAGCCATGACACCGGCGTCGTTTCTCAGGGTCTACATCGCTGCGGAGAAGTTCCCGGCGCAGGAACCCGCGCCCCACTCGGGAGCCCTCCAGACGCTCCGGGCCGGACGGTACGGCCTGCTGAGCGAATCCATGCACGAGGACGCCCTCCACGCGGACTGGTCCGGGCGGCGCTTCGTCTGCCCCCGTCACCCGCGGCTGCGGATGCTGGAAGGCTTGCTCGCCTTTCACAACATGTACGGGGAGATAGGCGGCGATCTGATCGTCCCGGAGAGTACCGCCCGGCGAGCCGGTCGGGAACTGCAACGCCTCTATGAGAAGCGGCCGGCGGAACGGTCGCACATCCTGACCGCCCCCTGGCACGTGCCGTTGCGTTGGTTCTCTGCGTTCGACTCCTCCGAACGGGAGATCGTCCAGGCTCCCGACCAGCTCCGGCTTCGCTACCGCACACTGTTGACGCTGGCATCCCAGCGCATCGAGCGGGCCCTCATCGCGCTCAGGGAGGCCGGGTTCGACGGCTCGGTTACGAACGACATGGAAGAGCTCGCCGAATGGCTGGAGGACTTCCCGGAGGATTCCATGGTGGAGCTCGACTACGGGGGCGTCGCCCGCTTGTTCAGCGAGGGTGATCTGGTGCTCGACGAGAGCGCCGCGGATATCTGGGCTTCGATCGAGGCGCTCGAAACGGGCGACATGGAAGAAGCGATGCAGCATTACAGCACCATGGCGTCGCGCTGGGCCCCGGCGGTCGCAGTCACCTTCAGCAACTGACCCAACCGGCCGCCCCTCCGGGTCGGGCGGGTTCGGCCGGTCAGTCTCCCGACAGCTCGACCTCGAGGAGTTCGGCCGCCTCGAGCATCTGTTCTTCCTCGATGCTGGCCGGCGTGCCGATGGCTTGTTCGATCCCGTCGGCTATCGACTTCTCGGCTGCGGCGGCCTCCGCCAGGTGCTCGGACGGCGACTTGTCGCGAGATCCGATCTCCGGTTGATGGTTGACGTCAGACATAGAACCTCCCTCTCCTCGGCCGATCATACGCGATGCCGGCTCCGGAGGCGGCGCAGTCGGCGTTCTCTTTTGCTCCACGCGGAGACGGTCGGGCAAGTCTGATCTCCGTGACCCGGGAACCACCGGTAGATTCAAGGAACCGATTCCTCTCGGTGAACGTCGTAGGGGGTAGATGAAACGCATCGGCTTCCTGGTGCTGCTCACGACCGTTCTTCTTGCGGTCCCAGCCCCCGCGTCTGCACAACAAGCCGTGGAGGTCGAGGCATTGATCGGGCTGCAGGGCTACGTAGCTCCGTATCGCCCGACCACCTTGACCGCCCGGGTGACGGCGAACGTGCTGTTCGTGGGCGAATTGCGGGTGTCGTTCGGCAACGTCAATCTCGCAACGGCGATCGAGGTGCCTGCAGGAAGCAGTAAGGAATACGCACTGGCGGTTCCGGCGGCATCGAACAACGGTCGGGCGGTGCTGCAACTGTTCGCAGAAGGTGCCGAAGACGAGCTGGTTCGCGAAGTGGTCTCGGTCCTCAATCCGTCCAACAAGGTTCTCGTAGGCGTCGTCGGCGCACCGACCGTTGTCCCGTCGCTGGCTGCGGCCGCCACGGTTCCGTTCGAACGTGATCTCACGGTCCTCGAGCTCGGGCATCTCGACCTGGCCGGCGATCTCGCACCGCTTTCGTACCTGGTGGCGGGCAAAGGAGCTTTCGCCGCTCTGGATCCTGCCGTCCTGGCGGCCATCGGCAGCTGGGTCAACGATGGCGGTCGTTTGGTCGGTTCGTCGGATGAACTCGAACGAATCGAGGGTGAAGTGGGTCGAACCGCAGCGCTGCACGCCGATGCCACCGTTTCATCCCTGGGCCGCGGCGAACTGGTGGTCGTGGAGGACCCGGCGGGGATCACCGACTGGGGAACAGTCATCCGCGATGTTCCGCCCCTCAGCCTTTCGACGAACCAGTTCGTTGAGGAATTCGGGTTCCAGATGGTCGAAGCCGCCGGCGCGGGCGGTCAATCAACCACTCCGGGGATCCCGTGGCTGCTGGCGGCGCTGGCGTTCTATGTCCTCCTCGTGGGCCCGATCAACTTCCTGATTCTGCGCCGCATGGATCGTCGCGAGCTGGCGTGGGTCACCATCCCGGTCATGAGCGCGGTCATGCTGGCGGGTTTGTGGATCGCCGGGCGCTCGCAGCTCGACGACCGGATCGTCACGCATGCGTCGATCGTGGTGCAGGAGGACGCCGGGAGCCGCGCCCACTCGACGATGATCATCGTGGCCGGAGGTGAAGGCGAACACACGCTCGACACGCCGGCGGGATGGAGTGTTGCGCCGCTCGATGTGTCGATGATGTTCGGTCAGGGCAATCGGATAGAAGCCCGGGTCGGGGCGTCGCCCGAAGGCGGCACCCGGCTGGGGTTCGAGCTTCCCAACCTCGGGGCGGTCACCGCGACCGCCCGCTGGAATCCGGACCCGATCCCGATTCGCGTCGATGTGGCGACGGACGGCGCCAGTCTGACGGCCACGCTGCACAACGACAGCAATCTGAGTTTCTGGGCCTGGGGAATCGGTGAAGGCTCGACGGTGCGGGCGGGTTCGGGTTCACTCGAACCCGGGCAATCGGGCAGTGCCACGCTGCGGCCGGGCGTCGGGTTCTTCGAGGGGGGCAGCCCCATGGCCGATGCGATCCTTTCGCAGGGCAATTTCGATTTCTCGGGGCGCGGCCCCGACCCCTGGATGCGGGTTTACCCCCTCAGCGAAACCCTGTACCGCCAGGAAGCCCGGGTGCTGCAGGAAGGATCCTTCTTCTTCGGGTTCACGGACGACCTGACGGCGCTCGTGGCGGTGGACGGTTCGCCCGAGGTAGCCAGGGGACCATCGCTGATTGTCGTTCCGTTCGATGCTCCGGGTCTGGTCGGGCCATCTCAAGACTCGGGCGACATCGTCCGGATCGTCGGGGCCGGGTTCGTCGATGCCTACCCCGGATGGCTGTACGCCAGTGGAGCCGATGCAGTTGAAGTGCGATTCCGGGTTCCCACCGGTTTGGCCGGGGACGCGACGATCAGCAACCGCGGCGGCAACGTTCCTGCGGTGGAGAGCCTCGAGGTCTACAACTGGACCACGGGCACCTTCGACACGTACGAGTGGCGGGAGAGTTTTGCCGTCGGCGGGCACGTTTCTCCGACCAACGAATTGATGGCCCGGATTGTGCTGGCAGATGGTCAGTTCAACGACCTGGACCTGCCGACCGGCAGCCTCATCCTCGCGGCGGGGTCATCATGATCGAATTCAACGCAGTTACGAAGCGATACGGCTCGGTGGTGGCCCTCAACGAGGCCAACCTCGTCGTCAAGGAGGGGTCGATCACCGGACTGATCGGACCCAACGGAGCGGGCAAAACCACCTCGATGGAGCTCGTCAGCACGCTGCTGGCCCGCGACTCGGGGAAAGTCAGCGTGGCCGGGTACGACCCCGAGCAGGACCCCCGGGCCGTGCGGCAGGTGCTCGGATACATGCCGGATTTCTTCGGCGTCTACGACGGGCTGGTCGTGAGCGAGTATCTCGACTTCTTCGCCACTGCGCACGG
The DNA here is from genome assembly GCA_963707435.1 of uncultured Actinomycetota bacterium. GTDB lineage: Bacteria > Actinomycetota > Acidimicrobiia > Spongiisociales > UBA4744 > UBA4744. The sequence continues at coordinate 476,631 of CAVPPF010000005.1, read as the reverse complement.
TCTGCGGTCCGAAGCTCGTCCGGCCATCGTCGGTGACCTCCTCGCCCTGGTCGACCTGGAAGAGAAAGCTCTGGCCGATGTCAACAGCCTGTCGCGAGGCATGAAGCAGCGGCTTTCCCTCGCCCGGGCGCTCGTCCACGACCCGCAGGTTCTGGTGCTCGATGAGCCTGCTTCCGGTCTCGATCCGCGTGCCCGGGTGCACTTGCGTGCTTTGATCGCAGAGCTGGGCCGCATGGGGAAGACCGTGCTGATCTCGTCACATATCCTCTCGGAACTCGAGGGCGTGTGCTCGCACATGGCGATTGTCGATCGGGGCGCCGTGAAGGCGCAGGGGACCATGGACGAGATCCGCTCGGCGCTGGTGGGGAGCCGCCGGGTGACGGTGCGCACCCCGGCCGAGCAGCTCGAGACCGCCGAGGGGCTCCTGCGCGACACCGGCGACGTTCACGATCTCCACGTCGAACGCGACCACCTCCGGTTCACGGCCGACGTTGGTGATGAGCAGGTGGCCGCTTTGCTCCGCCTGCTGGTGAACGGAGACGTGTCTGTGTGGGACTGGCGGGTCGATTCGGCCGGACTGGAGGAGCTCTTCCTGCAGCTCACCGAGGAGGACGAGCAGTGAACCTGAATCCGGTGACGATGCGCGAGATTCGAGAACGTTTTCAGCGTCAGCGGGCCGTGATGTTCTTGACACTGTGGATCGTTCTGGTGATCGGCCTCGGGTACCTGATCTATCTGGCCGCCCGTGCCTGGGCCGGGCAGGCGGGCTTCTTCGGCGGTATCTCGCCGCTGCTGATCAGTTCCTCGCTCGGACAGATCATGTTCGAACTCGTCAGCCTGTTGCTGCTGTCGGCCATGCTGCTGGTTGTGCCGGGAATCGCGGCCCTGTCGATCGTCGGCGAACGTGAGCGGCTCACGCTGCCCCTGCTCCAGGTCAGCCAGCTGAAGCCTCGCCAGATCGTCCTCGGCAAGCTGGGATCGTCCCTTGCGTACCAGCTGCTGCTGCTGGTCTCTGTTGCTCCGATCCTGCTGGTCCCCATCCTCTTCGGCGGGGTTCGCGTCCTCGATGTTCTGGTGGCGGTGGCAGTGATCGCCGCCACCTCCGTTTTGATCGGCAGCATCTCGGTGTGGGTGTCGGCGCGAGCCAAGTCGACACGCGGGGCCGTGGCGGGGGCATACCTGTGGACGTTCGCGATTGCCGCCGTCACCGCCCTGGCATTGATCGGCGAGGTGTACTTCTTCGCTCCCGGTCGCACCGACACGTGGGGTCCGAACGGACGGGAGTTGTACACGGCCTGGCTCAATCCGTACATCGCCCTGGTTTCGGCGGTCGACGAGCCCCTCGACAATGCCAATCAGTTCATGGTGCTTTCTACCCCGTTCGATATGGTCGACACCCTCCTCAGCAGGCGTCAGTGGGGCAGTCGTGTCTTCAACGACTTCGGGGGCGTGCCGTTCGGGGCGGACGTCCTGGTCGGAGGCTTCGGAGGGGTTGCCTTCCAGGAGCCTTTCCCGGGAGGCAACGCCAACGGGCCGCCCAACCGGGGCCCGCTCTGGGTGCGGTCGTTGATCGCGGCCTCGCTGATCACCGCGCTCGTGTTGTGGCGGGCGACCGGCCACGTGTCGGTGCCGAGAAACAAAGCCCGGATCCGGATCCGACGGCGCACCAAGAAGGAGCCGGCCGATGCCGCTGCCTGAGCCGATCCGCTCTTTGATTGCCCGGGCCCGGCGAAAACTGCTGGTGATGGACTTGACCCAGCGCCTGGTCACCGTCACGGCCGTCGTTGCCATCGCATCGGCTGCCGTCATCGGCGTTGCCCGCTATGTTCCCGCCCCGTGGGTCGAACCGGCCGCCGCCGGCCTCCTCGGGGCCGGATGGCTGGCCGCCCTGGCCTGGTCCGTGGTGATGCGACCTTCTCCTGCCCGCGCCGCGATCGAGGCCGACCAGCGGATGGGCGGTTTCGATCGTATCTCGACCGCCCTCGAGCTGAGCGGCAAGCCCGCCATCACCGAGCCGGAAGCTCACCAGATCAAGGAAGCGGGGCTGTGGGCCTCCCATCGTCCGCTGACCGGATTCGAGCACGTGTGGCCGGCCGGCCCGCTGGTGCCGCTGGCGGTCCTCGGTGTCTTCGCGGCCCTGGTCCTGGCGCTGGTCCCCTCCCCGGCCGATGCCGTCGTCGAACAGCGCGGGATTGAAGCTGCCCTGATCGAGCGAGAAGCCGACGCTTTACAGGAGCAGGCCGACCGGCTCCCCCCGGAACTCCAGGAACAGCTGCAGGCGCTCGTTGAAGAGCTGCGCGAAGCGCAGAACCTGGAGCAGGCAATCGCCCGCTTGGGAGAGGCGAGACAAGAGCTGGCCCAACAGGCCGACCCGTCCCTGCTCGCCCGCAAGACAACCATGGCGGCTCTCGATCGGGAGATCGAGCGTCGGCCGCTGGCGGCCGGCAGCAACTTGGTCGAGCAATTGCAGCAACTGGCGGCAACGGCGGCTTCGCTCACTCCAGAGGAAGCCGGGGCGGCCGCGGCCCGGCTCATGGAACTGGCGGCCACGGCCGAGGCAGACGGGACGCTGGCCGAGCAACTGATCATGGCGGCCGATGCGCTGGAAGGGGGTCTGGATCCGTCCGCACACCTGAACATGGCGGCCGCGGCCGCCGACGCCGCCCGGGGCCAGATCGCCGACGGTGAAGCGGCCGCCGCCGCCCAGACTGCGGTGCGCGACGCTCAGAGCCGTCTCTCCGATGCGCAACAAGGCCAAGGGCAGGGCCAGGGCCAAGGCCAGGGTCAGGGACAGGGACAGGGACAGGGTCAGGGGCAAGGCCAGGGTCAGGGTCAGGGGCAGGGCCAGGTATCCGGTGGCAACGTATCGGGCGGGGGAGGATCGGGCACCCCCGGTCGGGGAGGGACGGGGACCGGCACGGTCAATCCCGGTCAGGGAGATGACGATCCCTTCGCTCCGGTCGGCCGATCCGAGGTGTTCGATCCGGTCGATTTCACACTGGGCGACGAGGTCCGCGTCGATCTGCAAGGTTCCGATCCCGGCCAGGTCGTCGGGCAGGCCCAGGGGTTCGGCCTCCGGAACCTGCCGTCCGTCTCGTACGCAGACCGGCACACCGAGTACACGCGACAAGCCCTGGATGCGCTCGACCACATGACCATTCCCAACGACCTGCAGAACATCGTCCGCGACTATTTCACGAAGTTGGAGCCATGACACCCGAACAGTTCGCAGCAAAAGTAGAGGCCATTCGCAGCGAGGTAGGCAAGGTCATTGTCGGTCAGGCCGACCTCGTCAACACCGTCCTCCTGGCGGTGCTCTGTGAGGGGCACGTGTTGCTGGAAGGGGTTCCGGGGCTCGGCAAGACCCGCCTGCTCCAGACCCTCGGTGGAGTCCTCGACGTAGCGTTCGGTCGGGTGCAGTTCACCCCGGATCTGATGCCTGCCGACATCCTCGGCACCAACATCCTGCAAGAAGGCCGGTTCGAGTTCCATCGCGGTCCCCTGTTCGCCAACCTCGTCCTGGCCGACGAGGTCAACCGGGCCACCCCGAAGACCCAGTCCGCCTTGCTGGAGGCCATGCAGGAACGGCGAGTGACGCTGGGCGGTTCGACCCACGACCTTCCCCGGCCGTTCTTTGTCATGGCAACCCAGAACCCCATTGAGATGGAAGGCACCTACCCGCTCCCCGAGGCGCAACTCGACCGGTTCCTCTTCAAGGCCCTCGTTCCGTTCCCGTCGACCGGCGACATCGTGGAGATACTCCAGCGCACCACAACGGACCGGGACGTCACGCCGGAACCGGTCGTGGATGGCGCCACGCTCCTCGAGATGAGCACGATGGTCCGGGAGGTTCCCGCCGCCGCCCACGTTCTCCGCTATTCCGCCACGCTCGTGGCGGCCACCCACCCCGGTGATGAGACTGCCCCGGATCCGGTGCGGACGTATGTCCGCTACGGCGCCAGCCCGCGGGCCGCCCAGGCGATGGTCCTCGGCGGGAAGGCCCTGGCTCTGTTGGACGGACGTCCCAACCTGGCCGGGGAAGACGTGCGAGGGGTGGCCCGCGCTGCGCTCCGGCACCGTTTGGTGCTCGGGTACGAAGCGGCGGCCGACGGCGTCACTCCCGACGATCTCATCGGTGCGATTCTCGAGGCCCATCCCCATCCAGCGTCCGGGGAGTAGAGCCTCGTGCTCCTCTCCCCCGAGTTGCGCGCCCGGCTGGAGCGGCTCTCCCTCCGGACCCGCGGCCGGGTGCGGGGCAAATGGTCCGGAAGGCACGCCTCGAAGCAGATCGGCGAGAGCATCGACTTCGCCGACTACCGGGAGTACGCCCTGGGTGACGACTTCCGGCGGATCGACCACAACCTGTGGGCCCGCCTGGGCGTCGTGATGGTGCGCCTCTTCGAAGCCGAGGACGAACTGCCGCTGCGCCTGATCGTCGACACCTCCGCTTCGATGGGATTCGGCACCAAGTTCCGGGTGGCTCAGGAACTGGCGGCCGTCATGTCGTTCCTGGCCCTGGCCGGAGGGGATCGGGTCTATCCGGTGCAGGTTCCGGGACCGGATGGCCGCTCGTTCGCTGCCGGCCCCCCCAGCCGTCACATCGCCGGCTGGCCCGTCCTGGAATCCTGGCTGGAACGGCTCGCGCCGGGAGGAGCCGGAACCCTGACGCCCGCCGTGCACAACCTGATCGGAAACTCGACGCTGCGCGGGCCGATCGTGCTGATCTCCGATTTGTTCGACGCCGGCTGGATGAAATCGATCGATGCCATGGGAACGGCCGGTTCGGGAACCGTCCTGCATGTGCTGGCACCCGACGAGCTCGAACCGAACCTGTCCGGCGATCTGCGGCTGATCGATTCGGAGAGCCAGAAGACGGTTGATCTCTCGACCTCGTCCGATGCCGTCTCGGCCTATCGCTCGGCCCGGGATGCCTTCCTGGCGGAGGCCGGAGCCCGGGCGCGTCGGGCCGGCCTCGACTATGTGCTGGTTCCTGCAGAGCCGGGGGCAGCGGAGCGAACGCTGGCGGCGCTGGCCGCAGTCGAGGCAGTGCGATGAACTTCCTGGCCCCGGCCGCGCTCGGTCTGGCCGCCCTGGCCCTTCCCCTGATCGCCCTGTACATGCTGCGGACCCGTCGCCACCGTCAGGAAGTGTCGAGCGTGATGTTGTGGGAGCGAGCCGGCGTAGCGGTCACGTCGGCCGTCCCGTGGCAACGGTTGAAGATCACGCCGCTCCTGATCGCCCAGCTCATCGGGCTCAGCTTGTTCGCGCTGCTGCTGGCCCGTCCCTACTTACGCGAAGCCTCCCTGCTGGGACCGCACACGGTCTTCGTCATCGACACGTCCGGATCGATGGCGATGGCGGACCGCCTCGACGAAGCCAAGGAGCGAGCCCTCGATCTGCTGTCGGATGCGTCGACGACGAACGTCATCTCTGTCGTTGAGGCAGGACCCCGGGCAAAGGTGCTGGCCGCCCTGGCTCGTGACCCGGCCGAGCTTCGCGACACGGTCGCCCGGCTCGCTCCCAGCGGAGGGATGGAAGATCTCCCGGCAGCCCTGGCCGTCGCCCGCAGCCTGGCCACTCCCGACCGTCCGACCCGTGTCCTGCTGTTCTCCGACGGGGGGATCGCCGAGTTGTCCACCCTGGAGGAACCGGTGATCGGCGTGGACCACCTGCTGTTCGCTCGATCCGAGGACAACCTGGCAATCACGGCCTTCAGCGGCGAAGGGAGCGACGATGGAAGGGTGCGGCTCTTCGTCGAGGTGTCCAACTACGGCGAAACGGATCGTGAGGCGGTGCTCGAGATCACCGCAGGTTCGCAGGCTCCCCTCAGCGTGCCTCTGGCCATCGCCGCCGGTGGTTTGGCTCGCGACGGGCTTCGCATCGACGCCGAACCGGGCCTCGAGGTGCAGGCGGTGTTGAAGGACGACTCGGGCGCCCCGCTCGAGGATGGGCTCCCGCTGGACGATCGTGCCTACCTCGTCGTCGGAACCGGACCGGCGCGGCGGGTCACGACCCTGGGTGACGGATCCGTCTTCCTGGATGCGCTGATCGCTTCAACGCCGGGGTTCGAGGTTGCCGCCGGCGAGGTCCCCGATGTCATCATCATCGACGGTGAACCGGCAACCGACGTTCCTGCCCCGGCCTGGCTGATCCGGCCGAGTGTGCCGCCGCCGGGAGTGACCATCACCGGCACCATCGAGAACACCGCCGCCAGCTTCCAGCGCCCCGGCGAACCTCTGCTCGACGACGTCGACCTCTCCAGCCTGGCGATCGGCGAAGCAGACGTCGTCGATGCGCCCGGGTGGCTGCCCCTCGTGAAAGCAGGTGATGTGCCGTTGATCCTCCTCGGCGAAGTCGACGGCAAGCGGGCCGTGTACTTCACCTTCGATCTCACCCAGTCCAACCTGCCCGTCCAGGTGGCGTTTCCCGTCCTGGGTACCCGCTTGCTGCAGCTGCTGGGTGGAGCCGACGAGACCTCGCTCACGCCGGAGGCAGCCGGAACCCCGATTCTCCTTGCTCCGCCTCCCGGTTATGAGACACGGGTGGAGTTGCCCTCAGGAGAAACGATTGTTCCGGCCGCCGATGCTGCCCTCTTCGAGGAGACCGGCCCTCCCGGCGTCTACCGGGTCACCTACGTCGCCGAAGACGGGAGCGTCCGTGCGGGACCGATAGCCGTGCGGCAGTTCGTTGCGGCCGAATCGGCAGGGATGTCACGCTCGATCGAAACCCAACCGCTGACCCTGGCCGCCTCCGAATCCACGGCGGTGGTCAAGGAGTGGGCTCCGGCCCTGATCGTGGCGCTGCTGCTGCTCCTCGTGGCCGAATGGTGGATAGGACACGGCGCTCCGCGCCCCCGGTTCATCCGGGCCCGGTCGGCGAAGGGGGCCCGTCCATGAGCCTGCCGACCTTCGAGGATCCCTGGTGGCTGCTCCTGCTGGTGCCTGCCGCCTTCGCCGTCATCCTGGCGGCCCGGGCCGGAACGCCGACCGTTCCGGCCCGGCAACACCGCTGGGCGGTGGCGGCCCGGCTGGGAACCATGGCCCTCGTGATCGTGGCCGCAGCCCAGCCCACGTTTTCGCTCGAGGTGCCGGAGCGAGCGGTCCTCTTCCTCCTCGATCGTTCGGCCTCGATCCCCCCGGCCGCTCGCGCCCAGCAGGAGTCGCTCGTGGCGGCAGCACTCGCCGGGTCACGTCCGGGAGATCTGGCCGGAGTGGCCATCTTCGGGGAGGAGTTGAAGATCGACACGGCTCTGGCCCAGGATCGGCAGCCCGAGCCGGTTCGCACCACGGTCAAAGACTCGGCCACCGATATCGCCGCGGCGTTGCGGGCTGCGGCAGTGCTTCTGCCGACCGAGGGTTCTCGCCGCATTGTGCTGTTCACCGACGGCGTCGAGACGGAGGGGGATTCCCGATCCGCCGTCGCAGACCTGGCCGAGCAGGGGATTGCCGTTGATGTTGTTCCCCTCACCTCCGGCCGCGGTCCCGATGCCATCGCCGAAGGCGTGCGGGTGCCTTCGACGGCCCGGGTTGGTGAAACCATCCAGGCGACCGTCGTCGTGCGAGCCAACGCGGCCGGTCCGGCCCGTATCTTCGTGCAAGCCGGGGACGGCGAGGTCGATGCGCTCGACGTGGAGCTGCAAGCGGGGCGGAACGAGTTCACGATCGCCTACCCGGCCGCCGACCCGGGGTTCCTCCGGATCGGAGCGAGAGTGTCGGCATCCTTCGATACCCGGCTCGAGAACGACATTGCCGAGGGACTGGTCCGGGTGCTCGGACCTGCCCAGATCGCCGTTGTGGAGGGCAAAGCCGGCGATGGGGTGGATCTCGTTGCCGCACTTCGCGCCGGCGGCCGGAACGTCGACCTGCTGAACACGATCCCGTCGGACAACGGCCTCCTCAGCTACGACGCCGTGGTGCTGGTCAACGTTGCGGCGCCTGCGGGCCAGGATGCCGAGCGGCTGGCCGCCTACGTCGAGGATCTCGGCCGGGGGCTGGTTGTGGTCGGAGGCGATCAGGCTTTCGGCCTCGGCCGCTACGAGAACACGGCGCTGGAGGAGTTGCTTCCGGTGATCAGCAACCCGGACGACCTCGTCCGCCGTCAGAAGGTGGCTGAAGTCCTGGTCATCGACACGTCGGGGTCGATGGGTGCTTGCCACGCCCGGGGTGACAACTTCATCGAGGGTGGGATCAACAAGACCGACATCTCGCGGGCAGGCGCCGCGGCTGCGATCGAGGCGCTGACCGGCCAGGACCGTGTCGGGGTGCTGGCCTTCAGCTCCGGGACCAACTGGGCGATCCCGCTGGGACCCAAGCCCGATCCGGCGGCGGCGGAAGCGGCGCTCGGAACCTTGACGCCCCAGGGCGACACGGAGATTGCCACGGGCCTTCGTGAGGCGCTGCGCGAGCTGAGTGGCGCCGGCGAAGAGCTGCGTCACATCGTGTTGTTCACCGACGGGTGGGACCCCAATGAGGCCAACCTGCTGCCCATCGCCGGGGAAATCGCCGACAGTGGAATCACCCTGTCGGTCGTGGGGACCGGGGAAGGAGCCGGGACCACCTTGCAGCGAATGGCCCAACTCGGCGGTGGCCGCTACTACGAGGGCCGCGACCTGGGAGCGATTCCGGAGATCTTCGTCGAGGAGACCTTGACGGTTGCCCGATCGCTCGCTCAGGAGGGTGCGTTCACTCCGATTCTGGGAAGCTGGTCTCAGGTCACCGCAGATCTGGAAGCAACGCCACCGCTCTACGGCTACGTCCTGACCCGGCCCAAAGCGACGGCACAGCTTCCGCTGCTGATCGGGGAGGAAGACCCGCTTCTGGCCTTCTGGCAGCGGGGGTTGGGGAGGGTGAGCGCCTGGACGTCTGATGCGACGGCACGCTGGTCGGCGGACTGGCTTCCCTGGGACGGGTACGTTGAGTTCTGGGGTGGGGTGGTTGGAGACGTTCTCCCGGCCGGCCGGGAAACACCGCCGGATGTGGAAGTCTCCGGTGGTCTCCTCTCGATCTCCTACGCGGCCGGAGATGTTCCGCTCGATGCCGCCGCGGTGGCCACGGTGCGGAGCCCGAACGGCGATGTCCAACTCGTCCCCTTGCGCCGCTCGAGCGGTTCGGAGTTCACCGGCCAGGTCCGGGTGTCGGAGTCCGGTGCCTACTGGGTGGCGGTGGCGGTTGAGGACGCCGGTGCGACCGTTGCCTCCGGCAGCTCCGGAGCCGTGTCCAGTTTTGCCGAGGAGTTCTCGTTTCGGGAACCTGATCAACCGATGATGTCCGACCTGGCAACGCTCACCGGCGGCCGCTTCGATCCACCGATGAGCGCAGTGTTCGACGCTGCCCCCGTGACCGGGAAGGCGCGCCGGGTGGTGTGGCCCTGGCTGGCCGCGGCGGCGCTGCTGCTGTTCATGACCGACGTTGCCCTGCGGAGGCTGGTGCTCGTGGGTGCCGTCACGGGCCGGTCGGCGCGCAGAGCCGGCGAGGAGCCGGTGGAAGCCGACGAGGTGCCGGTCGAGCCAATCGCCGGGAAGGAGACCCTCGACCGATTGCTCCAGCGCAAGCGCAAGAACGAGGACCCGGCTCCTCCGGGGAGTCCGGGTCCCGTTTGATTGAGATCCGTTCGGGTTGGGGCCGGAACTAGCTTCCGGTTGCTTCCCCCGGCTTGCGGGCCAGGGCCATCACGCCCAGGAGCGCGACGATCACCCCGACGGCGATCAGGCCGTAGGGGAGGACGGTGCCCAGCCACAGGAGCTGGCTCTGGGCGCTCTCGGCATCGGCCACCGCGTCGGCTACCGAATCTGCGGTCTGCACGTACTCGAGGTGCATGACCTCTGCGATCGGCACCGGTTGGTCACCGAGGTTGATGGCTACCGAGCGCGATTCCATTTTGTCGTAGTCGATCAGCACTCCCGTGTCCGGCTCCACCCAGTACTTGGTCTCGTAGGTGTAGAGGTAGGACAGCGGGATCGGATCGGGGAGCAGCGGAAGCACCTGCCCGAGTTGGGCAATAGCTTCGTCGGGAAGACCCAGCACCGGGACGAGTCCCTCGATCACGGCTTTCGGCAGTGCCGGTGGGAACTGCGCCAGGAGCACCGGGTCCTTGATCAGGTCGGGACCCGACGCTGCCGTGAAGTAGTAGGTGTTGAGGCCTGCGCGTTCTTCTTCCTGCACGAACGTGAGCGTGTTGGTCTCGAGCGTGTCCCCGTTCCAGCCGGTGTACGCCGCAGCTTCCGTCCCGATCGGGAAGCCGACGACCAGTCCTTCTCGATCGTTGACCCGGGCGTCGTCGGTGAAGTTGGGGATGGAGAGCATCGTCTTGCGGTCGATCGTGTAGACGTCCTCGGCCTGCTGGAGGGGCCCGGCCGGACCGGACATCACCGCTTCGTCAAGGACGAGCGCCTTTTCTCCATCGACCTCGAGGGTCTGGACGTGGCGGTCGATGGTCACCGGCACGTTGCGGATGAAGATGTTGGCCAGATCCATCGTCGCCAGGGCTTCGGCGTTGAGCATCACGCTCAACTCGCCCTCATATGCGCGGTTCGAATCGACGTCCTCGGGGAACTGGGCGATGCCGGGAATGATGACGAGCAACATCACCAAACCTGCAACCAGCAACAAGACCCCGAGTATCAACGCGGTCGAACCAAATGCTTTGCCTTTCACGAGAACCCCTCCCCTATATGGCAGCACAAAACACCGCATGGCTGCGGTTCCTGGTCATGATGCGGTTCCTGCCCGGGTGACGCCAGGGACCTATGTCCCAATCCGCGGTCGAATAGTCCCGCGGTGGACCACCATCGCCGAACTTTGCGTCTGCGGGAGGTTGTCGGAGCGTCGTTTCACAGGCTGGTGGCGCTTCACGGTGGTCCAGACGAGTCGGGCGTTCTTGCGTCGCTGCGGGCTCAGCTCGCCGACATCTGGCTGTGGATCCAATCCACCGCTGTGTCGACAGTGGAGAAGAACTGGGTGGGGACGTCGGCAGGATCCACCAGCTCAAAGGTCCGGAACAGGGCGACCAGCGAGGGATCCGTCGCAACGACGGCCCGGCAGGGAGCCGGCTCCAGGTTGCTCATGAAGAACGATCGGATCGATCGGTCCGTGTAGGGGAGCCTGACGAGCTCGAGCAGTACCGGTGCAGGAGTAACTCCGGTCAGATCCCGGCGGGCCGAAAGGTATTCGGCAGCCAGCTCCTCCGACGGCCGGCCGTCGAAGTCGAACACCGTGTGAAGAATGCCGTCCGGGCGCCTGGTGATCGAGCCGAGTCCTACCTGTCTGTGTTCTTCCATACCGGCAATGGTAGGCCGCGCCTCGACCGACGGTGTTTTGCTGGTGGCCAGGGGCAGAATCGAACTGCCGACCCCAGGTTTTTCAGACCTAACATAACCCCAGCTAGACACAACTTTCTGTGCCCTGTTTGTGCTGAAAAGTGCTCACTTCTACAATCCGACCGTGAGTCACACGTACAAGTACAAGAAGGATCCCACGAAGAGCGCCAGCCGCAACAACATCGCCTGGCGAGCGGTCTGGAAGGATCCGGCCGGGCAACGGCAGACCAAGGCCGGCTTCCCGACCAAGGCCGCGGCCGACCGGTTTCTCGAGAACGTCATCGCAGATCTGATCAGCGGCTCCTACACCGATCCGAAACGAGCGCTCACCACCTTCGACAGGTTGGCGGAGCGCTGGTTCCGCACTCTGCGGGACAAATCGCCGAATACGCTCGCTGGGTACCGATCGTTGTTGGACGTTCACGTGCTACCACGATGGGGCGCCGTACCCGTCGGCGACATTGACAACCTTGGGCTGGCTGAATGGTTGGCAGAGCTTCCATTGTCACTGTCAAGGCGCCGCCAGGCCTTCAGGGTCATCACCGCGGTCCTCCGGGTGGCTATGCGGAACGGCTACATCGCCAAGAACCCATCGGAAGGGATCACCCTGCCCGAACCACCCAAGCGAGAGCGGTACCTCACCCCCGCCGAGGTGGCCCGGTTGGCCGACGCGCTAGCGCCGGATTACGACGCCCTCGTCCTGGTGATGGCGTTCGGTGGATTGCGGTGGGGGGAAGCCGTGGCGCTGCGTCGCCGTGACGTCGACATCGCGGGGGAAGGCTGATCGTGTCTCGCTCCCTCGTCGAAAAGCCGGGTGGCGGGTTCCTGTTCAAGGGTACGAAGACTGAGCGGGCGCGAACAGTCGCCCTGCCTCCCGGCGTGGTCGATCGATTGGTCCGGCACCTCTCAGGAGTTCCGGACGACCAAGAGACGCTGGTGTTCACTTCATCGCAGGGCCGTCCGCTGCGCAGGTCGAATTTCAACCGCCGGTACTGGCAACCGGCCCTTTCCCGGGCTGGGCTCGAGAGTGTCACTCCCCACGATCTTCGACATACGTCCGTTGCTTTCCTTATCGCTGCGGGAGCGCCGGCCCTGCAGGTTCAGACGCACGCCGGACATGGATCCGCACGGGTCACGCTTGATCGCTACGGGCACCTCTTCCCCGATGCCTTCGACACGACGCGAGCACTGTTGGAGAAGCTGTTCCAGGAAGGAACTGCTGAGCTCGAGCCTAGGTAGGTGAATCCTGCAGGGTCAGCCAGTGCGTTCGCTGATTCGGCCTCTGATCCAAAGCTCGACGTCGGCCCATCGGTAGCGAATATTCCTTCCCACCCGGAAGCCGGGGGGTCCTTCTCCGCGGTGGCGCCAGGCGTAGATCGTTGCGATGGGTACCTCGAGGTAGTCGGCGAGTTGTTGGGCTGAGAGCAGCGGTTCGAGGTTGTTCATTCCCCAACTTTGGGTTGGCACCCTGTTATTCGGATGTTATTTGAGTGTCAGCAACCCTTTCATTCGGAGTCTATTTCGGTTGTTTCCCCTGCTCAGAGTGCCTTTTTGGAGATGTTCGAGATCGGTGCAAAACGGGCAACTATGAGATCGTCGGCGATCAGGTTGGAGGGTTCCTGACAGGGCTACTGACACTCTGCTGAAAGGGTGGTCGTGTCTAGTAGCCGACATGGAACCTGTTGGCAGCATCGATAACAGCGAGGATCGGAACCCCATCGCAGGTGTGGCTTTCGATGGGGCGGGCCCTGCGATCTCCTTCTCCGAGACGCTCCCGGCGGTGATTGCGGACTGGGATCACGAACCGTTCGACGCAAACACCGACCACCATCTCGGCTCCTCAAATGCCATTGACAATGAGACCACCCACTCCGTTACAGCCAAGATCCATCGAGATCCCGATCGGATCAACCATTCCGCCTCCACCCAGGTTGCCGCCCTTTCGACCGATCGCTTCCAGCCACACACGCATCTGCAACGAGTTGCTTTTGGTTTACCGGTCTACCGCTCGGGGGGTGTGGGGTGTTGAGTTTGGCCAAGGCTGCCAAGGACTATTACCTGCGGAAGCTGGGGGAGATCTCACCGGGGGAGGATTACTACCTGCGGGGTGGTACCGCCACCGGGAAGTGGTGTGGCAGCGGCGCCACCGAGCTGGGCCTTTCGGGGCCGGTGTCGGCTGAGGGGTTGGTGCGCCTGTTCGACGGTCAGCACCCCGCTACCGGCGAACAGCTGGGTCGGAGCCTGCGTAAGGATGGGGTGGCGGCGTGGGATGTGACCTTCTCCGCGGACAAGTCGGTGTCCCTGCTGTGGGCCCTCGGCGACGAGGAGACCCGCCAGCAGGTGTTGGAGGCGTTCGAAGAAGCCACTTCCTCGGCGTTGGGGTATCTGGAGTCGGTAGCGTCCTCAACCCGGGGCGCTTCCAAAACCCCCGTGCTCGATGAGAACGGTGACCCCGTGCTCAACGAGGACGGGTCGCCGAGGTTTCGGTTGGTGACCTGGCCGATCCAAACCGCTGGGTATGTGGCGGCGTCGTTCACCGAGTTCACTTCCCGCGCCGACGACCCTCAGCTCCACACTCATGTGGTGGTCGCCAATAAGGTCAAAGGCACAGATGGGATATGGCGGACCGTGGACGGCCGACTGTTGTATCGGTATCAGCTGGCCGCCGGGTACCTCCACGAAGCGGTGCTGCGGAAGGAGTTGACGGAACGGTTGGGGGTTCGGTGGCAGCCGATATCCAACGGGATGGCCGACATCGAAGGTTTCACCCGTCCTCAGATCGAAGTGTTCTCCCGGCGCCGCCACCAGCTCGAAGAATGGCGCCAAGACCAAGGCCTCCCAGACACGGCGGCAGCCCGGCAGGTCGCAGTGCTGGCCACCCGTGCCCCAAAGCAGGACCATCCCCTCGCCGAACTCGAAGCCGAATGGAAGCAACGGGCCGCCGAGGTGGGACTCACCCCCAACCGCCTCACCCAGATGATGGGTGCGAGTCGGGAAGTCACCCCGGTCGATCCACGGACCCTGTTTGAGCGGTTGGCGTCGGCGGAGGGGCTCACCGAACGGGCCTCCACCTTCGGACGGGCCGAGGTAGTCAAAGAGATAGCAGCGGCTTTGCAGGAGGGTGACACCCGCACCCAAATCGAATCCCTCGCTGAGACGTTCCTCGACACACCCGACGTTGTACCCGTCCTACCCGGACCCAACACTGACGACCTCACCCAAGTCGAGCTCGAAGCGATCGGTGAGCCAGTCGTAGACACGGTGTCTCGACCGATGCGACGTCGAGACGGGAGCCTGTTCCCCGGCACCGTGCACCGGAAGTACACGACCGTCGAGCTGTTGGTTACCGAGCAGAAGATCATCGAACAGGCAAGGGCTGGTATCGGTGCCGGTCGATGGGCTGCACCCCACCGTCTCGTGGAAGGGCGGTTGCGACGCCACCCCGAGCTGACCGACGGGCAGCGGGAGATGGTCCGACGGTTCGCCACCTCCGCCAACACCATCGACATCGGAATAGGTCCAGCCGGGACTGGGAAGACTGCGGTGATGGAAGTGATCGGCCAGCTCGCCGCCATCACCGGTACACCGATCTTGGGTGGGGCGCTGGCCGGGAGGACCGCCGCCGGTCTCCAAGCAGCCACCGGGATCCCGTCGACCACCCTGACCCGACTGATTGGTGAATCGAAAGATCGGGGTCTTTCGCACGGTGCAATCGTGGTCGTTGACGAGGCTGGGATGGTCGGCACCCGCCAACTCGCCGCCATCACCGACCTCGTCGAACAAGCCGAAGGGAAGCTGATCCTGATCGGTGATGACCGTCAGCTACCCGAAATCGACGCCGGTGGCCTCTTCCGGGCTCTCGCCAACCGGCTCCCCACCGTTGAGTTGACGGACAACATCCGCCAGCAACACGAATGGGAACGCAACGCCCTCACCCAACTCCGCCACGGATCAGTAGACCAAGCGATCGAGGCGTACCGACAGCAGGGAAGGTTGATCATCGGACAGAACCAAGACGACACCATGGCGAGGGTGATATCCGACTGGTATCGCCAAGACACAGCCACCGGTGACCTCACCTCGGGACTGCTCATCGCCCACAACAACAACACCGTCACCGAACTCAACCAACAAGCCCGCACCCACCTAGCCGCATCCAACCGCCTCCACGGACCCACCCTCGAAGCAGGGGAAAGGGTGTTCCAGGCTGGGGACCGGATCCTGTGCCGCCAAAACCAGACCCGACTCGGGGTACTCAACGGCGACCTCGCCACTGTTGTCTCCGCCGACCCAGACCACAGGACGCTCACCGTGCAGCTCGACCGTGACCCCGAAACCCGCAACCTGCCTGTCTGGTACCTCGACCAAGGCCACGTCGATTACGGCTATGCCCTCACCGGGCACAAGGCCCAAGGGGTCACCACCGGCCGTACCTTCGTGATCGTCGACGGGACCACCGATCGGGAATGGGCCTATGTGGCGATGAGCCGCGGCCGGCAAGCCAACACCCTCTACCTCACCAATCCCGAACCGGCTGATGAGCAGTGCACCCACCTCACCCACCAAGGTCAACAAGATGCCCTCGATCGCCTTACTGCCGCCCTCAACCACAGCAGAGCCCGGACCGCTGCTATCGACCATCCCGGGCCAACCCTCACCGACGACGTCGACCCGTTGGGTCCGCCCCCACCCAGCAGTGATGTCGCCGCTCGGGTCGCCTGGCAGATCGCCAAACGCCAAACCGAACGAGACGAGACCGAACGGCAAACACCTGGCCTCGACCTGGCCGTCGGCCGCTGACCACAGCCACAGAACGTGACAACCCATTATCTGGGATCAGCGGCATAATGCCGGATCGAGGGCGCCAGTGGGTGCTCGATATCGCTCAGAGCCGTGAGTGATCTGTGCGGCGCAACGCAGCGCGCCCTCCTGAGAGCTCTTTGTTGGCCGCTCGGTCGGCTCGAGGATCACCCGTTTGTGACGGCTACCTCGGCACCCAGGTTGAAGATGGCGATCTCACCTGTAGGGCCGACACAGGCCGCAGCGGCGTCGTTCACTTCCCGACCGGTCATGTGAGTGACCGACGACAGGTAGCCGCCGTCTCCGAGCACCGACGTGCCGGGTTCGACGGTTTGACCATCGGGCAGGAGGACGGCGGGGGGATCGGGCTGCCATGAGGTACCAGCGGGCCATACGATGGCGTAACGCACCCTTTCGAGTTCGAGCACGAGACATCCCCGGTCATCCAGCAGGACCGTTCCCATCACTCGGGCAGCCATGCCGGCACGTTCGCCTGGAGGGGGCGGCGGAGAGGTGAAGACCGGGCCGTCGATCCGCCCCGCGGTGCTTCCGACGCCCGTGGTGCTGGTGCCCAGCGAGTCGACCGTTGCGGGATTGGAAGAGCATGCGGCGGTCAGCAAAGCGACGAGGATCATTAGGCCAATCCGTTCCATACGGAATTGGACGTCGTGGCGGAGCGATAGGTTCCAAAAGCTTTACCGGCGTTTCGCCCAGCGCCGATCGCCAAATCTGCGCCATAACTCCCCGGCCGCCGAACCACGCATCGCGGCACTGATGCGTGCGGTGCTGCAACAAAGCGGGGTGGCGTCCAACCGCGATTTGGCTCTTTCCTGGCAGAATGTTCGGATGGGAAAGCCGGTCGGGTTCGAGTGGACGCAACGAAAGAACGGTGATGTTGTGGTCACGCATCGTGCTCGGGTGGCAGCCATCCTGCGGGGCAGGGCGGCGGTCAAATTCGAATCCGACGTCGGTCGAGGCGACCCGCAAGAAATCATGGCCAGGGTCACGGGCAACTACAAGCGCGGCAATGAGTCGGGCCGCCGGCGCTCCCGGCGCTGAAGCCGTTCTTGAAACGACGCTTGTGGCGTCTTCTTCGACCTGCTCAGCGGTTGCAGCCCTCCGATCACGAAAAATGGTGCAATAGAGGTGCTCATGCGTAGGGTTGTGGCATGACGATCGGCATGCTGGCTGGTGTGGACTTCTCGTCGTGGGAGCAACCGGATCCGAACTCGGAGCCGCGGGAGTTGCTGGAGTCATGGCTGCGGTACCAGCGCCATGAATTCATCCGGAAGCTGAGAGACCTCTCACCGGACCAGCTGGTGGCATGGTCCATCCCGCCCGTCGAACTGTCCGTGCTCGGACTGGTGCGGCACATGACCCAGATGGAGCACGTCTACCTGTCGTGGGGACTCGGTGGCGGCGAACAAGCCCTCCGATACGGCGACGACGACTACGCCGGCGGCACCATCGACAGCATCGAGGACGACCTTCGCTGGTACTTCGACCAGGTTGACTCGTCGGATGCGGCGATCGCCGAGATGGTGTCCCTCGACAGCGTTGGGGCAGGGCATGGTCGACCGCTGCGAGCCACCCTGGTGAAGATGGTCGACGAGTACGCCATCCACGCCGGCCAAGCCCATATGCTCAGGTTTGCGGCACTGGGCGAGATGATCCGATAGCTCTCGTCTTGCAATCATGTGGACTGAGGCGGAGGTCAATCCTTGCGGGCGGGTTACCACCTGCGCCGATCACAAATCGGGGACACGAACGAGCATTCCGTCGAGTATCCGGTATCGGCACGTCGAGGAGCGGGCCAATGACCTGCACTAGCACTCAGCCGCGTGTCCGTTATCGGCATCCCTGAGCGATCGCAGCCTTGCCTGGTGATTTGGTGCCAGTATCGACGTGAGGGAGGTGACGTGTCTTTCAACGTTCGAGACGGATACCAGCTTGCCGAGCCTTACCCGTGTGCGTGGTGTGGTGCCACTATTGACGGGGGTTGGGTCGGCTTCGATGGCCCAAATGCGCTGCTGGTGTGGAGGCAGGGCGTGGCTGAGCCGGTGGGTAGGGACCCCATCGTGGGCGACGACGCAACGACCTACCGCGATTCCCGGCTCCCCCCTGAGTTTCGCATCAGTTCGCATTGTCCCCGTGGTCACGGAGTGGTCTTGGCCTGTCAGGCGCCCGGTGGCGTGTGGAGCTCAGCGACTGAGGCTGCGGAGCAGGTCAGGATGCTCGATACCTACGCTGCTGCGTTGCCGTGGGAGAGCTGGGAAGCACTGGCTCCGACATGGCCCCACCACGGGGCGGTCACCGACATCGCAGCCACGATCGATAGCGATGGCACGGGCATCCACTTTACGGGAACCAACACCGAGTCCGGTCTCAGAGTCACCGCGGCGGTCACCGATGACATGATCACCTTCGACAACGACCAGACGTGGCGCATCGCGTCTGCCGAGGACCCGCTCGGCGTGGACGTGGTGGACAGCGATGACCGGCTCGTGATGACTGCACGGACACAGAAGAAGTCGACTGTGTGGCGTGACGAGAACGACTTGGCCCGCTTCGGGGAGATCACCGGGGCCCGCCGCTTTCGCGTGGGAGCGATGACGGCCGACATGTGGCCTGATGACCCATGGCTGCCCATCGAAGGAATGGAATCCGACCCCAACGTCGCTGAGGCGCTCTCGGGCTTCAACTTCGTGCCCGAACCTTTCGACCGGAAGTGGGCATACGCGCTGATCGAGGTCGCAGCGACCTCACCCCGCGGCAGCGATCACGCTGCGACACCGTCCCACGTCGGCGTCGGGGTCTCAGCAACAGCGCCCTTCGCCGCCACAGTCCTCGCCACACGCCTCGCTCTCTACGACTCGATCCATGAAGCCACGAGGAGAGCGCAGATCACTTGATACCGGACGAGAACGCCCGCGCTGCTCACTAGCGCCGAGCGGCACGTCGAGGATTGGTTGACTGTTGCCGGGCTCAGAGCGATTTCTCACTCACCGCAGGAGGTTCCTCCACGAATCTGGACGATGGTCAATGTCTGCCGGTCGAGGAGGGCCAGCTGTGGGTTGGCGTCGTCCAGGTCGAGCCGTACATAAGGCTGGACGATCTCGTCACCGGCCACGAACGTGGCTGCTTCCCCGTACAGAGCGAGCGTCTCGTCTTTGGTGTCACCCAGGGTTAGACCCGCTGATGTTCGCAAGGGTATTTCGTCGGGAGGAACCCCAATCCACCATCCGTATCCATACATGGCGAAGTGGGGCTGGTCTTCAGGTGCGTACACAGAGTCAGCCCCGTTTGTGAACAACACGCCGAGCTGTCCCCATCGCGCCATCCACCACTGGGTGCCGCCGCAGACGCCGAATCCAGGCTGATAATTCGAATAGGCTACCCATCCGCTGTCTTCGTCGGGTGAACCCAATGCCGATGAAAGGGCGTCGATGGTGTCCTGTGGAGCGGCGCCGAATTGGATGACCCCGAGACCATCTGAGGTCAGCACCACCGCAGGTGCCGAAACGGCAGATGAAGTCTCCGGGCTGGTTAGCTTGATACCGTCGGCGTACACCAAATCTCCCGTAGAGACGTCGACACAGTCAACTCCGAACGACAGTTCGCCGGTGACTTCGCCAAGAACGAGTTGCACAATTCGAGTCTGATTCGGTTCAAGGACAACCGACGGAAACTGTGTGGACGAGGCTCCCTCCGTGAAGCCCAGCACCGGACCGGTGGCGGGTGGAGAACATTCGATCGCCGAGTCTCGGCTGTTCCTGAACTCGATCCCGCCTTCGATTACCCGGATCCCCACATCACCGTCCGTGGCCGGGTCGTAGGTCACACCTTTGGCAATTTCCAGGAGGGTGTCGGTGTCCATCTGACGGCTGACCACTTCGACACTAACGCCCCCAGCGACCTCCTCTCTCACACGCGTTTCGCCAGATGGGTACTCCACAATTGTGAAGTCGCGCCCATCTACGGTCACGACCTCACCCGGGCTCGACAACGGCTGACCCCGTCGGTTCCGACCTATCGAGAACTCGGTGCCGTCTGAGGAAGCAAAAGTGTGGAAGATGGAGCTCCGCGGTAAGTCTGCCGTACCTTCCGTTATCTCGAACGCGAATCCTGGAGGGATGGCGTCGATCGTCAGTCCGCTGGCCCAGAAGTTGGAAGGATCAGGTGCAGACCAGTCCTCCTCTGATTGATCGCCTAGGGAGGTCGAGGTGGTCTCGGGTGAAACGGTGGCATCGGGACGACCAGCAATCTCAGAACTACCGGACAGCCAACTACGAACCCCAAAACCAAACCCAACGAATACCGCCACAGCCGTGATCACCATCAGGCCGCGGGTCACCCGGTGTCGCCGTCCGGCTCGGTCCGCCCTGGTCTGCACGCCCGCCCATCCCTGTTCCTCATCGACGGAGGGCTGCGATTCGACCAGCACCCGGCGGATCTGCTCTTCGTTGTCCATTACGACACCTCCATCGCCGAGCGGACGGCGTTGCGGGCACGATGAAGGTGGGTCTTCACCGTGCCTTCCGATACCCCCAAGGCATCGGCGATATCCGCCACCGGCAGGTCTTCTACGTAGTGAAGCGCCAGAGCGGCGCGCTGCTGCAACGGCAACCCGCTGAGGGCGGCATCCAGGTCCACTCGATTGGTGACCTGCGTCGACTCATCCGGGTTCTCGCCCGCCCGCGAGCGAAGCCGCCGCAGGGCGCCCACCCGACGGCGGCTGCTCCGGTGCAGATTGAATATTCGGTTCAATGCCACCCTCCGTACCCAAGCCACCGGATCGGCATAGGTCGATATCCGAGACCAGTGGAGCAACGCCTGCGCGAACGCCTCCTGGACGGCGTCCTCGGCCGCTCCCCGATCGCCGGCCACCACGGTCAGGCTCCGCAGGAGCGCGGCATAGTGCCCGCGGAACATCACCTCCACGCTTTCCGGACGCAACCGATGAGGGCTCTCCATTACCAACCCAGTCTCCCTCACAGATACCGAACTCTCCATCTATTACACACCGCACAGGGACACAGGGTTGACATGGGTTGTGTCCCAGTTCTTCACTCCTCTCTACTAATCCACCGGTGCAGCCATAGACGCGATCGCAATTCTCCCCGTAGCGATCCAAGTCGATCGGGTTGTCTATCCAGGCGAGCTGAGGTGTTCCCAAAGGCGATAGGTCGCATCTATGCGCCGATCAGCAAATATGGCGCACGGCGTTTCCGGAGTCAGCGAACACTGACCGTGGCGAACACCGGTCTGTTCGATTCGCCCGATCTGCCGGTTCGGCTCGGAACGGGATGAGAGCGATATCGCTCGGCGGTGCAGATGATATTTGCGGTCGGAGAGTCCGAGGGACGCGATCGTGGGCAACGTGAGCGACCAGCCCTACCGCCGTCGGCCTCTCGCAGCACGGGCTACAGAGGGGAGAATGTTCGCTCTACGGACCGAAGGTGATTGTCTCGTCGCTGAAGACCATGAAGGGTGGATAGTCGGACAGGTCGATGACATCGACGTCCGCGACGTTCACTTCGATGACCTGGCGGTCGTCGATGACAGTGATACCTCCGGCGATGAATCCCGGAATCAGCGAAAAGCGCAGGTAGGCGTCTTCGAGGACGCAATAGGGGACTTCGGCCTGGACCACCCGGTCGATACCGGAGATCTCCCTCCTCCCCGGTTCAACATCCAGCCACTCATCGAAGGCAGCAGCATCTCCGACGATGCCAACTACCAGCGGGGTTGGAGGTAACCCCTCGACGATGCGACCGGTTCTGGGCTCATGCCAGCGGCCACCGTACGCCTCGTATCCACCCCACTCGATCACCGCGGCGATCGGTGGCGGTGCATACTCGCCGGGCGCCGGATCGATGGTTGTGAACTCGCATGGGATTCCCTCGACCGACGGCACCGTCCCGGTGCCCGCAGCTGTCCGAATATCTTCGGTTGTCCCGTTGGGTAGAGCAACGGTCACAGTTGGTGTCTCGGATACCGGTGCGTCTGCATCGGGCGAAACCGCCGACCCGGTGGTCGAGGTCGAGGAGGGCACAGGCTCGCCACTAGGCACCCCCGGCTCCGCGCAAGCAGCCAACGCCAAAACAAGGCTCACACCAGCAAGCAAGAATCGCACCCATCAACCATAGGCTCCACCAACACCCGCTTGAGGAGAGCGCCGGACACAACCACCCCGATCGCCAGATATGAGCGATAACGCACCTCCTCGCAATCAAGTGCGCCCGATTGGCACGTCAGCGTGCGGGTGTTGCGGCGCTGGTGGGCCACGGTTCGTGACATCGGGTGACTCCTGAGAGTTCGCGTGGATAGAGACGGTGCACATAGGGGAGCGGGTGGTAGAAACTGAGCGGGAGTCACCACTCCACCCCATTCGGGGGCTTCTTGATGTCATTTGAGCGGATGTTGCCAGACCCGGTCGGGTGTGACTGTTGCTGGGTGGAACTGGCCAAACCCCGGTAGCGTTGAAGCAGTAGAAGATGGAAGATGTCGCTGTTGTGAGCCTAGGAAGACCGGTTCGGAGTTGGTGGTTGCACTCGGTCTTGACCGTATTGCCGATAGTCCTGTTGGTTGCGGCGTGTACGAGTTCGCCAGCAGTGGACGGTACGGTCACCGTTTCTTCTCAAACCACTGCGGTGACGATCCGCTCCCTGTGTTCCGATCAAGATGCTGGAACGGACCCGCCGCAATCGGTGCGTTTCGTCGGCGAGGTCGAACAGGTCGTTCCCTTCCAGAGTTGGAGTTGTCCCGGCTACGACGCTGACAGCTTCGCCGATCACGCCGATTTCCCTGTGACATCCAAGGGAGGCAAGGTTGATGTTTACTTCGAGTCCGGTCCTGCGACCCGGGTGTCGGCAGTGGCGTGGACTGTCGCGGAACCTCGAAGGGACGTAAGCCTTGCGGTGGACGAATTCGGAACCGGGCACGTTCGGTTTGTTGTTCCTGATCCTGATGTCGCTTGGGTCATTCGGGTGAGACTCGCAACAGTGGACGAACGTGTTGCCTACTACGACGCCCTGCTCGAACCCTTTGAGGTCGCGGACCCGCCGGACACCTATGCCCCGTCTCCGGAAGAACAGTGGCTCCTCGATGCGCTGCACAATCTCGGGTTCGTTCCCGAGGTAGCCCAAGCGAACCAGGCAGGAGAGCGAGCTGAGATCTACATCGACATCAACGAACGCAACCGGGTGTTTGTGACCAGCCAACCTCAGGGCACGCCCGCGGTACTCGCCGAGTCCATCCCCGATGTCCGAGTGGCGTTGCTGTGTGGCGATCGGGAGATCTACATCGAGGGCGAAATCTCCTGGAACTGGGCCTTGCATGTCGCGTTCGCCATAGCCGATGATCTCGCCTGCACTGCAAGCACCACAATGGGAATCTGGCCGGTCCGCACCCTCGACGAGTTCCGGGTGGCGGCGGGTGAGGCAGCCTACGAGGTTGACCACGAAGCGGTTGCGGTCGCCTTCATCCGGGAGGTTCTCGGATGGGAAGGCAAGCTGGACTTCGTCGGAGGCTCTGACGGAACCGACTCCATGGGATTCGACATCGAGGTTGACGGTCGTCGCGTCTCCATCGGTACCCAAACCATCTACGCACTCAACGCTCCGGTCACCTTGGTGTCCCAAGCATCAACCATGGACGATCTTGATGAGTTCGGATACCTCTCCGCTTCCGTACGCCAAGAAGCCAATGAATGGATCGCTGAGTTCTCCTACCCCGAACCCGCTGAACTCACCAACGCCGGAAGGCCCCCTATTGCGACGGTGTCCGCCGAACTGCGCTATGGCGACAAGATCTACCGGTCCGAAAGCAGCCATGCTCGCTTCGTACTCGAAACCCCTCCCGACATTCCCGGCTCTCTGACTATCGAATACCGGGACGCAGCCGGCCGCATCATCGACTGTCGGGCAGTTCGACTATCGCCGGGTTCCTTCGCCGCCGGATAACCGGACCGACCAACGGGTGACGGATACCGATTCCAGGTCACGCAAAGGGAGTCGGCGTTCACCGGTACCACCGGCATCGAAGACACGGATTCCTGGCAGGGACCACGACAAGAGTCGGCCCGAATCCGCACAAAGGCTCACCTCCATTTGTGCTCTATTTGTGCTGAGATGTTGAAAACCGTTGAAAAAGGCCAGGTGGTAGTGAAAAGTGTCCTAAACGGAAAACCCCAGCTAGTAGGGCTAAAATAGCCTCTCACGCTGGGGTTTTGCTGGTGGCCAGGGGCAGAATCGAACTGCCGACCCCAGGTTTTTCAGACCTGTGCTCTGCCAACTGAGCTACCTGGCCGGGTGCGCCCCGCCGGGCGCAGTTGTAGAACCACTGGCGGGAGCGACGGGATTTGAACCCGCGACCTCCGGCTTGACAGGCCGGCGTGAACTCCAGGCTTCACCACGCCCCCATAGGGGTTGCTCGCCGATTGGCTTGCGTCGCACAGGTTAGCCCTGCTGTCGAGAGGCGCGCCAGGTGGCGAACAGCGGGGGAGTATAGAGCCCGGGCAGGACGGTCGGCTAGAAACGAAGAATGATCTTGCCGAGTTGCTGTCCGGCTTCCAGCCGGGTCAGGGCGGCCGGCAGCGCCTCGAAATCGAAGACGCTATCGACGGTTACCGGCACCCGGCCGTCTCCGACTAGTTCGGTCACTGCGGCGAACTCGTCGTAGTCGAACATGGTCGATCCGATGATCTCGAGGTGCTTGAAGAAAAGGTATGGGACGGTTATCTCGACTTTGTTGCCACTCGTCGATCCACAGGTGATGAGCCTTCCACCCGGTTCGAGTGACCGGACCGACTGTTCCCAGGTTGCCGGACCGACGTTTTCCAGTACCACGTCCACACCGTGGCCGAGTTCCTGTTTGATGTCTTTGGCGAACAGGTTGGTCGAGTTGAAACCACCGGCGGCACCCATCTGAATGGCCCGGCAGATCTTGTCGGTGTTCGTCGAGGTCACATACACGGTGGCGCCCATTGCCTTGCCGAGCGCCAGGCCGGCACTCGACACTCCGCCGCCCACACCAACGACGAGGAGCACATCTCCGGGGCTGAGACGGGCCCTCCGCAGCATCCGGTAGGCGGTCCCCGTCACCAACCCGTAGGCGGCCGCCGCTTCCCAGGCCATCTCGTCCGGCTTCGGGAGCACGTTCCGGTCCGGGATCACGACGTACTCGGCCAGGGTGCCCCAGCGGTGCTCGCCGAGGATCTGGTAGGTCGTGCACAGAGGGGTATCACCTCGCAGGCACGCCGGGCAGGCGCCACATCCGACACTGGGATTGACCACCACTTCCGCGCCTCGTCGGACCGAGGTGACACCCTCGCCGACTGCGTCTACCACTCCGGCGCCGTCGGCACCGGCCACATGCGGCAGGTGCGGCTTCGGCATCCCCAACGAGGTCCAGATGTCCAGGTGATTGAGGGCGGAAGCGGTCAGTTTGACCCGCACTTCACCCGGGCCTGGTTCGGGCGTTGCGGTTTCTTCGAGCACGAAGGACTGCGGCCCGCCGATGTCGTGCAGCACCCACGCCTTCATAGCGGCCAGGGTAGCCGCCCCGAACACCCCCTTTTCCCGTTCTTGCGTCAGTTCCCGCGCATATGCGCAGGTTTCTGACGCAAGAACGGGG
Organism: uncultured Actinomycetota bacterium; assembly: GCA_963707435.1. Lineage (GTDB taxonomy): Bacteria > Actinomycetota > Acidimicrobiia > Spongiisociales > UBA4744 > UBA4744. The sequence continues at coordinate 450,881 of CAVPPF010000005.1, read as the reverse complement.
TTGGTCAGTCCAGGACCACCGCGGCTTCGGGGTCGATGGCCAACCTCACGTCCTTGCCGACGGCCGGGACGGGGTGCTCGACGAGTTCCATTTCGAGGAGGGTTCCGTCCCCGGTTGCTACCTGCAGCTGGTAGTGCCCGCCGCGGAAGCTCCTGGCGACCACCGTTCCCCGGACGGTCCCGGTTGAGGAAACGGAGAACCCGTCGGGTCGGATGACCAGCCGGTGCCGGCCCGACACCCGGCCCGTGATGGGGAACCGGCCGAAAGGCGTTTCGGCGAACCCGTCCGCCAGGGTGGCGTCGGTGATGTTGTCGAAACCGAGGAACCGGGCCACCCACTCACCGGCGGGGTGGTGCCAGACCTCTTCGGGGGTTCCCTCCTGGGCGACGGCGCCGTCCTTCATGATGACAATCCGGTCTGCCAGACCGAAGGCCTCCTCCTGGTCGTGGGTCACGTAGAGCGTGGTGATGCCCCGCTCGACGAAGAGCCGGCGAAGCTCACCGACCAGCCGTTCGCGCATCCCGCGATCCAGGGAACCGACGGGTTCGTCCAGCATCAGCATGCGGGGTGCGGGGGCGAGGGCCCGGGCCAGCGCTACCCGCTGCTGCTCGCCTCCGGACAGGTTTCCGACCGACCGGCTCTCGTAGCCGGGCAGCCCCACCCAGTCGAGCACCACAGCGACCCGTTGGCGGATTTGATCCGCAGGCATGTTTGCCATCCGCAGGCCAAAGGCGACGTTCCCTGCCACGGTTCTATGCGGGAACAGGGCGTAGTCCTGGAACATGAGTCCGAAGCCGCGCTCGTGGGCGGCGATGTGGTCGATCGGCCGGCCATCCCAGGAGAGCGTGCCGGAGTCGGCCGCCTGCAGGCCGGCGATCACCCGCAGCAGGGTGGTCTTGCCGCTCCCGCTCGGTCCCAGCACGGCGAGACTCTCACCGTCGGTCACGGTGAGGCTGACCCGGTCGAGAGCGATCTTTGCTCCGAACCGGACGGTCAGGTTGCGTGCTTCAAGCATGAGGGGTGCCGGCTCCTGCGATCCAATGACCCATCAGAACTCTCCCATCTCGCCGATACGGAACCGCTCGATGGCGAGAATCGACGCGGCCGTGAGGCCCATCAGGATCACGCTCAACGCCATGGCCTGTCCGAAGTTGACTGCTCCGGCCCGGCCCAGCAGCGCGAAGATGGCGACCGGCAGGGTGGGGGAGTCGGGACGGGCAATGAACGATGTTGCCCCGAACTCGCCCAGCGAGATCGCAAAGGCGAACCCTGCCCCGACCAGCATCGAGCGGAAGATGAGTGGCAGATCGATTTCGCGCCAGACCCTTCCGGGCGGGGCGCCGAGGACTGCCCCGGCCTCTCGCAGCCGGGACCGCACCGACCGCATCACCGGTACCTCGGTGCGCACCACGAACGGGATGGCCACGAGGGCGTGAGCGATCGGCACCAGGATCGGTGCGGTCCGCAGGTCGATCGGGGTATCGAGGGCGACCAGGAATCCGAACCCGATGGTCACCGCCGAAGTCCCGAGCGGAAGCATGAGCAGCACGTCGAACCAGCGCGAAACGGTGGTGCGGTGGTAGGCGATGAGGCCGGCGGCCATGGTTCCAACCGTGAGCGCGATGAGTGTGGCCCCGGCGGCGAACAGGACGGAGTTCCCGATCGCTCCTACCGGGGCGACCAGGCTGGAACCTGCGCTCCCCAGATTCCGGTAGGCATCGAAGCCGTAGCCGTCTCCGACCCGCAACGATCGGCCGACGAGTACCGCCAGAGGGGTCCCGAGGTACACGCCGGTGAACCCGAGCACTCCCCACACCAATCCGGCCTCTCGCCAACCCCGGGGACGGCGGGCAACCTCGAGGACCGGGCGCAGCTGGAGTTCCGTGCTGCGCCGCTCCTGGTAGCGGGAGTAGGCCACCAGGATCGACGAGATACCGACGAGCTGAACCACCGCCAGGGCTCCCGCAACGGGGAGATCGAGGAACGCGGTGGTTTGGCGCCAGATCTCGACTTCGATCGTCGAGAACTCGAATCCGCCGAGGATCAGAACTACTCCGAACGATGTGAACGTGAAGAGAAACACGATGGAGGCGGCGGCGGCAATGGCCGGGCGGAGGAGCGGAAGCGACACCTCCCGGAAGGTCTGCCACCGGCCGGCGCCCAGCATGCGGGCGGCTTCCTCCAGCCGGGGATCGAGGTGCGCCCACAACCCACCGACCGTTCTCACTACCACCGCGTAGTTGTAGAAGACGTGAGCGATGAGAATCGCCCAGATGGTCTGGCGGAGGTCCATGCCGAGCGGACCACCGGGACCGAGCAAGGCCAGATAGGCCGCTCCGACGACCACGGTGGGCAGAACAAACGGGACGGTGATGGCCGCCCGGAAGAAGCTCTTGCCGGGAAAGGAGAACCGGGCGAACACGTACGCAGCCGGCATGGCAACGATCAGCGTCAGCAAGGTGGATGCGGTTGCCTGCCAAACGGTGAACCAGATAGCTCCCCGCAGAGAGGACCTCGTGGCGACGGCCGAGAAGGCGGCGATCGAAAAACCCGCGTCACCGAAGAGGCTGATTCCCAGAATGCTGGCGACCGGGTAGACGAAGAAGTAGGCGAGAAAGCTGAGCGGAACGGCAACGAGGATGAAGGCCCGGAGGCGGCGGCGCCGGTCTGGGGAGATCACCCGGTCACGACTTCCGTCCACTCCGTGATCCACCGCCGAACGTTGGTCTCGATTTCCCCACCGGGCAGCGACAGGGGATCGGAGGGAACGACGGCGAATTCGACGAACGCAGGAGGCAGCGTGGCGTCCTCATTGGCCGGAAACACGAACATGGAGAGCGGGATCTCGTTCTGGAACGGGATCGAGAGCAGGAAATCAATGACCTGCTCCGCGGCCGGTCGCACTCCGGTTCCGGCGACGATCCCGGCGTACTCGATCTGACGGAAGCATCCGTCGATCATGACTGCGGTCGGGGGCTCATCGATCGGTTCGGAGGCGTAGATCACCTCGAAGGGCGGCGACGACGCGTAGGACACCACGATGGGCCGGTCACCGTCCGAAGCGGCCGTGAAGTAGGAGTAGTAGGCCTCTTCCCAGCCGGAGGTCACCAGGACGTCGTTGTCGCGCAGGTCGGCCCAGTAGTCGATCCACGTGTAGTCGCCGGTCTCCCCGAACTTCGCGATGGTGCTGTAGAGGAAGGCCAGCCCGGGGGAGGAGGTCGCCGGGTTCTGCACGACGAGCAACCCGCGGTAGGCGGGATCGGTGAGATCGCGCAGCTGCTCCGGCGCCGGCAGTTCGGCGTCTGCGAAGTACTCCTTGTCCCAGTTGACGCACACATCTCCGAAGTCGATAGGAGTCACGCGAGGGTCGGCCTCCAACTGATCGGGCACGGACGCCAGGAGCGGAGACTCGTACGGTTCGAAAACCCCTGCGTCTAAGGCCCTCGACAGGAAGCTGTTGTCGACACCGAACATCACGTCGGCCAGCGGATTGTCCTTGGTGAGGACTGCCTGGTTGACCATTGCACCGGTGTCGCCGGCCCGGAGGATCTTGATCTGGATGCCGGTCTCGGTGGCGAAGGAGGCCAGGAGTTCATCGGAGACCGCGAAAGAGTCGTGGGTCATCAGCACAACCTCAACCGGTTCGCCCGTCGCCCCCGCGGTCGTGGTGGTCGCTGTACCCGAGCATCCGGCGACGCCGACGAGCACCGCGGTGGCGGCGAGGATCCGCACCGACCGCTTCGGATGATTGGCAAACATGGCGCTCCGTTCCTTTGGTCGGAGGGCCGAGCTGAGAGAGCTTCCTACGCCGGCATTACCCGGGACAGGTTCAAACGGTCGGAGGCTTCTGCTGCCTCCCTCTCAGCCCGGTACACCGAGCTCCCGTGAGGAGCATATTGTAACCGACCACAATGAAAGACCTCGAGACAGTGGCTGGTGTACCGTTCCCTCGTGATTCAGGAGACACCATGGGATTGATCGCCATCGGCGCCTACCGGGTGCATGCCGGCCATGAAGAGCTCTTCCTGGAAGCACTTCGTCAGGACCTTGCCACCATGCGCGACGAAGGCTTGATCAGCGACTGGCCGGCCATGATCCTCAAGGCAGGTACCGACGTCTACCTGCAGGTGGTCGAATGGGCCGACGATGACGCCCCGGCTCGCTCCTCGGAGAACGAGCGGGTCATGGCGGTCTGGACCCAGAAACGGACGCACGCCGACTACCTGAGCCTGGCGCAGGTTCCGGGGGCCGATCGCCTCTTTCCGTCCTTCGAAGAGATACCGACCCGCTGAGCAAGCCCTTCCCGGGGCTCAGACGACCGGAATGACGCGGCCCTGCGGAACGTCACGCGGCGCATTGGTGATCTGCACGAAACCGTGCCCGTCCCGGTGGACGGTGGTGTTCGTGCACCCGCCCTGGGTGAGACCCTGATAGTTGACTCGGGCGCTTTCGATGGGGATGTCGGCGGTCCCCGCTCTCGCCCGGAACTCGCTCCATCGGGCGGCAACCGGCGGGTGGTCGCACCGGCAGAAGGCTTCGGTCCAGACCATGACCCCGGCGAGATGGGTGCCTGCCGAGAACAGGTCACGGACGATGGTGGGCTCGGACGTTGCGAGGTTGGTCACGGTCCCTCTCCACCGTCCGGGTTCTGCTGCGGAAATGGTGAACCGGTACGGCACGCCCGTCTCCCACGGGTAGTCGCGGGTGTTGACATTCCCCAGCGTGCTCGGGAGTAACGAAGCCGAGCCTTCCAGCTCGCCGGATTCCCCGTAGCCGCCCCAATTCACCGCCCGGTTGTCCGGATAGGACGGATGCCACTGCAGGCCAAGATGCGCGCCCCCGCCCTCGATCCCGTGCTCCTCCCCGAAACTGACCTGCAGTGCCCAGAAGTAGAGCCGGGGTACCGCCGGTTCTGTCAACAGCTCAAACGTGGCGGACACTTCGTCGAGCGGAACCCCCGGAAGCGTCCAGATCAGATGGAACGAGGAGGCTCGATTCGAAGAAGCGGGTTCACCGGTATCTCGGACCGAGAGGCGGGACAAGAAACGGGCAAACGGACCGGGAGCCATACGAGGACTCTAGGAGGGGGCCGGCTACTGGTTGGTGGGTTTGTCCCGGTTGGTTCCTCCGAGGATGACGGCGATGCCCATCGCTATGAGCAGCACCGGGAACACGTAGACGGCTCTGAGCTGCCAGAGGTCCAGTTCCTGCAGCAGGAAGGCCGTGCCGATCAGGATGAAGACCACGCCTGCGACGACGGAGCCACGGTTGACGGGTTGGTCGTTCATCGCGTCACCTCGATCTCTCCCGCGAATGTGGTCACGTCGAGCACGAGAACCCTTCCGGCATCGGTACCGGGGAAGGTCTCGTCGAGTCTCGGGCCCAGCCCTTCGCTCCGTTTCCCGAGGGCCCGGATCTCGCCTGCGAACGTTCCGGCGTTCAACTCGACGGTCACCCCGGCGGGCACGATGATCTTCACGCTGCCCGCAAAGGCGCTGGCATTGACTTCGGTCTCGCCGACCGGGAACTCGACGCCGGTCAGATCCACGGTCAACTCACCGGCGAAGATGCCGTAGTCCTCGAGGTCGTCCACGGTGGCGGGGCTATGGCTCGAAGGTCCGATCACCGTGTCGCCGGTCGTGAAATTGAAGGACGACACCGAGACGTCGATGAGCAGGAACAGTGTCAACACGATCCCCAGGAATACCAATCCGCCGTGGGTGGGCCCTCGCGAATCGGCGATGAGTCCGACGCCGATAACGATCACGGCGGCGGGCAGGAGATACGACCAGGGGATCTCGTCGACGGCCCCGGCGATCTCCAGCATCCACGCCACACCGATCAGCAGGATCAGGGCCCCCACGATGATCCGGGCGCTGTTGGTCCGGGGTGCGGTTTGGGTATTGGGAGGAGTCATGATCGTCTCCCGATGCCGCCGAACAGGACTCCGGCCCCGAGCAGGATGATGGCTGCCGGCCAGAAGTACTTGCTGAGGTCCGGGATCAGGTTGTCGAACAGGGCGGCGCCGCCGACCAGGATCAAGAGGCCGCCGACCACCATCCGGGCGGTGTTGCCGCTCGAATGCTCGGCCCGGCCGACCTCCTCGCCCGGCTGCTCTTCCGGGATGGCGATCCAGCCGATGATGTAGACCAGGATGCCGGCCAGTCCGGCCAGGGTCAGCACCACGAAGGCAACCCTGAGGATCACCGGATCGATGCCGAGGTATCGGCCCAGGCCTCCGGCGACTCCGGCAACCACTTTGTCGGTGCGGCTCCGCCGCAGAATGGGCTGACCGGTGGTCTGGGCAGGACCTTGCGATGGTTCGTACGGTGGCGGCACCAGCTCGCTCTCTGGGTTGCTGCCGAATTCGGGTGGGGTGGACATGGCGCTCTGCCCCCTTCGGGTTGGCACGCGGAGATCTATCGTCTCGAACCTACCGGAATCTGAGGTGCCCGTGAACCGGCGAAAAGACCATTTGGTCCGGCCGTCTGCCCCTACGCCGCTACCAGCGCAGCAGGGCCGAACCCCAGGTGAAGCCGCTGCCGAAAGCGGCCATGGCTACCAGCATGCCCGGTTTCAGCTCACCCGCCTTGACCGCTTCATCGAGCCCGATGGGAATGGTGGCCGCCGTCGTGTTGGCGTACTTCTCGATGGTGTTGAAGACCTTCTCGTCCGGTGCGCCGAGCCGGTGGGCGACGGCCTCGTTGATGCGGAGGTTGGCCTGGTGGAACACGAACAGGTCGATATCGTCAACGTCATAGCTGTTCTGCTCGAGCGCAGCCGTTACCGCCTCGGGCATCCTCGTCACCGCATGGACGAACACGTGACGTCCGTTCATCTTGGGGTACTGATCTCCCCGGTCCAGCATGCGCCGGTCGATGATCTCCTCGTCGTAGGCGGTGCTCACGCCCGGCACCCAGAGCTCCTCCGCGTAGGCGCCGTCCGCATACAGATGGGTCGAGAGCAGATGGGAATTGGACCGGGGATCCTCGACTTCGGTTGCTTCGAGCACCACGGCGCCTGCTCCGTCTCCGAACAGCACGGTGATGTCGCGTCCCCTGGTGGTCTTGTCGAGACCCTTGGAATGAACCTCGGCTCCGACCACCAGGATCTTGCCTGCGGTACCCGTTCGGATGTACTGGTCGGCCATCGATAGGGCATAGATGAACCCGGTGCACTGCTGGCGCACATCGATGGCGGGAGTCCCGGCGATGCCCAGCTTGTTTTGGAGATAGACACCCGACCCGGGAAAGAAGTGGTCCGGGCTGAGGGTGGCCAGGAAGATCATGTCGAGGTCCTCGGGTGCCAGCCCGGCAGAATCCAGCGCCCGGGCTGATGCTTCGAGGGCCAGATCGGATGTGGACGTGAGACCTTCCACCCAGCGGCGCTCTCTGATGCCGGTTCGCTGCACGATCCACTCGTCCGACGTGTCCATCATCTGCGCCAGGTCATCGTTGGTCACGATCCGGGGCGGGAGGAAGGAACCGAGGCCGGTCACACGGGAACGGAGGCTGGACACGGAGCACCTTCCTGGGTCGGACGTTGGGGGATGGTAACCCACACAGATCGGCTGGGCCGCGATCGTCACACGTCCGCCGGGTCGATAGCGTTGATGGTGTCCGAACGAGACCAGCCGCGGTCATCTGAATGCCGTACTGCCCCGTACAAGCAGCATGACAGACAACCCTCGTCCGGCTGAGTCCGTGTGGGATTACCCGCGCCCCCGCGGGTCGAACCTTCCACCCGCCGGATCCGTGTAGAGCATGCAGGGGAGACCATTGTCGACACTGTTCGTGCGGCACGCGTGCTCGAGACGAGCCATCCGCCCGTCTACTACGTCCCGCGGGAAGCGGTGGCAGCCGGTGTGCTGGTTGCCTCCTCGCGTCGAACGACCTGCGAGTTCAAGGGTGTCGCTTCCTACTGGCATCTGGTGATCGGAGATGAGGAGGTGCGCGATGCCGCCTGGTCGTACGAGCATCCGCTGCCCGGATTCGAACAGCTCCGGGGCATGCTTGCCTTCTATCCGGGCAAGCTAGATCGATGCTCGGTGGACGATGAGACCGTGGTTCCGCAGGAAGGCAGTTTCTACGGTGGCTGGATAACGTCCGAGATCGTCGGACCGATCAAGGGTGGGCCGGGAACTTCGGGCTGGTAGCGATCAGAAACCGCGTTGCTGGCCGGTCCAGGGCTGCGGTGCGGCGGTGCGGAACTCCTCGACCGATGGACCACCCAGCCGCTGCAGGCGGGTGACCCCGTAGGCGTAGGTCACGACGAGCAGGACGATCAGGGCCGGCCAGCCGCCGATCAATCGCACTGCGGCCAGAGCTTCGAGCTCCCCGCGGGCGGCGAAGTTCCACTGTAGGAGCGACCGTCCGGCGAAGAAGGCCATCCACAGCCAGGTGATTTCCACGTATGCGGGCTTGACGCGTGGGTGCCAGTACCACCCGGCCGGCCAACGCCGCACCAGCATGCTCGTCCAGGCCACCATGGGCTTTCCGGCCACAATCGAGACGAGGGCGATGAGCGCGGTGAGCACTCCGCTCACGATCCCGGGGACGAAGAAGGCCTCAGCGGATCCCGACCAGACGGCAAACGAGGCTGCGGCACCCGTCCCGCCCAGGCCCGCCAGGGCGAAACGTACGGTGCTCTTGCGAAGCAACCGGACGGTGGTGATGGCGATTCCCGAACTCACCGCAGCGACTGCCGCGACCGTGAGTCCGGCGACGGCGTACGCAGTCACGAAGACGAGGGGCGCCAGGAGTGCGTCGGCCAGCGGACGCGGTCCCAGCACGACGCTGCGCAGTTCTTCGATGATCTCGGTGCGGTTGGGCATGGTCATCACCTATACGGTGCTGTCGCGGCGCCTGGATCCTCCCACCAGATTGTCGAGAGGATCCCCCGGTCGAGCTAGGGTGGGGACGGTTGCGCAACGCGTCAACCGGAACGCCCGATTCTCGAAGGGTCAATGTGACGGCCGCCGAAACGCAGTATGGCAAGATTCTGGTTGTCGAGGACGAAGCCGTCCCTCGCCGTTTGCTGGTTTTGAGCCTCGAGCGGATCGGCTTTGACGTGGTGGCTTGCGATGATGGGCCGAGCGCACTTGAAGCCGCTCAGGCGCAATCATTCGATGCCGCCGTGCTGGACATCCGGCTCCCCAAGATGCACGGGTGGGATGTTCTGGCTCGCCTGCGGGAAGACCCCCGAACTGCCGACCTGCCGGTGCTGGTCGTCACCGCCTACGAAGGCGCCGAGTCCCAGCAGCTGTCGACGGTTACGAAACCGGATGCGTTCCTGGCTAAACCGTACGACGTGGATCGCCTCCGCCGCGAGGTCATCGCTCTGGTTGAGAAATCCCGAGCCCGGCAGCAGACCGGAGAGCCTCAGTCGTCCTGAATGTTGACGCCGGCGGCGTTGGCGGATTCCTTCTCATTGAGCCATACGTCTCCACCCACTTGCGCGGCACAGAGCAAGGCGAGCAATGCCATAGTGCCGAGCGCGCCGGTGAGAACGCTCAGGAGGCCGATGATGACGCTTGCGAGTCCACCCGCCACACGGAACTGCGCTTTCAGGCGGGAGATGTTGTTGTCCCGTCGTTCGGTGGCAATCTCGATGATGGCCATGCCGACCAGTGCTCCTCCGACCCCGGCGATGAGCAGCCAGCGCTCGTTGGCCGGCCAGTCGTGTCCGCCGGCGCCGATGACGGCCCCTTCCAGACCGATCGCGGTTGCCATCAGACCGATGGCCAGCGGGAGGTGGCCGTAGATCCAGACGGTCGGTTTCCAGGCCTTCCTCTGGTCGGCCCGGCGCCGGACGACGGTTCCGTCGAGATTGTCGAAATACACCCACCAGAGCCCGGCCGCCACCACAACCGACAGGACGGCGGTCACGGCAGGTCCCGCTACCCAGCCCTCATGTCCGAGGCCGGCAACCACGGCCGCAATCGACTCGCCCAGGACCAGGATGGTGAACAACCCGAACCGCTCCGGGAGATGGGCGACATCGAGCGGCACGGTGGCCTGGATGCGGCGGACCCGGTAGACGTTGTAGAAGTCGATCAGGAGTCCTGCGGCCCAGAGGATGTAGCGGAACGGTGGGGGAACGAACACCGATACGAGCCACACGACTACGGCGACCGACATGCCCTGCAGATAGCCGGTGACCAGGTCGCGGGTTTCCGGGACGTGGCGGCGCGCCCGCAGGTACATCACGATGAGAATGGCCCGCGCTCCCACGAAGGCGAGCGCGAAACCGACGAGCGACTGAGTCTTGTCTCCGTTGATGCTGGCGGCCAGAAGGGCGATCGTGATCATCTGGGCAACAGCCAGAATCCGCTGGCCGAGATCGTCGGTGTCGTAGCGGTCGGCATAGAACGTGAAACCGACCCACGCCCACCAGACGGGAATAAACAGTCCGGTGAACACCGCGGCTCCACGAATGGTGGGGTCTTCGAGGAGTCTGGCGCCCAGACCGGCGACCGCCACAACAAACACCAGGTCGTAGAAGAGCTCGGTCCAGGTGACCTTGCGCTCTTCTGCAGCGTCTGCGGTGCGCAGGTGCGGCGGTCGGATAGCGGTGACCTTCACCGATGAGCCTCCTCTCTGATGGGCGATCCGGGGGACGAGGATACCGGCCGCCGACCGACCATGTCGGGGAAGATTCAGAACCCACAGGCGGTTGGATGGGATAGTGTGTCGTCCCCGTAGTTGATGGTTGGGAAGGTGCAATGACGAATCGTCCGGTCACGCTCACGTTTCGGGGAGTCAGAGGGTCCATGCCCGTGTCCGGACCAACCACCGACAAGTACGGTGGCCGCACCCTCTGCATCGACATCGATACCGGAAGCGACGTGCGGGTCATCATCGACGGGGGAACGGGGATCAGCGCCCTCGCCCAGGATCTGGTGATCCCGGCGGACGGGATCGACTTCCATGTCTTCCTGACCCACTATCACTGGGACCACCTCCAGGGGATCTTGTTCTTCCCGCCGCTGTACGACGATCGCAACCGGTTCACGTTCTACGGCCACGCCTGGAACGGGATGGGGGTCAGGGAGGCCGTCGAGGGGGCGCTTCGTCCCCCCTGGTTCCCCGTTTCGATCTTCGAGACGGCTGCTGCGAAGGAGTACGTTGACGTAGCCGACGCTCCGTTTTCGGTAGGCGGGCTCACGATCGACACGGCAACCCTCCACCATCCGCAGGGGGTCACCGCCTTTCGCGTCGCCAACGGTGACCGCAGGATTGTCCTGGCCACCGATTACGAGCGGGGCGATCCGGCCTCCGACGAGACCCTGAACAGCTTCGCCTCCGGAGTCGACGTGCTCATTCACGACGCGCAGTACACCCCGGACGAGTATCCCGTCTTCTACGTCGGCTGGGGTCACAGCACCCGTCATCACGCCGTCGAGGCGGCGCTCGAGACGGGAGCGAAACGGCTGGTCCTGGTCAGCCACGATCCGCACCGGTCGGACGAGGAGATCGACGCCATTGTTGCCTCTGCCCGGGAGGAGTTCCCGGCTACCGATGCCGCCTTCGAGGGTATGCAGATCGAGTTCTGAGCGACACGGTCCACGCCTGTTCCCTATATTGCGGCGTCGAAAGGGGGAACGGTTGAGCGAACCGATCGGCGTGCCAAACGATGCCCTGCAACTGCTCTCAGGCATTGGCCTGTTCGCCGGGCTTCCTGAAGCCAGCCGGAAGGCGTTGGCAGCCCGGGCTGCTTCAGTCCATCTGCGGGCCGGTTCCACGCTCATGCGCGAGGGCGGGCCCGGCGATGCGGTCTATGCAGTGGTGAGCGGCCGCCTCCGGGTCTTTGCGGTTCAACCCGATGGATCTCAAGCAGCGGTCGGCGAGGTATCTGCCGGAGAAGTGGTCGGCGAGATGGCTCTGCTCAGCGATGAGCCGCATTCGGCGACGGTCAAGGCGGTGCGGGATTCTCATCTCCTCGAAATCTCCCGGGAAGACTTCCAGCAGGTTGGCCGGGAAGAGCCGACTGTGACGATGAAGATTGCCAAGCTGATGGTTGCCCGTCTTGCCAGGTCGATACACCACGGGTCCGCAGCGGGCCGGGTCCGCTCGCTCGCCATCGTTTCGGCCGGCGGCGACGGATCGCTGGATGGGTTCGCCGTCCAACTCGAGGATGCTTTGCGCGACGGCGGCACCGTGGCGACCATCTCCGCAGGGTTGATCGAGGCCGAGTTGGGCATGGATCATGTTCGTTCGTTGCCGGGGTCACCCGCCGATTTCGAGTTGGTCACGTGGCTGAACCGGCAGGAAGCCGCTCACGACATGGTCGTCTACGTCGCCGGGCGCCGGTTGAGCCCCTGGACCGAAAGGTGTCTGCGCCAGGCAGACCGAGTGTTGCTGGTTGCCCGGGCGGAGAGTTCTCCGGATGTCGGGGAGATTGAATCGAGCCTATTCAGGGATCGGTCGGACGCCCGGGCGACGACCGAACTCGTCATCGTCCACCCGCCCGGCACTGCCACCCCGACGGGGACGGCCCGGTGGCGGAGCGGCCGGGAGGCCGGAGCGCATCACCATGTTCGCGATGGCTCTTCCGAGGACTTCGGTCGTTTGGCTCGATCGCTCTCCGGTCGGTCGGTCGGTCTCGTCCTGAGTGGTGGGGGAGCGCGGGGTTTGGCACACATCGGTGTCATGCAGGCTTTCGAGGAAGCTCGCATTCCGGTGGATGTCATTGGGGGAGCCAGCTTTGGTGCCCTGATGGCGGCTTTCCGGGCCCGTGGTGACGATGCCATCGCCATCCGGGCGGCGGTGCAACGGTATCTCATCGATCGGGGAAGTCCGATCGATCTGACCGCCCCGGCCGCTGCGCTGACCGGCGGCAAACGAATCGTCTCCATGTTGCGTGACGGTTTTGGCGACCTGTCCATCGAAGATCTCTGGCATCGCTTCTTCTGTGTTTCTTCGAACTTGACCAAAGGTCACCTGCAGATCCATACGACCGGGCCGGTCTGGCAAGCCGTGCGAGCCAGCATCTCCATCCCCGGCCTGTTTCCCCCGGTCAACCTGGGGGATGGCGATGTGCTGGTCGATGGGGCCGTGATGAACAACCTGCCGGTCGATGTCATGAGGTCGTTGAACGGCGAGGGGCCGGTGCTGGCCGTCAGTTTGCGGGGCGAGTTCTCGCTCCGGTCCGAGGATCTGCCGCAGCATGGCGTGCTCTCGGGGTGGAAAGTGTTCGGCAGGCGTTTCAACCCGTTTGCATCCGCTATGGAACTCCCCGGTCTCGTCGACATCCTGCTCCGCACAACCGAGGTGGGAAGCGTGTTGTCGTCGAAGGCGATGGAGCAGCGCGCCGACGTGGTATTCCATCCTCAGGTCGACGACGTCGGATTGCTCGATTTCTCGGCCGTGGACCGGCTGGTCGAGGCCGGGTACCGCAATGCGGTTCGTGTCTTGGAAGAAGGTGGGCTCGACCGCATCGCCGGCTGGGCGGCCGGTGGTGTACGGCGAGGCGCCTGAAAGAACCGCGTGCGGAGATGGCCGTGATGCGTCATGATGGAAAACTGAATCTGACCGGGGAGGAGACTTGGCCCAGCAGCCCATTGAGCTCATTCTGCTGAAGCAGTGGGCTTCCTACCTCGCCATTCCTATCTGGCTGGTCGACGATGCGGGCAATCTCCTCTACTACAACGAGCCTGCCGAAAGCCTGCTGGGAGTGCGATTCGAGGAGGCGGGCGAGATCCATGCGGATCAGCTGGCCGAGCATTTCCAAACGACCGGGCTGGACGGGACCCCCTATCCGAACGAGAAGCTGCCCATCGTTGTTGCTCTCGTCGAGCGGGTGCCGAGCCACGACACGATCCGCGTCAGGGGCCTTGATGACGTCTGGCGGGTCCTGGCGATCACCGCTTTTCCGGTCGAAGGCCAGGGCGGCCGCCATCTGGGCGCCGTGGCGATGTTCTGGCAGCAGCCCACCCCGTGAAAGCGACGCTGTGGGGCACGCGGGGTTCGTTGGCGAGTGGCGGACCGGACACGGTCCGATACGGGGGAGATACCGCAGCGATCGAGGTGCGGGGACCGGACGGTCAGCTTGTGGTGCTCGATGCCGGGTCCGGAATCCGTCCGATCGGAGAACAGGTACCTGCGGGTACGGAACGAATCGACATTCTGCTCACCCACCTCCACATGGACCATATCCAGGGTCTCGGGTTCTTCGCTCCTCTGTTTGACGCGGATATCGAAGTCCACATCTGGGGCCCGGGTTCTACGACGCTCGGGCTTCATCAGCGTCTCACCCGCTATCTCTCGCCGCCCCTGTTCCCGGTCATGCTGCGGGACCTGCCCAGCGTGATGCTCCACGAGATACAACCGCCGGAATCGTTCACTCTGGGCAGTCTCACGATACAAGCCGAGTTGATCACACATCCCGGCCCGACCGTCGGGTTTCGCATCGAAGCAGACGACGGCGTGCTGGCGTATCTCCCGGACCATGAGCCGGCCCTTGGCGTCGGGTCCTTCCCGGATACACCAGAGTGGACGTCGGGATTTGACCTGGCGAACGGTGTCGATGTGTTGATCCATGATGCTCAGTACACCGGCCAGGAGTATGAGCGGCGAGTGGGATGGGGCCACAGTTCGTTCAATCACGCCCTGGATTTCGCCACCTTGACCAAGGTGGGCCGGCTGATCACCTTCCATCACGATCCCGCTCATTCCGACGTCCTGCTCGATCAGATCGCCGAGCGGATTCGGCTGACCCGGGAACTGCCCTTCGATTTCGTGCCCGGCAAGGCAGGGCTGACGATCGAACTGGGCTGAAGCCGGCGAGTGTCGGGAAAAGCCGCCAGGTATTGCCGCGCAAGGCGGGATAGATACGACGGTATGTCGGGAAAATAGCCCCTATCGGATTCTCCGAGTTTGTGCGAAAGTGTCTCTCGATCTGCGCATTGGCGCATCGAAGGGGCTTTGAGGGAGGCATGTTGAAATCTCGTCGGTTGGCCTTGTTGAGTGCATGGGCCATGGTGGCCAGTCTGTTGATTGCGGTCCCGATGGGAGCAGCGGCGCAGACTTCGACATCAGTGAGTTCAGTTGCTGATCTCCAAGACGCCGTCGTCAGCGCAGCAGACGGCGCCGTCATCGAGGTACTGCCCGGGACGTACCAGCTGACCGCGCCGCTCGTCATCAGCGCAACCAACGTCACGGTGCGGGGCATGGGCTCCAAAGCGGAGGATGTACAGACTCCAGGCCGCCAACAACCAGCGTGTATTTCTCGTCACCGGGTCCGGAGCGACGATCGAGAACGTTTTGATCACCGGCGGAAAGGTGAACAACGACAAGGGTGGAGGCATCCGGGTCGAGGCCGGAGCCTCGTTGAGCCTGATCGATGTTGAAATCTTCGACAACTTCGCCGACGAGGGCGGCGGCCTCTACAACGCCGGCGACTACCAGTATCACCGACAGCCTTCTTCTGGGCAACGATGCCCGTCGCAAAGGCGGCGGCATCGAGAACGACGGCGCATTGACCGTCGTCAACTCGACCATCACCGACAACGAAGGAAAGGGCGGCGGCGGCCTTTCCACCGCCGGGACTGCCACCCTGTCTTTCGTCACTATCTTCTCCAACCGGTCGACCAACAAGATCGGCGCCGGAGCCCTTCGCAACGGCGGGACTCTGGCCATCAAGAACTCTCTCATCGCCAACAACCTCGGATCCGACAACGATCGACATGACTGTTCCGGAACTCCCAACCTGGACAATGTGATCGTCACCAGCGATCAGGGCTGCAACCCTGAGGGCACCTACGACGTCGTTACGCCCGGCCGGCTGGTCGAGCCGCTCCCCCCGCTCGACAACGGTGGCCCGACGCGGACCCTGGCATTGCTCGCCACATCCCCGGCCATCGACTACACCACCGCCTGCCTGGGCATCGACGTCGACCAGCGCGGCGTGGGCAGGATTGACGGCGCCTGCGACCTCGGCGCCTACGAGGTCGACACCGACCCACCAACGGTCACGATCGTCACACCGGTCGACGGTGCTGCCTACCAGGTCAATGAAGTCGTTCTTGCCGACTACTCCTGCTCGGACACCGCATCCGCCGACGTGCTTTGTGTAGGTCCGGTTGACGTCGGTCAAGCCATCGACACCGCTACTCCGGGTACGAAGACGTTCACGGTCACCGCCACGGACATTGCTCTGAATACCGCCACTGCCAGCGTCACCTACGAGGTGGAGCTGCCCCTGGCGCTGGATGTTTCGCTGAACACCGACCCGGGTCAGGTCGAGGTTGGTGCCGTTACCGTTCCGCTGAACAACATCACCGGGCGTTGCAGACCGCCGCCGAGGCGGGCACCCCGATCTCGTCGACTCCTCTCTCCGCTATTCCGCTGTCGGCCATCACGCTGAAGGACGCGCCCCTCTCGGCCATTTCGACGTCAGACATCCCGCTATCGGCTATCCCGCTTTCCGCCATTCCGCTGTCGGCGATCCCGCTGTCGGCGATCCCGTTGTCGGCGATTCCCCTGTCCGCCATCGGCACCATCCTCGACAGCCCCTTGTCGGCGATCCCGCTGTCCGCGATCCTCCTGTCGGAGCTCACGACCTTTGACGGCAGCAGTGTCGAATGGCTCGTGGTGGGATCGGATCTCGAAGGCGTCCCCTTGCAGGCCACCCACCTCGGTGACCTGATCTCGCTACCTTTGTCAGCAATAGACCTGTCTCAGAGTCCGCTGAGTGCCATCCCCCTGTCCGCGATCGGCACCGACGTTCAAGCAATCATTTGCGGCGGTGCCTGCAGTGGCAGCACCCTCGGCGACAACACGCTGGTCGCCGGCCGGGTGGGCGACGTTCTGGCGATGAACAATCTTGGTTTCGCGTCGACACCGCTGTCGGCCATTCCCTTGTCGGCGATCCTGCTCGGCACCACACCCCTTTCGGCCATCGACGTCTCCTCGGTCGATGGGACCCTGACCGGCCTGGCCGCCTGGTGTGACTACCTCGGTGCCGGTATTTGTGCTGAGTTCGGGATTCTTCCCCCCGGCAATGACGGTGGGCAGAGCCTTCTGAGCCTGAGCCTGCAAAGCGCTCCTCTGTCGGCTATACCGCTGTCGGCCATACCGCTGTCGGCCATCGACAACTTTGCCTCGACCCCGCTGTCGGCCATACCGCTGTCGGTAATCTCCTGGGCATCCACCCCCCTGTCGGCGATTCCCCTGTCGGCCATCACGACCGCTTCGAATCCACTTTCGGCGATCTGTGTGAACGAAGGGACCTCGCCGTGTACACCATCAGGTACCCTCGGCGAGGTGGCTGCCGCCGACGCCTTTGTGACCGGCGTCACGCTGGCCGTGCTGGAGGACTACACAGGTTCGCCCGAGTTCTCGCTGGCCGATCTGATCGTCGGATTGGTCGAACCGGTTGACCTGGCGTGGGAGGTGTTCGACGACCTCAACGACCTCTCGCTGCCGGATGCGGCCGACAACAGCGGGACCATTCGCGAACTCCTGGGAATCAAGCAGCCCTCGTTCGATTATGCGATCATGGTCGAGGTCGAAGGACCCGCTGCCTCGGTCGACGTGGGTCTTACCCTGCCGGCCGGGTTCGAGTTCGCCACGCCCGACGGGACGGTTCCTGATCCCGCCGTTCCTCGTGTGCGTCTCGACGGGGTAGCCCGTTCCGATCTCACTCCACAAGCGTTCGAAGACGCCGGCGACACCTGTCTCACGTCGGGTGATCTGGTGTTCCTGGATCTTCCGCTCACCGCCGGCACCCACACGATTGAGGTTCCGGTCTGGGCCGGTCTCGTGCTGGGCAATTACGACGTCAGCGTGTCCGTGTGCGGTGAAGCCGGAAGCCAGTCGGATGCGGCCGGACCCGCTGTTGCTTCGATCGAGGTGATCGAGGAGGGGACCGCCACGGAGACCATCGTCGACGGCAACCTCGAGATCGCGCACATCTCGACGGTGGGAGCGACGCAGCTCTACAGGTTCGACCTCACCACCAACGCCCAGGCCCGCATCATCTTGAGCAACCTCGATGCCGATCTCGACCTGACCCTCTTCGGGCCGCCACTGCAAGATCCGCTGCGCGGCACCCCGGAAATCGGCTACGGACTCGTCGAGGATTTCCTCTACGACCTCAACCCCGACGACGACGCGCTGGATCCGGACGCGCTGCAAGACCTTCCCCTCGATCCGCCGGTGGGATCGGTCCTTCACGCCGTGTCGGCCAACCGCGGCACGACCGACGAGATCATCAACACCGGTACTTTGCGGCCCGGCACCTACCACCTGCAGGTGTCCGGCTACAACGGCGCGACCAGCACCAGTCCGTTCGCCCTGCGGGCGAGCACGACCGAAGTCGGCTTCGGGGTATGTGCCGCTCCGCCGCTGCGAGGCTCGTTGAGCGGCGGTGGGAACCCGGCTCCACCGACGGGCATCAACACCGTGTTCCTGTACAACGGTGCCTGGCTGGCCGACGCGTTCCCCACGGACGCCGCTGATGCGATCAGCGCATTGTCTGCCGTGGAGGGGACGGGCGAATGGGCCGACCTTGGGGTCAATGCTGCGGCCGTGGCCATCGACGATTACGGCACTGTGCAAGGGGCGCTCAACACCTGGGATGCCAACCGCTGCGATCCATTGGCGGCGAACGATGTCGTGCGGGCGATCGGATCGGCGGTGCTCGATCCAATCATGGCTGCCAACCCGGACCTCGAGTACGTGGTGATTGTCGGCGACGATTCGCAGGTGCCGTTCGCCAGGATGCTGGACGGGACGTTCGTTTCGAACGAATCCCAGCACGGACTGACGATCGGCCAGGACGGCGAACTGAAGCGAGCGCTCGGCGAGGGTTACTACCTGAGCGACGACGCCTACGGTTCCGCGCGTGGCATTGCCATCGCCGACCGGGAGTTCTTCGTGCCCGAACTCGCCGTCGGACGTCTGGTCGAGACCCCGGCCGACATCGTGGCTGCCCTCGACAACTTCATCACCTACGGCGGCGTTCTCGATGCGAGGACTGCCCAGGGTCCGGTGTCCGTTACCTCTGATCCCAAGGCTTTGGTGACGGCCTACGACTTCCTACTCGACGGTGGACAGGATGTCGTTGATGGTTTGCTGGGCTCGGGTTTCTCAGTCACTCCTGAACTCAGCGAAACCTGGACCGCTGAGATTCTCTCCGGGTTGCTGCGGGGTGGCGACCTGGCCGCGGTATCGATCAATGCCCATTTCGATCAGTCCCGATTGCTGCCCGCGTCGGAGAACCTGGCCGGTACTGAAACCGTCCTGTTCGATGTCGACGACTACTTCGGAGTGGACGGACTCGACGGACGTCCTCGTCTTCAGCGTGGGCTGTCACGCCGGGTTGTCGCTTTCTGACGTGCAGATCACCCAGGGCAATGAAGACTGGGCAAGGGCCGCGGCGCAGCGCGGGAACGGCTGGTTGGGCAATACCGGATACGGGTACGGCGACACCGTCGTCTCCGCCCTCTCCGAGAGGATCTCGGCCAACTTCGCGTCATACCTCGGGGACCTGACCGTGGGACAGGCCCTGGTCGCCGCCAAACAGCAATACGCCGCGTCCCTGTACACGATCACCCCGTACGACCTGAAGGTCTCTGAAGAGTTCACGTACTACGGATTGCCGATGTTCTCAGTCGGTGCCCGTCCAGACGTCGCTTCGGCAGCCGCGGCAACCGCCGCCGGCGCGGGAACCGAGCCTCCGATCTTCAACGACCCCTATACGGGACTCGAGAGCGCGAACCTCACGCTCGGCTTCAGCGATCTGGTCGGGAAGACCACCACTGAGTGGATCGGTCAGGGAGAAGAGCTTCTGCAAGTGCGGGGGCGGGCGTTGCTGCCGCAAAGCACGGTCGACGTGAGCTCGACCGGTCGGGAAGCGGGCGGAGTCCTCATCACGGCGCTGACATCCAGCGGACCGGGCTCCTTCGATCCGGTCATCTTCAGTCCGATCGCAGGTCTCGACTACACCGGCGCCGGGTCGGGTGCCCGCCAGCGAGGTCGGCGAGTCCACCTTCCCCGCCCACGTGGTCGGTCCGGTCAGGCGTTTGCTCGACCCGACCGGAACGGAGCGCGACCGGGTCGTGCTTGTGCCTGCCCGTCAT
Source organism: uncultured Actinomycetota bacterium (assembly GCA_963707435.1). GTDB lineage: Bacteria > Actinomycetota > Acidimicrobiia > Spongiisociales > UBA4744 > UBA4744. The sequence continues at coordinate 430,798 of CAVPPF010000005.1, read as the reverse complement.
CTCACCGACGCAACCACGGACCAACTGGAGATCTTCACGAACGTGGAGTTGCAGACCCTCTACCGGCCGGCCGGTGCCGACCGGGAGGCCCCCTTCATCGAGCGGAGCGTCGGGCGTTACGACGGCACCTCGATCGTGCACTTCGACGTGACCATTCCCGACGGCGACGTCGAGCGGGTACTGGTGCTGTTCCGGGCAGAGAACGCCGCCGGTCCGTGGCTCCCGGTTGACCTCGTCAAGGTTCCCGGTCAGTCCCGCTGGCTGGGCGGCAGGCCGAATTCCGGGCCGGGAGAAGATGGGCCGTATGAATTCATCGTCCAGGCGGCGGACTCAAGCGCGAATGTCTCAACCGCCACCGGCAAGGGCATCAACTTCGACACCATCACTCCGAACCTCAACCAGGGTGTGACCGTCACGGTGTCAGATCCCACTACCCCGCCGTCCTCGGGTTGGTACCCGGGTCGGACGGGCAACGACGTGATCGCGACCGCTACCTCCGACGAGACGATCACGTCCTACATTCTCGACGGCGAGGAGACGTCCGGGAACGGGACGTCTTCGATCACCATTCCCATCGAAGGCGACGGTGGCCATCTGCTCCAGGTGTTCGCCGGTTCGAAACAAGGCTTGTTGTTTGTGGCCATCGACGGCACCGGCCCCGAAGTGCAGGCCGTGGCAGTCCCGGCGGAAGGTTGGACCGCCAGGACCGTCACCATCACCGCCGTCGATCCGTTTGGATCTGGAGTTGCGAGTGTTGAGTACAACGACGGGTCCGGCTGGCAGGCGTACGAAGGGCCGTTCCTCCAGTCCGAGACGGCGACCATCCAGTTCCGGGCGACCGACTTCGTCGGCAACGTGAGTGCGGTCGGCACCCTGGAGGTGCTGGTGGACACCACCGCCCCCGAGGTGGCCGCTTCGGCGACTTCCGGCGGCGCACCGATAGCCTCCGACACGTGGACGAATGACGACGTGTCGGTGACCATCACGGCCACGGACGACGAGTCGGGGGTGGCACGCCTCGACTACTTCGGCGACCTGTCGGGCTTCGAGATGGCTGATCCGCCAGCCGTCTCGCTCGCCGCCGAGTTAACCGTCACCGATGAGGGAGTCACGTCGCTCAGCTACAACGCCACAGACGACACCGGCAACACAAGTCCGGACGGTACGTTCGTGGTCAAAATCGACAAGACGGCCCCGGAGGTACAGATCAACTCGCCCAGCGGCGTGTATGTGATCGGCGAGACCGTCGTTGCAGACTTCGAATGCACCGATTCTGGATCGGGCATCGCCTCGTGTGTCGGAACCGCTGCAAACGGCGATCCGATCGACACCTCCAGTCCCGGAACCGCGATGTTCAGCGTCACGGCGACCGACCTGGCCGGCAACGAGACGACCGTCACGGCCACGTACGCCGTGGCCTACGGGGTCTGCCTGCAATACGATCCACTCAAGGCCCAGCCGGCGACAGGTGCAGTGCCGATCAAGCTCCAGCTGTGCGACTCCGCCGGGAACAATCTGTCGAAAGCCAACATCGAGTTGACTGCAGATTCAATCCGGGTCGAGCCGGGTGGCGACATCCTGTTCCCCGGTCCCAACGACACCGGCAATGCCAATGAAGACTTCCTGTTCCGGTACAAGTCGAAGGGATACATCTACAACCTCAATACGACCAAGGTCACGGACGGATCCGGGAACCTGGTGCCGCTGGGTGAAGGCTCTTTCACACTGCTGTTCTGGGCCAGCACGACGGGCCCCGACGTTCTGTATGAGGCGATGTTCACCCTGCGGTGATGGCGTCGGCACCCGGTCGATCAACCGCTGTTGGTCACCGGGTCGCCGATCCCCAGCCGTTGCATGATTTCCGTCGATTCGTTGCGATGCGCATCGGCATCGGGGTGATCGGTGAGCCGCCCTAGAACCTGCAGCGTTTGAGCGACTTCGTAGTCCGCTCCGGCCTCCCGGGCTATGCGGAGGCTGTCCGCCAGATGGCGGCGGGCGGAGTCCGGGTCGTCCCGCTGGAGGTACGCCAACCCGGTCAGGCGCTCGAGCATCGCCTGGAGGACCGCCGTGCCGTCGGTGGCCCGGGTGCGCCCGAGATGGTGAGAAGCGAGATCAAGCGCAGTGTCATCACCGGCCAGGATCCGATTCTCGATCCGGCGGGCTTCGGCCTCGAGGACGAAGGTCTCGGCCCCGATCTCCTGGAACCCCTGCACGGATTGCTCGAGGAGTTGCTCGGCCTCATCGTGGCGCCCGGCGCGGGCGGCGGCTCGCCCCAGGTTGGCATCTGCCAGCGCCACTCCCACGGTGTATCGAGACGCTCTCCACACCCGCCGGGCCTGACGAAATGCCGCTTCGGCTTCTCCAAGACGTCCCTGGTCGGAGAGGATCTCGCCGATGTTGCTGGCCGCACGTGCAATGCTGAGCACGTCGCCGGCTTTGGTGGCTTCTTCCCGGCTGCGTTCGTAGAACCTCACGGCTGCCTCCCAGTCGCCCCGGAAGTAGGCGTTGACCCCGAGGTTGTTCAGCACCCGCGATTGCCCAACGTGGTCCCCGAGTTTCTCGTAGATCGGCAGAGCCAGTTTGCGATATGTCTCTGCTTGCGGGTCACCCAGGAACGACATCGCATGATCGAGCAGGTAGTAGGCGTGCGCGAGACCCTCCTGATACCCGGCGGCCTTGGCCGGTTCGATCGACCGGAGCGCCCACTCAACACTGTTGCGGTAGCGCGCCTGTCGAAAGCACACTCCCGAGTATGACGCCTGCAACTCTGAGCGCTCGATCAACGCTGGTTGGTCCGATGTCCCCCGGTCGAGCACCTTCATCGCCCTGCTGAGCCATCGCAACGCTGCCGAATAGGATCCCTTGCGTTCTCTCATCAAGCCCTGCTTGCGCATCAGCCTCGCCTGTGCGATCGGATCCGTCGCAACGAGCTTGCGGGCTGCCACGTAGGCGTCGTCGGCCTCTGCGTAGAGGCCGGCCAGGTCGTAGACGTCTCCCAGAGTCTCGGCGACCGGGGCTAGTTCCGACCGGTCAACGTCATCGGCCCGCCGCCCATTGCGGATTGCCTGGGCGAAGAACTTGGCAGCATCGACGTTGGCGCCCTTTGATGCCGCGTTGCGGCCCGCCAGCCTGGCGTAGTCCCACGCTTTGGTGAAGATCTGGGCGCGATCGAAGTGAAGGGCCAGGATCTCGGCATCCTCGTCGGTGGCGGTCCCTGCTCGCTGCTCGATGGTGCTGCCGATGTGTGCATGGATCGAACGCCGGATACGGAACGGAAGCTGCTCGTAGGCGACGTCGCGGTACAGCGTGTGTTTGAACGTGACAGCTCCCGGCGCCGACGGTTCGATGAAATCTGCGAGGTGTTGCCAGCGGGCTGGATGGCTGAGCAACTCGAAGACTTGCGGACTGTTCTGCTCGAGCAGCTCCAATGGTGCTTCCAGGCCTGCCACCGACGCGTACTGGAGCGCCTGCCGCTCGTCCGGCGGGAGGCTATCTACACGAGAGGCAACGAGGGTTTCGACGGTATCCGGCAGACTCTCCAGCGTCCGCTGGTCCCGGGACGCTGCAACCAACTCGATCAGAAAGAGGGGATTGCCGTCGGCTCGTCGAGTGATCTCGGCGACCAGATGAGGGGGAACCATGAGCTCGTCGGCCAGAACATCGGCCAGCTCGGTGGCGTCTCCGAGGGTCAGCGCTTCCAGGGCGATGGTCGAGTGCGGGAGCGCGGAGACGAACCCGGTCCCGGCCTCGCGGCGGGTGACGAAAACGGTCAGGGGCAGAGAGCCGAGCGATTGCTCCAGGTTGGCAAGCAGCTCGGCCGACGCTTCGTCCATCCAGTGGGCATCTTCGATGACGACGAGACTCGGGGAGGAAACGACCGATTGGAGGAGGTCTCTGACTGCATCGAAGGTGCGGGGCTTGCGAAAGGATGGGTCGAGCTCGTCTGCTGCTTCGGTCGTGGCAACCTCGGCATCGAATGGCACTGCGATGAGCGGCAACCAATCGTCAAGGTGCGGTGCCCGCTCCCGTACCAATCTCTCGAGAGCCGGTCCCGGCTCGTCTTCGATGCCAACGAGACCGCGAAGGACCATCCGCAAAGCTGCATACGGCGTGGCCGATTCATATTGAACGCAGACCGAGCGATACAGGGTCACCCCGTCGGCCCTGGCCCGGGTGGCGACTTCTTCGGTGAATCGAGACTTGCCGATTCCCGGCTCACCAATGACTTCGACAAGTTGCCCCTTGCCGCGGATGAGATCGGCGATGGCGGCGGTGGCGGTCGCCAGTTCTTCTTTGCGGCCGATGAGGGGCAGCTCATGCTCGTCGGACCGCTCAGCCGATCCGGTTGGCTTCCCAAGTTGCACTGCCTCGACCGGGTGGCTTTTCCCCTTGACTCTGAATGGTTCAACCGGTGTGGTTTCGAAGACGGTTGTGCAGTACTCGAGAACCCCCGGCGTGACGAGGATCTGGTTCTGGCCGGCATGCGACATGACCCGTGCGGCCAGGTTCACCGCGTCGCCGATGATGGTGAAGGCGCGCCGGAACGGAGCACCGACGTCGGCGGCGAAGAGGCTTCCCCGGTTGACGCCGATCTTCAAAGGCAGTGATTGAGCCCGGTCTGCCGTCTGCCGGGCCGCCAGCAGCACACTGGCTTCGTCGTGGCCGGTGATGGCCGGGACCCCGCCGATCAAGATGAGCTTGCCCCCGTCGGCGTCGATGTCGGAGTACAGAAACGTCACCCCAAACTCGTCGGCAGACTCTTGAGCGGCGTTGATGATCGACTCCAGAGCTCCTACTGCTGATCCGCACCCTCCTGCGCGGATGAGGGCATCGCTGCCGGTGAATTCGATGAAGGCGACGGTTGCCCTGCGGTGCTCACCCTCAATAGCCGTTGATCCGACGGCCTGACGCAGCGCCGAGGGGATGAGTTGCTCGAGGTTGTCGGTGGATGGGGCGGCGGATTCGTCGACGGCTCCATCGATCTCGGGGGCCCGCCTGAGCAGCATCCCGTTGCCGCTCGGTTCGCCCAATGCTTGCGATGGGAGGTGTTCGGCCGTCGCCCTGCTCACCAGAATCTGCCCGGCCTCGGCGCCGGACTCCATCTGCACGGTGGCGGTGGTCGCGGGTCCGGCAATCAGGAGTTCGTGGTGGGAGGAACCCAGGAGGAAGAAGTCGAAATCGCCGCTGTGGATACCTACCGACATCCGCAGGTTGACCCGCCCGGCCGGCGTGTCGATCTTCCCAACGGTCCGGAGCGCGGTCCGCATCTCATGAGCGGCCGCAGCAGCCCGTGGAGCGTGTCCTTCTCCCCGGTACCAGAGAAGCAGCGCATCGCCGCCGAACTTCAGCAAATCCCCGCCGCGGTTCACTGCGATGGTGAGCAGCTCGGTGAACACCCGGTTGAGAACTGCGGTGACTTCCTCGGCGCCGAGCTTGCCTTTGCGGGCCAGCCGTTCGGAGAGGGCGGTGAAACCGGAGATGTCGACGAACACCATGGTTCCTGCCAGGCAGCGAGAAGACATTCCGGGTGGCCAGTGCGCGGCAAGCCTCGAGACGTAGGGTGCGTAGGGGTCGTTCTGAACTGTGTCCACCGTGGATTGAGGGTAGCGATATCGGCGGGGTCGGTGCCCGGGAGACAGACGTTTTCGGCGCGCACAGCAGATACCAACTTCTCACCCTGGGTGACGGCGGCATGCCGACATAGGTAGTCATGTCGGGACAGGTCCCCCGATAATCCAGGGCGGTCATGCTTCAGTAGAATCCGACGTCGAGAAAGCCAGTGGACGAATGCCACCGAATGTGGCATTGTGATAAACGCGTCTGCCGCGCTGGCGGGTGACGAAGGGGAGCATACGGCGAGGGAGGCCACCAGATGACGGGTACGGGAGTATTGCGCGGCCGTGGATCGCGCATCGGCACGGCACTGTTTCTGGCGTTGCTGACGGTGTTCTCGGTCCTGAGCCCGATTCCTTTCAATCAGTCGGTCGCGCGCGGGCAGACCGTCGTTACGTTCACGGTGGACAGTGCAGACTGCGGTGAGGCAAACTTCTGTACCGTATACGAAGCAATCACTGAGGCCCTTGGTAGCACCGATCCGGTTACCGTCGAGGTTCTGCCCGGTGCAGACGCGGGTGTCTATGGGTTCTTTCAGGTGCCGGAGGCGGGTTTTCCCCAGGGGCTGACCGTTGTCGGGATCGGCGATGACCCAACCATCACCATTCGATCGGTGATCTCGGATCCGGTTGTGTGGGTGCGGCCGGGCAACGTTGTGACGTTGGAAAACCTCACGCTCGAGCAGACGTCGATCGAACGAGTGATCGAGAACAACGCCGACTTGACCCTCAACGGCGTCGTGGTGACCGGCGGCAGCTTCCCCGGTGACGGTGGTGGCATCTACAACAGCGGTGTCTTAGCCGTCCAGGCGGGCAGCCAGGTTGTGGGCAACACGGCCGGTTTGTTCGGTCCGGGATTGGTCGACCAGGAGAACGAGACGACATCGGGGACCACCGGTTCCGGAGCGTCGCTGCTGCAGGGCTTCACTCCGACCTTCGACACTTTGAAGCGCGTCGAGCTGGAGTTTCGAGCCGATGGCGGGTACGCGGGCTCGACGCAAACCGTTCGGATCCACCCGGTGGTCGACGGAGCCCCGGACCTTCTCTCGCCGTTGGGGGAGGTCCAGCGGTTTGTTCCGTCCACGGAGATCGCGGGAGGTGCAAGCGCATTCATACCCTTCGAGTTCTCCCCACCGTTGAACCTCATTCCCGACCAGCAGTACGCGATCGAGTGGGGCGGTGGTTCCGTGAGCTGGTACTTCAGCAACACTGCTTACCCTCCCGCGGACCCATACGACCGCGGCATCTCCTGGAGCAACAGTGGGGGTGGTTTGACCGCGACCCCGGATAGGGATTTTCACTTCCGCACCTACTGGGCGGACATTGACGAGTCCGGTAACGGCGGTGGGATCTTCAACGATGGCGGCGAGGTCTTCATCCTGAACAGCACCGTCGGGAGCAACGCGGCGGTCGGTGGCGAGTTTGGGGAAAACGGCCGCGGCGGTGGGGTTCACAATGCCGCCGACGGTGAACTCACCGTTGAGGCAAGCACGATCTCCGACAATACGGCCTTCCAATACTCGAATACCGAGACCGGTTTCCCGAATTCGTACGGTGGGGGTGTCTATAACAACGGCGGCATCGCGGACGTCATCAACGACACCACCGTTACCGGCAATTCCGCCAACAACGGCGGTGGCATCTACAACCTGTATGGAACTCTCAACGCAACCGACTCCAGCATCTCCGACAACACCGCATGGAATGTTGGGGGAGGTTTGGTCGAGGCTGCGCCCACAACGACGAACCTGAACAACGTGACCGTGTCCGGCAACTCAGCGTATGAGGGTGGCGGCATCTACGTTGACTACGGAACGCTCAATGCCACCCTGACGACCGTTTCCGGCAATACCGCCGAATACGGCGGCGGGGTTTACAACGAGTGGGGCAATGTGACGTTTGCCGATGGCACGGTGAACGGGAACACTGCCCGCTCTGGTGGCGGGATCTTCAACGATTTCGGCACCATTGACCTAGCTGATTCGACGATTGGGCCGGGTAACCTCGCCACCAACGGCGGAGGCGGCGGCCTCAACAGCTACGGCGGTTCGCTCGAGCTTACGAATACCGGCGTTGATGGAAACGAAGCCTACGGCGACGGTGGCGGCGTGTATCTCAGCGGCGGTTGGCCCGGCTACGACGGCACCATGACCATGCTCGGCGGGTCGCTGAGCAACAACCAGGCGTTCGAATACGAATGTGAGGGGCCGTGCCCGGCGCTTGGTGGTGGTCTGGCCAACTACTACGGACTCACTCAACTCACGCAGGTGGCAGTGACCGGTAACACCGTTTATGGCTACGGCGGTGGTATTTCCAACGGTTACAACGCAACGACGGTGATCTCGGAAAGCGACGTCAGCGGAAACACTGCATTCACGGCCGACAGCTATGACCCCGGTGGGAGCGGTGGTGGAATCTTCAGCAACGGAACGCTGACTATCGATTCGACGACCGCCTCCGGCAACCTCGCCGACTTCAACGGTGGCGGCGTCGCAGCTTGTGATTCCGATGTGGTGACGATCTTCAACAGCACCGTCAGCGGAAACACCGCTCCCACCGGCGGTGGGATTTCCATCGACGGCTGTTTCCCCGACTACAACCCCGAGTCGTCCGGTACCCAGCTCAACAACGTGACGGTCACCGACAACACCGCGTTCGATACCGCCGGCGGAATCGAGAACATCTCGGCCCCGCTTTCCCTTTCCAATACGATTGTTGCCGGCAACGAGGTCGACAACGACGGCATCTTCCCCAACGATTGCGTGAGCGAGCTACCGGTGACGGGTGAGCGGATTCAACCTGATCGGGGCCGGCGGATGTGGTGTGACCGATGGCGTCGGCGGCAACCAGGTTGGAACCCCCACAACTCCGCTCGATCCGGGCCTCGCACCGCTGGCCGACAACGGTGGCCCGACCCCCACCCATGCTTTGGAGGTCGAGAGCCCTGCAATTGACGCCGGCGACCCTGGTGACTCAATCGAGTCCATCCCATCGACGTGCGAAGCTACCGACCAGCGCGGAATACCCCGTCCGCAAGGCGCCGCCTGCGACATCGGTGCTTTCGAGCTCGACGAGATCGATCCGGCCACCCTCGGAGAAGTGACCTTCTCCGCGGACTCCACCGAAGTGGAGGCAGGTGCCGCCGCGGTGCCGATCGACGTGATTCCTCTCTCCCTGTTCACCGAATCAGACGGAGGTCCGGAGGGGGCGCCTCTTTCGGCGATTCCGCTCAGCGCGATCGGGCTGAAGGGATCTCCGCTCAGCGCCATCCCGTTGAGCGCCATCCCGCTCAGTGCGATCGCCACCTTGACCGGTGTGCCACTCAGCGCGATCTTGCTCAGCGACATTCCCTTGTCTGCCATCGGCGGATGGGATGATCTGCTGGTTGGCACGGATCTGGATGGGGCGATCCCGCAAAACACGACGCTCCAGGATGTACTCGCCTTGCCCGAACCCCAGCGTTCCGATGTCTTGGACGAGATCAACATCGGGGATTCGGAGATTGCTTCAACCCTTCTTGCTGAAGTCGACATCTTTGAGTTTCTCTTTGCGAATAGCGGGCTCCTGCTGTCGAGTCCGCTCAGCGCCATCGGCAGCAGTCCCGACGCTTCGCCGTTGAGTGCGATTCCGTTGAGTGCGATTCCGTTGAGTGCGATTCCACTGAGCGCGATCCCGCTCAGCGCCATCGACATCCTGAACTCGCCGTTGAGCGCCATTCCATTGAGCGCCATCGACATCGAGAACTCGCCGTTGAGCGCGATCCCGTTGAGCGCCATTGGTGGGGTTTGCAACCCCGGGGGATTGGTGGACTGCTCCGCGTCGCTCGAGACTCTGGGAGACGTGATCTCGGCGTTCGGCAGTATCAGCTCCAGTCCTTTGAGCGCGATCCCGTTGAGCGCGATCCCGTTGAGCGCCATCCCGGCCGACGCGCCGTTGAGCGCGATTCCGTTGAGTGCCATCCCGTTGAGCGCCATCCCGCTCAGCGCCATTGACCTGTCGGCGGCTCCGTTGAGCGCCATTCCGCTGAGTGCAATTGGCGGGGCGTGTTCCCTGGTGGACTGCTCCACGCTGACCACCCTTGCGGATGTCGTCGCGTCGTACGGAAGTGTCGATGCGAGCCCGTTGAGTGCCATTCCATTGAGTGCCATCGCGCCCAGCGAGCTTCCTTTGTCGGCCATTCCTTTGAGTGCCATTGATTTCACCCTGGCGAGCGGTCTGGCGTCGACTCCGCTGAGCGCCATCGAGTGGCAATCGGCGCCGCTCAGCGCTATTCCGCTGAGCGCCATTCCGCTTTCGGCGATCGATTGCGGGATTGTGGATTGCAGCGACCCGACGCAGACCCTCGGGGAGATCGCTCTCGCGGGTGGCCTGTCCGCCGGAGCCACACTGGGCGATCTGGCAAGCGCATTCGCAGCTTTCGGCGATTACACACTGGAAGATCTGGTTGGGTCCTTCTCTCTTGCCTATCTCTACGGAGCAGGTGTCATCGGGGACCCGGGCAACAACTACGGGACCCTCAGTCTGGCCGATCTGCTGATCCTGCTGCTCCCGCTCGATGACCTGCCCTGGCAGGACCTCGATCCGAACGGGCTGCAGGTGTACGCCTGTGAGTACGAACCGGAGGCCGGCTGTTCGACCGACAGCGGCATCACCCCTCTCCATTACACGGTCGAAATCGCGATCGACGGACCCGGTGCCGGCCAGGAAACCTACGTCGACGTTGATCTTCCCGATGACTTCATCTACCTGGCGGGTTCGACGACCACCACCGGGGCAGGCCTCGATCCCGTCGAGCCCGGGTTCGGTGAGGGTGGTCCTACCTACCTTGCTTACTCCCTCGGTTCCCTGAACCCCGGCACCTACACGCTCGAATTCGATGCGCTCGCCGGTTTCTCGCTGGGAGCCAAGGAAGCAACCGCAACGGTGTACTTCGGCGATGAGGATCCAGTCGGTGACGGCGCCAGCGTCGACGTTCTCGAAATCGGCGAACCGAATCCCGACGAAGTGCGTCCGGTAGAAGCAGACGTCCTCTACTACGGCTACATCGCCACGCGCGGGGACGTCGACGAGTTCGAGAAGCAGATTCCGCTGCAGGCTGGCTCGACCGTTTCTGTACTGGTCGGCCAGCCCAATGGGGGAGCTTCCGATGCCGATCTGGTCATCTACAAACCGGCCAACCTGCCGCCCACCGCGTTCGACGAAGGCAGCCCGCTTGCCACCGTGCCCGTGGCCGCCGACGGTCCCGGCCGCACGGTGCAGCCGGAGACGATTCAGGACATCCCGACCGGAGGAGGCCAGGTTGCCGCTGTCTCGACCAACCGTGGTACAGGAAACGAACAAGGTCAGGTCCGCATCGATGATCCGACAGAGTATGCCGGGGAGTCGATCATCATCCAGGTCGAGGCGTACAACGAGTCCACGGCGACGGCATCGCCGTTCAGTCTGTTCATTGACGTCGATCCTCCGGCTATCGCTCCGATTTGTGCCGCCCCGGGTTGGTACTCCGATCCGGTGACGGAATCCTCGTATGGAGTGCCGACGGCCAACGCTTCGACGGAGACGCTGATCCTGGTGAATCCGGCGAGCATGGCCCAGGCATACGGAGCAGCCGACACCGATACGGTGATGGCCCGCCTGGCGACGTTTGCCTCCCGCGGTGACGTCAATGGGGTCGTGTATCCGATCGACCGAAACGCAGCAGTCCGAACGGCACTGAACAACTGGTACCGGCAGCCGTGCGACCCGAACCTGGCCAACGCGGCCGTGAAGGCAATCACTGCGATTGTTGACGACGTCCGCGCCGACGCTCCCAACCTGCGGTACATCACGATCATCGGCGGCGACGAGATGGTCCCGATGTGGCGTGAGCCGGACCTGGTGCAGCTGTCCAAGGCGTCGAGCTACGCCCCGACATTTGATGAGAGCATCGGTTCGCTGTACGGGAGCCTGGTGACGAACAACATCCTCACCGATGCTGCCTACGCCGACCTCAACCCGATCCCGTTCCTGAGCGGACACCTGTTCGTTGAGGACTTTGCGGTCGGCCGGGTTGTCGAATGGCCGGATGAGATCATCAACCAGATCGATGCTTTTGAGACCTACAACGGCACGCTCGATATCGACACGGCCGACACGCTGGTCACCGGGTACGACTTTCTCTACGACGGGTCGGTTGAGGTCAACAACGACCTGAGCGCCGCCTCCAGCGGCACGAACACGGCCCTCCTAGATCCCATCATTCCCGAAGGAGATCCCATTCCGGCTGGCTTGTGGACCGCGCAGGACGTTATCGACGGATTGAACCTGAGTCCTGATATCTCATCTGTCAACGCCCACTACGACCACTACCGGGCGCTCCCATCCGATCAGGATGCGCAGAACATCGAAGCCGACCTCTTCACGGTCAACGACGTGGTTGCGCTGTCCGGTTCCCTCAATGGCCGCGTGTACTACACGATGGGATGCAACTCCGGGGTGAGCGTCTCCGACGTAGCGATCGGAACCAGCAGTCCTCTGGCCCTCGATTGGGCCCAGGTGTTTGCCCAGGAAGGTGCGTCCTACGTCGGCAACACCAGCTTCGGGTTTGGCGACACCGTCACGGTTGCGTACTCAGAACGACTCATGGAGCTGTTCACCGAGCAACTCGTGGCGGGTCTCCCCATCGGTGAGGCGCTGGCGGTTGCCAAGAATCTGTACTACCTGGAGCTGGGTCTGGCGGCCGTCTACGACGCGCATGTCCTGATGGAAGCCACCCTGTACGGGTTCCCGATGTACTCGACGGGTGGCGGTACGCCGCCGGCCGGACCACCCCCGGCCGTTGTGACGCCGGATCCGGTGACGGGCCAACCGAAGGCCACGGCATCGTTCGGTGGTGACAGTTTCACCTCTGAAACCGTTGGCTCTCGCCAGTACTTCTCGCTCGACGGACGAGCCGTGACGGTGCACGATCGTCCCATCCAGCCAATCAGCACGATCCCGCTGGCGCCCACGGCAACCGGTCTTGTCCCTCGGGGAGCGTTCATCGAGAACCTCCAGATCTCGGAGACGGCAGGTGTCCCGATTGCCTTCGGACGACCGGTGGTCGACCTGGCGGCGAACGAACCGAGCAATCCGAGTGACGTCTTCTTTCCAGCCCGCGTCCAGAACGTTGCCTGTTCGAACGTTCTTGGCCAGGAACGCTGCGCGCTGACCATGATCCGCGGGCAGTTCCGGCCGAACGGGGCCGGCGAAGGGATCGGCACCGAGCGGCTGATCACATCCGCGGACCTCACGGTCTACTACGCCGATCCGGCTGATCCCGATGTAACGCCTCCCACCTTCAGTTCGGTGCAGGCGACGGCCGTGGCCGGGACCTTCACCGTGTCTGCGGCGATCACCGACGACTCGCCAAGTACGGTTACCAGGGCCGCCTGTCACTACCGCCTGCCTGGTGCCGCTGGATGGGTTGGTTTGGAGCTCAACCAATCCGCGAACGGAATCTGGTCGTCTGGAGCTTCGGTCGGAACGGTGGATCCAACCCAGGTCGAGGTGTTCTGCCAGGCTGTCGACCACAATGGAAACCTGGCTGTGACCTCTTTCAAGGGCGTCAACTACCAGCCGGTTGCGCAGCCGGACATACCCGGAGACATCGGCATCGATCTGCCTGCTGCCGGAACCGGTGGATGGTACGGCGGCGACGTGGTGATCTCAGTAACAGGGCCGGTTGGATTGACCTATCAGATCAACGGCGTGGACCAGGGCCCCGTGGTGAATGGCACGATCGTGGTGCCGGCTTCACTAGGAACGGACGTCCACCAGGTAACGATTCTGGGTGGGTCGGCACCGGCCCTCGTCTACGTGCCAATTGACGTGGACGCACCGACCATCACCTTCATAACGCCGTCCGAAGGGGCGACCTTCGACCAGGGCGCGGTCGTGCCGTCGGAATACGACTGTGCCGACGCGGGCGCCGGAGTTGATACGTGTGTGGGCACTGTTGTCCAGGGAGATCCGATTGATTCCTCGAGTGGATCGAAGGTCTTCACCGTCACGGCAACGGATCTCACCGGCAAAACCACGGTGCAGTCGGTCAACTACACCGTTCTGCCAAGCGGCGACAACGTATGTGAAACCGCGACTCCTACGCACACGGGCACCAACGAGAAGGATGTCATCTACGGGACTTCCGGGGACGACGTTATCTTCGGGCTCGGTGGCAACGACGTCCTGTGGGGCTTCGGCGGAAACGACATCATCTGCGGTGGTCCCGGCAACGACAGGATCTACGCCGGAGCCGGAAACGACCAGGTGCACGGCGGGTTCGGAAACGACCGGATCTGGGCCGGCCTGCAGGGTGATGACATCCTCTGGGGTGACGAGGGTAACGACAAGCTGTACGGCGAATCCGGCACCGATGAACTGCATGGCGGGTCGGGCAATGACTCACTGTGGGGTGGCGTGCTCGGAGACGACACCCTCTTCGGCGACGAGGGTAACGACAAGCTCTACGGCCAGGCCGGAAACGACTACCTGTTTGGCGGCCCGGGCAACGACAAGCTCTACGGCGGTTTCGGCAACGACGAGATCTCCGGCGAGGAGGGCAACGACAAGCTCTACGGCCAGTGGGGCAACGACTGGCTCGACGGGGGGCGAACAACGATTTTATCGACGGTGGCCCCGGGATCGACACCTGTGCCAACGGCGAGACGGTCAAGCGCTGCGAGATCCAGTGACAGGTTCGCGACCCGAATCGTTCCCGACGGACGGTCGAAATAGGTCAAGCTTGCGCCCGTGACGGTCGACACATAGGAGAGGGGAGGTTCGCCTCCTCTCTGCTGTCGAACCATTGAGGCTCGCATGGTCGATTCGAAAACCCGGCGAAAGGTCCTGGTCGTTGAGGATGCCGAGGCGACCTGGACGGTCCAGGAGCGCATGCTGATCGCGGCAGGATTCAACCCGCTCGTATGCACGAATGGTGCCGATGCCCTCGAGGCTATTGCGGCACATGATTTCGAACTCGTAGTGCTCGATCTTGGCCTGCCCGAAGTTGACGGATGGGCCATCCTCGGCCGGCTCCGTGCCGAACCGCGCACGGCGAGCGTGCCGGTATTGATCGTCACGGCCCGCGACGACGCCGAAACTCTGCAGAGGGCCAGGCTGGCCGGAGCGAATGGCTACCTCGCCAAACCCTTCGACGTGGACAAGTTCCGCAAGGCTGTCAACGACCTCGTGGACGTCGCCTGACCTGTCGGTGTGCCCCCTCCGGCTCGGCTCTGTCTCCTCCGGCTCGGCTCTGCCTCCTCCGGCTCGGCTCGCCCCCTCCGGCTCGGCTCTGCCCCCTCCGGCTCGGCTCTGTTCGAGCCGAGCCACCTCCCCCACCTTGGGCGGGGGAGGACGTAAAAACCCAGCTGCGGTGATTGTTGCTTCTCTCGACGGCGGGAGAGTCGGCCGATCGCCGAGCGATCGGGTTGCGAGGGTGGAAAAGCTACGCAGCTTCGATGCGGTTGGGAAGGACCACGCGGAAGCAGGCGCCGCCCAAGCGTTCTGATTGGCGGTAGCCGGTGCTGCCCCCGTGGGCTGTGGCGATGGTCGAGACAACGGCCAATCCGATCCCTGATCCGGGAATCGAGGCGTTGAGGCGGTTCACCCCACGCTCAAATCGCTCCCACACCACCCGCTCGTACTTCTTCGGCACCCCCGGACCGTTGTCGTGGACCTCGATCGTCAGGTCCCGGTTCTCGCTGCGGACCACGATCAAGCTCTGCCCGTTGCCGTAGCGGGCGGCATTGGAAAGCAGGTTGATGAGGATCTGCTGCACACGACCCGAGTCGATCCTGGCTTGCAGGCCGGTCTCCATCTCCGTGCTGAGCGATACGTTCTGGGCATCGACCGAATGGACGGCGTTCTCGACCACACTCGAGACCGGGACCACGCTCTCCTTCAGGGTCATGTCCTCGGGAGATCCCCTCGCCAGCAGAATGAGGTCGGATACGATCCTGGACATGTGGCGGGCCTGGTCCTTGATCACCACGCGTGAGATCCTTTCGTTCTGCCTCTTCGAGCGCGGTTTGGTCATCGGTGAGCACGTCGAGGAACCCGACGACGGCCGTCAAGGGGGTGCGCAGCTCGTGGGAAATCGACGAGACCAACTCGGCTCGCTGCTTCTCGAGGAGGAGCCGGTTCTCCCGGATGGCGATTCCCTGGCGGGCAATGACGAGACCGCCGACGACGTACGTCGCCGTCAACAGAATCTGGGTGTTGGTCGAGAGCGAAACACTGGTCGGTCTGGCTGATCAACAGAGCACCATCGCGATCGCTACCGAATAAGGTGTGACGATGGCCCAGATCGGGGTTCTCCGGTCGGCGTAGGCCCGCGCCTTGGGCTGTCGCTCAACCAGGAAGGCTGCGGACAGGTACAGCATCGTTGCCAGCAGAAACACCGCGAAATTCGGTTGCGCTTCGGAGAAGGTCTTGCCGACTCCGGTGGCCAGGAAACGCAGGTCGGCGGCCGATTGCAGGATGATGCCGACCGCAAAGAGCATGAGGCGAAGGTCGAAGCGGAAGCTGCTGCGCCGGACCGACACAATGACCACCACCATGAGCGCGGCCACGTCGACGAGCGGATAGGCGGAGCCCGCCCACCGATCCCAGGCCGAGGCGGTTGCGAACTCGTGCAGGATGTCGTCGAGGGCCACCACCCACATGATGACTCCCAACGAGGCTGCACCGATCAGGCTGTCGAGGTAGACCCGGACTCGCTGGGCCATGCTGAGGGGGAAGTGGGGCAGCGACGCGAACCCGGTCAGGATCAGGATGTACGACAGAATGAATAGGACGTCGGTGGGCCCGAAAGCCGGGACCGACCCGGTAATCATCTCGATGGCCGCCACCGTGCCGATGCCAAAAGCTGCGACCAGGAAACCGGCTCCGACCAGCGACCAGGCGCGTTTCTCGCGCCCCTCCATCTGCCCGACCTTGCGGACCAGCACAAAACCGGTCGTTCCGTAGCCGAGCAGAACCCCGAGTGGTCCGGCGGTTGCGGCTTGTTCGGGAACGATGATGGTTACTCCGATTGCCACGACGAGCAGACCGAAGACGAGGATCTGCGCCCGGTGGAGGTGCACCGGGACGATCCTCCGGACCACATCGAGAGGCGTTCCAACGGTCGATTGCATGCATCATGGTTATCGGCAGCTCGTCAGGCTCAATAAAGAGAATGATCCGGTCGTTGTTCCGGAGAGATTCAGGGTCTCCGGGCGTCCTCGTCGGTCAGATCGAGGATGATGTCCGCTTCGTCGATGATCTCCGGGACGTGGTGGGCCATCGACTCGATGAGGCCGACTATCTGGTCGTCGGTCTGATACAGCGTATGCGTGAACCGAACACCGCCGTAGCCGCGCGGGACGGCCGGAAACGCCGCCGGATTCACGTAGAAGCCGTCCTTCATCAGTCTCCGGGTCAATTCGATTGCCTGACTGAGCCGTCCCATCCGAATGAACCAGATCGGGGTCGGGTCCAGGGAAACGGCCGGAAGTCGATGCTTCTGCAAGAGGGCCGTGACCATGTCGATTTGGGAGAGAAGGCGTGCCTGGCGTTCCTGGTGTTCGGCCGATAGGTGGATCTCGGCGGACGCAACCGCAGCGCCGAGTTCGGCCGGGTGGATGGGACCGGAGAAGGTGAGCGTACCACCTGCCAGCCACACCCTCCTGGCGGTTTCTTCGTCCGCAAACAGAAGGGCGGCGCCACCGGTGCCGAAGGATTTGGCCAGGGAGACGGCGATGACCATGCGTTCATGCAGCGGGATCTCGTTGAGAACGTACCCGCGACCATGCAGGCCCTGCCATCCAAAACCGTGGGCGTCGTCCAGGTACACATGGAGCGACGGAAAGCGATCCATGAAGTGGCGATCCGTGTCCACGGGAGCGACGTCGCCGTACATCGAGTAGATGCCGTCCGCCAGGTACCAGATCCGGCAGTGGCCTTCCCGGGAAGCTTCCTCGAGGGCCTCTTCGAGTGCATCCATGTCGTTGTGGAGGAGTTCGGTGACGGATATTCCGCGCCCTCGCAGAACATCGGTAGCGAGATGGACGGAGGCGTGGGACTGGGTGTCGACCAGGACGACGTCGTCGGGTGAGACGAGCACGGGCAGGGCCGCCAGGTGTCCGAGCGTCGTCGTGGTTGGCAGCACAACGTGGCCGGATCCAAACATGCGGGTCAGGTCTCGTTCGAGTTCGGTGTAGAGGCCGACCGATGTGTACGCCGCCGAAGACGAGAAGACCGGGCCGAATCGCTCGATCGCGTCGATCGCGCCCTGTTTCAATCGAGGGTCGACGTTGAGGCCGAGATACGCGCAGGAGCCGAAGTTGGCGAGAGTCTTCCCATCCACCGTGACCGAGTCGCCCGCGAGAACTTCATCCTCGACGCGAATGCGGATCACGCCCGCATCAACGCCCTGCTGCATCGAGGTTTCGATGTAATCCAGAACCCGTTCGTGGCGGAGACCCTTTCGCGACATTCCTACCTCTCTCCTCATCCGGAGCGGGCGGGCGAACGTGCATGCCCGGGACCGGAAAGCGCGACAGTAACGGAAGCCTCCGGCCTTCCGGAAGGTTCTTCCTAGGTCGAATGGCGGATTTCTTGCATATGAAGTCCTATTCCATTCGAGGGACGCATATGTCCCAGGATTTGGTAGAACGGGGCGAGAGGCGGTTGTTCTAGGGTGGAGCCGGAAAGGCAGCCGTTGGACCGCATCGCCAGATTCATCGTTGAACGCTCCAAGCTGGTGCTGGCCCTCACCGGGATCATCACGCTCGTGTCGGTGGCCATGTTGTTCCGCATGTCCTTCAACGCCGACGTGTCGAAGTTCATCACGGAAGGGAACGCCACGGGTGAGGCGTGGGTCGCCCTCCAGGAGAAATACGACACCGGGGATCCGATCAACGTGCTGGTGTCGGCGCCGGAGGGGCGCACGTTGTTCGAGAAGGACCTTCTGGTCGCCGTTGTCGAACTGCGGGACACCCTGGCTGCAGTCGAGGGCGTCGGTCAGGTTGGTTCGGTCGTTCCTGAGGTCAACCCGTTGACCGGCGCGCCGCTGACACCGGAGCAGATTGCCCTGGTGCCCGAGCAACTCATCACCGATCTCGTCGGACAGAACCCTCTGGCCGATCTGCTGGTGAGTGAGGACGGCCGCAACACGCTGATGCTGGTCGTTCCGCTGGGTGATTCGCTGGAAGTAGCCCAGGCGGTGAACGATGTGACCGCTCCGGACGGACTGGAGCTGACCCTCTCGGGCAATCCAGTCATCTTTGCTTCGATTCTCGACAAGATGAGCTGGTTCTTGATCGTGATCCCGCCGGTCATCGTCATCCTGCTTGCTCGGCGTGTTCTTCGCCAACGTGGGCGATCGCAAGCTCACCATTTTCGCCGTTGTCCCGGCTCTGCTTGGTTCGGTGTGGACTTTCGGGTTCATCTTCGCCCTGGGGAGAGAGGTCGACATCATCACCATCCTGGTGCCCATCTTCGTAATCGTGATGGGCTCCGCCGACGGCCTCCATTTCGTGACCCACTACCAGGAACAAGTCGAGCGCACCTTCGATGAAGTCGATCGGGTGACCTCGACCCTTCGCCAGGTTGGGGTTCCGATGATCCTCACCACCATCAGCACTGCCGCCGGGTTCCTGTCGCTGATCTTCACCGGCGTTGCCCCGATCGCCCAGCTGGGATCATTCACCGCGATCGGCATCGTCTTCGCCGGCATCATCTCGTTCTTCGCTCTCCCCGCTCTGCTCAGCCGGATGCATGTCGAACCAAAACACCACGCCGCATTGCTCGGACCCCGGCTCACCGCGGCCGTCAAGAAACCGGCCTCGCGACGGTGGGTAGCTGCCGCCCTGGCTGGAGGCCTCGATCGCCTTTTCGGCCGTCTTCATCCCGCAGCTGCAAGTCGACGGCGATCAGCTCATCTACTTCAAGAAGGACGACCCGGTCCGCCTTGGATTTGAGAAGACCGCCGAGCTATTCGGTGGGGCAACCCCGCTCATCGGTGAATTCGTCTTCGACCAGGCAGACGGTCTCGGCGGTCTCGCCCGGGTGACGGACCTCTCGAGGGAGTTGGAGTCATTGCCGGGGATCCGCAAGGTCTTCAGTCTGGCCGACCTACGAGGAGTGGTCCCCGATGCGCAGCTGCAGGGTGCCCTCAGCGGAGAAACACCTTTGCCGCTCGGTCAGATGGCGTCCGACTGACGGGCTCCGTTTCATGCTCTTGCCGTCCCAATTCGAGACCGAAGACCTGCAGGGCTGGCTCGAATTTGCGGCCGGGAAGGAGGAGATCCGGATTCTGACCGGCATGCCCGTCATCTGGGACGAGGTAGCCCGTTTGGTGCTGCGCGCCCAGTTCATCTCGCTGGCGGTCGCCTACGGTCTGGTGACCCTGATGTTGCTGGCTGCTTACCGCAAGGTCCGGCAGACCCTGGTCAGCCTGGCGCCGTTGGTCCTGACCAGCGCCACCCTGCTCGGGTTCATCGCAGCCTCTGGCATACAGCTCAACCTGGTGACGGCGGTCCTGTCATCGATCGTCATCGGGGTGGGCATCGACTACGCCATCCACTTCGTTGCCGCCATCGACTTCGCCCGCACCGAAGGGGACGGCTATGTGCTGCGCGCCATCGACCGCGCCGGCCGGCCGATCATCGCCAACGCTCTCGGGATCGCCGTGGCGCTGACGGCCCTGTGGCTGTCTCCGTTCAGAGTCCACCCGCAGATTTCGATGATCATGTGGGTGTCGATGACCACCGCCGCCTTGACGGCTCTGGTCATCATTCCGGCCCTGCTCCCGCGGGCGGGCGTTCTCGAACCAGGCCATGTGAACTGACCTCCGTCTGGATCCAATGCCGAGTTGGCACAATGTGGCATCGTCGTAGACTCGGCTCCAGGAGATCACCATCCAGAAGGAGCCTCAGAAGTGGAGATCAACACCGGTATCGCCGAGCCAGATCGTAAGGAAATAGCAGCAGGTCTGGCGCACCTTCTTGCGGACACGTACACGCTCTACCTCAAGACACACGTCTATCACTGGAATGTGACCGGAACCATGTTCCGGGCCTTGCACACGATGTTCGAGGAGCAGTACCTGGAAATTCGCGATGCGGTTGATGAAGTCGCCGAGCGTATCCGGGCTCTGGGGCACCTCACCCCGCTTGGCTATGCGGATTTTGCTGCGTTGTCGAGCATTCCCGACGACACTGAATCTCCCGACGCCCTCGAAATGGTGCGCCGGCTGGCAACCGGGCACGAGACCGTGGTGCGCACAGCGCGAACGGTGGTGGCGGCCGCCGAGAAGGCCGGCGATGTTGCCTCGGCTGATCTGGCTACCCAGCGCATCAATATCCACGAGAAGACGGCCTGGATGCTGAGGTCCACCGTCGAGTAGATCAGGTTCGGGATCCCGGTCGACAGCTCCTCCAAACCTTCCGTTTGCGATCATTGATTGGTCGCGAAAAGAAACTCGCCTACCTCCGCAAAGCCGGTCGACACGTTTGTACGCTCCGGTAGGGAGGACGATGTGAGCGACACGCAATTCGGTGGCCGGCTCGTCCTCCACGACGGGACGGCCGAAGCAGATCTGGTTATCGATATCGAAAGGGAAGCGATCATCCTCAAGCAGGGAGATCAGATGCTCGGTCGATACCCGCTGCGTGAGGTCAATTATCTGCGCTGGACCCAGACCCGGGTCGTCTTGAACCTGGGCGGCGAAAGCGCCGATTTCTACCCGCTCCGGCCGGAAGAATTCGTAGCGAAGCTCGACGAGACCATCCGGTAGGGAAGGCTGGGAAAGCAGCCCCGGGGCCCGCGGAAGTCCGGTTCGATGGTGGGCCCGGTGAGAATCGAACTCACGACCTTGGGATTAAAAGTCCCCTGCTCTGCCAACTGAGCTACAGGCCCCACCGGGAGAGTAGCGCCGGACGAGACATCGGTCAGCCGATCGGGACCTCGGCCAAACGCTGCGTGTCCACGTCGTAGATGTAGCCCAGCACACTGTCCCGGTGGGGGAGCAGCGGCGTCGTGCGGACCAGGCGGACCGACTCGGCAAGTCGTTGCCCGAGATCGTCGAATCCGCCCAGCGTGAAGGGCAGATCCACACCGAGTTCGTTAGAGATTGCGGTTGCCTCGGCGGCCGAGTCGAGACCCAGCAACCCGCAGTCGGTGTGCATGACCACGGCCACCCGGCGAGTGCCGAGATAGCGCTGCGAAATCAGCAACGATCGGATCACGTCGTCGGTGACCAAACCTCCTGCGTTCTCGATGGTGTGGATGTCGCCGGGCTGTGACCGGAAGAGCCCAAAGGGGTCAATCGCGGGTGTCCATGCACGTGACAACCGCCAGCGCCTGCGACGGGCGCGGTCCGGGGCGGGTTCCGGATCCGACCCGTTCACGGGCCCGACGGACCATGTCTCCGCTGGTCATGAACCAACGGTACACGGAAGGTCGTGATCGAACACGCTCCAAGAAGTCCCGTCGTACTGCTGCCACCCTCTCCGCATCGCCACCTGCGGCGGGTTCATAGGTTCGCGCCGTCCACGCCACCGACGGACCAACCCGCTACTCACCGGGCGTGGCCGCCCAATCGGTGTCCGGCCGCTCGTTGTAGTCCTCGAGCGAGTACCAGCGGAGGTCGGTCAGCCCCGGCAGCGAGCTGAGGCATTCGTGCAGAACTCCGGTGAGCACCTCGTATTCCTGATAGTCCCGCGAGCCCATGAGATAGGCGAAGATCCCGAGCTCGCTCTTGGTTGAGACCAGCCATTGGCGGACCCCATCTTCGACCTCGCCCATCATGATGAAGAAGTTGCGACGCCCCACAACGGTGCGGAAGGCGTGGGCGTAGTCGAGGTCCTCGACCGGTGTGCACCCGAAACCGGCTTCGGACACCCCGCGAATGATCAGCTCTGCCAGCGTTCGCGCCGGGTCGGGTCCTTCCGAAGTCCAGACGAACGTGGCTTGTGTGCGCATGAGAGCCAGCGTACCGGCCGTTTGACGTGGCCGCCCGATAACCTCTCCCCATGATCCGCTTCGGCATATCGCGGCTCCCGCCCGGCGACGACGACGCAGCCTTTCTCGACGATCTGGTCGCCCGTGGTCACCAGGCGGTCGAGCTGCCGTTCGTCAAGGACTTCCCCTGGAAGGAGAAACGGTGTGCTTCGTTCGGGCGCTTGGCGGCGGAACGCGACATCGCAGTGTCCGTCCATGCCCCGTACTTCGCGATTCTGACCGTTGAAGAAGAAGACCGGGCCAAGCAATGCCTGGCGGCTCTCGAGCACACGATGAAGCTCGGGAAGGCCCTCGGTTCACGGATCATCTGTGCCCATCTGGGCAACAAACACGGGCGATCCGGCCCGGACCTGCTCGACCTCGTAAGGGCTCGCCTCGAATACCTGGCTCCCAAAGTGCAGCACCTTGGCGTGGCCCTGGGTTTGGAGACCGCCGGCAAGGAAAGCGCCTACGGCACCCTCGGGGATATTGCGCTGCTGGCCAATGAGTTCCCTTTCGTCAGGCCCCTGGTCGATTGGGCCCACGTGCACGCCATCAGCGGTGGAGCCCTGACCTCGAAGGAGGCCTTCGCCTCGGTGATTTCGTTCCTGCGGGACAACTTTCCGGGATGGATGATCGATCCGCTCCAGGCACAGTTCACCGACAACCTGTTCGGGGACAAGGGAGAGATCAAGCACATTCCCTACGGGACCGGCACGA
This sequence comes from uncultured Actinomycetota bacterium, assembly GCA_963707435.1. GTDB lineage: Bacteria > Actinomycetota > Acidimicrobiia > Spongiisociales > UBA4744 > UBA4744. The sequence goes on along the minus strand of CAVPPF010000005.1, from coordinate 407,465 downwards.
TCAGGATCGGCCCGCTGGTCGAGGCGGCGCAGGACGCCGGGTTGCGGATGGTGATCATCTCCGAGGCGAAGGAACAAGACAGTCACGACGCCATGCTGGCCGAGATCCGCCAGACGCTGGCAGCCGGAACCGCAGAGGAATCGACCGGCCGTCTGCTGGGCTCGGGAGCGATCGCGTTCCCCGAACCGATTCGAGTGATACCCGACGGAGCGCATGCCCGCCCGGTAGGTCCCTACCGGCCGTTGCGGCTCTCCAACGTCGACAAACCGTTCTTCCCGGACGGATATACCAAGGGCGACCTCATCCAGTACTACGCGTCGATTGCACCGGTGCTCGTCCCGCATCTGCAGGACCGCGCCATCGTCATGGCCCGATTCCCGGATGGTGCCGACGGCAGCTTCTTCTACGAGAAGCAGGCCCCCGGCCATCAACCCGACTGGATGCCGCTGGCGCCCATCCACTCCGGGCATCGCGGAGCGGCGATCGACTTCGTGACGGCCCGGGATGCCGAGTCGCTGATGTGGCTGGCGAACATGGGGTGCATCGAGATCCATCCGTGGCTGTCGCGGGCTGCGAGCGTCGACCGGCCCGACTTCGCAATCTTCGATCTCGACCCGGCCGACGGGGCAACCTGGGACCAGGTGGTTGAAGTCGCCAAGCTGATCAAAGTGGCCCTCGACCAGATGGGCCTCACCGGCTACCCCAAGACCTCAGGTGCAACGGGCCTCCACATCTACGTTCCCCTCGACCCGATCTACGAGTACGGCCGGGTTCGCAAGTTCGTCGAATCGCTCGGTCGCCTTCTGGTGGCGGCCAACCCGGATGAAATCACCATGGAGTGGGACATCCCCAGGCGGGCCGGCAAGGTCTTCATCGACCACAACCAGAACGTCGGCGGAAAGACCATCGCCTCGGTCTACTCGGTCCGTCCCCGGCCGGGAGCGCCCGTATCGGCGCCTTTCCTGTGGAGCGAACTGGAGACCGTCCGCCCCGACGATTTCACGATGGCGACGATCTGGGACCGGCTGCAGCGCTCCGGGGATCTGTTCGCGCCGGCGCTGGCGGGTGGCCAGCGATTGGAACCCGCCGAAGCGGCGCTGGGTCTCGCCGAGTCCTGACGATATTTCCTCTAGACAAATTACATGTTTGTGAGTTAGTTTGTGTTCTGCGTCGCGTTTCGGGTCTAGGGAGGAGCGCGCGGCGAAGCCAGGGGGGTGTAACAACCCCCCGCAACTTCGCTTCATCTCCTAGTCTCCGCTCCTCATGGAGATTCTTCGCGCACTTGAAGAAACCTGGAGCAGCATCGGTGCACTTCTGGACGCACTCCCGGACGAGCAGTGGGCGCTCCCCACGCCCAACACAGAATGGGACATCAAGGATCTGGCTGCGCACCTTGGTGGTTTGGAGTCGTTGTTTCTGGGGCTCCCGCAACCCGAACCGCCGGTGGGATGGTCTTCCGAGCACACCGGTTTGCATCAGGTAACTGATACCGGAGTGGTGGCCCGCCGGAGCTGGTCGAACGAGGAAGTTCTCAAAGAGTTCCGCACAGCCTCGCGGACCCGGCTCGAGCGATTGCGCGGTCTGGAAGAAACGGGTTGGCAGGAGCCGACCATGGGTCCGCTCGGCATGACCAGCGTGATCAATTTCGCAGACATTCGCCTCAGCGACCTCTACGTCCATCTGCTTGATCTGCGGTTCGCGCTCGGATTGCCTCTGGAAAGTCCCGCTGCGCCGCTCGCCGAATCTCTGGTGGTCGGAAGGGCCGTGCGCTTGACCGGGTGGGGCGCGGTCAAGGGCGCCTGTCTGCCCGACGGCACCCGCATTCGTCTTGAGCTCAGCGGACGGGGTGGCACCGTGGCAGACCTTGTCGTCGCAGATCGACGGGGCAACCTGGTTGAGGCTGAATCCGGGACGATCGAGCGGATCGAGGGATCCGCACTCGCCTACCTGCTCGAGTCGCCGGACGTCACGAGATGGCCCAAGCTGCAGGCGGGCTCGAGGTGGAAGGTGAAGCGGCCGAGTCGCTCCTGGCCGGCTTCCGACTGTTCGGGTAGAAGAGCGATCAGCTTCGAGCGGTCAGCCCAGCGGTCCCGTCTGGGTGTGCTGGCCTCCCCCGGTGAGGGTGGGACCCGGGTGGGTGTGCCACCCTCCCCCTGACCCCCTCCCGCGGGCGGGAGGGGGAACAAATTCCCCTGCCTGCTGGCCTCTCCCGCTCGCGGGAGAGGCGCGTAGCCGCCGATGGGCGGCGGAGCGGAGAGGGTGGGAACTGGATACTGAGATCTGGAAACTGGAAACTGGAAACTGGATACTCCTTCCCAACTAGGGCCTTTTGGGCCAACCATTGGGACCCTCTCCCATTTGAATTGCGCGTTCGTGAACGACTAGCTTCCGTAGACAATGACCGTCTTTCCAACGGACATGTGAAACGGGCCGCCTTCTTGGCGGCTTTTGTCGTTCAGGAGGGGAGTGGGGATGGATGATATTGCTGTCGAACGCCGGGTAGTACTCGGTTTGCAGCACACGGTGGCGATGTTCGGTGCCACGGTGCTGGTGCCGTTGATCCTTGGACTGAGCCCGAGCCTTGCGCTGCTCTCAGCCGGGATCGGCACAATGCTGTTCCATCTGGTGACCAAGGGCATTGTGCCGGTGTTCCTGGGCTCGTCGTTTGCGTTTATCGCACCGATCGGTCTGGCCCAGGCCGAGGGTTACAGCCTCGTGAGCATCGGGGTTGGCATTGTCGGCGCCGGAGTTGTGTACCTGATCGTGTCGTTCCTGGTCACGGTGATCCCGGACGGCACCCACAAGATCCGGGCGCTCTTCCCGGCGATTGTGACAGGACCGATCATCGCGGTGATCGGCATCACGCTGGCCCCGGTGGCCATTAGCCAGGCACAAGGAAACTGGTGGCTGGCTCTGGTGACCCTGGCGGCGGTAATCGTGGCATCGATCTGGTTCCGGGGCATCTTCAAGATGCTCCCGATCCTGACCGGCTTCATCGTCGGCTACGTCGTCTCCATCATCTTCGGTCAAGTTGACTTCGCAGCATTCAATGATGCGAAGTGGCTGGCTTGGCCCGATTTCGGTGGGGTCTTTGGCGGAGGCGAGTTCGACTTTGGTGCCGTGTGGCTGATCGCTCCGGTGGCGTTCGTGACGATGATCGAGCATGTGGGCGATATCCTCACCAACGGCCGGGTGGTCGGGAAGGACTTCTTCGACAACCCTGGTGTCAACCGGACGCTGCTGGGCGACGGGCTCGCAACGCTGTTCGCCGGGCTCATCGGTGGACCGCCCAACACCACCTACTCGGAGAACACGGGTGTGCTGGCCGTCACCAAGGTCTACGACCCTCGCGTACTCCGCATCGGTGCCGGGTTTGCGATTCTGCTGGGCTTCATCCCGAAGTTCGGCGGACTGCTGCAGACCGTTCCGGTGCCGGTTCTCGGTGGTATCTCGATCGTGCTCTTCGGCATGATCGCTTCGATCGGTCTCCGAGTTCTGACGGACGCTGGTGTGGACTTCACCCAGAGCCGCAACCTGATCGTGGCAGCCCTCATCCTGGTCTTCGGTCTGGGAGTGAGCGGCCTCGATTCGCCGATTCAGATCGGCGACGTCTCCGTTTCGGGTCTCGCCCTGGCAGCGGTGGTTGGCGTAGTCGCCAACGTGATCCTGCCCAATGCCATCGACGAGCCCGAGTACGAAGAGGCAGCCGAAAAAGCTGCATAGCCAACGTCAACACAATCGAGGAGGGCGTCGCTTCGGCGGCGCCCTCCTCGTTTGCCTAGATGCCCCGTTCGCGCCGTCGATGTGAAGCCGCGACGAGCGAACCGCCCATCAACAGCATCAGCATTCCCACGACGGCCAGAGCGCCGGAAGTCGACGCCGGTGTAGGGGAGTGCGCCGGGAGCGACTACCTGGATCGTTAGGACTCCGCTCGAGCACGAGACCAGTAGCTGTCGCAGATAGTGATGGTGGCGGTGAAGGTCCCGGGGCTGGTCGGTGAACCGCTGAAGGTGCCGTCGGGATTGAGGGTGACTCCGGGTGGGAGAGAGCCGGCCGACAGGATGAAGCTGTAGGTGTCGCCGTCCGGATCGAGTCCTGTCAGCGGAAGCAGTGTGCCTCCGACCTCGACTGTTTGAGAGGTATTGGCGGGATTGCTCGTGAAGGTCGGTGGATTATTGGCGACGCCGACCTCGACCGTCACGGTGGCGGTGGAAGTGCTGCCGTTCCCGTCGGACACGACATAGGTGAACGTGTCGATTCCGCTGTAGCCGGTGTTGGGGGTGTAGGTGATGGTCCCATCCGGGTTGATCGTTACCGTTCCGTTGGTCGGTGCAGTCGCCGAAGCCACGGTGAGGGGGTCACCGTCGGCGTCGGTGTCGTTCCCGAGCACCGGTATGACGACCGGCGTTCCGGGTCCGGTGAATGCTGCATCATCGATCGCGACCGGTGCGTCGTTGACCGGAGTGACGTTCACGGTGACGGTGGCCGTGGCGGTGCCGCCGTTCCCGTCGGAGATGGTGTAGGTGAAGTTGTCGGTCCCCGAGTAGTTGGGGTCGGGGGTATAGGTGATGGTTCCGTCGCCGTTGTCGACGACGGTGCCGTTGGCCGGTTGAGTGACCGAATGGATGGTGAGGGTGTCACCGTCGGCGTCGGTGTCGTTGGTCAGCGGACTGATGCCCACAGCCGCGTCCTCGGGAGTCGTCGCTGCATCATCGGCCGCGCTCGGGTTGGTGTTTGCGCCTGCAGCGGTCACGGTGATGGTGACGGTGGCGGTGTCGCAGAGGGCGCCGCCGAGGGGGTAGTTGTAGGTGTCGGTGGCGGTCCGTTGGGGTCGGGGGTCACGTCGGTGATCGTGCTGGCATTGGCGGTGGTGGCGCCGGTGGCGAGGTCGCCGATCGGTGGCGTCGCAGGCGGGGGCCAGCGGTCGGCTCGGTGACGTTGGTCAGGGCGACGGCGTCCGGTGTTGGTGACGGTGATGGTGAAGGTGGCGTCGCCCCGGTGTCACAGATTTGGTTGTCGGGTGTCTTCTGGATCTCGATCGTGGGGAGCGATGACGGTGACGTCGGCGGTGTCGGTGTCGGTGACGCGCCGCCGAGGGGGTCGATGCCGGTGACGGTGGCGTGTTGGTGAAGTCGGCGGTCACCCCGGTGAGGGTGCAGACATAGGTGTGGTGGCCCGACTGCCAGGTCGCCGATGGTGTCGTCGCAGGGGGGGTGAGCGGGTCGGCGGTGACGTTGGCCAGGGCGACGGGTCCGGTGTTGGTGACGGTGATGGTGAAGGTGGCGTGTCGCCGCCGGGATGACGGCTGGTTGTCGGGGGTCTTTTGGATTAGATGGAGGGGTGGAGGACGTTGACGTCGGCGGTGTCGGTGTCGGTGACGGCGCCGCCGAGCGGGTCATCGGCGGTGACGGTGGCGGTGTTGGTGAAGTCGGCAGTCACCGGTGAGGGTGCAGCGTAGGGGTGGTGGCGCCGATGGCCAGGTCGCCGGCAGGTGGCGTCGCAGGCCGGGGCGAGCGGGTCGGCACGGTGACGTCGGTGAGGCGACGGGTCCGGTGTTGGTGACGGTGATGGTGAAGGTGGCGTCGCCGCCGGTGATCACGGTCTGGTTGTCGGGGGTCTTTGGATCTCGATCGACGGGAGGATCACGTTGACGTCGGCGGTGTCGGTGTCGGTGACGCCGCCGAGGGGGTCGTTGGCGGTGACGGTGGCGGTGTTGGTGAAATCGGCGATCACTCCGGTGAGGGTGCAGACATAGGAAGTGGACGTGCCAGAAGCCAGGTCACCGACGATGCGTCACAACCGGGAGCCAGCGGATCGGTCACCGTGACATTGGACAGAGTCTACGTCACCGGTGTTGGTCACCGTGATGGTGAAGGTAGCGGTGTCACCTAGCGGGACACTCTGATTGTCCGGCGTCTTGTCGATCTGAATGTCGGGGGCGATCACATCGACATCGGCGGTATCGCTGTCGGTCCACGGGTTGCCGATCGGATCGTCGCCATTCACCGTGGCCGTATTCACGATGTCCGCCAGCAGTCCTGGCATGGTGCACGAGTACGTGACCGAGGCGCCGATCGCCAGATCACCGATCGTGTTGTCGCAATCGGGAGCGAGTGGATCGCTGACCGCCACGTCGGTGAAGGCCACGGGTCCGGTGTTGGTGACCGTGATGGTGAACGTGGCATCGCCGCCGACCGGGATGGTCTGGAGGTCGGGGATCTTCTGGATCTCGATGGACGGCTTGATCACGTTGACCTGGGCGGTGTCGACGTCCACGGGGTTGCCGATCGGATCTGTCGCACTCACCGATGCGGAGTTGGTGAAATCGGCTACCACACCGGACTCATCGCAACTGTAGGTGTAAGAGTCGCCGGCGTCGAGACTGGCCACGACGGTGTCACAGGCCGGGGCCTGCGGGTCGACGACCGTGACGTCGGTGAGGTGGGTGTCTCCGGTGTTGGTGACGGTGATGGTGAACGTTGCGTCCCCGCCGGTGACGACGGTCTGCAGGTCCGGGGTCTTGCTCGATGGCAACCGCCGGGTTGACGACGTCCACGGCGGCATCATCGGAGTCCGTATGAGGATTGCCGAGCGGATCTCCGGCCGTCACCGAGGCGATGTTCACCAACATCCTCGGCGACGGCCGTCATCGTGCACGAATAGGAGGTCGTTGTGCCGATGGCCATGTCGCCGATGAGGGCATCGCAGTCAGAAGCGAGCGGATCTGTGACCGTCACGCCGGTGAGTAGTACATCGCCGGTGTTGGTCACGGTGATGGTGAACGTGGGCATCGTCACCGGACAAGATGGTTTGGGTGTCGGGTGTCTTCTGGATCTCGACGCCCGGGTCGATCACATCGATATCGGCCGTGTCGCTGTCGGTGAGAGGATTGCCGAAGGGATCCTCGGCGGTCACGGTAGCGGTGTTGGTGAAGTCGGCTGCCACTCCGGTGAGCGTGCAGGCATACGACGTCGACGCCCCGGCAGTCAGGTCACCGATGGCGTTGTCGCAGTTGGGAGCCAAGGGATCGGAAACGGCGACGTTGCTGAGATCGACATCCCCGTTGTTGCTCACGGTGATGGTGAACGTTGCGTCTCCGCCGGTCAGGATTGTCTGCAGATCCGGCGTCTTTTCGATTTCGACGACCGGGGTGACGATGGTGACGTCGGCGTCGTCCGTGCCCGTGTAGGGGTTGCCCGCAGTGTCGTTGGCATTCACTGTGGCGACGTTGGTCACATCGGCCAGCACACCCGGCATGGTGCACCCATAGGTGACGGTCGTTCCAGACGGCAGGTCACCGATGGCGTTGTCGCAGGCGGGAGCCAGCGGATCGGTGACGGTCACGTTGGTGAGGTCGATCGGTCCGGTGTTGGTCACAGCGATTGTGAAGTCGGCGTCACCGCCGTAAGGCACCAGCTGGCTGTCGGGGGTCTTCTGGATCTCGATCGAGCCGATCAGCACGTTCACCTGGGCAGTGTCGGTGTCGGTCACGGGATTGCCCAGCAGGTCTGACCCGGTTGCCGTGGCGGTGTTGGTGAAGTCGGCCGTCACCCCGGCCAGTGAGCATACGTACGACGTCGACGCTCCGGCGGCCAGATCGCCGATAGTGGCGTCGCAGGCCGGAACGAGCGGATCCGAGACGACCACGTTGGTCAAGTTGGTGTCGCCGCTGTTGATCACCGAGATGGTGAAGGTGGCGTCAGCCCCGCTGACCGCGTTCTGGACGTCGGGGGTCTTCTGGATCTCGATGGCCGGAGCAATGACGTCGACGACGGCGTCGTCACTGTCCGAGACTGGGTTACCGAGTGGATCGTCCCCGGTGACGGTGGCGGTGTTGGTGAAGTCGGCCGTCACCCCGGCGAGCGTGCAGGCGTACGAAGTCGACGCGCCGGCGGCCAGGTCACCGATGGTCGAGTCACACGTGGGGGCGAGCGGATCGGCGACGGCGACATTGGTGAGGTCGACCGGTCCGGTGTTGGTCACGGTGATCGTGAAGGTCGCATCTCCGTTCAGGGCGATGGTCTGCAGATCCGGGGTCTTCTGGATGTCGATCGTCGGGATCAGCACGGTGACGTCGGCCGTGTCGGAGTCCGTCACCGGGTTGCCCAGCAGGTCGGTCCCGGCTGTCGTGGCCGTGTTGGTGAAGTCGGCAGCCACTCCGGAGAGCGTGCAGGTGTAGGTGATGGAGGCGCCCGGGCCGAAGTCGCCCAGCGAACGGTCACAGTCGGGTGCCAGCGGGTCGGTGACGGTGATACCGGCCAGGGTGCTGTCCCCCGTGTTGGTGACCGTGACGGTGAACGTGGCGGTTCCGCCGGTGACGACGGTCTGCAGGTCCGGGGTCTTGCTGATGGCGATGCTCGGATTGATTAGGTCCGTGACGTGGGCGTCGGTGGCGTCGGGCACCGGGTCGCCGTCCTGGTCGGTGCCGGTGGCGGTGACGGTGTTGGTGAGCGGGTCGGGGTCCGACAGGGTGATGGTGTGGGTGGCTTGGTAGGTCCAGGTTTCGCCGACTTCGAGGAGGTTGTCGCCGTCGTCGCCGGATTGGTAGGTGGCCGCTCCGGCGACATCGTCGGTGACTCCGGTGATGGTGACGGGTGAGCCGTCTCCGGCCACGTTGTCGTTGGTGATCGCGAACGTGTAGGTGACCGTTTCCCCGACTGCCGCCATGGCCGGACCGGACTTGACCACGTCGAGAGCCGGTGCGTAGCCCACGTCGGTGGAGTGGGTGTCGGTGGCGTCTGGGACGGGGTCTCCGTCCTGGTCGGTTCCGGTGGCGGTCACGGTGTTGGTGAGCGGATCCGGGTCGGTGGCCTGGATGGTGTAGGTGGCTTGGTAGGTCCAGGTTTCGCCGACTTCGAGGAGGTTGTCCCCGTCATCGCCGGATTGGTAGGTGGCTGCTCCGGCGACGTCGTCGGTGACCGAGGTGATGGTGATGGGTGAGCCGTCTCCGGCCACGTTGTCGTTGGTCACGGCAAACGCGTAGGTGACGGTGTCGCCCACATCTGCGGTGGCCGGCCCGGACTTGGTCACATCGAGGACCGGGGCGAAACCGATGTCCAGGCTGTGGGTGTCGGTGGCGGGGGTGATCGGGTCCCCGTCAGCATCGGTGCCCGTGACGGTCACCGTGTTGACCAGCGGATCCGGGTCGCCGAGTCCGACCGTGTGGGTGGCCTGGTAGGTCCAGGTTTCGCCGACTTCGAGGAAGTTGTCCCCGTCATCGCCGGATTGGTAGGTGGCTGCTCCGGCGATGTCGTCGGTGACCGAGGTGATGGTGATGGGTGAGCCGTCTCCGGTCACGTTTTCGTTGGTGACCGAGAAGGTGTACGTCACGGTGTCGCCGATCGCCGCCGAAGCCGGCCCGGACTTGGTCACATCGAGGACCGGCCCGAAATCGACGTCGGTGGAGTGGGTGTCGGTGGCGTCGGGGACGGGGTCTCCGTCCTGGTCGGTTGCCGGTGACGGTGACGGTGTTGACCAGTGGATCCGGGTCGCCGAGTCCGACCGTGTGGGTGGCCTGGTAGGTCCAGGTTTCGCCGACTTCGAGGAGGTTGTCGCCGTCATCACCAGCCAGATATGTGCCGGCACCTGCCACATCGTCGGTTACTGAAGTGACGGTGATCGGTGAGCCATCCCCGACAACACCGTCGTTCGTCACGGCGAACGTGTAGGTGACAGTGCTGCCCACGTTGGCGGTGGCGGGTCCGGACTTGACCACATCCAGCCCAGGTCCATAGTCGAGGGCGGTGGAGTGGGTGTCGGTGGCGTCCGGAACGGGGTCTCCGTCCTGGTCGGTTCCGGTGACGGTGACCGTGTTGATCAGCGGGTCGGGGTCCGACAGGGTGATGGTGTGGGTGGCCTGGTAGGTCCAGGTTTCGCCGACTTCGAGGAGGTTGTCGCCGTCGTCGCCTGATTGGTAGGTGGCGGCGCCGGCGATGTCATCCGTTACTGAGGCAACTGTGATCGGCGACCCGTCGCCCGCTGCGTTGTCGTTGGTGACCTCGAAGGAGTAGGTGACGGTGTCGCCCACGTTGGCGGTGGCCGGCCCTGACTTCACGACGTCGAGAGCAGGGGCATAGTCAATGCCTGTTGAGTGGCCGTCGCTGGCGTCGGCGACTGGGTCGCCGTCCTGGTCGGTGCCGGTGACGGTGACGGTGTTGACCAGCGGGTCGGGGTCGGACGGGTGGATCGTGTGGGTGGCCTGGTAGGTCCAGGTTTCGCCGACTTCGAGGAGGTTGTCGCCATCGTCACCGCCGGTGAACGAGGCTGCTCCGGCGATGTCGTCGGTGACGGAGCCGATGGCGATGGGCGATCCGTCCCCGGTGGCGTTGTCGTTGGTGACCGAGAAGGTATAGGTCACCGTATCGCCCACGCTGGCGCCGGCCGGTCCGCTCTTGACCACGTCGATGGCGGGGGTGAATCCGATGTCGAGCGTGTGACTGTCGGTGGCGTTGGCGACCAGGTCGCCGTCCTGGTCGGTGCCGGTGACGGTCACGGTGTTGATCAGCGGGTCGGGGTCCGACAGGGTGATGGTGTGTGACGCCTGGTAGGTCCAGGTTTCGCCGACCTCGAGCAGGTTGTCGCCGTCGTCGCCGGACTGGTAGGTGGCAGCTCCGGCGATGTCGTCGGTCACGCCGGTGACGGTGATGGGGGATCCGTCCCCGGTGACGTTGTCGTTGGTGACCGAGAACGTGTAGGCGACTGTGTCGCCGAGGTTGGCGGTGGCCGGCCCGCTCTTTGCCACACTCATGGCGGGGGCATAGTCGAGGTTGGTGGAGTGGGTATCGGTGGCAGGGGTGATCGGATCTCCGTCGGCATCGGTGCCGGTCACGGTGGCGGTGTTGATCAGCGGATCGGAGTCGGTCGGCTGAACGGTGTAGGTGACGGAGTAGGCCCAGATTTCGCTGGCCTGCAGGATCCCGTCGCCGTCATCGCCGGACACGTAGGTGGCGCTACCAGCCACGTCGTCGGTGACCGAGACGGAGTAGACCGGTGACCCATCACTCGTTCCATCGTGGAACACGAGGAACGTGAATGTGAGTGTGTCACCCACATTGGCATTCGCCGGACCCCCCTTAGTGATGTTGAGTTGAGGGTTGAAGTCGACGTCGGTGGAGTGGGAGTCGGTGACGGGGGTGACGGGGTCGCCGTCCTGGTCGGTTCCGGTGACCGTGACTGTGTTGACCAGCGGATCCGCATCCCCGAGCCCGACCGTGTGAGTGGCTTGGTAGGTCCATGTTTCGCCGACCTCGAGAAGGTTGTCGCCGTCGTCCCCGGAAACGTAGGTGGCGGCTCCGGCGATGTCGTCGGTGACCGAAGTGACCGAAATTGGTGACCCGTCCCCGATGACGTTTTCGTTGGTGACCGCAAACGAGTACGTGACCGTGTCACCCACGTTTGCGGTAGCCGACCCCGACTTCACCACATCGATCTCTGGGTCGTAGTCGATGTCGAGGCTGTGGGTGTCGGTTGCGGGAGTGACTGCGTCTCCATCGGCATCGGTGCCGGTGACGGTGACCGTGTTTACCAACGGGTCCGGGTCGGTCAGCGTCGTCGTGTGGGTGGCTTGGTAGGTCCAGGTTTCGCCGACTTCGAGGAGGTTGTCCCCGTCATCGCCGGATTGGTAGGTGGCGGCTCCGGCGATGTCGTCGGTGACGCCGGTGATGGTGATGGGTGAGCCGTCTCCGGTGACGTTGTCATTGGTGACGGTGAAGGTGAAGGTGACCGTGTCCCCAACACTTGCACTAGCTGGACCGGACTTGACGACCCCCATTGCCGGAACGAATTCGACATCCAACGAATGGCCGTCGGTGGCCGTGACCGTTCCACCGTCCTGGTCGGTTCCGGTGACGGTGACGGTGTTGGCGAGGGGATCCGGGTCGATTGGCTGGATGGTGTACGACACCGTGTAGGTCCAGGTTTCGCCGACTTCGAGGAGGTTGTCGCCGTCATCGCCACCGGTGTACGAGGCTGCTCCGGCGATATCGTCGGTGACGCCGGTGATGGTGATGGGGGATCCGTCTCCGGCGACGTTGTCGTTGGTGACTGCGAACGTGTACGTCACCGTGTCACCCACGTTGGCGGTGGCAGGTCCGGACTTGGCGACCGCCAGGGCAGGACCGTAGTCGAGGTCGAGGCTGTGGGTGTCGGTGGCGTCGGGGACGGGGTCGCCGTCCTGGTCGGTGCCGGTGACGGTGACCGTATTGAGGAGCGGGTCGGGATCCGACAGTGTCACCGTGTGTGATGCCTGGTAGGTCCAGGTTTCACCGACTTCGAGGAGGTTGTCGCCGTCGTCGCCTGATTGATAGGTGGCGGCTCCGGCGATGTCGTCGGTGACGCCGGTGATGGTGATGGGGGATCCGTCTCCGGTGACGTTGTCGTTGGTCACGGCGAATGTGTAGGTGACGGTATCGCCAACATCTGCGGTAACCGGCCCCGACTTCACTACATCGATTTCCGGGGCGTAGTCGATGTCAAGTGAATGGGTGTCGGTGGCGTCGGGGACGGGGTCGCCGTCCTGGTCGGTGCCGGAGACGGTGACCGTATTGAGGAGCGGGTCGGGATCCGACAGTGTCACCGTGTGTGACGCCTGGTAGGTCCAGGTTTCGCCGACTTCGAGCAGGTTGTCACCGTCATCGCCTCCGGTGTACGAAGCGGCTCCGGCCACATCGTCGGTGACACCGGTGACGGTGATGGGGGATCCGTCGCCTGCGGCGTTGTCGTTGGTGACCGAGAATGTGTAGGTGAGGGTGTCACCGAGGTTGGCGGTGGCAGGTCCGGCCTTGGTGACGTCGAGAACAGGCTCATAGTCGATGTCCAAGCTGTGGGTGTCGGTGGCGTCGGCCACGGGGTCTCCATCGGCGTCGGTGCCGGAGACGGTGACGGTGTTGTCGAGGGGGTCCGGGTCGCCGAGTCCGACAGTGTGGGTGGCTTGGTAGGTCCAGGTTTCGCCGACTTCGAGGAGGTTGTCGCCGTCGTCGCCTCCGGTGTACGAAGCGGCTCCGGCCACATCGTCGGTGACACCGGTGACGGTCATGGGGGATCCGTCGCCGGCCACGTTGTCGTTGGTGACCGAGAACGTGTAGGTGACCGTGTCACCCACGTCTGCGGTAGCCGGCCCCGACTTCACCACATCGATCTCCGGGGCGTAGTCAATGTCCAAGCTGTGGGTGTCGGTGGCGTCGGCTACGGGGTCGCCGTCCTGGTCGGTGCCGGTGACGGTGACGGTGTTGACCAGTGGGTCCGAGTCGCCCAGCCCAACCGTGTGGGTCGCCTCGTAGGTCCAAGTTTCACCGACCTCCAACAGGTTGTCCCCGTCGTCGCCGCCGGTGAACGAAGCCGCCCCGGCGTTGTCGTCGGTGACCGAGGTGACGGTGATCGGTGACCCGTCTCCCGCCACGTTGTCGTTGGCGACCGAGAAGGTGTAGGTGACCGTGTCACCCACGTTGGCGGTGGCAGGTCCGGACTTGGCGACCGCCAGGGCAGGACCGTAGTCGATGTCGAGGCTGTGGGTGTCGGTGGCGTCGGGGACGGGGTCGCCGTCCTGGTCGGTTCCGGTGACGGTGACGGTGTTGTCGAGGGGGTCCGGGTCGCCGAGTCCGACCGTGTGGGTGGCTTGGTAGGTCCAGGTTTCGCCGACTTCGAGGAGGTTGTCGCCGTCGTCGCCTCCGGTGAACGAAGCGGCTCCGGCCACATCGTCGGTGACACCAGTGATGGTGATGGGTGACCCGTCGCCGGTGACGTTGTCGTTGGTGACCGAGAAGGTGTACGTGACCGTGTCACCGACATCAGCCGTGGCAGGTCCCGACTTCACTACATCCAGGGCAGGGGCGTAGTCGATATCGAGCGAATGACCGTCCGTCGGAGGCGTGATCGGGTCCCCATCTCTGTCATCTCCCGCAACCGTGACAGTGTTGCTCAGTGGGTCGGGGTCGGTGAGGGTGATGGTGTGGGTGGCCGAGAAGAACCAGATCTCGGTCCCTTCGAGCAATCCGTTGCCATTGTCGCCGGACACATAGGTCGCGGTACCAGCGATGTCGTCCGTGACCAACACGTTGGCGACCGGTGAGCCGTCGCTGGTCCCGTCGTGGAACACCTGGAACGTATAGGTGACCGTGTCGCCGACATCTGCCGTGGCAGGTCCGGCCTTGGTGACGTCGAGAACAGGCTCATAGTCGATGTCCAAGCTGTGGGTGTCGGTGGCGTCGGCCACGGGGTCTCCATCGGCGTCGGTGCCGGAGACGGTGACGGTGTTGTCGAGGGGGTCCGGGTCGCCGAGTCCGACAGTGTGGGTGGCTTGGTAGGTCCAGGTTTCGCCGACTTCGAGGAGGTTGTCGCCGTCGTCGCCTCCGGTGTACGAAGCGGCTCCGGCCACATCGTCGGTGACACCGGTGACGGTCATGGGGGATCCGTCGCCGGCCACGTTGTCGTTGGTGACCGAGAACGTGTAGGTGACCGTGTCACCCACGTCTGCGGTAGCCGGCCCCGACTTCACCACATCGATCTCCGGGGCGTAGTCAATGTCCAAGCTGTGGGTGTCGGTGGCGTCGGCTACGGGGTCGCCGTCCTGGTCGGTGCCGGTGACGGTGACGGTGTTGACCAGTGGGTCCGAGTCGCCCAGCCCAACCGTGTGGGTCGCCTCGTAGGTCCAAGTTTCACCGACCTCCAACAGGTTGTCCCCGTCGTCGCCGCCGGTGAACGAAGCCGCCCCGGCGTTGTCGTCGGTGACCGAGGTGACGGTGATCGGTGACCCGTCTCCCGCCACGTTGTCGTTGGCGACCGAGAAGGTGTAGGTGACCGTGTCACCCACGTTGGCGGTGGCAGGTCCGGACTTGGCGACCGCCAGGGCAGGACCGTAGTCGATGTCGAGGCTGTGGGTGTCGGTGGCGTCGGGGACGGGGTCGCCGTCCTGGTCGGTTCCGGTGACGGTGACGGTGTTGTCGAGGGGGTCCGGGTCGCCGAGTCCGACCGTGTGGGTGGCTTGGTAGGTCCAGGTTTCGCCGACTTCGAGGAGGTTGTCGCCGTCGTCGCCTCCGGTGAACGAAGCGGCTCCGGCCACATCGTCGGTGACACCAGTGATGGTGATGGGTGACCCGTCGCCGGTGACGTTGTCGTTGGTGACCGAGAAGGTGTACGTGACCGTGTCACCGACATCAGCCGTGGCAGGTCCCGACTTCACCACTTCCAGGGCAGGGGCATAGCCGACGGGAAGCAGGTCGGATGCGGTCACTGGCGTCGTTTGCTGATCGGATGTGACCGCTACGGTGTTCTCGATTTCGGTGATCCCACCCCCTAGCGGGTTGTCGACTTGAACCTGGAAGGTCACCGTCATCGAGGATCCCTGCGTGAGCAGGAACCCGTCGGCGGCTTCGACGAGATCGGCGGGAACACCGTCCACCAGATCCGGATTGGCGCCGCCCGGAACGTTGTCCCTGGTAACGGCGGAGATTCCGGATGTGGTTCCGGATAGGACCAGCTGTGAGCGGTGGTAGGTGCCGACATCGCCACTCACGAGATCGCAAACCTCGAGAGTCCAGGTTCCCGCCGAAGATTCTCCGTTGAAGGCACCCAACAAGCTCTGCGGGCGGGCCGTTCGGTCGTAGTAGGGGGAGGCGGTCGAGTCGTTGGTGCCGTCGTTGATGGGATTCGTCGAAGCATCGTCGAACTTCAAGTCGTATCCATCGCGGGAATCGTTGGACGTGTTCACGAGTGTCACCGTGGTGGCGTCTGGAGAGGTCAACCGGAGTCGAATGTCACCCCGGTAGGTGTGGTCTGCGTTGAACCCGAGATCCACGTCGGTCAATGTCAGGTCCTCCGAGACGGAGAATGTGCGGTTGAAGCAACTATTTGATGTGATGGCCACGTCGGCGATGTTGTCGTAGGTGACGGTCGACGAGCCGGCGGTGCTCTCATATCCTGTGGCCACGGTCGACTGCGAGACGTAGGTAGTGCCAGTCGGCAGCGGGTCGGAGATCACGATGTCGGTCTGGGTTTCGGTGCTGGTGTTGGTCGCCGTGATTGTGTAGGTGATGACATCACCGGGTCCGACCGGTCCGGCCAGGTCGGAGGTCTTGGTGACCGACATGGCGGGAGGCACGACCGCTCCGAAGTCGTTTCCGGTGTCCGACTGTCCGAACGCTGTCCCGAAGTCGGCTGCCTCGAGGTTGTCGGTGGTCATGACGGCCCCGGCCGGGAGCGTGCCGGTGTCAATGTCGAGGACGAAGGCACCGGTCGTGCGTACTGCGAAGGCGTAGTGACCGTTCCCGTCGGTGGTCACCGTTCCAACCCGGGGTTCACCCGCATCGATGGAGCCGTTTCCGTTGGTGTCCCGGTAGAGGTTGACGGTGACGCCGGGAATCCCCAGCTCGCCGCTTCCTTGGCCGCCGCTGGAGTCGAGATCGTTGAACACGGTGCCGCTAATCGCATTACTGCCGCCGGTGTTGCAGTCGATTGATTCATAGTCTCCGTAGTTCAGGTTGCGGGGATTGGAGGCAGCCCCCGTGGTCTCGTTGAAGTCCCACAGTTGGGCGCCCGAACCGGAGGTTCCCATCAGCTGACCGTACGGGTTGTAGCCCAGCCCTTCGACGTCGGCGGCCGGGGCGGTGGGTCCGACATCGGTGACGGCCCCGGTGATCCGATTGATGATGACCACCCGGTCACCGGATCCGCCGTTATTGGCGATGGCGTAGAGGGTGGCGTCGTCGGTGTCGATGGCGAAGTCGTCGATGTCGCCCAGTCCGACGCCCGCAGTACTGAGGATCGTGACCGGGTTGGAGGCCGCGCCGGTGGCCGGGTCGATCTCGACCAGGACATCGTCGGCGGCTCCGAGACGTACCGCTCCGTAGAAGACGCCGGTGAACGGGTCCAGTGCGAGGGAGTCGATGTCCGAGTACCCGGTTGCGCCGATCGCCGAGAAGTCTCCGGTGGTCAGGTTGAGAGTTCCCCACGTCCCGGCATCAGTGGCGTAGAGGACGCCGGTGAGCGGGTCATAGACGATGGCTTCGATGAGGGAGGTGCCGGTTCCGTTGGTCGAACTGTCGACGATGGTCTCGACGCCTGTGGTGTCGTCGAAGCGAGTGAGCAGGTCGGCTCCTGTGGTGTGGGGTGACCCGTTGTCGGCGACCATGTAGCACACGTCGCCGGGAGCGGCCAGCGCCGGCGTTGGGGCGACCAATGTTGGGATGGAACCGAGCAGGAAAGCGAGAACCTGGGCGACGGCCACCACCGCGCGAGGACGGCGCCGATTTCCGGCGGTCCGTCGCGTGTGGGTCAGCGGGAAGCCCGCTCTATGTGTCGCTCTCGTCCAGCCCATTACCTGCTCGCGATCCCCTTCGTGCATGCGTCTGCTACGCACGTTTCATGCGTAGTCACGTATGTTTCGGACGTTGGTGAGAGGGACTTGACGGATTCGTCAATAGGGGTCGTACCAAATGCTGGTATCGCTTGTTGACTAGTCACCGGCACCAGAACTCAATATGCTATGTTCCCATCTATTGTCCACATGGTGACCACATAGATAGACGTAGGTATGTACTATGGGCAACCTAATGTGGCATAGTGGAAAAACCAATGACCTCGCTGACCAACACCATCGCTTTCGCTAACGGCAAAGGCGGCGTCGGGAAGACCAGCGTCACCGCCAACGTGGCCGGGATCGCGGCATTGAGCGGGTGGAGGGTCCTGACGGTGGACCTCGATCCCCAAGGAAACCTGGGCACCGACCTCGGGTACACCCAGGCGGGTGACTCCGACCAGGGTGCCGGTCTGATGGCGGCTATTCGGGACGGCTCCGCCCTCAAGCCACTGCGCAATGTTCGTCCCGGATTGGATGCCGTTCCCGGGGGCGATCACATGGATGGTCTGATGACCGTGCTGGCGCCCCGCCTTCTGGACGAGTCGGCTCCGGCCACGGCGATTGCCGACGCGCTGGCATCGCTGGCCGAGGACTACGACCTCGTGCTCCTCGATTGTCCGCCCGCGGGCGGGGTGCTGCTGGAAGCCATCCTGATCGCCACCCGGTTTCTGGTGATACCGACCAAGCGAGACCTCGGTTCTCTGCACGGCCTGGTACGGGTGGCGCGGTCATTCGCCACCGTGCGATCGCACGACAATCCGCAAATCGACGTGCTCGGAGTTGCTCTTTTTGATTTTGCCCGCCAGGACACCAGGATCCTCGCCGACACGAAGGAGCGCCTGATTCGCAACCTGGCGGGTGCCGCCCCGGTGTTCGAGACGGTTATTCGCAATGCGCGCAAGGCGTCAACCGATATGCGCCGGGACGGGATGCTCTCCTTCGAGTATGAGGCTGCAGCCGCTACGGCGCTGAGTCAACGCGTGGCGGAACGTGTTTGGGAGCGCCCCTACCAGCCCTCGTCGAACGGTTTCTCCAAGACCGCCTCAGGCCTGGCGGAGGACTATCAGAGTCTCACCAAGGAGATCCTGGCGGCCTATGCAGACAGGAGTGGCTCGTGAGCGACCGCGACCTCGATCTCAGCGGGTTTCAGGCCGAGCGCAAGGTCGATGTGCCGCCTCCGCCCAAGAGGCCAATCCCTCCGGTCGAGGAGGACAAGCCGGCCTCCAAGAAGGGGAAGAAGGGCAGCAAGGGCAAGAAGAAGAAGGCTGCCAGCGAAGACGCCGTTCCGGTTGAACCCCCACCGGAGCCCCCGGTCGAGGCTCCCCAACCGGTCAAGACCCCTGAACGGGCGGCACGCCCGAAAGCCCCGGCCACGCCCAAGACCGGGCGGAAGAAGCGGGTCAACGTGTCTATTCCCGTCGAGCTCAGCCAGCGATTCACCGACAAGGCAGCGCAGGAAGACCGCTACCTGACCGACATGGTGCTCGACGCCTACCGCGACCGCTACGCCGGGATTCGCGAACGATACCTTGCCGAGCAGGGTGACGCCGACCTGCCGTTCCGTCCCCGGCGACGGAAGGCGGCGACCGGGCGGGTGACCCACATGCTGTACCTCGCCGCTCCGGAGATCGCCGTTATCGACGGTTCGGCAGCCGAGATCGGCATGTCCCGTTCAGAACTGGTGTCTCACCTCCTGGAGCTGGATCTCTAAGCGAGCAGAGCTCGACGTTTCCAGTTTCCAGTTTCCAGTTTCCAGTTTGCAGCAACCAGTTCTGCCCAAGTCAGTGGATAGTATATGGATAGAGAAGGGATAATCAGCTACTGGCTACTGGCTACTGGCTACTGGCTACTGGCTACTGGCTACTGGCCGCTATTTCGCATCTACGGCCGCGACTGCCCAGGCCAGACCGTGCAGCCGGGTCTTCGACGGCCATGTGGAATGTCCAACCGGTGGGTGCCACGAGGTCGGACCATGCAAACCAGTTGAGTTCGTGGATGGCCTCACCCAGGTGGTCCGGCTGAACCGGCCAGTCTTCGAGCAGGCCGGCAAGTGCTGCTGCGGTCCACCACGCTCCGTATCTGCCGGCTGCGGCTCCCGGCCGGCGGCCGTGGGCTCCACCGCTGGCGCCTGCCCATGCCATCAGGGCTAACGCCTGATCGGGGGTTATGGGAGCCATTCGGGCCCGGGACGGCCCCAGCGCCCGGACTGACCCCTTACTGTCCCCATGGACGACGGCGGCTTCCGCCCGGCCGTTGGATTCTTCCGCCCAGGGCCGGACCAGATTCAGGAGAGCGTCAATGGATTCGGGCTCATCGGCCGTTGGGGGCGGACGCTCCGGAAGGTCGACGAGCTCCATGCGGGGAAGCTCCGGAGCCGCAAACTCTGTCTTGTCCGAGTGATACGAAGCAACGGTGTAGGCGGGTTCCCATTCCATCAGCCGGAGGGGGAGCTCCAGCATCGTTTGATCGATTCCTGGAGCATGGCTGAGGTCTTCCCCTCGGACAACCCGTTCGTAGGCGGTCACCGTCCGGGCCGGACCGAGCGGGAGATGGGGAGCAAGTTCGTCCCACGTGTGACGGGAGGCAGCTACCTCCGGCAGGGGGCCGAGCGTGAACCGGCCGGCACCCTCGAACACCATCGGTCCGGCCCACTCGCCCGGCGCCTCGAGCGCCAGCCGGTACTCGATGTGGTCGGCGACGGCCCAGAGTTGCTTGCCTCGATCGACCGCATGGCGGCAGCGGGCCTTGAGGTCGACGAGGCCTTCCCAGTCACGACCCTTGCAGAGGCCGTCGACGAGCTTCAGCAGTTTGGCAGGATCGCCCTCCTCAACGGCTTCGGCCAGTGTTTGCAGATCGGCGATGCTCGAGCTCCTTGCTATCGACTGGGAGGGTAGCGTCGGCAAACGCGCTGGCTTCTCCCCGCCTGTGCCTCTCCCGCTGGCGACGGGCGCGCAGCCGCCCCTAGGCGGCGACCGGTGTGCCGACAACCAACCTGACGTCAGGTGCCCGGTACTTCACCCGGTTCCGGGCCTACCGCGATCGGTCGTCCCGGGGTCGTGCACCAGTCGCTCCACGAGCCGGGGTACAGCAGGGGAGGGGGCAACCCGGCCACCACTGCCGCCAGAATGTTGCTGCACGAGGTGACCCCGCTGCCGCAATACGTTGCGACGGGACGCTCGCCGCCAAGGCCCAGCGAGAGCAACTGAGCCCGTAGCTCACGCGGCGGGCGGAAACGCCCGTCCAGGGCGGTGTTCTCGGCGTACGGAGCGGAAATCGCAGACGGGATATGTCCGGCTACCGGGTCGATCGGGTCCTGGTGGCCTGCATAACGTTCAGGGGCACGGGCATCGAGCACCACCACCGATCCCAACCGCCGAGCCAACTCCTCGCCGGTGATCGTGTCGTCGGTGCGTTCCCGGGGCGTGAACTGCACGGCCGGCCAGGCCGGAACCTCGGCGCTCGTTGGTTGTCCTGCCCTCCACCAGGCTGAATAACCCCCGTCCAGGACCTGGACCCGGTCGTGGCCGAGGTGGCGGAGCATCCACCAGAGGCGGGCGGCGACCGCCCCGGCAGAATCGTCGTAGACGACCACCCGGTGGTGATTGCCGATCCCGACCGAGCCCAGCAATCGAGAGAACTCGTCACTATCGGGGAGGGGATGGCGTCCGGGTCCGGTCGGAGCACAGAGATCAGTATCCAGATCCAGGAAGATTGCCCCCGGAATGTGGTGCCGCCCGTACTCTGCGCGACCTTCGGCGGGGTCGGCCAGATACCAGCGGGTATCGACGATCCGCAGATCATCGTTGGTACGCTGCCCGGCAAGTTCGTCGACGCTGATCAGGGGATGTGTCACGGCATCCAGTATCCCAGAGATGGTTTCACGTTGCTCCCGCTACGCGCGATAGTGACGATTTTCGCGTTTCACGTGGCACGGGGACATCCATAGGGACAGTGTATGGATAGGTTGTTACCACGTTGACAATCGAAACCGACAAGGGAGAGAAGGTACCGGGTTGCGAGGTAAAGTCGCCCGGACCGTGGAGGCTGCATGAAACCGAAACTTCCGCTTTCGAAGCAAATCGCCTACGCAATCGGCCAGCTGGGGTGGTCGACGCTGATCAACGTGGTCGGCCTGGCGCTGGTGTATTTCTATCTCCCCCCGGACAGCGCCGGCCTGCCGCCGCTCATCACCACCGTGACTTTCCTCGGCGTTCTGAACGCGCTCACCCTCATCGCCGCCTCCGGCAGGCTGCTCGACGCGGTAACAGACCCGCTGATCGCCAGCTGGAGCGACCGCACCACGAACCGGCGCGGCCGTCGCATCCCCTTCCTGGCCTTCGGTGCCCTCCCCGCCGCCCTGTTCCTGGTGCTGATGTTTGTTCCCCCGGTGCAGGGGGTTTCGGGGTGGAACATCGTCTGGCTGGTGATCGTTCAAGCTCTCTTCTACGTTTCGTTGACCGTGTACGTGACGCCGTTCTTCGCACTGCTTCCGGAGCTGGGCCATACGCCCAACGAGCGCCTCAACCTGTCCACCTGGATCTCGGTCACGTATGCTCTCGGCATCATCCTGGCGGCCCAGACGCCCACCATTGCCGACATACTGCAATCGACCTTCAACGTCGACAGCGAGCTGCGAGCATTCCAGTACGCAGTGGGACTGCTCGCCGTTCTGGCGCTGATCTTCATGTACGTGCCGGTTCTGGCGATCGACGAGAAGAAGTACAGCGACGGGGTGCCCACCAGTGTGCCGTTGATGGCGGCGCTGCGAGAGACCCTTCGCAACGTGCACTTCCGCTACTACGTCGTGGCCGATTTCTCCTACTTCACGGGGCTGACGATCATCACGACCGGTCTGCTGTACTACGTGACGGTCCTGCTGTTACAGGAGGAAGCGCTGGTCGGAACCCTGCTGGCCATCACCGTGGTTGTGTCGTTCCTGTTCTATCCGCTCGTGAATCTCCTGGCCAAGCGGATCGGCAAGAAACCCCTGGTCGTGCTGTCTTTCTTGGCAATGAGCGTCATCTTCCTGGGCATCTTCTTTTTGGGCCGGTTCCCGCTGTCGGACGAGGCCCAGGCCTATGCCCTGGTGCTGCTCTACGCCGTTCCGCTGGCCTTCCTCGGGGTGCTGCCCAATGCGGTCCTGGCCGATATTGCCGAGCACGACGCCCAGCGAAGCGGCGAGCGCAAGGAGGGGATGTTCTTTGCCGCCCGCACACTCATGCAGAAGTTCGGGCAGACCTTCGGGGTCCTCATATTCGCCATGCTGACCACCTTCGGAAGGGATCCGGGCGACGATCTGGGGATTCGCCTGAGTGGCATGGTCGGGTTCGTATTGACGTTCTCCGCCGGGTTGGTCTTCACCCGGTACGACGAGCACAAAGTTCTTAAGGAACTGGCCGAAGCCGAAGAGGTCGCATGACGTACCTCGACCCGCTTGCCGAACCGTTTCATCGGGAAGGATCCAACGGGGAAGGGGTGCTCCTGGTGCACGGCTTCGGCGGCACGGCGGCGCATGTGCGCATGCTCGGTGACCATCTCAACGCCAACGGATACAACGTCCACGGGCCGTTGCTCGAAGGACACGGGACGAGTCTCGAGCACATGGAAAAGACCGGTCGATCGGATTGGCTTGAGAGTGCCGCGGCAGGGGTATAGCCGCCTCGCCGAGGTGAGTGATCGGATTCATGTCTTCGGGTTCTCGATGGGCGGATTGCTCTGTCTGAACCTGGCCGTCGACCTTCCCGTCGCCTCGCTCACGACCCTGAACACGCCCATCAAGCTGCACGATCGACGCCAGCCGTTTGCCCGGATCCTCCAGCATTTTCAGCGCTTTCATATGTGGGAGGGCGACGAACCGGAGCCCGCGGGTGAAGCCGCCCGCTACTGGGTGGGATATGAGGGGGTTCCCGTTCGAGGGGCGGTCCAGTTGCTCGACCTCATCCGGGAAACCAGGGCACGGCTGCCCGACGTGACCGCACCCCTGCTGGTGATCCAATCCAGAGTTGATGAATCGGTGCGTGCCGTCAGCGCAGAGATCATCATGGAGAAGACGTCATCCTTCCAAAAAGAGCTCGTCTGGCTGGAGCGCTCCCGCCACAACAGCTTGCTCTACGACGAGCGCGACGTCATTCACGACAAGGTGCTGGCGCACCTCCGACGGTCGTAGGGTCTCCACCCTCTCCAAGTTCTGACGGTCTCCCCCGCCGATGGTGAGGGGCCGGTCTGATTGCGGGCGATCGGACGGAGGGAGCCGGCCGGGAGTTCTACGACTCAGGGCTGTCTCTCCCTGAGTCTTCACTTCCTTCGCCGCCCCCGCAGCCCTCTCGCCCAGAGGTCGCGATACGGAGTACGCAGTACGAGGTACGGCCCACGAGGTGAGCCCTGCAATAAGAGGTCAATATCGACCGTCACAATGTCGATAAAGACTTCGTGAGCCGATTCTCGCGTCTCGTCACGAATCCGGGAGGCCGCGACAAAGAGCGCGGCAGTTCCCCGTGGGACCGCGTCCTCGTCGTCTCGTTCTTGTCCGCATTGGCACTGCTGGTTCTGTTGGGCGTGGTCTTCTCGGTCGCCTACGGGAGCCGCCGTATCACTACCAACGCCACCTCGCTCCACAAGGCCGACGAAATCTTGCGGACTTCTACGGTGGTGCGCGCCCAGCTCGGTCTGGCCGTCTATCTGGCGGCCGTAGACCGGGAAGTGGGCACCAACTCGACGAGCGCCATCGCCTTCTCAATCGATGAAGCCGAGGCCGCCCTGCGGGAGATGCGGAACGGCTTCTTTGGAGATTCCGCCACCGAGACCACAGGCTTGGCCGAGGACATGCCGGCAACCCTCAATGTGCTGGGTGACGCGTTCGGGGCCTTTCAGAGGACCGGCCGGGAGATCATCGCGCTGCTCGAGGGCAACGACTCGCGAGCCGCGCAGGAGATGGCCAACTCTCAGTTCGATTCGAACTTCCGGTCGATGGCCGAAGTGTTGGTCGGCATCCGGGACGACCTGCGGGCCGAGATCAGGTCGTCTGACGAGTTCCTGGGGACGATGAGCACGATCACCCGGTTCCTGGTTGCGTTCCTCATACCCGGGGCCGTCATCCTCATCTACCGCGAGCTCATGCGACGCCAGCAACGACAGGCCGAACTCGAGACTCGATTGCAGGCGGAGCGGGATATCGGCCATGCCCGCGAGGAGTTCATCGCCAACGCTTCGCACGAACTCCGAACTCCGCTGACCGGAATCCACGGGTTGGCCATGCTCCTCGAGGAAGAACCCGAGATCAAAGAGTCCGAGATGGCGTCCGAGCTGATCGGCTTGATCGTCAGCGAGTCGGCCGACCTGGGGCGCATGGTCGAAGACCTGTTGACCACCGCCCGTCTCGACGCCGGGGCGCTGCACTACACGTTCGAGGACATCCAGGTCCTCGACGAGGTCGCCGAGGTGGTTGAACCGATGCGGCGGGCCGGCATGTCGATCGAGATCGAATGCGAACCCGGGATGGTGCGAGCCGACCGGCTCCGTTTCCGGCAGGTCCTCCGCAATCTGCTCTCCAACGCCCGCAAGTACGGCGGACCGAACGTCCGGATCCACGGAGTGCTGGAGACCGGCGCCTTTGTCTGTGCGGTGGTCGACGACGGTGCGGGTATCCCCGTCGAGTTGGAAGCCCGGCTGTTCGAGCGATTCATCCATCAGGGCCAGCAGACTGCCGTCAAGGAAAGCGTCGGACTTGGTGCTTTCCATCGTCCGTTCGCTCATCGAGGGCATGGGCGGCAACGTCTACTACGAGCGGGAGGACGACGAAACCGCCTTCGTGATCGTGCTGCCGCTCGCCACCGGCGCCCCGGCCGAAACCCAGGTGGCCGTATCGCCGCGCCGACAAGCCGAGCAACCCACGCAACGGGCGGGTGGCTGCGATGGCCACCGACGAGCTGCACAGCCTGGTCGAAACATGATGGGCCAGCGTGTGGGGGGCACAACAGGTCTCGGGCCTTCCGGGACCTTTGTCGCGTCTTGGGCAGACCGCGGTCCGGGCCGGCTCGCCCGCCTCGGAGTCACCTTTCTGGTCGTGCTGTTGGTGATCATGGGCTTGCCCCCGCTGCCGTTCGCGATCGGAGGGGACAGTCCGGTGCGGGTCACGATTGTGGCCGATCCTCCGGGGCCGACAGCTCGGGGGGAGACCATCACGTACACAGCGTTTGTCCAGAACGAGGGCCACGAAACCCAAACCGACGTGCAGGTCACCGCCCCGATACCCGCAGGGACCAGCCTGGTGGAGGGAAGTACAAAGGTATCGCTCAACCCTTCAGTGATTGCGGTGGTGGCGGACGATTTCGAATCCGGGACGCTGGAAGGTTCCGCCGGTCTCAATCCATGGAGCGGAGTCTGGACCCCCCGGGCTGATTCCGCCGGAGCGACAGTTGTCATCGACGAAGATGCCGGTTCATCGGTGTTGTCTGTGAAAACACCCGCCACCGGTATCACGCGAACCGTAGACCTATCGGGGTTCCCGGCGGCGTACCTCACCTATCGGTACAAGCGAATCGAACTGCCCAAAGACGGCACCTTCGCGGTAGAGATTGCTGGAGCCGGACAAGAATCCTTCGCGCCCGTCGACCAATTAGCCGGTGCCGGTTCCGGCTTCACGGAACCGATTTACCAAACTCAGACCGTTGACATCTCCCGCTTCATCTCCAACGCCACCCAGATCCGGTTTGCCACAGATGGCCCGAACCTTCCCGAAGGTACAGGGTTCCGCATCGATGAGGTAACCATCACTTCGGTTCCTCCGGCGGGAATCGTCGGGCTACATCCTCAGGTGGCTTCCGGCTTCACGCTCCTGCCCGGCGACGAAATCGCCGTGACCTACTCGGTGGTGGTCAACGAGGAGTTGGGCGGGCAGACCGAGTTCGTCGCGGAGGTGGCGGTGATCTCAGCAGAGGACCAGGATCCCCGATCGGCGAAGGTCGTTGTTGAGTTGAACCAGCCACCGGTGGCGGCAGACGACGCGGCCGAGACCGCTCCCGGACGGTCGGTGACCATCAACGTATTGGCCAACGACACCGACCCCAACAACGAACCCCTCTCTGTCACCGAAGTCGGAGAACCCGGCAGTGGCACGGCAACCGCCAACGAGGATGGGACCGTCACCTACCAGCCGGCAGAAGAGTTCCGCGGCGAGGACGTATTCAGATACGCAGTGAGTGACCCTCTGGGTGAAACCGCCGGGGCGGCTGTGACCGTGACCGTGACCGACACGGCCGTTGTCAGAGTGGAACCGACCGCCACCTTGACCGAGCGGATCGACGTTGCCCTGTCCCCGGACAAGTTGTCTCTCCCGATGACGTTCGAGCAGAACCGCGGACAGACCGACGCCGCGGTCGACTACGTCGCCCGGGGCAAGGGCTACCAGGTGTTCCTCGCCGGTGGGGACGCCGTGCTGGCCCTCGGGAACGGCAACTCCGGCTTTGCGGTGCGGATGGACCTGGTCGACGGCGCCGACGTCCCGCAGGTGATCTCCCACAATCAGCAGCCCGGCTACGTGAACTACTTCCGCGGCAACGACCCGGAGAAGTGGCAGACCGAAGTTCCGGCCTACGCCGCCGTCGAATACCGGGACGTCTACCCGGGCATCGACCTCCGCTACTACGGCAACGATCGGCAACTCGAATACGACTTCATCGTGCAATCCGGTGCAGACCCCGGTTCGATCGCCCTCCGTTTCGAGGGGGCGACCTCGGTCGCCATCGACAACGCCGGCGACCTGGTGATCGGACTGAATCCGGGTCGCAGCGTGAGCTTCAGCGCACCGATCACCTTCCAGGACGTGGATGGCGAGCGGGTCGCCGTCGACAGCGGGTACGTGGTGGACGGCGACACGGTCTGGTTCACACTCGGCGAGTATGACCCGAACCTGCCGCTCGTGATCGATCCGACGCTGCAATACGGCAGCTACCTGGGCGGAACCGGAACCGACTCGGGAAGCGCCATCACCGTCGACGGCTCGGGCAACATCATCGTCGGCGGCTACTCCGCCTCCTCCGACTTCCCGGTGACCGTCGGCGCCTACGACGAAACCGCCAACGGCAACAACGACGTCACGGTCACCAAGCTCTCAGCCGACGGCTCGACGCTTCTCTGGTCCACCTACCTCGGGGGATCCGGCCTCGACAACGCCAACGACATCGCCATCGACGGGTCAGGCGCCGTGTACGTCGGCGTCTACACCGCCTCATCGAACTTCCCGACCACGGCCGGTGCCTTCGACACGAGCCTCGGTGGACTCTACGACGGAGCGGTCGCCAAGCTGAGCGCCAACGGCGCCAGCCTTCTGTATTCGACGTACCTCGGAGGGTCGGGCGCCAATGACTACCTGCGGGCAATTGCCGTCGACGCCTCGGGTCAGGCGGTGGTGGCAGGCGCCACCGACTCCAGCAACTTCCCCACGGTGGGAGGATCGTACGACACCAGTTTCGGCGGGACCTTCGACGCCTTCGTCACGAAGATCAACACGACCGGGACCGGACTCGTCTGGTCGACCTACATCGGCGGTGCTGGAAGCGACGGCGCCGACGACGTGGTGCTCGACGGATCGGGCACGGTGTACATCACGGGCCAGGCTGCGTCGGGATTCCCGACGACGGCCGGCGCTTACGACTCGACCGTCGGCGGGACGTTCGACGGCCACGCCACGAAGCTGAGCGCCGACGGCAGCACGCTGCTGTATGCCACCGTGTTCGGCGGCTCCGCCAGTGACGTCGCAAGAGCGATCGCCGTCGCCGACGCCAGCACGCTCTACGTCGGCGGCGACACGCCATCGAGCGACTTCCCGACAACGGCAGGCGCCTATGACACCACCAAGAGCTCGAGTGACGACATGTTCGTCCTCCGACTCGACCTTACCCAGACCGGCTCCGCCCAGCTCGAGTACTCAACGTTCATCGGCGGCGCCGGCATCGACCGCGTCGGCGACCTCGCGGTCGATGCGAGCAGCCGGGCCCACGTGTTCGGATACACCCAGTCGACGGGACTGGCCACGGCGGGAGCGTACGACACGACTCTCGGCGGAAGCTCAGACACCATCCTCGGAATCCTGTCGGCGGACGGAAGCGCAATGGAGGAACTCACCTACGTGGGCGGAGACGGTGGCGAGTCCGTCGGTGGTCTCCACCTCACTGTCAACTCCATCTATCTGACGGGCAACACGACTTCGGCGGCAGGGTTCCCGATCACTGGCGGTGCCTACCAGTCGGCATCCAGTGGGACGTCGGACGGGTTCGTCGTTCGGTTTGAGTCGCTGGCCGCGCCCGACCCGCTGATCGGTCACTGGACCTTCGACGCCGACGCCACCGACTCGAGTGGCAACGATTATCACGGGACGCTCACCAACGGGGCCGTCATCAACACAGACCCAGGCACGAACAACATCGGCGCCGGCAAGGTGAGCTTGGACGGATCGAACGACTACGTCGACCTCTCGGCCCACATCCCCAACTTCCAGAACCTCGCTCAGGGCACGATCACCGCCTGGGTGTATGCGGATGCTGCTTCGACCGACGTGATCTTCGAGGCCTCCGACTCGGGCGATTCTGATTCGCGGGTGGCGGTGATCCGGAACAGTGACGGCTCGCTCGAGTTCTACGTCCGCGAGGGCGGTACCGGCACGCTGTTGGATGTGCGCACCATCGCTGGGATGATCCCGGAGTCCACCTGGACGCATGTGGCGGTGTCTGTGGATGCCACCGGCAACCGGCTCTATGTCAACGGGGTCGAGGTAACCAGCGGTGATCTGACCTATTCGACCGGTTCGAGCGCGACGAGCGCATTCTTCAACGACGTCACCAACCTCGACTTCATGGCCTGGGGCGTGCACCGGTACACACCGGACGACAGCGCCTACGCCAACGAGTGGTATGGGTTCATCGACGATGCTCGCCTCTACGACGTCGCCCTGTCGGGGACCGACGTCGCAGATCTCGCCGCCCAGCCGCCGGTGGCGGTCGATGATGCGGTGTCGACGCCGGTGGACACTGCGGTGGTGGTCGATGTGCTGGCCAACGACACCGACGTCAACGGCGACGCTCTCACGGTCGATTCGGTCACCCAGGGCTCCAACGGGTCGGTCGTGAATAACGGAACCGACGTCACCTACACCCCCAACGCAGCGTGGAACGGCGTCGACACGTTCACCTACACGGTCTCCGACGGCAACGGCGGCACCGACACCGCCACCGTCACCGCTACCGTCGGAACGACGCCCATCGCGCCGACCGCTGTTTGGAGACAGAGCGGCCAGAGCACGCCGTACTACGCGCCCTGGGACGGATCGGCCTTCGGAGGAACCCAGATGTCGGCGAGCATCGGCGACTTCCGCATCATCCAGGGAGCCGAGTCGCCCTCTCGCGATGAAGCGATCGTTGTCGGAGTCGCCTCGGGTGGGACCATCGCCGGCGAAATGTGGGATGGCTCCTCGTGGTCGGCGCTTCCGGCTCTGGGGACGACCACACAGGATTACTGGTGGAGCGTCGATGTCGCTTATGAGCCAGCCAGCGGAGACGCCATGGTGGTCTATGCCGATGGGGCGGCACTCAACTACCGAGTCTGGAACGGTGCGACCTGGAGCGGCGAGAACCCGATTCCGGAGCCACCCGGCGGAACGCCCCGGCAAATGCAACTTGCCGCCCATCCGTACTCGGACGAGATGGTGCTCATCGTCAGCAACGACTCCAGCCAGGACTACGCCGTCGTCTGGGACGGGTCTTCCTGGGGCAATGGCCTCACTCTCGACTCAACCGGGGCCGGCAACGACCGCACCGACGTCTACGTCGCCTACGAGCAGCAGAGTGGACGAGCCCTGGTGGTGTGGGGCTCCGGCAACGACAACGTCCACTTCCGGGTGTGGGACAGCGGGCTGGAGCAACGAGTTTGTGACTCCAGGTATCGGCGGCGGCTATGCCCGCTGGATCACCCTCGGTCCCGATCCCAACAGTGACAACGTTGCCATGGGTGTTCTCACCAACGACTCTGACGTGTGGCTGTCGGTGTGGACCGGCACCGGATGGGTGAACCAGACCACCGCGACCACCATATCCACCGGGACCAACCACCCAGCGGTGGCGGTCGCGTTCGAGGCGACCACTGGTCGGGCCATTGCGACCTACGGCGAGATAGGGAAGAAGGAGATCCATTACCGTACTTGGCTCGACGGTACAGGCTGGTCGATCGACATCAAGGGTCCCAGCATCGTCGACGAGCCCAACTCGATGATGTTGTATTCCGAGCCTGGTTCTCCGGGCGTGGTGGTGGCCGCTCAGGACGTCGTAAGTGATCTGCACTACTTGTACTGGGACGGCACGGCCTGGGGCGCCGACAACGAACTCGAGACGAACTCCGGGGAGACCAAGAACCAGCCGTTCCTTTTCCTCTGGGAGGGTGTCACAGGGTCGCCGCCGCCCACCTACGCCATCTCCGGCATGGTCTTTGAGGACATCGCCGGGGACGTGCTCAACGACGGCACTGTTGGTGACGCAAGCAACCCGGGGGTTGAGAACACCGACGTTCACCTCTACCTCGATGTCGATGATGATGGGATCCCGGAAGCTACCGATACGTTCGTGACCACTGTGCAAACAGGTGCCGGCGGCGACTACTCGTTCCCGGGTCTGAGCAGCGGCAAGTACTTTGTGGTGGTCGACTCCAAGACCGTTCGTTCCACTGCGCTGGCGACGTCATACAGCGACATCTGGGCCGAGCAGACCTACGGGCCTGCTTGGCGTTCGTGCGCCGACGGGCTCGGCGGGACGGTCGTCGTGGTGCCGGCAGGCCCCTGCTACGGCGGCCGCCGCGCCGGGACCTCCGATGATCTCACCACGTGGTATTCGGGCACCGAGCACCTCGCCATCATCTCGGTCGCCGGCGCCGATGTGAACAACGTCGACTACGGCTTCTCGTTCAGTGTGGTCACCACCACCGCGGGCGGAGACGCCCAGGACGACGACCCGGCCGTGAACCTCCGTTCGGTTCAGGGATCGCTGCGCCAGTCCATCACCAACGCCAACACGATCACCGGTGCCAACGCGATGCGCTTCGTACCCGCCGAGGCCAGCAACACCACCGACGGCACCAACTACTGGTGGCGGATTGCGGTTACCGACCTACTTCCGACGGTGACCGACGATGACACGACCATCGATGGGCGGGCATTCGACTTCACCGACGGGGCAACCGTTCTCGACACCAACACAGCCCAGATCGGCGCCGGGGTTGCGGTCGGTACCGAGGGCACGTACACCACGCCGACGCTCGATCCCGAACTCGAGATCTGGAACAACCGGGGGATGGCAGTGGTAGCCACCGGGCTCGTTTTCGAAGCAAACAACAGCTCACTTCGTCATGTGTCGATCTGGGGATTCGGCGATTCGGCCAGCAGCTTCGATACCAATGTCCGGTTCGGGACCAACTACGGCGTCGACCCGGACTTCACGGGCACGGTGGTCGAGTTCAATGTGATCGGAACGGGTCCGGCGTCCTTCGCCGATCCGGGTGCCGGGAATCGCAGCGGCCAGAAGAACCTCACCGTCAGGGAGAACGACAACGCCATCGTGCGTGACAACCTCATCGGGTTTGCCGGCGGGGTCGGCGTCGATTTCAACAGCGGCTCCAACTCCGGAACGGTGCTCCGCAACGAGGTCCGGAGCAACGGAATACTGAACCCCATTGCCAATCCGGTCGGTGTGTGGGTCAGTGGCAACGTCACCGGCAACCTCATCACCGACAACGCCGCCGGTGTATTCAGCGGGCCGACCCTCTGGATCACCTATCAGGACAACACGATCACCGGGAACGGCTGGGGCGGAACCCGTCCGCACGGTATCTGGGTTTCCGGCTCGTCGAGCACAATTCGCCGCAACGTCGTCGCCGGCAATGCCGGGGCTGGCGTCGTTGTCGAATAGCTCTACATCCAACACCTACATTTCGCGCAACAGCATCTACGGCAACGGGACGGCCAACAGTCAGATCGGTATCGATTTGCTGGCTACTGGAGACGATTCGCTGGTCGCTCCCTACGTGACCGTCAACGACAGCGGCGACGGGGACACCGGTGGCAACGATCTGCTCAACTATCCGGTGCTCGACGCCGCCAGGATTGAAGGAACCGACCTGATTGTGACGGGGTGGTCGCGGCCCGGAACCACCATCGAGCTCTACCTCGCTGATCCGGATCCAACAGGGTTCGGCGAAGGTGAGACCTGGCTGGTCTCACTGGTGGAAGGCTCGGGAGACGATACCGATGCAACCGTGAGCACCTACGGGCCAGGGTTGGTCAACGGAATCGACCAGGGAACCGACACCACCAATCGATTCTCGTTCGCCGTTCCTCTCGCTTCACTGGCCGCACCGGTTTCCGGTGGCGATCAATTGACCTCTCTTGCTGTCTCCGGTGCGGACACCTCGGAGTTTGGCGGCAATGTGACGTTGCCGCTCGCCTTCACCGTCAACTCGACCGGCAACGCCGGTGACAACAACCCTGGAAACGGGGTGTGTTACACGGGCGCCAACAACACCCAGGGTCAGCCTGCCTGCAGCTTGCGGGCTGCGATCGAGGAAGCGAACGCATTGGCCGGCGCCGACTTCATCGAATTCGACATGCCGGCGACCGAGACCGGGCACTCGGGCGGCGTGTGGACGATCACCCCCGGGTCGGTGTTGCCGGCCATCTCGACGACCATCACGATCGACGGCACCACCCAGCCTGGGTGGACCTCGACGCCGGTCGTGGAACTGAATGGAACGTCGGCCGGGGGAACCGCCGACGGCTTCACTATCACCGGAGACAACTCCGAGATTCGAGGCCTGGCCATCAACCGCTTTGGAGACGACGCGTTCAATGTGGACGCCGGGGCGGCGGGCACCGTTATCGCCGGCAACCACATCGGTACCGATGCCTCGGGCCTTCTGGATCGGGGGAACGGTGGCAGCGGAATCGATTTGGGTACGGGTTCCGGCCCGACCCTGGTTGGTGGGACGGTGGCCGAGGATCGCAACATCATTTCGGGGAACGGAAACGATGGCATCATCATCTTCGAGTCCGACGGCAACACGATCATCGGCAACTACATCGGCACCGATATCACCGGAAATGCTCCGCTTCCCAATGCTGCGGATGGCATCGCGCTCGGCAGCACCAGCAGCAACAACACGATCGGACAGCCTGGTTCCGGCAACGTGCTGTCCGGCAACGCCAACGACGGTCTCGAACTCGACAACGACCTGACCGGCAACATCGTCCAGTCGAACATCATCGGCCTTGGAGCCGACGGAACCACCCTGGTGCCGAATGGCCGTCACGGTCTCGTCATCTACGACGGAGTCAACAACACCCAAGTCGGCGGTACCGGCGCCGGCGAGGGCAACGTCATCTCCGGTAATACGCAATCAGGCGTGGTTATCGACGGCAACAGCAACCTCGCCACCAGCAACAACACTTTCGAGGGCAACTACATCGGGACCGACGTCACCGGAACCTTCGCCCGCGGCAACCTTGCCTACGGGATGCACCTGTTCGCGGGTGCAAACGGCAACACCATCGGTGGTGCCGCGGCCGGCACCCGCAACATCATTTCCGGCAACGGGACCGGCGAAGCCGGAGTGTTCATCGACGGCGCAACATCGAGCAATAACGTCATCCGGAACAACTACATAGGTACCAACGTGACGGGTACGGCCGCCATCCCGAACAATCTGCACGGGATTCGCATGACCAACGCGCCGAATACCCAGATCATCGAGAACCTGATCTCCGGAAACGACGTGCACGGGATCTACGTCTACAACGTCGGTTCGACCGGAACGCAGATCCTGGGCAACTACATCGGCACCAATGCGGCCGGCGATGCCAGAATCGACAACCTCTTCGACGGCGTCCGCTTGGAAGGAAACTCGAGCGGCACAGTTGTGGGTTCACCGGGGAACGGCAACGTCATCTCCGGCAACACCCAGCACGGCGTGAACATCAACTCGTCGGACGGCAACACCATCCAGGCCAACTACATCGGCACTGATCCGACCGGGCTGATCGACCTGGGCAACACGCTGTCCGGTATCTACAGCGATCTGTTCAACTCGTCGAACAACCTGATCGGCGGAGCCGGAGCCGGGGAAGGCAACACCATCGCTTTCAACGGCGAGGGCATAACCCTCCTATCCGGAACCTCCAACTCGATACTTGGAAACTCGATCTACGCCAACGACGCGCTTGGTATCGACCTCGAGGATGACGGGGTCACTCCCAACGACGTCATACCGGGAGATGGAGACTCGGGACCCAATGATCTGCTCAACTTCCCGGTGATCACGTCGGCGACCGAAACGACTGGAATCGTCACGCTAACCGGGACCTTCGATGTTCCTGTCGGTTGGTATCGCTTCGAGTTCTTCACCAACGCCGCTGCCGACCCGAGCGGGAACGGCGAAGGTGAGACTCTGGTCGGTTCTTCACCACTCACGCATACCGGTTCGGGCGATGAGCCCTGGGGAGCCGCCTTCCCCGGCTCGGTGGGAGACATCGTCACCGCCACGCTCACGGAGTGCACCGATGCTTCCTGCACGGCCTTCAAGTCGACGTCGGAGTTCTCGTCGGCGATGACGGTAGTTCCCGGCAACAATCCGCCCGTCTTCGATCAAGACCTCCTCGATCGGACCGACCCGGAGGCCGCCTGGATCTCGCTCTCGGCCGGGGCGACCGATCCCGATGTGGGCGACACGCTCACGTACTCGGCAACGGGGCTGCCCTTGGGCCTCTCGATCGACTCGGCGACCGGGCTCATCAGCGGTCTCGTCAACTATCGGGCAGCTTTCTCGAGTCCCTATTCCGTTGAAGTGTCCGTTTCCGACGGTGTCAACCCACCGGTCACCGACACATTCACCTGGACCATCACCAACGTTCCGACCACCGACCCGTACGTTGTGGCCAACACGGGCGGGGCCAACGGCGGCGACGATCTGCTAACCGAGGTCGATCCTCTCGACTTCGATCCCGTCACCAACGAGGTCGACATCGGAACAGGGACCGGCACCATCAACCTGCACGGCCTGGCCATCGAACCGATCTCGGGTGTCCTCTACGCGGCCGACGCCGACCGCCTGGGCGTCCTCAACGTCGACTCGGGTGTCTTCACGCCGGTGGGCGGAACGTTCGGTTCGGGTGACGGCGACCAGGGCACCGTGACGTATCGACGACGTGCACGGCCTCACCTTCCAACCGCTCACCGGTCGCCTGTTCGCCGTTCATCATCAAGCGGGCGACCGGGACGTGCTGTTTGTGGTCGATACGGCGACCGGTCTGGGCGTTCCCAACATGTTCTTCGGGTCCCGCGACTACGTCGAATTGCGCAGTGGCGCCCTCTTGGAGGTCACCGACGTCGCCCTCGATCCGAACTCCTGGCAGCTCTACGGGGTCTTTACCGACGGGGCGGGCGATTTCGAGTTGCGGAGGATCAACCGCTGGAACGGCGCTACCAACCCCGTCGGGACTCTGACTGCCGGAGATCCGTGGACTCTCTTTCGACTCGACGGGTCAGATGTGGGGCACCGACGGCGGTGCACTGTACGAGATCAGCAAGACGACCGCGGCCACCACCAACCCTCGCACGCTCGACAACGGATGCCGACTACCAGGCGGTGGCTCTAGCGATACCGCCCTTCTTCCCCCCGTCGGTGGAAGGAACCATCTTCGAAGACATCAGCGGCAACGCCGTTCCGGCCGGTGAGTTCGTTGGCGACTTCCTCAACCCAGGATTCGCCGGGGCAACGGTGCGGATGTACAGCGACAACGGTTCCGTCCCCGGCGAACCCGACGCCGGTGACACGCTTTACGCGTCCAAGACGACGGGACCGGGCGGCCACTACTTCTTCTCGTCCGTGCCGGCCGGTGTGTACTGGCTGACCGTCGACTCCTCGACGCTGGTACCGACGGCCGGCGGCACGGGATGGGCCGAGCAGACCTACGGCCCGGTCGAAGCGGTCGCCTACGACGGGTCCTACTCATTCGCGGCGACGGCCGGGCCGCTCTATGGGGGCATGCGGCCCACGGTCTCGGACAACGCCGCCCTGCTGCCTTCGTCCGAGCACGTGGTGCGGGTCGACCTCAGCCCCGGCGAGGAGATCGAACAAACCGACCTCGGGTTCTCCTTCAACGTGGTCACCAACCTGGAGGGTGGGGACCTGACCGTCGCTCAGGGAACCCTCCGCCAATTCATCAGCAACGCCAACACGGTCACGGGTCCGAACGCTATGCGCTTTGTTCCGGCAGTTCCCACCAACGCCACCCAGGTCGCCGACCAATGGTGGAGCCTGGCGGTCAGCGCGGCCTTCTCCCCAATCGCAACGGCGGATACCACCATCGACGGAACCGCCTACGACGCAGCAGACGGGAATACCGTACTGGACACCAACCCGTCCGGCCCGGAGTTGGAGCTGAACGGCGCCGCCATCGGCGGTTATGGCCTGGAGATCTCGGCCGACAATGCTGAGATTCGGGATCTGGTGGTCAACCGGTTCGCCACCGGCATCGGCGTTCTCGGCGGCGACGGGTCGGTCATCGCCGGCAACTACCTCGGACCCGATGCCACCGGAGCCGTCGGTGAGGTCGGCAACTCAACGGAAGGTATCTACGTATACGGCGCCACCAACACCGTGATCGGTGGCACCAACGCCGCCGACCGCAACGTCATTTCCGGCAACCGGTTGCGAGGCGTCATGGTTGACGATTGGTCGGATGGCGCCCCGGTGATTTCAAGCGGGACGCAAGTCATCGGCAACTACATCGGCACCAATGCCGCCGGTTCAGCTGCGCTGCCCTACAACTCCACCCCGGCCTACCAGCAGATCGGCGTCTATCTGCTCAACAGTCCCGACGGTGTGATCGGAAGCGCCGCCGCCGGCAACGTCATCTCCGGCAACGAGTGGTACGGCATGTACGCGTGGGGAGCGGACGCCACAGGCAATCTCGTCCAGGGCAACATCATCGGCCTCGACGCGACGGCTACGAATCCGGTTCCGAATGCAACCGATCCAAACTCTCCACGGGCCGGGATCTTGCTGTCGAGCACGATCGGTTTCCTGGTGGGAGGCACCGGAGCCGGACAGGGCAACATCATCGCCGGCAACGCTGAGTTCGGTGTGGTCGTCAGCGGAGCCTCGGCAGCAGGCAACGCCATCCTCGGTAACCAGATCTCCGGCAACGCCGATCTCGGTATCGACCTGGGCGGCGACGGGATCACCATCAATGACGGCGGTGACGTCGATGCCGGTCCGAACGGCCTGCTCAACTTCCCGGTGATCACCTCGGCCGTCGAGGTGGCCGGTACCATCGATGTCGATTTCGATCTCGATGTCCCCGACGGGAACTATCGGATCGAGTTCTTCGTCAATACAGCCGCCGACCCATCCGGAAACGGGGAGGGCGAGACGTTCGTCTCCTCGGTCGATGTGTCGGTGACCGGCGGCGTTCCGACACCGGGTTCGCACAGCTTTGCCGGGTCAGCGGGTGACATTCTCACTGCCACTGCCACGGAAGGCACCAGCACCCCGTTCGGCTCGACCTCCGAGTTCTCGGCGTCGTACATCTGCACTCCTCCCAACGGCTCACCGGTCGCAGCAGACGACGCCGATTCCACCCCGGAG
Source organism: uncultured Actinomycetota bacterium (assembly GCA_963707435.1). Lineage (GTDB taxonomy): Bacteria > Actinomycetota > Acidimicrobiia > Spongiisociales > UBA4744 > UBA4744. Next base: position 369,439 of record CAVPPF010000005.1, on the reverse strand, counting down.
GACACGGCAGTCGTCATTGATGTGGCGGCCAACGACTCCGACCCGGACGGGAACCTCGACCCGACCACGCGGCCGCTGCCACGACATGCCGGCCAACGGATCGACACTCGACAACGGCGATGGGACCATCACCTACACCCCGGATCTGAACTGGAACGGCGTCGACACGTTCGACTACGAGATCTGCGACACCTTGGGGTTGTGTGACACAGCCACGGTCACGGTAACGGTGACCGCGGTCAATGATCCACCGGTGTTGGGGGCGGTGGGAGACCAGTCGGTCGATGAGCAGATGCTGTTGACGTTCACGGCTACCGCGACGGATGTGGATGTGCCGGCCGACACGTTGACGTTCTCGCTGTCGGGTGAGCCGGTGGGGGCGATCGTATTGATCCGGTCATCGGGGTGTTCACCTGGACCCCTTCTGAGGCGCAGGGTCCGAACAGTTACACGTTTGATGTGGTGGTGACCGATAACGGGATCCCGGTTCGGTCGGATTCGGAGACGATCACGGTGACGGTCAATGAAGCCAATGTGGCGCCGGTGTTGGGTGCGGTTGGGGACCGAAACGGTCGACGAGCAGACGCTGTTGACGTTCACCGCCACTGCCACCGATGCGGATCTGCCGGCCAACACCCTCACGTTCTCGTTGTCGGGTGAGCCGGCGGGGGCGTTGATTGATCCGGTGTCGGGGGTGTTCACCTGGACCCCGTCTGAGGCGCAGGGTCCCGAACAGTTACACCTTTGATGTCAACGTGTCCGATGGGGTTGGGGGTTCGGACTCGGAGTCGATCACGGTGACGGTCAATGAGGTGAACGTGGCCCCGGTGTCTGGGGGCGATCGGGGACCAGACCATCGACGAGCAGACGTTACTTACTTTCACGGCTTCGGCGACGGATGTCGATCTTCCGGCCAACACGCTCACCTTCTCGCTGTCGGGTGGGCCGGTGGGAGCGGCGATCGATCCGAACACCGGGGTGTTCACGTGGACCCCGACCGAGGCGCAGGGCCCGAACAGTTACACGTTTGATGTGATCGTTTCGGACGGGACCGACTCCGGATTCGGAGACGATCACCGTGACGGTCAACGAGGTGAATGTGGCGCCGGTGGTGACCAATCCGGGTGACCAGACCGACGCCGAAGGCACTGTGGTGAGTCTCCCGATTGCGGCCACGGATGCGGATCTGTCCCGCCAACGGGTTGTCGTATGGGGCGGTCGGTTTGCCACCGGGCTCGTCCATCGATCCGCTTTCGGGTCTGATTTCGGGGACGGTGGCGTTTGGGTGTGACGCCGGGTCGCCGCATGCAGTCACGGTGACCGTCACCGACGATGGGACACCGAACCTGGCCGGGAACGCCAGTGTTTGATTGGTATTGCCCCAACACCAACCGTCCCCCGGTGTTGGACCCGGTCGGTGACCAGACCACGGACGAACAGGTGTTGTTGACGTTCACCGCCACCGCTTCCGACCCGGATGTCGGTGACACCCTCACCTTCTCGCTGTCGGGTGAGCCGGCCGGAGCGCAGCATCGATCCGAACACCGGGGTGTTTACCTGGACCCCGACCGAAGCGCAAGGTCCCAACAGCTACACGTTTGATGTGATCGTCACCGACGACGGCACCCCGATACTCAACGATTCGGAGACGATCACCGTCACCGTCAACGAAGCCAACGTGACCCCGGTGCTGAACCCGATTGGTCCGCAGCCGGGCAACGAGGGAAGCTCGACTACGTTCACTGCCAGTCGCGGTCGATCCGGATATCCCCTCCACCTTGACGTTCGCTCTGGTTGATGGTCCGGTCGATTCAGTCCCGGTGGGGGCGTCGATCGATCCGGTTACCGGAGCATTCTCGTGGGTCCCGTCCGAGACTCAGGGTCCGGGTGTCTATGAGTTCTACATCCGGGTGACCGACAACACCGCCCTGTTCGATCAGGAACTGGTCACCTTCACCGATCAACGAAACGAACGAAGCTCCGGTGTTGGGGGCGGTCGGTAACCAAACCGTCGACGAGCAGACCCTGTTGACGTTCACGGCTACGGCCACGGATGCTGATCTGCCTGCCAACACGTTGACCTTCAGTCTGTCGGGTGAGCCGGCGGGGGCATCGATCGATCCGAACACTGGGGTGTTCACCTGGACTCCGACCGAAGCCCAGGGTCCGAACAGCTACACGTTCGATGTGGTGGTGACCGACAACGGGATTCCGATTCTGGTCGGATTCGGAGACGATCACGGTGACCGTCAACGAGGTGAACGTGGCGCCGGTGCTTGGACGCGATCGGGAACCAGACCATCGACGAGCTGACCTTGTTGACCTTCACGGCCTCGGCGACCGATGTCCGATCTGCCGGCCAACACCCTGACGTTCTCGCTGTCGGGTGAGCCGGCCGGAGCGTCGATCGATCCGAACACCGGGGTGTTCACCTGGACGCCAACTGAGGCGCAGGGTCCCGAACCCTACACGTTCGATGTGATCGTGTCCGACGGGGCCGGCGGTACCTGATTCGGAGACGATCACGGTGACGGTCAATGAGGTGAACGTGGCGCCGGTCCTTGATCCGGTTGGGGATCAGACCGTCGATGAGCAGACGCTGTTGACGTTCACGGCTTCGGCGACGGATGTTGATCTGCCGGCCAACACGTTGACGTTCAGCCTGTCTGGTCAGCCGGTGGGGGCGAGTATTGATCCGGTGTCGGGGGTGTTCACGTGGACGCCTTCTGAGGCTCAGGGTCCGAACAGTTACACGCTTCGAGTGGTGGTGACCGATAACGGGATTCCGGTTCGGTCTGATTCGGAGTCGATCACGGTGACGGTCAACGAAGTCAACGTGGCGCCGGTGTTGGGCGCGGTCGGGGACCAGACGGTCGACGAGCAGACGCTGTTGACGTTCACGGCCACGGCGACGGATGTGGATCTGCCGGCCAATACGCTGACGTTCTCGTTGTCGGGTGAGCCGGCCGGGGCGTTGATTGATCCGATGTCGGGGGTGTTCACCTGGACGCCGTCTGAAGCGCATGGTCCCGAACAGTTACACGTTTGATGTCAACGTGTCCGATGGGGTCGGGTGGTTCGGACTCGGAGTCGATCACGGTGACGGTCAACGAGGTGAACGTGGCACCGGTCCTCGGAGCGATCGGGAACCAGACCGTCGACGAGCAGACGTTGCTTGACGTTCACGGCTTCGGCGACGGATGCGGATCTGCCGGCCAACACGCTCACCTTCTCGCTGTCGGGTGAGCCGGCCGGGGCGTCGATTGATCCGAACACCGGGGTGTTCACCTGGACCCCGACCGAAGCGCAGGGTCCGAACAGTTACACGTTCGATGTGGTGGTGTCGGACGGGACCGACTCCGGACTCGGAGTCGATCACCGTGACGGTCAACGAAGTCAACGTGGCGCCGGTGGTGACGAATCCGGGTGATCAGACCGACGCCGAAGGTGTCGTGGTGAGTCTCCCGATCGCCGCCACGGATGCGGATCTTCCGGCCAACGGACTGTCGTATGGGGCGGTCGGGTTGCCGCCCGGGCTGTCGATCGATCCGAACTCGGGGTTGATCTCCGGGACGGTGCCGTTCGGGTGCAGCGCCGGGTCCCGTATACGGTCACGGTGACCGTGACCGACGATGGGACTCCGAACCTGGCCGGGCACGGCAGTGTTCGATTGGTACTGCCCCAACACCAACCGTGCCGCCGGTGTTGGACCCGGTCGGTGACCAGACCGTTGACGAGCAGACTCTCCTTACCTTCACCGCCACCGCTTCCGATCCTGATGTTCCGGTCGACACCCTCACTTTCTCGCTGTCGGGTGAACCGGCCGGGGCGTTGATCGATCCGAACACCGGGGTGTTCACCTGGACCCCGACCGAAGCCCAAGGTCCCAACAGCTACACGTTCGATGTGATCGTCACCGATGACGGCACCCCGAGGCTGATCGATTCCGAAACGATCACCGTCACCGTCAACGAGGTCAACGTGGCGCCGGTGCTCGGCCGCGATTGGGAATCAGGCTGTCGACGAGCAGACCCTGGTGACGTTCACCGCCTCAGCCACCGATGCCGATTTTCCAGCAACGCGCTCACCTGTCTCAGCTCAGTCGGGTGAGCCGGCGGGCGCTTCGATTGATCCGATCTCCGGGGTGTTTTCCTGGACACCGACCGAGGCCCAAGGTCCCGGGCAGCTACACGTTCTGATGTGGGGTCACCGACAACGGACCCCGCTCTGTCGATCAGGAACGATCACCGTCACCGTCAACGAAGTGAACGTGCCACCGGTCCTCGCCCGCGATCGGGAACCAGACGGTCGACGAGCAGACCCTGTTGACGTTCACCGCCTCGGCCACGGATGCCGATGTCCCGGCCAACAGGCTGTTGTTCTCGCTCAGTGGTGAGCCGGCCGGGGCCAGTATCGATCCGAATAGCGGGGTGTTCACCTGGACGCCAACTGAAGCCCAAGGACCGAACAGTTACACGTTTGATGTGGTGGTGACCGACGATGGCACTCCCAACCTGGCCGACTCGGAGTCGATCACCGTCACCGTCAACGAGGTGAATGTGGCGCCGGTCCTGGCAGGCTATCGGGAACCAGACCGTCGACGAACAGACCCTCCTTGACGTTCACCGCTTCGGCCACCGACTGCAGATCTTCCGGCGAACGGCTCGCTGTTCTCGCTGGTAGGGGAACCGGCCGGGGCGTCGCATCGATCCCAACAGGGGGTGTTCACCTGGACGCCGACCGAAGCCCAGGGTCCAGGCGTCTTACACCTTCGACGGTGTGGTGACCGACGATGGCACTCCCAACCTGGCCGACTCCGAGTCGATCACGGTGACCGTCAACGAAGTCAATGTGGCGCCGGTCCTGGCAGGCCATTGGGAACCAGACCGTCGATGAGCAGACCCTCCTGACGTTCACCGCTTCGGCCACCGACTGCAGATGTTCCGGCCAACGGTTTGCTGTTCAGTCGCTGGTGGGGGAACCGGCCGGAGCGAGCATTGATCCGAACTCGGGGTGTTCACCTGGACACCGACCGAAGCGCAGGGTCCCGGCATCTACACGTTCTCGGTGGTGGTCACCGATGACGGCACCCCCAACCTCAATGACTGCGAGTCGATCACGGTGACGGTCAACGAGGTGAATGTGCCGCCGGTGCTGGCGGCGATCGGGAACCAGACGGTCGACGAGCAGACCCTGCTGACCTTCACCGCCTCGGCCACCGACGCAGATCTCCCGGCCAATAGCCTGCTGTTCAGCCTGGTCGGGGCAACCGGCCGGAGCGCTGATTGATCCGGTGTCCGGAGTCTTCACCTGGACGCCAGCCGAGAGCCAGGGACCCGGGTAGCTATACCTTCGCCGTCAATGTCGTCGACGGAGCCGGTGGATCCGATGCCGAAACGATCACCGTCACCGTCAACGAAGTCAACGTGGCTCCGGTTCTCAACCCGATCGGGAATCAGACGGTCGACGAGCAAACCCTCCTGACCTTCACCGCCACCGCAACCGATTCAGATCTTCCTGCCAACGGGCTCACATTCTCACTGGCAGGAGAACCCGCCGGAGCGTCCATCGATCCGGTATCAGGCGTATTCACCTGGACCCCTTCCGAGACGCAGGGTCCAGGGGTGTTCACCTTGGACGTCACCGTTGCCGACGGTGGCGCTCCGGCGGGCAACGATTCCGAAACGATCACGATCACCGTGAACGAGACCAATGTCGCCCCGGTCGTTGCGAACCCGGGTGATCAGACCAGCACGGAGAACGACCCGATCAGCCTCGCGGTTGTGGCGACCGATGCGGATGTCCCCGCCAACACGCTGACCTGGTCGGCAACGGGTCTGCCGGATGGTCTTGCGATTGGACCGCTGACGGGGACCATCAGCGGGACTGTCTCCTACGATGCCGCGGCCGGAAGTCCCCATGTGGTGACGGTGACCGCCACCGACAACGGCATCCCCAACCTGGCCAACAGCGTGGTGTTCGTCTGGAACGTGATCGATCTCAATCGTCCGCCCATCGCCCTGGATGACGCCGGGTCGGTAGCCGAAGACCTGATCGTCACCATCGATGTCCTGGGCAACGATTCGGATCCCGACCTGGATGCGTTGATCGTCTCCGGTGTGACCCAGGGGATACGCGGGTCGGTCACGAACAACGGCACCGATGTCACCTACATGCCGGACCTCAACTGGAACGGGACCGACACCTTCACCTACACCGCCACCGATGGACGGGGCGGTTTCAACACGGCGACGGTCACCGTTGTGGTCACCCCGGTCAACGACAATCCGGTCGCCGGCGATGATGCCGCCATGGTGCTCGAGGACGTGGCATCGATTGTCAATGTGCTCACCAACGACACCGACATCGACGGGGACCCCCTGACCGTCATCTCGGTGACGCAAGGCGGCAACGGTTCGGTCACCACGAACGGCACCACCGTTTCCTATCTTCCCGACCTCAACTGGAACGGCACGGACACGTTTACCTACGACGTGGCCGACGGCAACGGCGGCTTTGACACAGCCGTCGTATCGATCACGGTCGTACCGGTCAACGATGCTCCCGTGGCCGTCAACGATGCCATTGCTCTCAACGAGGACGGAAGTGGTTCCGTCAGCGTCTTGACCAACGATTTCGATGTCGACGGCGACCCGCTCAGCCTGGTCGGACACACGAATCCCGCCAACGGAACGCTGACCCACGTGGGTGGAGGCGTGTTCGTCTACCGCCCCGATCCCAACTTCAACGGGGTCGACACGTTCACCTACACGGCGGGCGACGGGACCCTCACCGCCGGTGCCACGGTCACCCTGACGGTGGCGTCCATCAATGACGCTCCGGTCGCTGCGCCTGATAGCTACGCGATGGTCGGTGACACGGTCCTCGACACCAGCGCCGCCGGGCTCGCGGGTGTCCTGGCCAACGACTCCGATGTCGAGGGCGATCCGCTCAGTGCGGTGCTGGACGGCGGACCCGGCCAGGGAACCCTGATCCTCACACCGGCAGGCTCCTTCGTCTACACCCCGAATCCGGGTTGGTTCGGGACCGACACCTTCACCTATCACGTGTTCGATGGGGCAGCCGGGTCGGCGCCGGTCACCGTGCAGATCGTCGTGGATCGTCCGAATCAAGCGCCGGTCGCCGCCAACGATCAGTACTCGGTCGGCGAAGGGGACACTCTGGTCGTCGGGGCGCCCGGGGTTCTGGGCAACGACTCGGATCCCGACACCGACTTGCTCACGGCGGCGTTGGTGACTCCGCCCACTCGGGGGACCGTCACCCTCGCAGCCAACGGATCATTCATCTACACCCACACCGCCGAAAACGCCGCCGACGACAGTTTCACGTATGTCGCGACCGACTCGCGAGGGGCGACCAGCGTGGCGGTCGTCATCATCCGGGTCATCGAGAACCTGGCCCCCGTCGTGGTCGCCGACCTGATCTCGATCGACGAGGACACCGTGGGCAGCGTCGATGCTCTCGCCAACGACCTCGACCCCGAAGGCGTTGCCCTCACCATCGTCGGGATCGAACAGCCACCCAACGGGGTCGTGACCCTGGATGCCGATGGCACGCTGTCCTTCGCTCCGGTGCCGAACTGGTTCGGAACGACCCGATTCGCGTATCTGGCCGGCGACGGTCGGAAGAGCAGCCGTGCCCTCGTGACGGTGTTTGTGGCTGCCGTGAACGATCTACCGATCGGCGGTAGCGACAGCTACCGCTTCACCCGGTACGGTCCCGCCGTCCTCGACGTTCTTGCCAACGACACCGACGTCGATGGCGATGAGTTGTCTGTGGTTTCGATCAACGGTGTGGAGCACGCTCTGGCAGAAGTTGCCGACGGTGCACTGGTCTACAACGCCCACGCGGAATGGCTGGGCACGGAGACCTTCACCTACACGCTCTCCGACGGTCACGGCGGGGAGGCGGAGGTTGTGGTCAGCGTCACCATGGCCGATGAAGCCCTCGATGCCGCAAACACCCTCGCCGGCGAGGTAGGTGCTCCCGATGTGCCGTTCGACGCTCCTGAGGCCTCGGCCGATGTTGCTTGCGATCTCTCTGGGCACTCCAAAAGGCGTGAGCCTCCTGGCGGGTGCGTTCTTCGACAGTCTCGAAGCACTGAAGCTGCCGCTCGGGTTCCTTCTGATCGCGCTCCTGTGGGCCCTGATCTTCGGTGGGTTGTTCTCGTCGCCGTGGTTCGTGTTCGGTAGCCGGCGCCGGTTCTGGTCGATCGTGCTGGTCGATCGTGAATCCATGGTTCCGGTACACGCCGCCCCCGATCTCGATGCAACGACGGTCTACAACTATCCGCCGACCACACAGAACATCATGTCAACCGGAGCGCCGAAGCGAAAAGGAAACACCGTCTGGATGCCGGTCGACACGCCGAACGGCGAAGGGTGGATCGATGCCCACTACCTGACGCAAGAAATCGATGACGGGACCTTTGCCGATGACAAGCGACCTCTTGAGCTGGCGGCGGAGTTCGTTGAGGCCCTCACCGCCGGAAACGACCGGGCGCTGCGGAAGCTGGTGTCCGCCCGTGGCCTGGCTGCGGTTCGCTTCGGGAAGCCGGTCGTCGTCCCGTTGAACCGGCTCAAAGCGCTGCTTTCCACCGACAAGCAACCCGGCTGGTGGCGTGCCGACGCCCTCACGGCGATGGAAGCCCTCTTCCCCGAACGCCTGGCCGAACCGTTCCTGAGTTCCTACTGGGCAGGGAACCAGCCCGAGGAACCCGGCAAAGTCGCCACGCTGCTGGTCCCTGCTGAGGTCAGGAACTTCCACCGGTTCACCTACAGCAACGCCGAAGGAACCTGGTGGCTGCTCTTCGAGTACCGCAAGAACAAGCTGTTCATAGCCGGAATCGCCCTGGCCGAGTAGGCGCGCCGGGCGCTTGGCCTTTGCCACGTCGGCTCGTTCCACCCTCTCCGCTCGTTCCACCCTCTCCGCTCGCTCCGCTCGCTTCGCTCGCGCCTCCCCCGCCAGCGGGAGAGGCAAGGCGGGCGGGGGCGCAACGGTCCCCCCTCCCGCCGGCGGGAGGGGGTTAGGGGGAGGGTGGCGGGAGGTTGCTCACGATCATCTCGAGTACCCCATCGAGGTTCTCGTAGACGTCGTTGTTCCAGAAGCGAAGGGTTCGGAACCCTCGCTCGGCGAGATCCTGGTCTCTTTTCCGGTCCCGAGCAGGCTTGTCGTGCGTGGGGCCGTCGACTTCCACGATGAGCCGTGCACCAAGGCATACGAAGTCCACGATGTAGGGACCGATGGGGTGCTGGCGACGGAATCGATGACCGGCCAGGCGACGGGCCCGGAGGCGGTGCCAGAGGATTGCTTCGGCGTCGGTTTTGTTCCTCCGAAGTTGCTGTGCACGAACGATCAACCAGGGGTCTCGCTCGACGGGCATCCAGAGTTCGTACCGCAGTAGCCGACCGGTTTCAAGAGGTCCGTTCGCGGCGCCTGTCGCTTCGCTCCTACCCTCTCCGCATCGCCGCCCTCTCCGCCCTCTCCGCCCTCTCCGCTTCGCTCTCGCTCGCTTCGCTCGCGCCTCTCCCGCCAGCAGCGAGCGGCACGAACGTGGCGGGGAGGCCCGAACACTAGCGGGGGAGGCACGAACGTCAGCGGGGGAGGCAAGAACATCAGCGGGGGAGGCAAGAACGCGGGCGGGGGCGCAACATTCCCCCCTCCCGCTGGCGGGAGGGGGTTAGGGGGAGGGTGGGAGGAAGCCAAGCTGCGCTCGTTCCGCTCGCGTCACGTCGCCGCCGTCACCGGCGAGAATCACCAGCGGAAGAGGGCCTTGGCGAGGGTCTTCCAGTACCGCATGCCTCGACGGCGCGGGTACCAGGCGCCCAGGATCCTCGACGTTGGCATGGGGAGCCTGGCCGTGGTGATGCTCTTGGCGTAGCAGAAGGTCGTTCGTATCCCCTCTGCGCCGAAGTTGGATCCGTACCCGGAGTCCCCGATTCCTCCGAAGGCGACGGTCGGAACGATGAAGTTGATCCCGACATCGTTGATGGCCACCGTCCCGGACTTCATCTGGGAGGCGAACCGGGTGGCCCGGCTCTTGCTGCTCGACCACACGGACCCGTGCAGGCCGAACCGGGTGTCGTTGGCCAATTCGAGAGCCTCGCTCTCATCGGCGACCCGTATGACGGGAATCACCGGGCCGAAGGTCTCATCTCGAACGAGGGTCATCGTGTGGTCGACGTCCACCAGCAGGGTCGGCTCGAAGTAGATGCCGGTTTCGGTCTTCGCCCGCTTGCCGCCCCGTAACGCCCGGGCCCCCTTGTCGATTGCGTCCTGCACGTGCGATTCAACGATCGCAAGTTGGGGAGGGTGGATGATCGGTCCGATATCCTTCTTGTCCTCCGTAGCGACTGCAACCGCATCGAACGCCTTTTCCAACTCTTTGAGAAACTCGTCGTAGACGGCGTCGACCACGTACAGCCGTTCCACCGAAATGCAGGTCTGTCCGGCGTTGACCATCCCGCCCCACACCGCGGCCCGGGCTGTCTGCTTGAGGTCGGCATCATCGAGCACGACCATGGCATCGTTGCCACCCAACTCGAGCACGATCGGCGTCAGCCGCCTGGCGGCTTCGACGGCCACCAGCTTGCCGACCCGCGTTGATCCGGTGAAGGAGAGAACGTCCACGGAACTCTCCGCCAGTGCGGCGCCCAGGCTTCCGTCACCGTGGATTACCTGGATCAGATCGGTGGGCAATCCCGCCTGGGCGGCCAGATCAGCGAAGAGTTGCCCGGTCAGAGGGGTGGCTTCCGACGGTTTGAGCACAACCGAACATCCGGCCGACAGAGCCGTGATCGTGGGAATCATGGCCAGGAAGAACGGATAGTTCCAGGGAGTGATCACCCCGGCTACGCCGCGCGGATGATATTCGGTCCAGCCACCCGTACTCACGAACGGCCAGGACCTTCCCTTCTGGGGCCGCAGTAGCTTTTCAGCGTTTCGGATGTAGTAGTCCATGACGGTGAGGGCGGTCAGCACGTCGAGCGAGTACGCCTCGCTCAGTGGCTTCCCGGCTTCGGACCGGACTACCTCGGCGATGCGCTGGCCCTCGGCAAGCACGACATGCTTGAACCGCTTCAGGGCGGTCTGCCGCTCTTTGCCGCTGAGGCTCTTCCATGCTTCGAAGGCTTTGCGGGAGCGCTCCACGACGGCGGCCACTTCATCGGGCCTGGTGATGGGCACCTCACCGACGGGCAGGCCGGTGCGGGGATCGTAGGAGGTGAGCATGTCGGTCATCGTCTACTCCGGTGGCTGATCGCACGATCTTATGCGCGCAGCGACGTGATTGACGGGAGGCGCGGGCCTAGGTGACCTAGGCGCCGCCTGCGGATGAGGCGGCGGCTTCCCAGGCCCGGACGATGATGTGCCAGCTGAGCATGATCGCCTCGAGGGGGAGGGGCAGATCGGCTTCGATGCGGAGGCGGTTGAACGAAGCTGCTCCGCCTCCCAGCCTGGCGATCTCGCCGCCGCCGAGTTCGATCGACCACTTTCGGAGGGTCATCGACCGGGCTCGCAACTCATACCCGAAGCTCTCCCCGGTCAGATCCCAGGCCCGCCCCAGCCAATTCTGACGTTCGGCAGAGGCCAGCACTTCCTCTCGTTCGGTCAACTGAACGACGCCCCAACCGGCAGGACTGATCAGCCACAGCCGCCCGTCGTTCAGCTCGACCTCGGAGGTTCGGCGCCATGGCCGACGATGACCGACCGCGATCAGCCCCCCATCTTTGCGGAGCTCCCAGTTGCGCGAGAAGAAGCGGGAGCGCATCTCCGCGCTCCCGCTGAAGGGAACGATCCGGGTAGGGGTTCTTTCCGACATGTGGCTCGCGGTCTACGCGGGCGGTTCTTCCGCGGGTGCGTCGTCGGCCGGGGCTTCCGGCTCCGGTTCGGTGCCAACCTCGTCGGCACCCGTCTCCAGGTCGGACGCGGTGCGACCAACGGCTCGTTGGAAAGCGTCACCAATCTCCTGGAACGTCGCGCCGAACGCAGCCAGGAGTGAGTTCGCCGCCGTCCTGGCATCGTCTTTCACTTCTGCATCCCGGAAGGCGTTACCCACCGACGAAAAGGCCGTGTCGAGTTCATCGGCTACCTTCTTGAAGGCCTTCTCGGACTCTTCGGTTGTCTCTCCGCCCTCGTCGCGTTCCGCTTCGAGCTTGCGATAGTGATCACGGAACTTGTATCCAAGCTCGGTGAACTTCTCTCCGACTTCCTTCCACGCCGACTCGACGTCACCCATGGCCGCTCCTTTACTATCGGGTCGATGCGACTACACCTTCTCGATGCTACCTACGAACTGTTCCGTGCGTTTTTCGGCGGCGGCCCGGACCGTCAAGCCCCGGACGGGCGTGACGTCAAGGGAGTGGTTGGCATCATCGAGTCGACACTCTCGCTGCTCCGTCAACCGGACGTCACCCATGTCGGGGCCGCTACGGACAAGGTGATCCGGTCCTTTCGCAACGATCTGTACGACGGGTACAAGACCGGCGACGGCCTGGATCCGGCCATTCTGGGCCAGTTTCCGCTGGCTGAGCGGGCCCTCGAGGCCCTTGGGGTGGTGGTCTGGAAAATGGAGGAATTCGAGGCGGATGATGCGCTGGCCACGGCGGCCTTGCAGTTCTCCGACGAGGTCGAGCAAGTCGTCATCCTCACGCCCGACAAGGACCTCGCCCAGTGCGTGGTGGGGGACCGGGTAGTGATGTTCGATCGGAGGCGAGAGATCATCATCAATGAGGACGGCGTGTGGGAGAAGTTCGGCGTTGGACCAGAATCGATTCCGGACTACCTCGGATTGGTGGGCGATAGCGCCGACGGTTTTCCGGGCGTGCCTTCCTGGGGAGCCAAGTCGGCTTCCACGCTGCTCGCCCGGTATACCCATCTCGACCGCATTCCCCCCGACGCCGCCGATTGGGACGTGAAGGTCCGGGGAGCGGATCGGCTGGCCCAGAACCTGCGCGACCACCGTCGGGAAGCAGACCTGTACCGCCACCTGGCCACCTTGCGTCGAGATGTCCCGCTTGGGGAGAGTCTGGCGGACCTGGAATGGAAAGGCGCCCACCGGGACGCGTTTCTCGCCCTGTGCGACGAGTTCGGCTTCAACGACGTGAGAAACCGCCCCCACCGGTGGGTTGAGTAGTCCCTTTCCCCCTTCCGCCGGCGGGAGAGGCAAAACGGCGCAGGCAAGTTCCTGTCTTTTCGACTCCCCGTCCCTTTCTGTTCAGTTTTGGCCCCGGAAATGCCGAAACAATAAGGAATGGAACGGCTTTCCGTCTTCACGGGGCGAGACCCTGACAGCAAGCGTGCGGTCGCAATTGCCGGCGGCGCCGTCATCGCCGTCGTGTTTCTGGCTCTGGCCCTGATCTTCACGAATTCCTATGGTTCGCAGCAGGTGGCCGCCAACGCCCGCACCCTGCACTGGACAAACGCCACGCTGGGCTCGGCTTCCATCGCCCGGGCCTCGATCGCTCAGGCAATTGTGTTTTCCGTCGATGAGCAGCTCGGCGTCGCCGATGCGGATGCGGCGGTTCGAGCTCAGGACGAAGCCCGGATCAATCTGGCCAGCCTCCAGACCTGGATCGGGGGATGGGAGGACGCCTTCTCCGGGTCCGACACCGTTGGCTTGCTCAACGACTACGTGGCAACCGGCAACCAGATCCTCGGATTGCTCGATGCCGGGCAGGTCGGCGAGGCGGTCGAACTCAGCAACGGTCAGGCGGAGAAGCTCTACGCCACCCTCGCCATCGCACTCGAGAGCGCCCAGCAGGACATCACCGAGGAGATCGACAACACGGAAGCTCTGGCCGGCCTCGTAGCCGCCATCACTCGTTTCCTGGTCACGCTGCTGATCCCGGTCGGGACGATTCTCATCTATCGCTGGCTCGTCCACCGCCAGGCCGTCCGCACGAACCTGGCGCTGCAGGTCAAGCTCCAGGCCGAGCAGAAGCTTCGCAAGGCCCGGGACGAGTTCATCGCCAACATCTCTCACGAGATCCGCACTCCGCTCACCAGCATCTACGGATTCTCTGAGGTGCTCATCGAGGAGGGCCTCGTCGATCCGGAAATGGCTATGGAGCTGATCGGGTTGATCAACGGGGAGAGCGCCGAGCTTTCCCGGATGGTCGAGGACCTGCTGACTGCCGCCCGCCTGGACGCCAACGTCCTCAACTTCAAGTTCGAGGCTGTCTCGGTCGCAGACGAGATTGCCACCGTGACGGCCCCCATGATTCGGAGTGGGGCAGACGTGCAGGTTGATCTGCCCCGCGTCATGATCTGGGCCGACCAGATGCGCTTCCGTCAGGTCGTTCGCAACCTGATCTCTAACGCCATCAAGCATGGCGGCGGCCACGTCGTGATCTCCGGTCGTTCCGAAGGCGAGCGGTTCATGCTGACCGTGGCCGACGATGGGCCTGGTGTTCCCGAGGAGATCGAGGGCCGCATTTTCGAACGTTTCGTCCATGAGGGTGCGCAACCGTTGCTGACGGGAAGTGTTGGATTGGGTCTGGCCATCGCCAAGATGCTCAGCGACGAGATGGAAGCCGAATTGACCTACCAACGGGTAGACGGAGAAACCCGCTTCGTCCTGAGCCTTCTTCGGGCAACCGAGGGTTTGGCGCGCGAGCCGGAGTTTGTGCGCGATGCGCGCGCAAAAGCTGATGGCGGGACCAGCCGGTTCGGTGGCGTTGCCGCCAGTTTCGCCGGCAACGGCGGCCAGACAACAGGCACGAGGAGGGGAGCAGAAGGGAGCGACGCCCTGGCGGCAGGCGATCCCCGGAGCGACCGATGAGGTCGCTGACCCGGTTTGCTGCTCTCCTTCTCGCTATCAGTTTCGTTGCATCCGCCCCCCAGCCGCTGGGCGCCGTGACCACCGACACGTTTCGCGACGAGTTCAATTCGGTGAGCTACTCCGGTGACGATGGAACCCAATCCTGGGCCGACGGCTGGTGGGATAGCGAGGATCAGGACCCGCTTGCCGGTGGCATCAAGGTCGACAGCGACGCAGCGGTGGACTTCATTCTGTGGTTCGCCACTGATGGATCCGGCCAGTACGTGGAACGAACTGCCGATCTCAGTGTCTACGACACGGCCACGTCTGAGCTTCGACTATCGGCGGCGTAACACTGATCCGTCGTTCTCTTTCAAGGTGCAGGCGTCGGCGAATGGCCCGGCCGGTCCGTTCACGGAGATCCTCGCCATCGCGGCCGGTAACGATGCGGCGTACGTCGGATCGGGCGACCTCCCGATCACCGCACACAAGTCTGCCACCACCACCATTCGGTTCTTCTATGAGGCGATCGACTGGACCAGGGAAGGACTTCTACGTCGACAACGTGGAGATCTCGGCAATTCGCGGCCAACCTGCCACCGGTAGCCGTCGACGATTCCGCTTCGACCGACATGGACATCCCCGTGACCATCGACGTGCTGGCCAACGACACCGATCCCGATCTCGATGCCTCTGGCGTCGACTCGGTGACCCAGGGAGCCAACGGGTCGGTGGTCAACAACGGGACGGATGTGACGTACACGCCCAACTCGGGGTGGTCAGGCGTCGACACCTTCACCTACACGGTGACCGACGGTAACGGCGGAGTTCGACACGGCTTCCGTCACGGTCGATGTCAACGGTATGTGCTATTCGTGGTCGGGTGACTGGTGGGGTATCGACACGCTCACCCGGGTTGATCTGGAGACCTCCGGTGCGAAACGATGGTGGGTTCGACCGGTACCACGGGCATTACTGCGGCGGCGCTCCACCCTGCCTCGGGCACTCTGTACGCCTCCTTGCCGGACGCTCGGCACGTGATCGATCTCGTGCACCGGATTGTTCACGCCTACCACCGATCCCTTTGGCGGAGGATTCGACAACGTGCAGGCGTATCGCCTTCGACACGGATGGAACACTCTATGCGTTTCACCATCTGCCACAGACCGAGGATCGTCTGTTCAGGTCGATGCGTCACCGGTGCCTTCATCCCGGATGCGTTCGGGCCGGGCGTCGATTCCGTAGAACTGAACTCGTTGTGGCCGGACAGAACAGCGTGGTCGGAATCGACATCAAGATGGTGGTGAGATGTACGGAGTCACCCGAGATATCACCAACTACAAGATCCAGTGGATCGACAAGACGAGCGGCTCTGCCTTTGTCGTGTGGGCCGATCGGTGACCGTCGATATCAGCATCGACGCTACCCAACGTGGTTGGGGATGCTCTCACCGGGCGGCGTGCTGGACGAACGATTCGGAAGTGGTCTGTATCCGCTTACCCAGACTGTCCGGATACCAGGCGGTCGCGTGACGGAGGCGGTGCCCAACCAGTCGCCCTCGGCGTAGACGATGCCACGGAACACTGCCGAGGACGCGGCAGTGACGGTCGACGTGCTGGCCAACGACAGCGACCGGAGATCTGATCCGCTGACCGTGGTCGATGCCGTGACCCAGGTTTGAACGGGTCGGTGGCCAACAACGGGACGGATGTGACCTACACCCCGATCCGGACTGGAACGGGATCGACACGTTCTCCTACACGGTGTCCGACGGCAACGGGGGGTTCGCTTCGGCGCAGGTGACGGTGACAGTCTCGGCCGTACCGGATCCGCCGGTGGCCGTTGATGATGTGGATAACACCCTCGAGGACACTGCGGTGACGGTGGATGTGCTGGTCAATGACTCCGACGTCGACCTCGATGTCCTGGCGGTCGATTCGGTGACGCAGGGCGTCGAACGGTTCGGTGGTGAACAACGGGATCGGATGTGACCTATATCCCGAATCCGGAATGGTTCGGGGTCGATAGTTTCACCTACACGGTGACGGACGGGAACGGCGGATTCGACACCGCCAGCCGTCACGGTGGATGTTGGCGCCGTCAACGACGATCCCGTCGCTTTCGATGACGTCGCAACGACCCCCAGGGACACTGCGGTGTACATCTGGGTGCTGGACAACGACACCGATGTGGACCCGGACACGTTGACCGTTTCCGGTTTCACCAACGGCGCCAACGGGTCCGTGGTCAACAACAGCATCAAGGTGACGTACACGCCGGACCCGGGCTGGACCGGGACCGACACCTTCACCTACACCGTCTCCGACGGCAACGGTGGCTTCGATACGGCGACCGTGACGGTGACCGTCACCGCCGGGCCCAATCGGCCGCCCGTCGCCGAAGACGACGCCAAGACGATCAACGAAGACACCCCGGCGACCATTGCGGTGCTGGCCAACGACTCTGACCCCGACGGGGATGCCGTGACGGTGAGTGCCGTCAATCAGGGTGCCCACGGTTCGGTCACCAAGACGGCGACCAGTGTCACCTACACCCCCGACAAGAACTGGACGGGCGTCGACTCATTCAGCTACTCGATCTCCGACGGCCGGGGCGGAACGGCCACCGCGGCCGTCGTGATCACCGTCAAGCCCGTCAACGACCCGCCGACCGCCAAGGACGACAGCACGAGCACGCCGGCATCGACCGACGTGAAGATTGCCGTCCTGGCCAACGATTCCGACGTCGATGGCGACCCACTGACGGTGGCGACGATCACCCAGGGCAGCCACGGCGTGACCACCACCGATGGCTCGACCATTCGCTATTCGCCTTCTCCCGGCTGGTCCGGCACCGACTCCTTCACCTACACGATCACCGACGGCCACGGCGGCAGCGATTCGGCGACGGTGGTCGTCTCCGTAGGAAACGTCAACCGGCCTCCGACCATATCCGTGACGGGAGATACGTCGGTCGCCGAGGACGACCGGCTCGCTCTCGAGATCAGTGTTGTCGACCCGGACGGAGACCGGGTCGACATCTCGGCGAACGGTCTTCCGGACTGGGCCGTCATGGTTGATCACGGGGACGGACGGGCGACCATCTCGGGCACCCCCGGGTTCGATGCCGATCCGTCGAGCGAAATCACCATCAGCGCCTCGGACGGGACGGTGACGGCCCGGATCACCACTACGATCGACATCATCGACGTCGACCGGGCGCCCCTGATCCGTCCGATCACCTTCAGCGGAGTCAATGATGATGGCTCATTCTCCTTTGCGATAGCGGCCTCGGACCCCGATGGCGATCCTCTCTCCATCTCTGCCTCCGGACTGCCTGCCTGGGCGACACTCACCGACCACGGCGACGGCACTGCCACCATTAGCAGCGGCGGGGTCCCCGATGATGCGGTTGGATCGTTCTCGGTGATCGTCTCCGTCACCGACGGAGAGGCGACGGTGACGTCCTCCCTGTCCCGCTCCATAGCGGACTTGCGACTCGGCCTGCCGCCCGAGCTGACCCATCAAGCCTTCGAGATTGCCGGCAGCGAGACACTGGTGGCAACCGCTCTCAAACCCCGCGTCGGCACACCCGATCCGCTCGGAGTCCATCTGACCCCCCGGGAAGGCCTTCTGGTTGCGTTCGGTTCGGCCGTGGAGACGATGAAGAACCAGGTCATCCCCGCCGTGATCCTCGGAGTCGTCATGGCCTGGATGCTCATGATCGGCGTCGGCAGGGTCAAGGAAGAAGAAGAGCCCGAAGCCGCATAGACGGGTTGCCAGAGTTGTACAGTTGCCAGTTGCCGGTAGCCAGTTGGCCAGTTGCCAGTTGCCAATTGCCAGTTGCGCGCCGACATTCACGGTGTTGGCTTCAGTTTCTGGTGCAAAGACGTTGTCATCTTCCTGATCTCACGCAGTTGAGCCATCAGAGAGCGGTAGGTGTCTTCTGGGATGTACCCGAGGTCGTGCGCCAGGATCAGGTGGTACTCGGTTTCGTTTGCGGACCCGAGGGCGAAGTCAACAAACCGTGCGAAATCGGGTCCGGTTGCTCTCCCCGCCCCCTCGGCGATGTTGGCGGGTATGGATGCGGCTGAACGACGGATCTGTGATGTAATCCCGAAACGTTCATCTGAGGGAAACGCCCGTGACTCCCTGTAGATCTGAAGGACGAATCGGTGGGCCGTCTTCCAGGCCTTCAGTTTCGTGAAATCCTGCATGGGGAACGACTACCACACGGCAACGATTGACTGAACCCTGCTGGAAACTGGAAACTGGAAACTGGAAACTCACTGGTTTCTGGTCTTCATCACATCTTCATGTTTGCCGCCGTCGTTGCTTCATTCCTCTGACCGATGCTTGTGGTATCAGCCAAGGAGGCAGAAAAATGATGAAGAAGCGACTGGCGGTGATCGGAGTCTCCGCAGCCCTCGTGCTCGGGACCGCAACGGCGGCGATGGCGGCCGGCGGCGGGAATGGACCCGGTACGAACCATGACTGCACCGGTGATTGCACCGGACGGCAGGTTCAGTTGAGACAGCACGAGAACGTTGCGAACGCCGGCGACGAGCTGCAACTCCAAGCGCGGGTGCGGACCCAGCTCCAGGACGGAACCGGCGATCAGGCAATGAAGCAAATTCAAACCCGGGCTCGGGTACAGGAACCAGCCGGCGATAAGGCGATGACCAGGACCCGGTCCGAAGCCGGTGAGCAGGAGCCGGCAGGTGACATGGTTCAGCAGCGCACCCGGACGATGGACCCGGCCGGCGACTGTGACGGAACCGGCGACCAGGTGCGGGCCCGCGATCATGTTGCGGACGGGACCCCCGGCGCCAACGGCCAGAACGGCGGCAACGGCAACCGCGGAGGCAACGGCAACGGCTCGTAGCCGGCGCCACGGAGGACGCAGCCCCGGCCCCTAGTGGCCGGGGCTGGTTCCTATGATTGGGGCACGATGAGACAGCAGCGAATCCTGGTCGTGGATGACGAGAAGAAGATTCGCGACCTCCTCACGGCGTACCTGCGGGCCGACGGTTTCGAGGTTGCCGAGGCGAGCGACGGCGCCACGGCGCTTGCCACGATCCGGAGGACGGAACCAGATCTCGTGATTCTGGACGTGATGATGCCCGGCATGGACGGTATCGAGGTCTTGCGAGAGCTGCGCAAGACCTCCGACGTCTTCGTCATGATGCTCACGGCTCGTGCTGAGGAGACCGACAAGCTGATCGGCCTGTCGGTCGGTGCCGACGACTATCTGACGAAACCGTTCAGCCCCCGTGAACTGGTGGCCCGCGCCAAAGCGATCCTCCGAAGAGGTCGCGAACGGGCGATCGCCGATGAGGAACTGCTCCGGTTCGAGAACCTCACCGTCGATCTGTCCAAGCGAGAAGTCACCCGGGGCAAGACCACCTGTGATCTCACCGCCCTCGAGTTCGATCTCCTGGCGGCGATGGCCTCGTCGCCGGGCCGGGTGTTCAGTCGCCGGCAACTGGTGGAGCGGGTGTGGGGCTGGGACTTCTTTGGTGATGAGCGTGTGGTGGATGTGCACATCCGCAACCTGCGCAAAGCCCTCGGCGACAATGCCGCCGATCCGGAGGTCATCGGGACGGTCCGGGGCGTGGGTTACAAACTGGTCGCGGACCGAAGGTGACCTTCTTCCGGCGCCTCAACGTGCGACTCTTCCTCTCGTACGTGGCGGTCATCATCGTGGGTGGATTGGCCGTGTTCCTGACCGCCCGGCTTCTTGCCCCGACGATCCTGACCGATGAGTTGGAACGGGCGAGGATCCGGCAGGGCCAAACCGAATCGCCCGGACCGGGCAACGGCGGGGGATCCGGTGGACCGGGCAGCACCCTCGGGCCCGGCGGAACGGGGAACACCGGCGATTCCGGGGGGTCCGGGGGAAACAGCGGCAGCGGGAATGGTCCCGGCGGTCCCGGTGGCACCGGTGGATCCGGCAACCAGGGTGGGAACGCCGATGGCCCGAACGCGGCGGAGGCTTTGTTGCAGACGGATCCGGCCCCGGAGGTTCGGGTTGATGAGGACATCGAACGGGCCTTCCTCGATGCGCTCGATCGGGCTTTGCTGATCGGGCTGCTGGTCAGTGTGGTGATTGCGTTCGCACTGGCCGCTGTGGTGTCCGGCCGCATCATGAAGCCGATCGCCCGGATCAGATCGGGCGCACGGAGGCTGGCCGCCGGACACTACGACGAGCGGATCCCGCTCCCCGCGGACGCGGAGTTGTCCGAACTGGCCGAAGACTTCAATGAGCTGGCGACGGCCCTTCAGGAAACGGAACTGCGCCGTATGCAGCTCGTTTCGGAGGTGGCTCATGAACTCCGCACGCCCCTGACGACCATTCAGGGCTACATGGAAGGTCTCATCGACGGTGTGATCGAGCCGGGTGACGAGATCTATGCATCGGTGGCAGATGAGGCGGCCCGGCTCCAGCGAGTAGCCGCCGATTTGAGCCTGCTGAGCCGGATCGAGGAGGGCGCCGTAGCGTTCGACTTCAAGACAACCGACCTGGCGGCCATTGCCGAGCAGGTGGCCGGCCGGCTCCGTCAGCAATACGACGACCAGGGTGTCGAACTGGTGGCCCAGTTGGAGGGCCCGCTGCTCGTGTCCGGGGATTCCGACCGGCTGGCCCAGGTTTTCACCAATCTGATCGGCAACGCGCTCGGCCATACCCCAACCGGAGGCCGGGTGGTGGTGGCGTCTCAGCAGACGGGAGACGTTGCAAAGGTGACCGTTTCCGATTCCGGGCACGGGATTGCCGCGGCCGATCTTGGCCGCGTCTTCGATCGGTTCTATCGGGCCGAACAGGATTCCCATTCCACGGGATCGGGGATCGGGCTGACGATCGCCCGCAGCATCGCCCGGTCCCACGGTGGCGATGTGACCGCCTCCTCGGATGGCCCGGGCCGGGGAGCGGCTTTCACCGTCACGGTTCCGCTCGCATCCTGACCGGGAAAAACTCGACTCGTTCAAATGAGACCTGAGATGCGGGCAAAGACGGCATACTTGTGGGTAGTGGATATCAATCGGGATGGCCTCCTCATCGGTCTGCTGGTCTTGTTCTTCTTCCTGGCGGTCATGTTTGCCGCAGCGGAGATGGGGCTGGCTCGCGTGTCCGACGTCCGTGTCCGGACCATGGCCGAGGAGGGGCATCGCCGGGCTCGCCGGCTGCTGGTGCTCCTGGAGGCGCTGCCGCGCGTGATCAACGCGATCTTGCTGGCCGTGCTCGTGGTCCAGATCGGGGCGGCCACCATCACCGGACTGCTGGCGGAGCGGTGGTTCTCGAACTTCGGCATTGTGGTCGCGTCGATCGTGCTGACGATCCTGTTGTTCGTCTACACCGAGGCGATTCCAAAGACCTATGCGTTTCGTCACCCGACATCGGTGGCACTCGCCCTCACGTACCCGGTGGCGCTCCTCGAGTTCCTTTTGCGGCCCGTCGTCAAAGGTCTCGTGTGGTTCGCAGATCTGCACGCACCGGGCAAAGGCGTGTCGATGGCACCTACCATCACCGAACGGGAGCTGTTGAGCCTGGCGGCCGACGCCGAGCAGGAGGGCGAGATCACCTCGGTGGATCGCCTGCTCATCGAGCGAGCCTTTCGCCTGGGTGACCGAACGGCGGAAGAGGTCATGGTGCCGCGCACGGACATCATCGGGGTTCCTGCCTCGGTAACGATCGATGATGCCGTCACCGTTGCCCTCGAAGCCGGTCACCGGCGGCTCATTGTCTACGAGGATGATCTCGATCAGATCACCGGGGTGGTGAATCTGCGCGATCTCGTGCGAGCGACCGGAACGGCACCTTCCCCCCTGGTGAAGACCCTCGCCGGACCGGCCCTGATCGTATCGGAATGGAAAAGGGTGATCGACCTGCTCCGCGACATGCAGGCCCAGGGCACCCACCTGGCCGTCGTGGTCGACGAGTTTGGAGGCACAGCCGGCATCGTGACCATCGAGGACATCGCCGAAGAGTTGCTCGGCGCCGTGGCAGACGAAGGACACGTCCCGGCAGCAATCATCACCAAGATGAGCGCCGGTCACTGGTCGGTAGACGGAGCCATGCTGGTTGACGAACTGAACGAGATCCTCAATGTCGATCTCCCGGAAGGCGAGTGGACCACGGTCGCCGGGATGATCATGGGCCTGGCTGGTGAAGTGCCGGAGGCCGGAGACGAAGTGGAGGCCGAAGGGTTCAAGTTCCGCGTCGACCTCATCGAGCAGCGACGGATCAAACGGGTCGACGTGCGACGCTTGCGCAGCTGATTCGCGCGCAGGTCCTTTGCCTCCATGGCCACTGCAACCGGAGCGAGACAATCAGGGTGCAACGGCGATTGTGTCGAAAGGAGGTGTCATGCCTGAGATCCTTGAAAAGGAGCAATCGATCAGAGTCCCGACAGCTCCTCCAACCCGTTCGAGAGCGATTGAGTTCACCCTGGCCATCCTGGGTTTCCTCTGCCTGGGGCCGGTGCGTATCTGCTCTGCGCTCTCGAAGATTGATGGCTCGGTGACCTGGCCGAAGCCTGGCATCTGAGCACCTTCATCATCGGTGGAGTGCTGGTGATGACCGGCCTGGGAGTTTTTGCCTACGAGACGTATCTCGGCGGTGGTCGGCGCCCGTGATTCACCGGAACGTGCTGGCGCTGCTGGGGCTCGCCGGAGCGGTAGCGGCCGCCTTGTTCCTGATCTTCTGAACCGGCGGCGATCCAACGGGGACCGATCGGACTGGTCCCCGTTGTCGCGAACGGGCGGTCCCACGTGCCACTAGATTCGTGACTGACCTGATCCCGGGAGACAGCCAAGATGCAACCGCACCCCAATGTCGAGCGAATCAAGCAGGAGTATCGAGCCTTTACCGAAGGCGACTTCTCAGGTCTGGCGAAACTCTTCGCGGAGGACGCCGTGTGGCACGTGCGCGGCGATACGCCCCTGGCAGGTGACCACTCGGGTTGTGAGGCCATTGTGGAGTTCCTGCGCCGTCTGGCTCGCGAGACGCACGAGTCTTTCCTGATCGAGGTCCACGACATCGTTGCCAACGACCGGCACACCGTCGTGCTCGCCCACACCACGGTGAAACGAGACGACCGGACCTACACGGCCGATGAGGTTCACGTCTTCTGCACCAACGATGACGGACTGATCACCGAGGCCTGGGGCCTCAGCTCCGACCCGGCCGGTCAAGGCCAGTTCTGGTTCTAGCGATTGTTCCCCCTCCCGCCGGCGGGAGGGGGTAGGGGGAGGGTGGAAAGCCCCCGACCATCGCTCCCACCCTGTCGCCAAGCTCCTACCCTCTCCGCTCGCTTCGCTCGCGCCTCTCCCGCGAGCGGGAGAGGCAGAAACTGGTGTCTGCTTTTCCCCGCCCGCGGGCGGGAGAGGCTCAGGCGTGCATAACTGACTGCTCCCTAGTTCACCGGGTCGAGCAGCTCGGCCGGGGCGATCTGCTCCATGAACTCGGGATACGCATCTGCCCCGTGTTCCATACGATCCAGTCCGGCCATTTCCTCATCCGGTGTGACCCGGATGCCCCACCACCGATCGAGAAGGCGGAATACGATCGATGATGTGCCAAACGCCCAGGCGCCGATGGCCAGCGCCCCCAGGGCCTGGGCACCGAGCTGGTTGAAACCGCCGCCGTAGAACAACCCTCCGTCCTGAGCAAAGAGACCGACGGCGAGGACGCCCCAGACGCCGACGACCCCGTGCACGGATATGGCTCCGACGGGATCGTCGATCCCGATCCGCTCCAATCCGACGATCGAGATCACCACGATGACACCGGCCACCAAGCCGATCAGAACTGCCCCGAGGTTGCCGACGTCGGCGGTGCCGGCCGTGATACCGACGAGACCGGCCAGCGCCCCGTTGAGGGTGAGCCCGACGTCGGGCTTGCCGTACACCGGGTAGGTCCACCCGGCGATCATGGCCGCCAGGCCGCCGGCCGCGGCCGCCAGCGTGGTGGTCACTGCGACCGTAGCGATGTCCGCTCCTACGGCCGCCAGCGTCGATCCGGCATTGAAGCCGTACCACCCGAACCAGAGGATGAAGACTCCGAGGGCTCCCAGGGTCAGCGAGTGACCCGGGATCGGCAGCGGCTTGCCGTTTTCGTCGTACTTGCCGAGCCGTGGTCCGATGACGATGACCCCGGCCAGAGCAGCTGCGCCGCCCACCAGGTGGACCACCCCCGACCCTGCGAAGTCGAGATAGCCGAGGTTGCCGAGCCATCCCTGGCCACTCCACACCCAGTGGGTGACGATCGGGTAGATGAAGCCGGTGATGAACGGCGTGTAGAGCAGATAGGCGGAGAACTTGGTCCGCTCTGCCATCGCCCCGGAGACGATCGTGGCGGCGGTTGCCGCGAAGACCACCTGGAAGAACCATTCGAGGCTGCGCTCCGGGTCGCTCATGAAGAAATCGCCGTAGGCCAGGAACCCGCCGAGGGAAACGCCACCGTAGGCAAGGCCAAAACCAACCGCCCAGTACATGAGCGACCCCACGGCGAAGTCCATGAAGTTCTTCATGATGATGTTGCCCGCGTTCTTGGCTCTTGTGAAACCTGCTTCCACCAGGGCGAACCCGGGCTGCATGAACATCACCAGGATGGCGGCGACGATCACCCAGACTGCGTCGATGGCGGAGACCAGTTCGGCCATCGACACTTCTTGAGCGGCGCCCAGGGTGGCGAGCGGGCCGATCAACATCAGCATGGCCATCAAACCGACCACGGCAATTTGCGACTTCTTCATGACCTACCTCCTCTGCGAAGCAGGCAAGGTAGGTCATGATCGTTTCGTGGTGATTGCTACGGCCTTGCCGTCCTGTGAACGGCATGTTTCGAGTTTGTGAACCGGATTCAGGCAGTCACGGCTTCCGGCAGGGCCGGTTGGTGCGAGGGGGCGAGTGGCACGCGGAAATGGAAGACGGTCAAGCCTTCGAGCCGCTCGTAGCGGATGTCGCCACCCATCTGGTGCAGCAATGTCTCTGCGACTGCCAGACCGAGCCCGACCGTACCGGCCAGGAGAGGGTTTTCTCCGTCGTGTACGTATCGGGAGAAGAGCTTGTCGACCATTGCTTCCGATACGCCATCTCCGTCGTCGATGACCGAGAAGTGGTACCACCGTCCTTTGGCGACCCCGTTGATCGCGATGCTGGATCCGCCGTGATCGATGGCATTGGCGACCAGGTTGGTCACGACATGGCGCAGGCGGAACCGATCGGCCAGGACGGTTGCAGGCTCGACCACGATCTCCGGCCGGCGATCAAGGTGCTCGAAGGGCGTGAGAGCTTCCCGGATTTCCCTGAGGACGTCGACTTCTTCCGATTGGAAAGCGAGGTTGTCCGAGTCGCCTTTGGCAACTACGAGCAAATCCTCGACCATCCGGCCCAGGCGCCCCGCTTCTTCGATGATCAGATCGGTGGTATCGGCAACAACCCGTTGATCGGCAAACCCTTCTTCTCGCATGGCGAGGGCGAAGCCGTAGATGGCGGTGAGCGGGGTGCGTAGCTCGTGGGACAGGTTTGAGATCATGTCGTCGCGGGCCCGGCCGAGGGCCTGTTCGGTCTCGAGCGAGGCGATGAGGTCGGCCTGCCTCTGTCTCCGGCGAGTGATGGATCTGAACATCAGAATTGCGAGGGCAGGAATGAGGAAGGCCACCCCGAAACCGGCTGCCTGAGCCACCCTCCCGACACTGCCGCGTTCGGCGGTGACGACGGCGGCCACCCGGTCACGGTAGGGGATCAGAACATTGCTGAGCCCATCAAAGGCTGCGGTCAGGGATACCTGGGCAACCCGCTCGGCCTCGTCGATCCGGCGGGTGTCGACCATATCGAATGTCCGCTTGGCGGTCGACACCAGGGCCCCGGTGGCCGTCGTGATCGTCGGATCCAGGGTCGGGTCGATGGCGGCCAGTGACGCCAGGGAACTCTCGATCCTGGCGACGAGGTCTCGACCGTCGGCCACGATGGCGTCGGTGGTCTCTCCGGCGGCGAGCCCGGATTCCTCCGCTGTAGCGAAGATCAAGGCCAGATCAATGGTGGATCGCGTGGCAATGGTGGCGTTGAGGAGTTCCTCGGTGCGAAGGAGCGCTTCAGACCCATCTCCGATACGAACGGCCTGGTCACTGTTGGAGAACACGATGGCAAGCAACGCAATCACCAACGTGGCCACGACCATGAGGCCGGTGGCCCGTCCGGTCGAGGTTCCAACTGACAAGGGCGTGCTTCCTTTGTAGACCCCTATGGCATCGGCACGCACAAGGGGCTGCTTGAGACACCCGGAGACCGAAACCGGCAGTCGGCGCATGGATCTTTTTGGGAGATAGTTCAGATTCTCGACCAGAAGCCGATGAATCTGGTGGGATGAGAGGCTCATCAACGTCCGGCGCCCGGTGGCGCACGGTGGCGGCAGCAATGCTGGCCGTCTTCTTCGTCATGGCAATTCCGGCCGACCCGGCTCATGCCGTTCCCGATTGGAAAGAGGCAGTCGCAGGAATCGCCGAGATTCGAGACGCGGCGATCGACGACCTGCTCGATCTGGTCGCGGACTATCAGGGCTACCTGGCCGGCGGGCCATCGGCAGAGGAGGCGGCCGGCGAACTGGCGGCTATCAAGGTGGACATGGAGGTGGTGGCTGCTGAAGCCGGCGAAGACATCCGCTCCGTGATGAACGATTACCCCAGGAGCCCGCAGGTTCAGGACGCCGGGATGTTTGCGCTTGGACTGGTCGGGTTGGCCCGGAACTACGCGATTGATCAGGCGACGCTCGACTACAACGAGTTCCTCGACGGATTGCCGCCCTCGACCACGACGACCACCGTCCCGGTGACCACGACCACTCTCCCCGTGTCGACGACCACCGTCCCGGTAACGACGACCACCGTCCCGGCAACCACGACCACCACACTTCCCGGGACGACCACCACAACGAGCCCGACCGTCACGACCACCACGACGAGGCCGCCGACCACCACCACGAGGCCTCAGTCGGCGACGACAACTACCACCGCCGGGGTGTCGACCACCGGTGATCTTGGCGGGGAGCCACCCGGGTCACCGGGCGATGCCGGACCGACTGGATCGACGGCTCCTGCCGGTGGTGGTCAAGATCTCCTGGAGGGCGGGGGTCCCCTTCCGATTGAGGACTCGCAGCTTCTCGGAGAGGCCCGCCTCTCCTCGTCCTTCTTCTCCGATTCGCCGGGACTCACGGATTCTCTAACCCGGATCCTGGAACCGGTTCTGCCGACCGCGGTTGCGGAAATGGTTGTTTCGCCTCTCCTGATATTCGAGTTGTTGTGGCGGGCGATCTCGTCGAGTGGACGCGGCCTGGTGATGCCGATGTCGCTCTTGACGTTCTCGCTGATCAGCATGCTGTGGGATCGACGGTCGAAACGGGTTCCGATCGCGACGTAGGCCGGGCCGCCGATCAGCACGGCGGAGTGGGGGTATGGGCTGCTACCCGGCGATGTACCGTTCGGCACCGTTGCTCTCGAGGAGCCCGGCCAGCGCATCCTTCTTGACGAGACCCGACGCCCGCCAGCGCTGGGTCACCTTGGCAGGGCCTTGCTCGTTCCTGGCCTTCTTCTTGGCACGAGGCGAGGTAGCGAGGAGGACGAACGTCGGGGTGGAGCGGATGGCAAACCGTTCGACCGCGCCGGGCACCGAGCGCACGTCGACCTTGGTCACGTGCGCCGAATCCCGGTACTCGTCTGCAAGCTCGTCGATGATGCCGTCCATGGTGCGGCACGGCTGACAGCCGGTCCGCCAGAAATCGATCAAAACCGGCCGGCCGCTGGCGGCCAGCGCCTCAATCTCTTCGAGGGATTCCACTCGCGTGGCCCGCACCCGTTTGTTTCTCTTGAAAATCACAACTCACCATCCATCAAAGGTTCGACCAGGAGTATGCACGAAGCGAAGGGCTAAGCGACTACCAGCCGCTGCCGCCACCGCCTCCGCCGAAGCCACCGCTTCCGCCGAAGCCGCCTCCGCCGCCGAACCCTCCGAAACCGCCGCCGAACCCTCCGCCTGATCCCCAGGAAGAGCCGCCACCCCGGCTGCCACTGCCGCCGAAGCCGCCGCCTCCGCCGAAGCCCCCGAACCAGGAGTTGCGGTTGCCCGACCAGGATTGGTCCCGGTAGATGGGGCGCCAGCCGAGCGCCACGTCGACACCACGGGTGATGATCCAGTGGTAGTAGAGGAGCGTGAACGGATCGAAGACCCGCAGATCCGAGGGCAGCCGCCGTCCCGTCCAGGTGTCCTCCTGCCGCTTCGTCCCCTCGTGGGCGAGTTCCGGCGCAAAACGATCCGCATCCTCGATCGTTGACCGGGCCAGCGCTTGACGCTGGGCCGCGTAGGCGAGGGCAAAGGCCTTGGGGCCGCGTGGGTCCGAGGCCCCGAAGGCCGCGGCAACGTCTGCGTACGAACCGGACAGACCGAGATCGGCGAGGGCCTGACGGGCGTCAATCCATCGCCGCATGGCCTGGGCGGGTTCAAGCGAGATGGCCAGGAGGGCCGCAATGGTTCGCTTCGTTTCGCCTTTCACTCCCAGACCTGCCAGCTCGTGCTCCAGGCTTCCGAAACTCGCGATCGAACGGTCGCCGGCTCGCAGGAGGGCTGCCGTGATCGAGATCGGAAGCCCCAGCCGGTCCGCTTCCTCCCGGACGTGGTCGATCTCCGCCTTGGTCTGAAGCCCGGCTATGGCCAGCTCGACCGCCACGACGGGCTCGTGGCCGAGCCGGCGCGCCTCGTGATAGGCGTCGAGAAATTCGGTCAGGCTGCCCTCGTCGTTGTTGAGCAGGAGGAACGCGGCCAGCGCCGACAGTTCGATGCCGTCCTGCTGGAGATCCCGCCCGCGAGTCTCGAGCGCTGTGCGGATCAATTCGTATCGTTCGAGCGAGGCGTCGGGGTCCTCCTCGAGATCGGCCAGTGCCGCCGATACTGCCGGGCGGGCGATGGAGTCTGGCAACCGGGTGTAGATGTTCTCGAGTCGGTCGGTCTTCGTCCGGGCTGCTTCGTAGGTGGTTTCGAGGTCGCGAACCGAATCCGCCAGCGGGGCATCGCTTTCGAGAACCGGTGCCGCCTGGGTCAGCCGCACGCCGAGGTCGGAGAGCACCGTCGGCCCGATGGGCGTCTGCCGGACCCGGCCGGCGACATCGCGGGCCAGCCGCTGTTTGGCTTCGGCGATGCGATAGGGGCGCAGCGACTCGACCAGCCGCCGCACCTCGTCCAGCTTGACCTTGAATGCTGTGTCATCGCCGGCGGGCAGCTTCACCGCGTCGGCTGCCGTTTGTTGAACGGTTTCCTCGAGGACGTCCTGCTCCCCGGTCACCCGCAGTTCCAGCGGGATTTCCACCTCAGCGTCGAGTTTCGTCTGGTCAACCACGTCAACCGCGTTCAGAGCCCAGAGAGCCTCGAGCGCCTTGCGGTCGGCGATGGGCCGCTCTCCGGCCAGTGCCGTGAGGGCGTTCATGCCGGCGGCCGTGGTGACCTCGGGCACCTCGGTGGGCCGGCTCAGCATCAGCTCCTCTGCAAGGGTCAATTCGTACCCGGCCGGCTTCAGCCGGGCCAGTTCGCCGTCCACCTGTTCCTGTCGTTGCTTGCGGACGGCGCGCACTTTGTCCAGGCGGCTGTTGGCCGCACCGGAACCGACCAAACCTGCGCCGACGGCCAGCATGAGCCCGGCGAATATCCAGCCGCCGGTACCGGAGTCTTCTTCCTGCGGGAGCGGTTGGGTCGTACCCGGCTGCCCGGGTTCGGTCGTACCCGGCACCGTCGTCCCGGTCGGATCGGTTGGAGCCATTCCGGCGAGCGTCTGCTCGATCCCTCCGACGATGGCCGCCAGACCGCCGTCGTAGTCCTCCGCTCCGAAGAAGCTGTTGCCGAGCCCGGCGACGAAGTCGAGCTGGCTGGTTGGTATGGCAATCCCCGGACCGGTTTCGATGGCCGTTCGTCGATCGCCGAGATTGACGACCACGACGATGCCGTCGTCGAGTTCCGCATCA
The DNA here is from genome assembly GCA_963707435.1 of uncultured Actinomycetota bacterium. GTDB lineage: Bacteria > Actinomycetota > Acidimicrobiia > Spongiisociales > UBA4744 > UBA4744. The sequence goes on along the minus strand of CAVPPF010000005.1, from coordinate 338,657 downwards.
CCGACTCCCCAGGCGTTGCCCAGGTCCTGTGCAAACTGGTTGGTGTCCATGCTGCCCGTGTCGGCGACCACGACCATCGCGATCTGGTGACCGTACCGGGCCACCACGCGCCCGACTGCATCTTCCAGGCTCTGGTCGTCGTCGATGACCCCGGCGGCGTCGGTCACCCAGCCATCACAGGTGATGCCTTCGAACTCCGGACACTCGATCGTCTGCGCAAAGGCCGGTGCAGCCGCCATGAACAGCACGAGCAGCAAGGCCATGAGGATTCTCCGCATTCCACCCCTTTCGACCCAGAGCCTACCGTTGAATTGCAGCGGCACTCTCCGGGATTTGCTCCCCGGCCGGAATGCACGCAACCATGCGAGGGGTTGAAGGAGCCACATGAATCTGTATGGAGACCAGGCAACTATCGAGCGGGCCCTCACCGACTACCGGGCATGGGCAGTCGTTGGTCTGAGCGAGAATCCGGCCCGGGCCAGCTATCGAGTGGCTGCGTTCCTGCAAGCGCGCGGCTATCGGATCATTCCGGTCAATCCGACCGCAGCGAGAATCCTCGGCGAAACGGCCTACCCCGACCTGGCCTCCATTCCGGAGCCGGTCGAGGTGGTCGACATCTTCCGGCGGTCTTCGCGGGCCGGCGTCCACGTCGACGAAGCGATCGCCATCGGCGCACGGGCAGTGTGGCTGCAACTCGATGTCATCGACGAGGAGGCGGCTGCCCGGGCGCTGGATGCCGGACTCGACGTGATCATGGACCGCTGCCCGGCGATTGAATTGCCCCGGTTGCAGCGCCAATCTGGAGGTGCGTGACCCTGTGAAGATCTCCAACATCATCCTCCGGGTCGAAGACCTTGCCCGTTCGCTGGAGTTCTACCGGGACCGGCTCGGCTTGACGGTGCTGGGATCGAGTGAGGCCTTCGCGTTCCTCGACGGCCGCGGAGTGACCCTGGCGCTCAACGCCATCGGCCCGGCAATTGCCGAGCACCCACCCGGTTTGGTGGAGGTGGTCTTCGAGGTTGACAACGTGGTCACCACCTACGAGGCCCTGGCGGCAGCCGGCGTTGAGTTCAGGGGCGACCCGCAGGTGGTGATGAGTGATGGAGGCCGTGATCTGGTCGCCGCCGACTTCCGCGACCCGGACGGAAACGTCCTGTCGATCACCGGCTGGCGGCAGGTTTCCTAGAGCGTCTCCTCGATATCGTCTCGCTCGTAGACGATATCCCAGCGGTCCATGCAGTCCGCGCACCGGTAGACGAGGATATCTCCCGGTTCCAGCTCCTCGTCGGAAGGCACCGGAGTTATCAGATGGGCCCGCCCCCCGCATTCGACGCAGATGATTTCCGTGGTGAGCTCCATGCGTTCACCTTACCCCGACAAAGGCAACGCCGGTTGAGGTTTGGCCGGACTCTCAGGAGAAGTGATCCGACCGCCTCAACCGGCGTGCGGGTGCCGGGGGTTATTGATCGGATCCAGAGTTGATCGTGATGGCCGGATGGGATCCGGGCTTGATCTCCACGCGGTGCGGTTTTGCCTCTTCCCGGATCGGGATCGTGACGGTGAGCACGCCGTGGTCGTAGGAGGCCTGGACCGTGCTCGTGTCGAGGCGGTCGCCGATCCGAACCTGGCGGCTGTGGGTTCCGGTGGGACGTTCCCGCATCAGCCAGTTGGCCCCTTCGGTGTCTTCTATCTTCCGCTCGGCCGTCACCGTCAGGATGTTGTTCTCGACGAGGAGGTCGACGTGCTCGGGGTCGACGCCGGGGAGGTCGAATCGCAGGGTGTACAAGCCGTCTTTCTCAAAAGCGTCCATCGGCATGAGGCCGCCGCGCCAGGCGCTCCCGGAGGATCCGAGGAATTGATCCAGCTCCTGGAATGGGTCCATGAATCGCAGAACCATCGCTACTCCTTTCCTAGCTCGTGCGATGTACCTACACAGAGTATACCAAACTTATCTGATAATGGGCGACTCAGATTTGTGTGCTCCGGATGGGAACCGTCTGCCTTCAGGAGGCGGTGGTGGGACCGGATCCTGAGAGGCGCAGAATCAGGTACCCGATCACTCCGGCGATGCCGGAGCCGGCGAAGATGCCGATCTTGGCCAGATCGGTTAGGCCGGGATCGGTGAAAGCGAGGCCGGTCACGAACAGCGAGACGGTGAACCCGATGCCGGCCAGGGCAGCCAGCCCGAAGATCTGCGTCCAGGTGGTGTGGCGGGGGAGACGTCCCAAACCGAGGCGAACGGCCACGGCGGTGAAGGCGGAGATGCCGACGATCTTGCCGACCAGCAGACCTACAGCGACTCCAAGCGCCACCGGGCTGGTCAGAGCATCGAGAAGGTCGATGCCCCTGAACTGGACACCGGCGTTGGCGAGCGCAAACAGAGGGACGATCAGAAAAGAACTCCACGGGTGGAGCAAGTGTTCCAGGCGGTTGAGCGGTGCAATCGATTCGTTGGCTATCGAAGCGAGTTGCCGAGCCTCATGGTCGATCCGGTCGTGTCCGTGTGGAGATTCGGGTTCTGTTGCAAAGGTATCCAGGACGTAGGTTGCCTTGCGTTGATACTCCTCATCCGAGTACATCGCCCGGGCCGGCGTCATCAAACCAAGCGCCACCCCGGCCAGGGTGGCATGGACCCCCGATTCGAGAACGAAGAACCACGCCATGATGCCCATCGGCCAGTAGAACGCCGAAGCCCGGATGCCTCCCTTCTGGGCAGCCCAGATCACGAGCAGTGTGACGACCGCGGCGGCCAGCCACGTCAACGAGAGTTCCTCGGTGTAGAAGACGGCGATGACCGCGATGGCGCCGATGTCGTCGACGATGGCCAGAGCCAGCAGGAAGAGCTTGGCACCCACGGGGACCCGGCTGCCGAGAAGTGCCACGACGCCGATCGAGAAGGCGATGTCGGTGGCCATCGGGATTCCCCATCCGCGAGTGGCTTCTCCACCCTCTCCGGCCACGAACGCCAGGAATATCAACGCCGGTACCACCATGCCACCCAGTGCCGCAATGGCAGGCAGCGCCGCCGCTTTCGGATCTCGCAACTCGCCGACGACCAGTTCCCGTTTGATCTCCAACCCGACCACGAGGAAGAAGATCGCCATCAGGCCGTCGTTGACGAGATCGCGCAAGGTCTCTTCGAGGTGAAAGGATCCCAATTCGATCTTGAAGACCGTTTCCCAGAACTCGTCGTAGGTATCTCCGAACGAGGAGTTGGCCCAGATGATGGCAACGACGGCCGCCACCAGCAGCACGATGCCGGAGGCGGCTTCAACCCGCGTGAACCGCAGCGCCGGTCGTACGAACCGGCTCGGGATGAACCGTTCGGAGTGCAGCCAGGTGCGGTGGAGTTCTTGATCGGGCATGGAGTGGGGAGGCTACCAATCGCCGGTCGAGATACACAGCCGGTCGGGGTGTCGGAATAACAGGTCCGTGCTGGTTGAAGTACCGGCGGAGCGTCGGAAAGATTCCGACTCGGCGTTGCCTCCTCAGCACGATATGCTGCCCGCCATGGCGCAAGTCGTGCAGAACCGGATGCTGCGAGGTGTCTACGTGGCGCTTGGTGTTTTTCTGCTCGGTCTCGGTGTCGTCGGGACGGTTCTTCCCGGAATTCCGACCACGATGCCCATCATCCTGGCCGCCTTCTTCTTCTCGAAGTCTTCACCCCGGTTCGACAACTGGATGGTGAACCACAAGGTATTTGGTCCACTCGTTCGCGATTGGCGGTCCGGAGCGGGGTTCAGCGTCAGGGCCAAGGTTGTTGCCCTCGCCGCCATTGCGGTGACGTTCACGATTACCGTCGTCTGGATGGTCGAGGTCCCGGGCCTGCGAATCGGGTTGATCCTGCTGGCGATGGCTATCAGCGCCTACATCCTGTGGCTGCCGACCAAGCGGGTTGAAACGGCCTGAAGTCTTTCGGCCCGTCGGATTCTCACCCTCCCGAAACAGCCTGCATGACCGTGATGGTGTCTCCGTCCTGCACCGCCGTCTCCAGGGTCGACAACCAGCGAAAGTTGGTGTCGTTGTAGAAGAGGTTCACGTGCGGCCGCACCTGCCCGGACTCGTCGTAGAGGTGCACTTTGAGGGCCGGGTACTCGGAGAGGAGCTCGCCGATGGCTGCCTGCAGCGTCCCGGCTTCCACGTCCAGGTTCTTCGCCCCGCCGAGGATCTGGGCGAGGAGGCCCGGCAATCGGACGTGGACGGTTGCCACCGGTTAGACCTGGAGGACGCGTACCGACAGGATCCTCGGCAACGTCCACGGCAGGGTTTCCCATGTCTCTCCTGCGTCGGCTGTGGTCATGATCTTCCCGGCGGTCGTTCCGAGGTAGATGCCTCCGCGTTGATCGGTGTCCATCGCTCCGCGCAGGACTGCCGTGAACGTAGCTTCGTCGGGGTGGCCCGTTCCGGAGATGGTCCACGAGTCGCCGCCGTTGTCGCTGCGGTACACCCGGAAGATCCCGTCGACGGGCAGGCGGTTCTCGTCACTTTCGAGCGGCACGACGAACAAGCGGTCGCTCTCCTGGTCGAGAACGATCGGAAAGCCAAACCTCGACGGCAAGCCTTCCTCGATTCGCTCCCAGCTTTCGCCCCCATCGTTGCTCCGAAAGACACCAAGGTGCTCCTGCCGGTAGAGGCGGTCGGCGTTGACGGGGTCCTGGACTATCCCGTGGACGCAGTGTCCGATGCCGTCGAATTCCTGTACCTCCACAGCGGCAGGCATCCCCTGGTTCTTGGGGTTCCAGGTGGCTCCTCCGTCGTCACTGCGGAAGAGGCCGACCGCACTGATGGCGACCCAGATGCGTGCCGGGTTTTCCCGGTCGACGATCACGCGGTGAGCCGCCAGTCCACCCAGGCCCGGCTCCCACGCCGGTCGGGTGTGGTGTTCGTTGAGCCCGTCGACCGGCTGCCAGGTTTCGCCGTGATCGGTGCTGTGGAACAACCCGGCCTCGTCCACGCCGGCATAGAGGTGGTCGCCCGCCCGGGTGAGGGTCCAGATCTGGGTGAGCTTGCGGTCGCCGCCTTCCGGCCAGGCGGGGCCGTCGACGATCTGAGTCCATTCCTGCAGGTCGGGTGATCGGTGCAGGGCGGCTCCGAACCAGTTGCTGCCGGTGGCCAGGAGATAGGTGCCGTCACCGGCCTCCTCGAAGGCGGTCACCTTCCAACCTTTGAACAGGGGCCCCTCGAGATCCCACTCGCTGTGTGTCTCGTTCGATCGGGCCAGGTAGGCGCCCTTCTCCGTACCGACCGCCAGTGTCACACCCATGATCAACCTCCTCAGCGGCCGACACTACCGACCCGTATCCGGTTGTGACGCCGATCTTGCTCGATAGTCATGCACGACAAGCGCCATACCTGATTCTTGGGGAGTCCTATGCTTCGCGGCATGTCACGCAATCGTGAAGTTGCCCGGGTGCTCGGCGAACTCGCCCTGCTGACGGAGCTCGATGAGGGATCACCGCAGGCCTTCCGGGTTCGCGCCTACGAAAACGCAGCCCGGACCGTCGACAGCCTGGCGACGGATGTCGAGAGCATGTCCCAGGCCCAGCTCGTTGCGGCCAAGGGCATCGGGAAGAGCACCGCCCAGAAGATCATCGAGTACCTCGAGACCGGCCAGATCGCCAAGCTCGAGACGTTGCGCTCCAGGTTTCCACCCGAGTATGTGGAGCTGACCCGCATCCCGGGACTCGGCCCGAAGCGCGTGGCGATGCTCCACGAAGAGCTGGGCATCGGCAGTGTTGCGGATCTCCGTGCCGCCATCGAGCAGGAAGCACTTCGCGACCTGGCCGGTTTCGGACCGAAGAGCGAGGCGAAGCTGATTCAGGCGATCGAACGTCTCGGCCTCTCCGGCAAGGAGCGGCGAACGCCGATCGAGCTCGCTCTCCCCGTTGCCCGGGAGGTCGTAGCCGCGCTGACGACAGTCGAGGGAGTCGAAGCCATCGAGTACGCCGGGAGCCTGCGCCGCTTTCGGGAGACCATCGGCGACGTCGACATTCTGGTGGCGGCCACGGATCACCGGGCGGTCATGGCCGGGTTCCTGGAACTGCCCATCGTGAGCGAAGTCCTGGGAACCGGCGATACGAAGTCGTCGATCCTCACCCACAGCGGCATGCAGGTCGATCTCCGGGTGGTGGAGCCCGACCAGTACGGGGCTGCGCTGCTCTACTTCACAGGTTCGAAGGCGCACAACATCCGGCTGCGCCAGCTGGCGCTCGATCGGGAATGGACACTCAACGAGTACGCCCTGTCGGAGGTGGAAACCGAGGAGGTGGTCGCTTCCAAGACCGAGCGGGAGATCTACGAAGCACTGGGGCTGGGGTTCATCGAACCGACACTGCGAGAGGACACCGGAGAGATCGAAGCCGCCGGGGACGAGGCCTTGCCGGATCTGGTCCACCTCCAGGACATCAAGGGCGATCTCCACGTCCACACCAACCTGTCCGGCGACGGGCATGAGACCCTCGAGGACATGCTCGACGCGGTGGCATCCCGGGGGCTGTCCTACGTGGCGATCACCGATCACGGCGAGGACCTGCGGATCAACGGGGCCTCCCGCGAACAGATGCTCGCCCAGCGCAAGCGTCTGGACGCTCTGGCCGAGCGGTATCAGCCGATGACGATCCTGCACGGGTGTGAGCTGAACATCGGCCGGGCCGGTGAGGTCGACTACGACCAGGACTTCCTCGAGGGATTCGATTGGTGTGTCGCCAGTGTCCATTCGCTCTTCGACCTGGATCGCGCGGAACAGACCAGGCGGGTCATCACGGCCATGCAGAATCCGGCGGTGAACGCCATCGGCCACCTCACCGGGCGGCAGATCGGATCCCGGCCCGGCATCGAGCTGGATATCGACGCCGTGATCGAGGCAGCGGTGGAGACGGGAACGGCACTCGAGATCAACTGCCATCTGCGCCGTCTCGACGTTGCCCCTGAGGTGGCGCGCCGGGCGAGCGCCGCCGGTGTCCGCCTCGTGATCAGCACCGACGCCCACCGGATCGTCGAGCTCGAGCAAATGCAGTGGGGCGTGCTCAACGCGCAGCGGGGATGGGTCGACAAGGGCCTGGTGGTCAACACCTGGCCTGCCGGCCGGTTCCTCGAGTGGGCGGCGTCCCGGCGGTCCCGGTAGCATCTCCGAACTCGATCCTGAGGACCTGTGACCAGCCACTTCCCGGACTCCCGGTTCTTCAACGATAACGGGCACCTGTTCCCCTACGACCTCCGGTACGAACCGGAGGACCGGGCTCATCTCAATCTGCTGCCGGACGGACGCATCCAGTTCCGGGTGACCGCCGAGTCCGGCTTCACCTCCGGGCACCTCGTCGTGGCCGACGGGACCGGCAGGAAGATGGACCGGTCCGTGCAGGGGTCCCGTTTCGATGTCTGGCAGGTGACGCTCGAACCGCCGGCAGAGCCCTTTTCGTATTCGTTCGCCTTCCGGAGCGCCGATGCACAACCCATCTATCTGGTCCCGGCCGGTGTGAGCAACGCAGTTGAGCGCCTCGACCGATGGAGGCTCGATCCCGAACGATCTGACAGCCTTTGCGATGCCCGAATGGGCCCGCGGGGCGGTGATCTATCAGATCTTCCCCGAACGATTCCACAACGGCGATGCCGCGCTCGACCCGGAGGGTGTCGACCCCTGGGGAATGCCACCCCACTGGCTGCGTCACCAGGGTGGTGACCTGGTCGGCATCGCCGAAAAGGCCGATTACCTGGCAGACCTGGGGATCGATGCCGTGTACCTGAACCCGATCTTCGCCTCGCCGTCCACCCACAAGTACGACACAGTCGACTACTACCGGGTTGATGATCACTTCGGAGGCAACCAGGCTCTGGAGCATCTCGTCGCCAGGCTGCACCACCGTGACATCAAGGTGATCCTCGATGCCTCGTTCAACCATTGCCACCCGGCCTTCTTTGCCTTCGCCGACGTGATCGCCAGGGGGGCAGACTCCGAGTATCGGGATTGGTTCGCGATCGGCCGGTACCCCCTGTCGGTGACGGTGCGGCCCCGCCAGTTGGTGACGTTCAACTGGTCGAACCCCGACGACTATGTGGAGCACCTGCGACAACTGAGCACCGATGCCGGCTTGATCGTCGAGGAGGCGGACGACGACGGCCCGCCCGTCGAGACCAGCTACGAGTGCTGGTACGGGGTGCCTTCGATGCCACGCATCAACCTGGCGAATCCCGCGACTCGCCGCTACTTCCTCGATGTGGCGACGCATTGGATCACCGAGTACGGCATCGACGGCTGGCGCATGGACGTGGCCCGCTACATCGACTCCGACTTCTGGCCGGATTTCCGCTCGGCCGTCAAGGCTGCCAATCCTGATGCATTCCTGCTCGCCGAGGTGATGGGAGATGCCTCTCCGTGGCTGCAGGGAGATCGATTCGACGCCACCATGAACTACACGTTCCGCGAGTTGTGTCTCGATTACTTCGCGTCCGGCCGCTCGACCACGGAAGAGTTTGTCGACGGCTACACGCGGATGCAGGCCGGGTACGCACCGCAGGTGACCGAGGTCAATCAGAACCTGCTGTCCTCCCACGACACCGAACGGCTGCTGTATGCCGCCGGGGGCGATTCGATCAAGGCTCGCCTGGCGATGGCGTTCCAGCTGCTCGCCCAAGGAGCGCCCGGGTTGTACTACGGCGACGAGGTGGGGATGACGGGCGGGAAGGAGCCGGCCTCACGCGGAGGGTTCCCCTGGCACGACGGGGATCAGTGGAACCGGAACCTGCTCGAGACTGTGACCACTTTGACGTGGATGCGGCGCCGCTACCGGGCGCTCCGCTACGGCGACATGCAGTTCGTGGTGCGTTCCGCAGATGCGTTCGCCTTTACCCGCACCCTGGGGGAGGAGCGTCTCCTGGTCATCATCAACCGCGGGGCGGCGCTCGGTGCGATCAACATTCCGGTGCGGTCCGGCCGCCCGGAAACGCTGTGGGGCCCCGGCCGCGCCCGACCGTCGCTGGGATCGGTGGTCGTGACCGAGGTGGGTCCGCTCACGGCCACGGTGATCAAGCTCTAAAGGGTTTGCCGTTTCGGCCCTCACGCTCTGTTTCACAACAAAGTACCGGGCCCCGAAGGGCCCGGTACCGCTCGGTCGGTTTGGGTTAACGTACCGCGAGTAACACCTTGTTGGCTTTTCGTTCCCGCCCTCGCGGAGCGGCAACGAAGCTCACCATCGAGCAATTGCTGCAGACGATTCGGAACAGGTTTGCACCGATGCGATCGGTGTGGTGGCGGTGTCCAGTAACCCGGCAGTGCAACGACTTCATCGGTGACACGCTCTCTCCCCTCTGGTTCCCAGCCCGGGGATCACTCTTCCTGTTGGAGAGTGTACGGAGAGTGAGGTTCATGCCCGCGGATTTCCGTTCTTGCGTGAGAAACCGCGCATATGCGCAGGAAACTCACGCAAGAACGGGTTAGGAGAGGGTGGCCTGGGCCTCGATTTCGATCTTGAACTTGTCGCTGACCAGCACGCCGCCCTGGGCGAGCGGGACGTTCCAGGTGAGATCCCAGTGCTTGCGCTCCAACTCGGCGGAGGCTTCGAAGGCGGCCTTGGCGTTGCCCCAGGGGTCATCGGTGACACCGAGGAACTCCATGTCGAGCGTGATCGGGTGGGTGATATCGCGAATGGTCAGATCCCCGGTCAGCTTCCACCGATCGCCGTCGGCCACGACGGAGGTGCTGCGGAACGTCAAGGTGGGGTAGGTTTCGGCGTCGAGGAAGTCGGCGGACCGGAGGTGGTTGTCCCGATCCTCGGTGCCGGTGGTGATCGACGCGGCATCCATGGTGATTTCAACCGTCGAGTCTTCCGGCGTCTCCGCAACATTGATGGTGCCCGAGAACGATGAGAAGTGACCTCTCACCTTGGTGACCATCAGGTGGCGGGCCACGGCGGCAATGGTGGTGTGGGTCGGATCGATGGTCCAGGTGCCGGCGGCTGGAACCTGGCGGCTTTCGATGGTACGGGTGGTTTCTTGGCTCATGGGATCCTCCGTTGCGCTTTGATTGCAGGTTACAATAGTTGCATACTGCAACAATATAACCACAAACTCGAGCAGACTCGTTGAGAGGTGGGCGAGATCGTGAAGCAGGAACAGCTGGATGCCTGGCGTCTCTTTCTCGAGGCGCATGCCTCAGTGACGCGAACCCTCCAGCGTGAGCTGATGGACGAGCGCCGGTTGCCGTTGACTTGGTACGACGTTTTGGTCCAGCTCGAGGAAGCCGGCGGAAGCTTGAGGATGCATGAGCTGGCCGACCGGTTGCTGCTCAGCCGGAGCGCCACGACCCGCTTCATAGAGCGAGTCGAAAAACGAGACCTCATCGAGCGCCGCGCCTGTCCCGAGGACCGGCGAGGAACTCACGTTGTCCTAACCGCGGAAGGCAGGGCGGCTTTGCGGAGCGCCGCGCCGGTGCACCTCGCGGGCGTCGAGCAGGTTTTTGCCGAAAAGCTGAACGAGTCGGACACGGCTGCGTTGATCAAGGCCATGAAGAAGCTGGTCGGACCAACATCCCCTCACTCGTAGGCAATCGCCTCGAGCACGTTGAGTCGTGACGCACGCCAAGCAGGCAGGATGGCGGCCACCACGCCGGCGACGCCGGCGGCGAAGAGCGCCCCGATCAGCTGACCGACCGGCAGAACGAAGAGCAAACCCTGTTCGGACAAGGCCTCGACGACCGCCCACCCGAAGAGGATGCCGAGCGCGACACCGAGCACGGCCCCGAACACGGAGATGATGACGGACTCCCAGCGGATCATGCGGCGCACCTGCTTGCGGCTCATGCCGACCGCCCGCAACAGGCCGATCTCCCGGGTCCGTTCGATGATCGATAGGGAGAGGGTGTTGGTGATTCCCAACAGGGCGATGAACACCGACAAGAGCAACAAGACGAAGATCAGGCTGAGGATCAGGTTGATCTGACTCTCGGTCTGCTGTTTGAAGTCCGCCTGGTCCTGGATCTGCACATTGGGGAAGGCGGCCACGATGGTTTCGACCGCCGCCCGGCCCTCCTCGATGGTCACGCCGTCGTTCAGGGCGACCAGGACCTGCGCGTCCAGTTGTTCGACGAAGTTGGCTTCGTACGTCTCGAGTGAAACCAGGACCGACGCCTGGATGCCCTGGCCGTCCCAAATAGCCACCACGGGGAGTTCCTGCTCACCCGTACGGGCGAAGTTCAAGGTCACCGTGTCGCCAACCTGCACCCCGAGTGACTCGGCCCGGGAGACGCGCAACGCCACGCTGGGAGAGGGCAGCTCGTCGAAGCTGCCGTCGATCAGGTCGATCGAGAAGAGGTCGAGGAACGTGTCGGCCTGGACGGCGGACACGAAGGCCGGGTCCTGGCCGAACGAAGCCTGGCCGAACCGGGTCCTGGACAGCTCGTCGATCTCCGGGAGGGCTTCCATCTCATCGGCGATCGAGGGACTGAACCCGATCCCACCGAAACCGACTTCGCTCACCACCAGGTCGGCACGGAAACTCTCGTCGATCACCTCCCGCACGGTTCCCCGGAACGAGGAGGCCAGGATGGTGGCCAGGCTCACGAGGGCCAGACCGATCATCAGTGCCGCGGCGGTGGCTGCGGTCCGGCGCGGTTTCCGCATGGAGTTCTCGCGAGCCAGCGTCCCCGGCATGGCGAGCAGCCGGGGGAAGGGCGCACCAATGCTTCCGGCGATCGTTCGGGTGAACACCGGGCTGACCACGGCAACGCCGATGAACACGACGGCGGCCGCAGCTCCCACCAGGGCAATGGGTTCGATCCAATCAAAGGGGAGATCCACGAACAAGCCGAGCACCCCCAGGACGACACCAAACGCGGTGATTGCACTGCCGGCTACGACGCGGGTTCGCATCGGGCGGCGGGCCGTCGTATCGAGATCGCGCATGGCCGCAACGGGCGGCACCGACGCCGCTTTCCTCGCCGGGAGCAGTGCCGAGATCAAGGTCACGATGACACCGACCGCCACCGCCACCAGCACAGTCCGGAGCCGGACCTCGAGGGCAGCTTCGGGGAGATCGCCTCCAAAGAACTCGTAGGCAACAGCCAGAACGTTGGCCAGGACGACACCGAACAACAGCCCGAGTCCCGAGGCGATCACGCCGACGATGGCCGCCTCGGTGAGCACCATGCCGGTTACCTGGCGGGTGGTTGCTCCCAGAGCCCGGAACAGTGCGAGTTCCCGGGTTCGCTGGGCGACGATGATTCGAAAGGTGTTCTGGATGATGAAGGTACCGACGAACAGGGCGATTCCGGCGAAGACCAGCAGGAACGTGTTGAAGAATCCGAGACCCTCCTTCAGCGCCGACGCCTGCTCTTCCGCGACGCTCTGCGCAGTCACGGCCTCGACCTTGTCGGGAAGGATCGGCTGAATGCGCGTGATCAGGGTCTCCGGCGGCACCCCGGGCGCTGCGGCAACGTCGATCGTGTCGTACGCGTCTCCTGCGTTGAAGATCCGCTGCGCCGTGGGGACGTCGAACAACGCGAAGCCGGCGCCGCCCAGGTTGTCGGCTTCTCCGAACCCGGCCAGGCCGACCAGCGTGAAGGATTCCGGAGGGCCGAAGATGACGATCTGCACGGTGTCGCCAATCGCAAACCCGAGCCGCTCTGCGGTCTTGCGGTCGAGCGCGACTTCTCCATCGGCATCCGGACGGGAGCCCTCGCGAAGGGAGAAAGCTCCCGGACGGTCGGTGTCGGCCCAGGACGCCCCGAACGTCGGCGGGCCGGTGGTCGTGGCTATCTCACCGTCTTGATCGAGCAGCTGCACGAACCAGAACAGGGAACCGGTGGCCTCTTCGACACCATCCACGGCCCGCACCTCGTCGAGTACGGAGCCCGGGATCTTCTCCGGGAGAGAGAATCCGAAATCGTTGCCCGACTCGATGATCGGTTTGACGACGACGTCGATTCCTTCCGTCGTTCCGGAGAAGAGATCGTCGAAGACGCTGCTCAGGGTGTCGGTGAACACGAACGAACCGGCCACGAAGCCCACCCCGATGGTGATGGCCAGGACGGTCAGCGCCATGCGGAGCTTGTGGCCCAGCAGGCCCTTCACGGTTGCCCGCCACACTTCCTACGCCTCCAGCTGCTTGATGTAGTCGAGGATGCGTTCCCGGGTGGGTTCGAGCATCTCGCCGACGACCACGCCGTCGGCCAGGAAGACCACGCGGTCGGCGTACCCGGCGGCGGCCGGGTCGTGGGTCACCATCACGATCGTTTGCCCGAGTTGCTTGACGGCGTCGCTCATGAATCCGAGCAGCTCCGCACCCGAGGTGGAGTCCAGGTTGCCGGACGGTTCGTCGGCGAAGATGATGTCGGGCCGGCTGGCCAGCGCCCGGGCGGCCGCGACGCGCTGTTGCTCGCCGCCCGACAGCTCGGTAGGCCGGTGATGGAGGCGGTCGCGGATGCCGATGGTGTCGACGATGCGGTCCACCCATTCCTGGTCCGGCTTGCGGCCCGCAATCGCCATCGGCAGCGTGATGTTCTCGAGTGCGTTGAGGGTCGGCACCAGGTTGTACGCCTGGAACACGAAGCCGACCTGGTCGCGGCGCAGCCGGGTGAGTTCGTCGTCGTCCAGCGAGCCGAGGTCGGTATCGCCGAGGAACACGCGGCCGTCGCTGAGTGAGTCGAGCCCGGCCAGACAGTGGAGCAGGGTCGACTTGCCGGAGCCGGAGGGGCCCATGATCGCCGTGAACTCCCGGGCGCCGAACTCGACGTCGATTCCGTTCAAGGCTCGAACCTGAGCGTCACCCTCGCCGTAGATCTTGACGGCGCCGGCGGCGCGAGCGGCGGTTGCGGTCTGGGTCATCTTGAAATCCTTGTTGCGGTTCAGGCTGATGCTGGCAGGTCCCGGCGGTTATCGATGGCGCGAGAACCGTCATAGCCCGGACCCATGTCCGGGCTATGACCCCTTGCCTGTGGTGTGAGCCGACCCGGTTTGGAGGTTGATTCGACCTTCCCTGGCAGATCGCTCCGGCTCATTCATTTCGAACCAACCGGCCGCCTCAGCTGGCAGGATGTTACAGGTTTGTCGACATGATGTCGTCACTCGTGGGAGTGATTCTCAGGTCGTCTCGAAGGCCGGGTCGCCGAGAAGGTCAGATCTCAATGGAACCGGGCTCGACCAGGCCCGATTCGTAGGCGAGGACGATTGCCTGGGAGCGGTCGCGCAGCTGGAGTTTGGCCAGGATGTGGGAGACGTGGGTCTTCACGGTCGCCTCACTGATGAAGAGCTGCTCGGCTATCTCTGCATTGGCATGCCCTTGCGCGATGAGCTTCAGGACGTCCCGCTCGCGATCGGTCAGGTCGTCAAATCGGCCCGTGGTGGCCTGCCGGGGCCGCCCCCTCAATTCGCGGATCAGGCGTTTGGTGACGGTCGGCGACAGTACCGCCTCCCCCCGGGCAATGATCCGCACGGCTGCCGACAGTTCCTCAGGCGGAGCATCTTTGAGCATGAACCCGCTTGCCCCGGCCCGGAGCGCGTCGTAGACATACTCCTCGAGGTCGGATGTCGTCAGCATGAGAACGTTGGTTTCGGGACCGGCCTCTGACGTGAGCAATCGGGCCGTGGCCTCGATCCCGTCCATGCGCGGCATGCGGATATCCATGATCACCACATCCGGTTCGAGCTCGATGGTCAGGTCGACGGCTTCTTCGCCCGTGCCGGCCTCACCGACGACCTCGATGTCGGCTTCTTCCTCCAGGATCCGGCGGAATCCCGTTCGAACCAGGATCTGGTCGTCGACGATCAGCACGCGAATACTCATGCAGGGCTCCGGTCGTTACCCACGGTGTCGGCAACACCGCACCCGGTGATGGTACCTGAGAGGGCCTGGCTATCGTGGCCGGTACCGGCCTGGAGGTGGCATGCGAGAGCCCGTACCGGCACTCACCGAGCGACAGCTGCGGGAAGTCGACCGGTCGTTGTCCCCGGTATGCTCGGTGCATGGAGTCGGTAGTCGACCGTCTTCGGAGTTGGGACGATGTGGCGGTGCGCTATCAGGCGCGGCTCGTGCTGGACGGGGCTGAGCCGAACACCGGCGAGATGCGGGCCCTGGCCGACGAGGTCCGTGCCAGTCCGGATTGCAGTGCAATGATCGACGGCAGCTTCGAGGATCAACGCCACCCGTACCGCAAGTGGCAGGGCGCTCACTGGGCACTCGTGCAGCTGGCCGAACGAGGGCATCCCGGAGGAGACCCGCGCCTCGAACAGGTCCAGGAGATCGTGTTTGCGTGGATTCTGTCGCCGGCGTTCCTGCAGCCGAACTGGACGAGGCATATCGAGAGACAGCCCGACCGGGTGCGACGGTGCTCCTCGATGGAGGGCAACGTGCTCTGGGCCAGCCTGCAGCTTGGCCTCATGGACGAGCGACTGCAGGCGCTGGCCGATCGACTCGGGACGATGCAGTGGCCTGACGGGGGTTGGAACTGTGACGTGAACCCTGAAGCGCGCCAATCATCCTTCGTGGAGACGGTGCTGGGCTTGCGAGGACTGGCGGCCTGGGTGCAGGCGACCGGCGACAAGACCGCGAAACAAACGCTCGAACGCGGTGTCGAGCTGCTGCTGGAACACCACCTGCTCTATCACCGCAGCGGCGCCCTGATCGTGCCTAACTGGGGCCCTCGACCGGACAAGATTGGATTCCCGGTCCGTTTCTTCGACGTTCTTCTCGTCCTCGAACTGATGGCCGACGTAAGCCGCCTCGACGACCCGCGCTGCGAGCGCGCTCTCGACCTGCTCCTCAGCAAGGGCACCGCGGACGGCGGGTTCCCGATGGAGGTGAGACGGGCCCGGACCGCAACCGAGATCTGCAGCAATTGTACGTTTGCCGGTTGGGGGCCTGGGGGGAAGACCCGCATGAACCCGTGGGTGACGATCCGCGGCTTGCGAGTGCTCCGGACGGCCGGCCGCCGACACTGACTGTTTGCGCCGATCTCCTTTTGAACGAACGAGCATCTGCGCCGGGCGCTGGACCGGTATGCCTGAAGAGCGGGTCCCGTCACCCGACCGGGCGGAGCCGAACCACCGGGATGGGGCGGTCGGTGCGGGACTGGTAGGCGGCATAGCCGTCGTACGCCTCCACGATTCGGGGCCACCATTGCCGGCGTTCGTCTTCGGGCATCGGTTCGGCGGAGACACTCCAGGTGCTGCCCTGTACCTGCACGCTCGCCTCCGGCGAGGCTTCGAGATTGAGGTACCAGTGGGGATGATTGGGCCGGCCACCCCAGGAGGCGATCACCACCAGATCGTCACTGTCCCGCAGGTACAACAACGGGACCGTATGCGGCCGCCCGGACGACCGGCCCCGGGTGGTGAGCAGCAGCATGTCGTTGCCGACGAGCCGGCGCCCTACCCGGCCACCGGTGAGCCGGTACGTCAGGGTGTGGACGGTTGAGAGCACCTTGGCCGTTCGATCGCGCATGCCGGGAACCTAGCCGGGTCCCCGCTGGTACGCTCCCGGGCCATGCGGCTGATGATCGCCCGGTGCAGCGTCGACTACGAAGGCCGTCTCACGGCCCACCTGCCGATGGCCACCCGGCTGATCATGGTCAAGGCGGACGGATGTGTCGCCATTCATGCCGACGGCGGTGCCTACAAGCCGCTCAACTGGATGAACGCACCGAACTACCTGGAAGAGCGGGAAGGTGAGTGGGTAGTCACCAACCCCCGTGGCGAGCGACTGGTGATCACCATCGATGACGTTCTGCACGACACGTCGCTCGAGTTGGGGGCGGATCCGGGTCTCGAGAAGGACGGGGTGGAGGCACATCTGCAGGTCCTGCTCGCGGAGCGACCCGGAGTGCTCGAGGAGGGCCTCACGCTCATCCGCCGCGAGTATCCGACGGACATCGGCCCGGTGGATCTGCTCTGTCACGACGAGGCGGGGGCGACGGTCGCCGTCGAGATCAAACGCCGCGGCGATATCGACGGGGTGGAGCAGCTGGCCCGGTACCTCGAACGGCTCAACCTCGATGCGCGGCTCGCTCCGGTGCGGGGGATCTTCGCCGCCCAGTCGATCAAGCCGCAGGCCAAAGTGCTGGCCGATGCGCGGGGGATCGACACCGTCGAGGTCGACTACGACCTGCTGCGCGGCATCGAATCCAACAACCTTCGTCTCTTCTGAGCAGCCGATGCACGTCGTCCTGTACCGGCCTGAGATTCCCCCCAACACCGGCAACGCCATGCGCCTGTGCGCCAACACCGGGACGACGCTGCATCTCATCCATCCGCTCGGGTTCTCCCTCGACGAGGCCCGGCTCAAGCGAGCCGGTCTCGACTACCGGCACTGGGCCGACGTTCGCAACCACGACAGCCTGGAGGACTTCGTGGCTGCGGTTGCGCCCGACCGGATCCGGGCCTTCTCCCAGCACGGACGGCGGTCCTACGCGGAGGTGGACTACGGCCCCGGCGATGCGCTCCTGTTCGGCCCGGAATCCGACGGGCTTCCCGACGACGTGCTCGCCTGGGAGAGGATCGACCAGGTTCTCCGCATCCCCATGCTGCCCAAGGCTCGCAGCCTCAACCTGGCCAATGCCCTGGCGATCGTGGTCTATGAAGCATGGCGGCAGCAGGGGTTTCCGGGAGGCGTGTGACGTCGGCGGATCCCGGGCCATCGGAGTATCGTCGGACCATGACCGAGATCCTCGTTACGCCCCTGGGCTCCGATCTCTACCGGGTCGAGGTGAAGGAGGGCGGTGCCGCCAGCGTCCATGACGTGACGGTCGCTCCGAATGATCTCACGACCTTCGGTCAGGGTCGGAGCGCGGCCCGGCTCCTCGAGGAGTCGTTCCGCTTCCTGCTGGAGCGGGAACCGAAAGAGGCCATCCTGCCGCGGTTCGATCTTCCGGTGATCGCCCGCTACTTCCCCAACTATCCAACGGAGATACGCCGCCGCCTGGCCAACCGCTGACCGCCTCTTCCCGCTTCTGGCGCCGATCTTGCTCGAATCTCCTGCTTGTCAGGCGCCAAAACCAGATGTGGCCGGGTGTTCGATGAGCTCGCGCAGATCGGCCACGTAGCGGGCCGCCGGCGCGCCGTCCACCACGTTGTGGTCGAACGTCAGGGTGAGGTCGAGAATCTCGCGGGGAACGACCACGCCATCGCTGACCCACGGGCGGACGCTCCTGCCGCCCACCAGCACCGTGAGCGTCTGCACCGTCGGATGACCGATGCCGAGACCCCCGCCCCGGCCGAACATACCCACCGCGGTCACCGACACGGTGCCGGTGAGCCGGCGCATGCGCATCGATCGGGCGGCCAGCCAGTAGAAGAGCGCCACCACTCCGGGGATCCGGCTCACCCAGGGAGCGGCGATCTTGAAGAGACGGCCCGACGTACCTGCCGACGGTTGTTCTTTCACCCGCCGCAGCTCAGCGCTCAGATCGGCGGGAGAACGGATGTCGGCGTCCCGGATGAGATGCGCCAGGGGAAACGAGCCCTTGGGAGCGGCGACCTCAACGAGTGTCGAGACATCGACGTGCTGGTGTAGCACCAGCCTGCCCGCCCAATTCACGTAGGCGTGCACCCCGGGATGAGCGGCGGCGGCGCGGGCGACCGCGGCGACGATGAAGGCCGTCCACGAGAGCGGCGGGTCGGCCGCCTCGACGAACGCACGGGTGTCGGTGACATCACATTGGATCAACGCATGCGTGGGCGTCATGCTCCGCCCGGCCCGGAGCGCCCCGGTCACAAACCGGCGGCTGGCCGGAATCGAGCGGGTCTCAACCTTGCGTGGTCGTTCGCCCATGCTCCCATTCCGCTTCTTGCGCCGGTCTTGCTCGAGTATCCGGCAAGTTGGGCGCCATCATCATCTCTAGTTTCCTGCCAGGAGGCGCAACGCCACGGCCTCGGCGAGGGCGGCCTTACGCAGTTCTCCGAGATCGACGCTCTCGTTGGGAGCGTGCATGGCGGCGGCCGGGTCGATCACCCCGGTCAGCAGGATGCCGGCGTTGGGGAAGGCCTCGTTGAAGGCCGCCACAAAGGGGATGGAGCCGCCGATGCCGATCGACACGCCCTCCGTTCCCCAGGCCTCCAGGAACCCGGCCCGGAAGGCGTCGGCCGCCGGTCCCGTTGCCTCCAGCGAGAAGGCCTCGCCACGGGACCCCCTGGTCACCACTACCCGGGCACCCCAGGGGGCATTGCTCTCCAGATGCGTGACCAGTGCTTCCATCGCCCGGTCGGGGTCGTCCCCCGGCGCGATACGCACGCTGACCTTGGCCCGGGCGACGGGAATCAGCTGGTTGATGGACTCGGCAACGTTGGGAGCGTCGATGCCGATCACCGACACGGCCGGACGGGTCCACATCCGCGAGGTGAGGGTGCCCTGTCCCAGCAGCTCCACCCCTTCGACCATCCCGGCTTGCCGGCGGAGCTCGGCCTCCGTCAGGTCGAGCTGCGCAGCCTCACCGGAGACGAGGCCCGGAATCGCCACATTGCCGTGCTCATCGTGGAGCGTGGCCAGGAGACGGCTGAGGGCGGTGAGGGCGTCGGGCACGACGCCGCCGTACACACCGCTATGGACGGCCTGGTCGAGGGTGCGGACTTCGACGGTGCAATCCACGAGCCCCCGCAACGAGGTCGTGAGGGCGGGTTGCCCCAGGCGCCAGTTGGCCGAGTCGGCGATGACGATCGTATCGGCGGCCAGTTCGGTGCGGTAGGTGCGGATGAAGTCGCCCAGGTGCGTTGAGCCGACTTCCTCTTCGCCTTCGACGATCACCTTGACGCCCACCGGAGGCGAGCCCCGGTGCGCCAGGAAGGCCAGCGCGTGGACCACCACGTTGGCCTTGTCGTCGGCCGAACCGCGCCCGTAGAGGCGTCCGCCCCGTTCGACCGGTTCGAACGGAGCGAGATCCCACTCCGCCTCGTCGCCGGGCGGTTGCACGTCATGGTGGGCATACAGCAGCACCGTGGGGGCCCCGGGCGGGGCCGGATACTCGGCGAAGACCGCCGGATGGGCGCCCTCGATCTCGAGCAAGCGCACCGCGGGGAACCCGGCCGTGCGGTACAGCTCCGCGATCGCCTCTGCCGACGCTCGAACGGGGGCCGGGTCGAACCCCGGGGCACTGACCGAAGGGATACGGATCAGGTCTTCGAGGTCGGTTTTCGACGAAGCGAAGAGCTGATCGATGGCGACGTGCAGGTCCTGGTGTTTCATGCCCGGAGCGTATCAGCCCGGTGCTGCCACCAGGATCGGGATGCGCAGCTCCGCTTCCGTGAGACCCCCGTGGTGACCGACCATGGTTCCGTCGCTGCCCGGATAGAGCAGCGCCCAGCCGTCGTCGGCCACGAGGGCCCCATCCGGGCGGCGCCGCTCGAATTCGGGGTGATGCGGGGGCGGTCCCCACCAGTCGTCCATGTCCGATCGTGACACCCACGTCGCCGGAACTTCGGTGGCCAGAGCTTGTGCTGCTGCCAGATCTCCCGCCGCGTACACCACCCGGGAGTCGCCGTAGAACGTCACGCCCGGGAGCCCGGGAAGGTGTACCTGATGGTCGGCGGCGATGTCTCCATGGCCGTGATCGGCGGTGCCGATGGCGACGGCTCCGGGCGGGAGGCCGGTAGCGATTGCTTGCCAGATAGCGGACGCATCGCCCAGAGCCCCCTCGTAGAGGGCGGAGTCCTGTCCGGCGGCATGGGCTGCGGCGTCCACGTGGGGGACATAGACCGCGACCAGCCTGCCGGATTGGGCAGCCTGCTCCAGCGCGATCCGTACCGAAGCGGCATCGTCGCCGGCGGGCACGATGGTGGCGCCGCGATAGAGAATCTGCTCGAGCGGGCTGTCGACGAAGGCGGCCGGTTCGACCACAACCGTCTCAGCTCCGGCGGCGGCCAGCCGTTCGGACAGGTTCGGTGCAGGCAGAAACGTCCCGTAGTCGGTGTCCACCGTCTGCCCGTCCGAATCGAACCAGTAGATCGTGTTGACCACCCGGCCGTCGAGCCGGAGTAGGTAGGCGATGAGTCCGTGCTGCGATGGGGGGAGACCCGTCGCCAGCGTGGACGTGTTGACGGTCGTCTGGGTAGAGAACGAAGCGTCGATCGATCCGACGCGAGCGGCGGCCAGGGGAGCGGCAGCGGGATGGCCGAGCTGGTGATCGCCGAGTCCGTCGATCAGCACGAACACATAGCTCTTCGCAGCCGGAATCCGCCCGGCCAGGTCGCTGCGCAGGCGGGTCGAGGCGGCTCGCCCGGTCAAGCGGAACTCCACCTCGGCGACCAGGTTGACCAGCCCTCCGCCCTGATAGTCGGGTGCGCGCATGGGTATGAAGCTATCAGGAGGGAGCGACACCCATCACCGCCACAAGGAGTGGTGGGAGCGACACGCCTCGTTCGTACCAGAACCTGGAATGCTTCTCGACTTTCGCGCTCTCGGGGGGCTGTGTTACCGTGGCCCGGCAGAACAAACGTTCGTTTTGATGGTGAGATTCAGATGAGCATCCCGGAAAGCGTTGACCTGCGGGAAACCCGCACCGGTTGGCGAGAAGAAGCGGCCTGCAGCGGCCTCGACACCAATCTCTTCTTTCCCTCTACCGAGGAAGACCAGGTCCAGTTGTCGATTGCCAGGAAAGTCTGCGCGATCTGCCCGGTCAAGGAACTGTGCCTGGCGTACGCCGTTGAGAGCCGCCAGACCGTCGGCATCTGGGGCGGGGCCACCACCCGGGAACGCCGCCGGCTCAGGCGCCGCTGGCTGGAGCATGCTCGCCGGGTCAGCTGACCGGAGCGTGTTTGCGGGGTCCCAGCAAACCTAACGCTGCCGCTCCTGCAAACGGCAGAGCCGCCGCCGGCAGATTCACGCCCGGCCAGGCTTCACTCCAAATGCCCCGGTAGGCGAGCATGCCCAGCCCGGCGCAAACGGCCACCGTCCCCAGTACGGCGGCCCATCCCGGCAGCGGACGAGCCCCGGGCGGAACGCGCAACCTCTCGAAGCGCCCGAAGGGGACGGCGGCGGCCGCCAGCACCGTCGCATACACGGCCATCCAGACCGGGCGGGTGAGCCACCAGAGGGCTCCGGCCGGTTCGATCGCAAGCCCGACGCCCCCCAGCAGGAGGGCAAGTCCCAGCGTCAGGATCATCGCCGACAGGTGCCACACGAACAGCGTCATGATCATTCCGTTGATCAGGACGATGGCGGCCCAGGGGCGGTCCCGTTTGAGCCACCGATTGGCCACCCGTTCGCATGCCGCCAGGAGCCCCGTTTGCACCATGCCGAGCGCCAGCAGCACCAGGGTGGGAGGTGCCGAATTCGATGCGTCGGATCCCGGCACGTCGACCATCGAGATGGGGTAGGGGCCGAGGATGAGGAGGAGCGCAAGGGCGGCGGCTCCCAGTGCCGCCCATCCGAGTGCCCGTCCGGTTCCCCGCAACCCACCGTCCCGCCACAGGTATCCCACCTGGTGGACGGCCACCCAGATGAACACGTAGTTGGCCCAGCCGGCGCCGGGGATACGCCCCGTCAGCGCCAACCAGTCGACGGCCGCTGCCATCATCACCAGCCCCCAGTACGACCGGATTCCAAAGCGGCGCCACGCCGCCCGGGTAACCGGTACCAGGGCAACCGCCAGGACGTACACGGCCAGGAACCAGAGAGCAATGAGGGCGTTCACCGACCCGACCCGGATCAGGTACGGGTCGACGCCGACCAGCCCGGCCACTGCGCCGACGACCACCCAGACGCCCACCAGCGGCAGGACCGGGATGACCAGCCGGCCCATCCGCGAGCGCAACCAGGCCGGGTAGCCGACGCCTGCTGCCGCAGCCGATTCCCACGAGGCGGCGTTGGCGTAGCCGCCCACCACGAAGAACACCGGCATGACTTGCAGCACCCAGGTGGCGAACTGGGTCCAGGGAGCCACGACCAGCAGGTGCTCGACCGCCAGATCGCCGTCGACCATCCGGGGGGCAGCCATCAACCAGTGTCCGAACACGACGACCAGGATCGAGACGGCCCGCAGAAAGTCGATGTAGCGGTTGCGGGAATCCGGGGTCTCCCTGGCCACATCGAGGGCGCGGGTCCAGGTGCTCATGCCGTCCGCTCCGTGCCGAACGCTCCGGCGATCTGCATGCCGAAGCCCGGGAGGGCCAGCGCCAGCCACGACAGGGTGGGCGTGGCCGAGACGCCGACAAGAGCCACCCCGGCAAAGCCGGCACACGCCAGCACGGTTCCGGCTATCGGCCGGGTCTTGCCGATGCCCACAGGGTCCCGGCCCCGGGGCCGCTCGAACCGGCCGACCAGCGGGGCGAAGAGCGCCATCAGAATGACGAGCACGCCGATCCACAACGATCGGGTGGCCCACCACAGGCCGGTGTTGGGCTCCAACCGCATTCCGAAACCACCGAACCAGGTGGCGTTGGCGATGACCGGGACCACCATGACCGTGTAGTGCCACACGAACAGGGTCATGATCATCCCGTTGACGAGCACCGTTGCGGTCCAGGGCCCCATCCGGTTAAGCCAGCGGCGCATGGGATTCTCTGCAGCCAGCAGGATGCCGAATTGCCCGATTCCCAGTGCCAGCAGAGCCACCGTTGGGGCTGCCGTGTTGGACACCTCGGCGCCCGGCACGCCGATCATCGCCACCGGG
This sequence comes from uncultured Actinomycetota bacterium, assembly GCA_963707435.1. Taxonomy (GTDB): domain Bacteria; phylum Actinomycetota; class Acidimicrobiia; order Spongiisociales; family UBA4744; genus UBA4744. The sequence continues at coordinate 315,073 of CAVPPF010000005.1, read as the reverse complement.
TAGTTCAGCGCCAGGACGGCGATGAGGGCTACGCCGAGCCCACCGATCGCGTAGGGCCATGATGAGCGGGCTCCGCCCAGGCGGCCATCCCGCCACAGGTAGCCCAGCTGGTGGACGGCCAGCCAGACGAAGGCATAGTTGATCCAGCGCAACCAGCTCACGCCAAAACCAAACGCCAGGATGTCGACGGCCACGGCTGCGCCGACGGGGACCCAGAAGGACCAGACGCCGAATCGGTGCCACGCCCTGGTGGTCAGCGGAACGAAAGCAACCACGCCGACATAGACGGCCAGGAACCACAGCGGGGAGAGCGCCCCCAGCGAGGTCACCTCGACCAGCGTCGGGCTCATTACCCCGGCCCAGGTGGCGACGGCGAACCCGCCCCACAGCGCCAGGAGCGGGAGCGCAGGCATGACCAGCCTGCGGAGGCGAGCCACCAGCCAATCGCCGTACGGGGTGTTGCGCCTCGAGGCCGATTCCCACGAGACCGCGTTGGCGTATCCGCCGACGGCAAAGAAGACCGGCATCACCTGGAAGATCCAGGTCAGCCACCGGGCCGGTTCCGATCTGGTGAGCAGGTGATCGCCATGGAAGACACCGTCGGCCGAGACCCACGGGGTGATCACCAGCCAGTGACCGATCACCACCGCCACGATCGAAACGGCCCGCAGGAAATCCACGTACCGGTTCCGGTCCGCCGGGGTCCGGGCCGCCGCGGCGCGGGCCGATCCCAACATCGTGCGGGCGGGAGTCGGTGCGGCCATGGTTCCTCTCTCTGTGTCCTCCACAAATATCGCACCAATACCCGATCGGCTGTATAGGGGACTTCCCCGATTCTCCGTTCCAGCCTCGCCCGTTGTTGTTTGGCGGTGCCGTGTTCTTGGCCTCGCCCGCTGGCGTTCTTGCCTCCCCCGCAAGCGGGGGAGGCGCGCCGCTGCCGGAGGCGGCGGAGCGGAGAGGGTGGAGCGCAGCGAGCGGCGGTAGCGGAGCGGAGAGGGTGGTCGGCCTGCTGCGCCGGCTTGCCGCCGTCGGGTGTCTTGACGAGATGGCTTGTCTCCACCCTCCCCCTAGCCCCCTCCCGCCGGCGGGAGGGGGAAGAGTTTGTGACCTCGCCCGTTGTTGTTTGGCGGTGCCGTGTTCTTGGCTCGCCCGCTGGCGTTCTTGCCTCCCCCGCAAGCGGGGGAGGCGCGCCCGCTGCCGGAGGCGGCGGAGCGGAGAGGGTGGTCGGCTTGGCGCGGATACGTTTTCCACCCTCCCCCTTAGCCCCCTCCCGCTCCCGGGAGGGGAAACAGTTGTCGCCCGTTGGCGGCCGTCACTCCCGGGAGTGGGAGAGCAACTGCTCGAACAGTGATCCGATCGCATCGGCGCTGAACGCCAGGGCGGCATCACCTACGGTCAGCTCGAATCGATGGATGTTGGGCACGATCGTTTCGGCCAGGCTGCTGAATAACTCGACGTCATGCTCCCGGGCGACCCGCCGGGCGGCGGCCAGCAGCCGTTCCCGGTCACCTTCCAGGAACACATGCATCATGTTGGTGTGGGGCGGATCGGGCACCACGCGAACACCCTGCACCGAGGTGATCGCTGCGGCCACCTCGACGGCCTTCCGGTGGTACTCGTCGACCCGCTCCAGTCGCTGGTTGAGGCCGAGTTCGGCGGACAGCGTCAGCGGATAGAGATGGATGAGGTTGCCGCCGTGGCGTCGCTGCCAGGCCCTGGCTTCCTTGATCATGTCGGCCGGTCCGGCCAGCGCCGCTCCGGCGATGCCACCCAGGATCTTGTAGAAGGACACATAGACCGAGTCGAACAGGGTGGCGATGTCGGAGTACTCCCTGCCGTAGAACGGCCTGGTCTCCCACAGTCGAGCCCCGTCGAGGTGGGTCGCGATGCCGCGGTCTCGTGCCCAGCAGACCATCGCCACGAGATCATCCCAGGCCGGCAGTTGCCCGCCGATTTCCCGCTGCGGTAGCTCGAACAGGATCGCGCCCACCGGCCCGACCAGTTGTTCGAGGTCCTCGAGTGTGAACATACGATCGGCCGTGCCCAGCAGGGTGGAGTGCAGCCCGTGCAAACGCCGGTAGCCGTTCTGTTCGTGAATCTCGAGATGGCAGAGCGGGTGGAATGCCACGTGGCTGCTGCCCGCCCGGTCGCACCAGATCCGGAGGGCGATCTGCTGGGCCATGGTGCCGCTCGGCATGAACACGGCCGCCTCCTTGCCGAGCAATCCGGCCATCCGCGCTTCCAGGAGCTCGACCGCCTCGCCTTCGCCGTAGTGGTCGGGTTGCAGGTCGGGGTCGGCGGTCTCGGCCAGTTCCAGCAGGATCTCCCGGATCGGGCGCGGTCGCGAGTGATGGGCGAGTTGTCGGGACGCGTCGAAAGCGTCTTCCTCAGGTTCCGGCGCGTTTGCCGCAGGTGGGTTCTTGTCCATGGACGGATCCTACGTCGAGCGCTCCTTCACGACGCGGGCGATGTCCATCCGCCCGACCGCTCGCAATCCCGGCCATTGGGAGATCAGGGCAACGATCAGGATGGCGACGGCCGACCACACATAGGTGGAAGGCCGTATGTACAGCTCGAAACGAAACATGTCGCTCTGGAAGCTGGCCATCGCCGCCGCCGAGGTCACGTAGCCCGCGACCAGTCCGAGCGGAATGCCGATTGCCGCCACCAGGAGGTTCTCCGTGGTGATGAGCCGCGAGATCATGCTTCGCTTGGTTCCAACCGCCAGCAGGGTGGCAACCTCCCGCGATCGCTCGGCGATGTTGACGCTCATCGTGTTGAAGATCAACGCAAAAGCCATGGCGGCTCCGAAGGCCAGCATCACGCCGATAAACACGTAGAAGAGCGCCATGTAGTCCTGCATGATGTTGTAGATAGCCTTGGCGTCCTCGAAGGCGGCCACCTGGGGCATCTCGACGATGGCATTACGAATGTCGGAGCTGCTGGCTCCGTCCTCATACGTCAACAGGGCCGAGGTGGCCGGGAGGGCGGTGCCGGCCAGTTCTTCTGCGTAGCTCTCCGAGATGTAGACCATCGATCCCAACGGTTCATCGATGAAGTCGCTCACGTCCGTATCCAACGTGAGGTTGAACCCTCCGACCGTCATCGAGACCGGCTCCCCGGCGACCAGGTTGAGCTCATCGGCCACCCCGACCCCGGCAAGCACGCCGTTTGACGGGAGGGTGGTGGTGGTGTTGGTCCCGGTGAAGAACGTGTGCATCCGGGTGTCGCCTGCCATGGCGATCAGGAACGTCTCGTAGCGGTCTCCGTTGGCCTCGATCGATACTGGCAGCTCCAGGCTGGGTTCGACGCGGGCGATGCCGTCGATGCTCTCCAGCGCCGCCAGGTCCGCCGAACCGACCGGGGCGGTGTAATAGACCCGGGCATCCTCTTTCTGGATCTGGACGAACTGGCGGTCCATCAGGTACTCGATCGTGTCCAGCATGCCCCACGAGACCAGGACCAGCGTGAGCGACAGCACCACGCCGATGACCGTGTAGATGGTGCGGCGCGGGTTCCGCTCGATGCCGCGCAACGTCATGCGCCAGCGGATCGGCAACCGCCGCAACGGCGGCACCAGCCGCTCGACCAGGCTGGCCCGGCCTTTGCCTGCAGGGATCGAGCCGCGCATCGATTCGGCGGGGGACAACCGTGATGCAGCCAGGGCGGGCGCCGCCGCCGCCACCAGCGTCGCCAGCAGCCCCAGGAATATCGCGGTGAACAGGGTCGCCGGATAGAACCGGATCACGGTGATCGGCACGGAGATGAATCCCGTGTAGAGCCCGGTGATCACCCGGGCCAGCAGCACCCCGGCGAAGGCTCCGGGGATCGATCCGATGAGACCGGGGACGACTCCGTAGCCGAGATAATGGCGCAGCACCTGTCCCTTGGTGAAGCCGTTGGCCAGGAGGATGCCGATCTGGGGGCGCTGGGCGTGGACCAGCCGGGTGATCATGACATAGGCGGCCATCGCCGCGGCCGAGAGGAAGAGGATCGGAAAGAACAGCCCTAGCTCTTGGAACCCGGCGAGGTCCTCTTCGAGGGCGGCGTTCGACGGTTGTTCGGCCCTGGTGAACGTTTCGAGAGCTCCCAGCTCGTAGGCCCGGGCGGTCAGGGTCTCGGAGAGGTCCCCGTTCTCGGTCCCATCGGTGTAGTAGACCACGGCTTCATTCGGTTCGGCGATCCCCGATAGGGCGGCGGCGGTGCCCTGGGCGGCGAAGACCACGCCGAAGTTGTCGGGGGTGGTGATGACCTCCTGGCGGCTGGCCGCCGGCCAGATGTATTCGGGTGAGCTGATGATTCCCGCAACCTCGACTTCGGTCCAGCCGGACGATCCCTGGATCTCGAAGGTGTCGCCGGGGACAATGTCGAAGTGGGCGGCGAGGTGCTCCTCCATCAAGATGGAATTCGGACCGGCCAGGTCGTCGCCCTCGAGAACCAGGACCCGGTTGACGACGGGACCGCTCTCGGGGACTCCGACCACCCGGCCGAGCAGCTTCGTGTCACCCAGCCGTAACGGGAGATCTGCCACGGTGCGGGTAGACACCATCTCGACACCCGTGACGGCGGCCGTGTCGGTGGCGAACTGTCCGACATCGCCACCGACGACGGTCAGGTTGGCGAACGAGAACTCGGTGGCGGTCTGGGCGTACGACGCTTCGAGGTTCTGGAATGAGTCGTAGGTTGCCCCGAACATGGTGATCCCCAGGAACACGGTGAGCGTCACGGCGGCGAACTGGGCCTTCTGGCGGCTGAGGTCACGCCGGAGCTTCGTGCGGAGGGTGCTCACCAGTACAGCTCCTCCGCATCGATGGGTGCATCGTTGAGCGTGTCGGCGACGATCTCGCCGCTGTGAAGGCGCAGCACTCGATCCGCCATCTCACCGACTGCGGCGTTGTGCGTCACCAGCAGCACCGTGCGGCCCGTCTCGCGATTGAGACGGTAGAGCAGACCCAGGATGCGGCGCCCGGTTTCGAAGTCCAGCTCCCCGGTCGGTTCGTCGCACAGAAGCACCGGGGGCTCTTTGGCGAGCGCCCGGGCGATGGCGACCCGCTGCTGTTCGCCACCCGACAGCTGGCCGGGGAAGTGGTCGATGCGATCCGCGAGGCCGACGAGATTCAGCACGCGTCCGGCTCGTTCCGAGCTGTCGGCTCCGGTCAGCTCGGCGATCAGTTCGACGTTCTCGCCGGCCGTGAGGGTCGGGATGAGGTTGAAGAACTGAAAGATGAAACCGACATTGCCGCGCCGGTACTCGATCCGTCCGGCGTCGTCGAGGGTGCCGAGATCGGTCCCACCTATCCGTACCGTGCCGGAGGTCGGTTCGTCGATCGATCCGATCAGATTGAGCAGGGTGGTCTTTCCCGATCCGCTGGGTCCGAGAATCACTACGAACTGACCGGGCGGGATCTCGAGACTGGCACCCTTGAGCGCATGGACGGCGGTCGGTCCTTCTCCGTAGGTGCGGCTCAGGTTCTCGAGTTCGATGGTGGCACCGGCCGGCCGGTAGTTCATGGGGTTCCTTTCGTTGGCGCCGCCAGCATTCCGAGCAGGGACGATTCGACGGCATCGAGATCGAGATCGGGAAAGACGAGGCGGTAGAGCACCAGCCCGTCCAGTAGGGCGGCCAGCACGGCGGCTGCTCCGGTTGGGTCAAGGTCGGCGGGCAGTTCGCCCCGTGCTTGCGCGGCCATCACCACCTGCTCGAGCAACCGGCGGGCCCCGCCGAGAAGTCCTTCGATCCAGGTGCGCACCCCCTCGTCTCGCACGCCCCGGAGGAGCGCCTCGACCGAGACGGTGACGCCCGGACCGTGGTCCTCGATGACCCGCAGGTAGTCGACGAAAGCCTGCAGCCCCTCGGTGAAGGTCCCGGCCGCCGCCATCCTGGTCATCGGCCCCTCGAACTCCTCGGCGAACATCGTCGAGGCCGCTTCGATCAGGAGGGCATCCTTGGTTCCGAAGTAGTAGTGGATCAGGGCGTTGTTGACGCCGGCCCGTTCGGCAATAGCCCGGGTGGTGACGGCCGCCCAGCCCAGTTCGGCGATCAGGAGGGCTGTTGCGTCGAGGATCTTTTGCCTGGTGGTCTCGGTCCGGGTGGCCGGCTCTTGGGCGTCTGCTTTAACCACTTGCTTAAGACTAGCACTCTGACACCCGAACGAGCGGTGTGCGTTTTTGCCTCCCCTGCTGGCGGGGGAGGCGCGGCGCCGCCGAAGGCGGCGGTGCGGAGAGGGTGGCCGGCTTGGCGCGGAGACGGTTCCACCCTCCCCCTAGCCCCCTCCCGCTCCCGGGAGGGGGAAACGTGCTAACTCTTGGAGACCGTCACGGGGATGGCGTTGAGGATGGCGTTGCCGGAGGGGGCGTCGGTCACCTGGCTGGAGGCGAGGAGGTTTGAGTTGACTCCGGGCCGCCGGGCGGCCACCGTCAGACGGGTGCCGGCCATATCGTGACCCCATCCGTGGGGGAGGCTGACCACGCCCGGCATGATGTCGTCGGTGATCGTCACGGTGGCGGTTACCGTCCCGGTGGGATTGGAAACCCGAACCTGGTCGCCCTCGCCCACGCCGGCCGTGATGGCGTCGTCGGGGTGCATCAGCACCGTGCACCGTTCCTTCCCTTTGGCCAGGATCTCGAGGTTGTGCATCCACGAGTTGTTGGACCGAAGGTGGCGGCGGCCCACCAGCAGGAGGCCGTCCCCGGGTGATGCCGCGAGCGTGTCGGCCAGCCGGGCGGCGTCCTCCATGATCGGTGGGGGTGCCAGTTCGATCTTCCCCGAGGCGGTGGTCAGCAGATCGGGCAGGCGCGGCTGCAGCGGTCCGAAATCGATGCCGTGGGGATGTTCGATCAGCCTGGCGACGGAGAGTCCGTCCGGGTCGTCACCGAAGCGGTCGCCGTAGGGACCGGTCCGCAGGAGGTAGTCGAGGATCCGGGTCGGTCCTTGATACTGGTTGAGGTGGCCGAGGATCTCCTCCGGATCACGACCCGAGATCGGGGAGTCGGGATCGGCGACTGCCTGGTTCACGGTCATCGCCACGCTCCACCCGTCCGCGACGGCCGGGTCGGCGTCGGCGCCCTGACCGGAGGCGATCAGGGCCAGCCGGGTGAGGATCTCCCACTCGTCCATCTCGCCGTTGCGACCCAGCGTCGGCAGGGAGTAGTTGGCGATGTTGCGAACCGACAGCGTATAGAAGGCGAAGTCATAGTGGCCGCGGGAGAGGGGCGGGGGCGGCGGCAGGATGACGTCGGCATGGCGGGTGGTCTCGTTGATGTAGAAGTCCACGCTCACCATGAAATCGAGCGAAGCGAGGGCCCGGTCGAGGCGGGCCCCGTCCGGGGTGGAGAGCACCGGGTTGCCTGCCACGGTGACCAGGGCCCGGACCTGCCCTTCGCCGGGCGTTTCGATCTCGTCGGCCAGGGTGACCACCGGCAGTTCGCCGCGCACCTCGGGGTATCCCTTGACCCGGCTTTGCCACCGCCCGGTCCGGAACGGGCGGCCGGCCCGGGGCGGTCGTGAGTGTGCGGCCCGGGGAAACATGGCGCCGCCCGGTGCGTCCAACGCCCCGATCAGCACGTTGAGGACGTCGGTCAGCCACGAGGCCACCGTCCCGAACTCGACCGTGTGGGTGCCGACCCTCCCGTACACGACCCCGGTCGGGGCGGCCGCCAGTTCCCGGGCGATCCGGCGGATCGTCTCGGCCGGGACGCCGCACCGGTCGGCCACCACCTCCGGAGCGAAACGGGCGGCCAGATCCTCGACCCCGGCCAGACCCTCGATCATGCCTGCCAGCCGTCCCGGGGCGGTCAGCCCTTCCTCGAACAAAACGGCGACGACGGCGAAGAGCAGCAGGGCGTCGGTGCCGGGCCGGATGAACAGGTGCTCGTCGGCGGCTTGCGCCGTGCGGGTGCGGATCGGGTCGACCACGACCAGCTTTCCGCCACGTGCCTGCAACGCTTCGATGCGGCCCGGCCAGTCGGGGGCGGTGGCCAGGCTCCCGTTGGAGACGAACGGGTTGGCACCGAGCATGAGCAGATAGTCGGTCCGGTCGACGTCGGGTACCGGGATGGAATCCGGGTGCCCGAACATCAGCCCGCTCGACACGTGCTTGGGCATCTGGTCCACGGTGCTGGCCGAGAAGATGTTCTTCGTGCCGATGGCTTTAAGCAACGGCTTGACGTAGAGCGGTCCCGCCATGGTGTGCACGTTGGGGTTTCCCAGGTAGGCAGCCACCGCATCCCCGCCGTGTTGTTCGATGATCGGACGGAGCCCCGCCTCGACCATCTGGAAGGCCTCGTCCCACGAAACCTCCTCCCAGTCACCACCCCGGCGGATCACCGGCGCCCGCAGCCGGTCGGGGTCGTCGTGCAGCTGGCGGAGGGTGGAGCCCTTCGGGCAGATGAACCCGTGGCTGAACACGTCCTTCCGATCGCCCCGGATCCTGGTGACGGACCCATCCCGGACGGTGACTTCCAGGCCGCAGGTCGCTTCGCACAGGGGGCAGGTCCGGAAGGTCGTGGTGGTCTGGCTCATCGTTCCTAGAGCGTACCGGAGCGTGTCGGGCGGTGTCCCGGCGGTGGCCTATTGCATCAAAGCCAGGATCGTGTCGCCCTCTCCAATCGTGCGGTAGGGGTCGCCATCCCCGGCGGTGAGTACCACCAGGCGCTGGTTGGTTTTCAAGACAAAGAGCGGGACGGCGCCGGGATTGCTCTCGCGGAAGTCGGCGACGGTGAATTCGGCGGTGATGGTTGTGCCGCGAATTGTCGCGTCCTCGCGAAGCATCTTCGACAGCCGTTCGTAGCTGGCCTCGCCGTCGAAGAGAAGCCGGCCGGCCAACGGTGTCACGGCGCTGCTGTCGATGCCGGCCGGTACCCGCCCGGAGACCAGTTGATAGGTCTGGGCCCGTCCGAAGATCCCGCTGAACCGGGTAACGGCCAACGTGTTGACGTCGTCGTTCGGGGTCAGCGCCAGGACGCGGCCCAGACCGGACAGGTCGAGTTCCAGGTCGATGTCCTCGATCAGCACGTTGCCGTAGTGGGTCTCCAGTCCTTGCATCCGGGCCCGGTACTCGTCCCGCCGGTTGGTGGTGGCGATCATCACCGGGAGGTTCTGTTCGGTCAGTGCTGCTCCGATGGCTCGCTCGAGCCGCCCGGCGCCGATGATCAGCACGCCCTGGCGCTGCTTGGCCAGCCCGAGCGCTCGCGCAATTGGCTGCATGCCCAGCCCGTAGATGACCACGGTGCCGACGATCACGGCGAAGACCAGGGGTGTGAGTTGCGCCGCACCGGCTATTCCTTCGGCTTCCAACTCGAGTGCGAAGACCGAGGCAATCGACGCGGCCACGATTCCGCGCGGGGCGACCGTACCGATGAGGACCCGGTGCCGCCATGACAGGGTCGTTCCGAGGGTCGAGACGAACGCGGCAAGCGGACGGGCCAGGACGATCAGCGCCACCAGGATCCCGACGGCGCCGGCCCCGATCAGTTCCAACTGGTCGACACTGATGCGGGCACTGAGGATGATGAAGAGCACCCCGATCAGCACCACCCGGATCGTCTCCGAGAAGTGGAGTATCTGTTCGGTTCGCACCCGCCGGTAGTTGGCCAGGACCATCCCGATCGTCGGGGTGGCCAGCAGACCGGCCTCGGTGACCAGGCTGTTGGCGACGACGAATCCGACGAGCGCCGTGCCCAACCCGACCAGGGAGCGCAGCTGTTCGGGGATCCAGTGGCGGCGGAGGGCCACGATCAGGCCGAAGCCGAGTACGAGGCCTACCGCTATGCCGACCAGGAGGAACAGTCCGACCTGACCTGCTACCGAAGCGGCCGAGGTGCCTGCGCCGATCAGCAGGATGTCGAAGGTGACCACGGCCAGCAGCACCCCGATCGGGTCGACCAGGATGCTCTCCCATTTGAGGATGGGGCCGACCGGCCGGTCGGGACGCACGTGGGAGAGCAGCGGTCCGATCACTGTGGGTCCGGATACGACCAGGATGGCACCGAGTAGGAGCGCCAGACCCGGCGAGAGGTCGGTGAAGAGGAGCGCCGCCACGTACCCGATCGCCCAGGTCACCAGCACGCCGACCGTGACCAGGAGCCAGATGACCCGGGCATGCCCCTTGATCTCGCGCAACCTCAAGCTGAGTCCGCCCTCGAACAGGATCACTCCGACCGCCAGGGAAACCAAAGGGAGGAGGAGATCGCCGAGCAACTCGTCCGGGTTGAGGACGCCGAATACGGGACCGGCCAGGAACCCGGTCAGGAGATACAGCAGGATCGAAGGGACACCGGTGCGGACCGCCAGCCAGTTGAGCCCGACGGCCAGCACGACGATGCCGACGAAGAGCACGGCGGGATCGGACGAAAGCCCGGTCGTTGATGCAGCAGCGACAACGGTGGGTGGCACCGTCAACCGACCGGGATATCGCCGGGAAGCGGGAACCAGCGCAAGTGCTCGAAGTCGTCGGTGACCGCCGGATCGATCTGGTCTGGATCGACCATGGGGACGGCTCCCGCCAGAATCCTCCTGGCATCCTCCAGGTAGCCGGCCAGTGCCGTCTCCGGTGCGTGCTCGCGGTGTGGCGGATAGCTCACCCGTCCGTCGTCGTACGAGATGGTGTGGAGGCTCATCGGGGCCCCGACCGGTTTGTCCCTGTGGCGCCATCGACCGGCGGCCGGGTCGAAGCGGTACAGCGGGAGGAGCTTCCAGCCCTCATCGGCGATCAGGTGGACGGCCGCCAGGATGTAGTCGAAAACGGCCTCGGAGATGAAATAGTTGAAGTTGACGCGCACCCAGCCGGGCTTGATGCCCTCGCAACCACGGGCCACCTCTCGAGCGAACTCGTGGGACGTGTCCAGGTCGATGCCGAGCAGGCGGTGGCCATACGGTCCGGCGCACGAGCAGCCGCCCCGGGACTGGATTCCGAAGAGGTCGTTCAGCAGGGCAACGACATAATTGTGGTGGAGGTGCCGCTCACCGAACTTGACGACGAACGACACGATCGAGAGGCGTTCCGCCTCGTGGTTTCCGAGAACGTCGAGGTTGGGGTTGGCACACCACGAGGCGATGGCCCGCCTGATGAAGCTCTCCTCGCGCGCACGGATGGTTTCGGCCCCCACGGCCTGCTTGAGCTGGAAGACCAGTCCGGCCCGGATGGACTCGATGATGGCCGGAGTGCCGCCCTCCTCGCGTGTTTCGATGTCATCCAGATACTTGTGCTCGGTCGGGTTGACGTAGGCGACCGTCCCTCCTCCGGGCACGGCCGGGACTCGATTGTGGAACAGTTCCTTGCGGGCTATCAGCAGGCCGGGTGTGCCGGGGCCGCCGATCAGTTTGTGGGGTGACAGGAAGATGGCGTCCTTGTAGGCCAGCTCCCCATCGGTCTGGTCGTCGGTCGGGCTCATGTCGATGCCGACGTACGGGGCGGCGGCGGCGAAATCCCAGAACGAGAGAGCCCCGTGCTTGTGGAGCAAGACGGACACGCTGCGGACGTCGGTGATGATGCCGGTGACGTTGGACGCCGCTGAGAAGCTTCCGATCTTGAGGGGACGGTCGGCGTGGTACTCGAGCTCGCGCTCGAGGTCGGCGAGATCGACGTGGCCGTCGTCGTCTTCGGCGATCACGATGACGTCGGCGATCGATTCCCGCCAGGGCAGCTCGTTGGAGTGGTGCTCGTAGGGTCCGATGAACACGACGGGTCGTTCGTCGGCCGGTATGAACCCGGTCAGGTTGTAGTCATCGTCGAGGTTGGCCGGGATCCGCAGTCCCAGCACGCCGATGAGCCGGTCGATAGCTCCGGTGGTCCCCGACCCGCAGAAGATGACGGCGTGGTCGTCGGTGGCACCGACCGCTTCCCGGATGATGCTGCGCGCTTCTTCGCGGAACCGGCTGGTCTGCAAGCCCGTTCCGGAGCTTTCGGTATGGGTGTTTGCATACAGGGGCAGCACCGACTCGCGAATGAAATCCTCGATGAAGGCGAGCGACCGGCCCGAGGCCGTGTAGTCGGCATAGGTGACCCGGCGCGGTCCGAACGGGCCGGCCACGACGTCATCGTCCCCGATCACCGCGTTGCGGATGGTCTCGATGAGCTCCGGGCGGTCCTCCATGCGGCAATAGTAGATGGGCACGATTCGAATCGCCCCGTTGTACTACCCGCTTCGTTGTGGCAGCCTGGCGGAGAGATCCTCCCAGGAAGGCCACCCTTGCCCGCCGTCGACATCCCCGGTTTCGTCACCGACCTCAAAGCTCACGCCGTGGAGCACGGGTTTCACATCCACGCCGAGCGCCACTTCGTCGAGACCTATTCGCTGGGCCAAACGTGGGAGGTCGAACTGCACCCGGAGGAGGCCTGCGGCGGTCCGCTCGACCTGCACCTCACCCTCGAGATCGACCCCCGGGTGCTGTTGTCCTTCGAGGACGAGATCGTCGAGCGGGACGGGGAGGTCGCCGACCTGGCCGAGCCGTTCCTGCTGCCGATCTATTTCAACTGGGCGTTGCCGCCCCTCAAACATCCGCCCGACCTGCTGGTCCTGGCAACCGAACTGGCCGGCGTAGGTGGCGCCGAACTGCCGCTGGAGGTGTCCGCGATCGATTCGTTCGCCTCGGTGACGGACGCCCCCCGCCGCAGCCTGTCGATCGTGGCCGGCGTGCAGGTGCCCCTGGCGGAAGCATTCATGGGCGGCCAGGTCCCCTGCGAGGTAATGGACCGCTGCCACCAGGTGAGCGAGTTCCTCCTCGAAAAAGCCCGCGACTGGCTAGATCCACCGGACTAGGCGCTTCTTCCCCCCTCCCGCCGGCGGAAGAGGCAGGAACGCGAGGGACGCAAGAACCTAGATCGGCAATCCCAGGCCGCGGCTGATGACGAGGCGCTGGATTTCGGAGGTGCCTTCGCCGATCTCCAGGACTTTGGCGTCGCGGTAGTGGCGGGCTACCGGGGTTTCGTCGAGGAAGCCGGCGCCGCCGAAGATCTGGACGGCTTCGCGGGTGGCGGTGACGGCGGCTTCGGTGGCGTAGACCTTGGCGATGGCGGCTGCCTGTTTGAACGGCAGATCCCGATCCTTGAGCCAGGCTGCCCGGTAGGTGAGGAGGCGGGCGGCGTTGACGGCCACTTCCATGTCGGCGCACTTGAAGGCGATCGCCTGGTTGCTGCCGATGGGGCGCCCGAAGGTCGCCCGTTCGCCGGCATACGCAACGCTGTGGTCGAGGCAGGCCTGGGCCACCCCGACGGCCAGGGCGGCGAGCGCGACCCGGCCGTCGTCGAGGATGGACAGGAACTGGCGGAACCCCTGCCCGCGCTCACCCAGCAGATTCCCGGCCGGGACCCGGCAGTCCTCGAACACCAGGCCGTGGGTGTCCGAAGCGTGCCATCCCATCTTCCGGTAGGCCGGTTCGACCGTGAAGCCTTCCGTGCTCGCCGGGACGATGATGGCGCTGATCTCGTCGGGTCCGGTGCGGGCCGTGACGATGACCAGCGACGTGATCGGCGTGCCGGAGTTGGTGATGAAGGCCTTGGAGCCGTTGATGACCCACGAGTCCCCGTCCAGCTCCGCCCGGGTGCGGGTTGCTCCGGCATCGGAGCCTGCCTCGGCCTCGGTGAGCCCGAACCCTGCCAGGGTGCGTCCGGCGGCCAGGTCGGGCAGCCACTCCTGCCGCTGCTCGTCGGTGCCGAACTGGTAGATCGGGTTGGCGCCGAGACCGACCCCGGCCTCCAGCGTGATCGCCGCGGATTGGTCGACCCGGGCGAGTTCCTCGATGGCGATGCACAATGTCATGAAGTCGGCGCCGGATCCTCCGAACTCGGTCGGGAACGGCAGGCCGAACAGGCCCAGGTCTCCCATCTTCCGGACGGCTTCGAGCGGGAAGGTATGGTTCCGGTCCCACTCGGCGGCGTGAGGCGCCAACTCCGCTTCGGCGAACTCCCGGACGACCCTGCGAAAGGCTTCGTGTTCGGGCAAAGGTGCGAAGTCCATGGCATCTCCTCGGCTGCAAGCCTGAGGCTAGTTGTGTGCGACGCCGGGCCGGCCGCTCCTGCGAACAGCCCGGCGTCGCGCTCCAGGCTTCAACTGCCGAAGGCCTCCGCAAAGGCGGCCCGCATATCGGCGGTGGCCACTCCGCTGTAGCCGCAGTAGTTGACGTTGCCGCTCTCGGCGGTGATCAGGTACTGGCGGCCGGTTTCGAAGGTGATGCCGCCGATGAGGGCTTCCAGACCGGGCGGGCCGATGAGGGTGACCTCTGCGGCGTCACCGCCCGTGTACCAGCGGTCGACGGTCAAGGTGGCCCGGTCGCCGTCGACGGCCGTCGCCGTCCCCTCGAACGCCATCGGCATGCCGGCGAGGATGCCGACCTCGAAGGGCAGGCACGACAACATGGCGTCGCTCTCGCCGAGGGACAAGGTCAGCGGGGGTCCGGAGGGGCCGGGGTTCCCGGTCAGGGACAGGACACCGACGATGGCCAGCGAGGCGGCGGCGACCGACGCAGCCGCGATGATCCAGGGCCGGCGGCGGGGCCGCTCCCGGGACTGCTGTTCACGAAGGTTGGTGGACATCACACGCTCCAATCTGTTTCGGGACGACTGGGTCGTCGGGGATTCGGTGGGGACGCCGGAGTGCATCGGGTCCAGTCGGCTCAGGTTGGTGCGCAAATCGTCGTTCATGATCGGTGCTCTCCGGTGTCTCTGCTCCCCTTGTGTCCGGCATCGACCGGATCCTGTCGTCCAAGATGGTGCGCCAGTTTCTTCTTCGCCCGGGAGAGGCGCAGGCTCACTGCGTTGGGGGTGGAATTGAGCACCACCGCCATCTCGCGGGGTTCCAGCTGCTCCCACGCCCACAAGCGCAACACCTCGCGGTCGGCCTCGGGGAGCCGGCTCAAGGCGGCGGCCAGCTCCGGGTAATCACCCACCCCGGTTTCGTCGAGCGGGGGTTGGTGGGGCTGGGCGGCCAGCCGGGCGACCAGATTGAGGTACCGGCGCCCGGCGCGACGGTGGTTGGCGAGGGTTCGCCTGGCCACCCCGTAGCACCAGGGAAGCGCGGCCCCTTCGGGAACGTCCGGCAGCCGGCGCCACACGGTCAGGAGAACGTCGTCGAGCAGCTCGTCGGCGTCGTCGATGGAGGCGCGCCGGCGCAGGTACCGCTGCAGCGGCTGATAGACCTCATCGACGATCGCGGTGAAGGTCCGGCGCCGCTCGATATCGGGAATCACCCCGCTCGGACGTTCGGCCGCCGGATATGGTTCCCGCTAGGCGGCGGTCCCACCATTGAGGTACTCAACGGCGAACTCAAGGACGACGTCGGTGGTTGCGTCCTCGGGAATCTCCGGTTCGATGTCCGGCTGGACCCCCACCGTTCCCGAATCCCGCCCCTCGGGAGTAACCCACCGGGCGATAGAGATGTTCAGGGCTCCACCGTTGGAGACGTCGAACCGCTGCTGCACGGTGTTCTTGCCGAAGGTCGGTTCGCCGATAATGGTGGCCCGGCCCCGCTCCTGCAGCACCGCCGAGACCAGCTCGGAAGCCGAGGCGCTTCCCCGATTGACCAGCACCACGATCTCGATAGCCGGATCGGTGGCGGCGCCGCCCGGCTCAACGGCGTACTCACGCGTGTCGGAAGGTGACTCCGTGCGGAGCACCAGGCCGTCCGCCAGGAACTCGCTGGCGATCCGGACCGAGGCGGTCAGCGACCCGCCCGGGTCGTTGCGGAGGTCGAAGATGAGGCGGTCGGCTCCGTCGGCGATGAGGCCCACCAGGGCTTCGTGCACCTGTTCGGCGCTGTTGTTGGTGAACTGGCTGAGGGCCACGTAGCCGATGCCGGGTTCAATCATCTCCGAGGCCACCACGGGTACCACCACGGCTGCCCGGGTGATCACCACGTCGATGATCTGACCGTCCCGCAGCAGCCCGAGCGCCACGTCGGTGCCCTCCGGGCCGCGCACGAGGGCAACCACCTCGTCGACGGTGAGGCCGTCGACATCCTGTCCGTCCACCATCACGATGCCGTCGCCGGCGCGGACCCCGGCGGCTTTGGCGGGACTGTCGGCCAGGGTGTCGACGATGGTGAGGATGCAGGTGTCGGACAGGATCGAGCAGTTCTCGGCGTCTTGTGAGGTCTGGTCCTCGCCGCGCACCAGTGCGCCGATCCCCGAAACCTCACCCGACATGTCTTCGGTGACGTTGACCAGCGCCTCGGGCGACAGGTACACGGTGTGCGGGTCTTCGAGACCGTACCGGATCATGCCGCGGACGGCTGCTTCGACCAGGCCGATGGCCGGGGCGGGAGACTCCGCCTGGACCCGGGCATACACCTCACAGGTGTCCCCGAACGCAGCGTTCGGCAAGGCGCAGGACACACCATCCGGTGCCGCCGTCCCTGACGTTTCCGGCTCATACTCTTCGATACCGCGGGCGGCGCCGGCGGCCAGCGCGGCATCGTCGAGCGGGTCCACGTAGTGCTCCTCCAGCAGCCGGTAGGCGTCGCACAGGACGTTGAAGCCTTCCGGCGGGTCGCTGCAATCGGTCAGTTCGACCGGTAGCCCGCTCACCACGGTGCTGGTGGGCGCCACGGTGGTTGTGGTGGTGGAGATCTCGGTGGTGTTCGGTGGCTCCGGGATTTCGTCTTCGGTGACGAACAGCGAACAGGCGCCGGCCACCAGGGCGATCGCCAGGATGAGGATCAGCTTCTTCAACGGGTGTTCTCCGAATTGCTCACGGCGAATTCAACCGTAGTTGCCGGGCTATCGAAGTCCCGGCTGCCGGTCATGTCAGAAATCGTTGCCAAAGGTGTCGCAGGCGTTGGGGTCGCCGGACTCGAATCCGGTCCGGAACCAGTCGACCCGCTGGTCGGAGGATCCGTGGGTCCAGGTCTCCGGGTTGATCATGCCGGTCGACATCTCCTGGATGCGGTCGTCTCCGACGGCCGAGGCGGCTCCTAGGGCCTCCTCGAAATCGCCCTGCTCGAGGAAATCCTGAGTGAACTCCTGATACGCCCACACGCCGGCAAAACAGTCGGCCTGCAACTCGAGGCGGACCGACAGTTCGTTGGCATCGGCGGGGTTGGCTTGCTGCAAACTGCGAACCTGATCGCTTATCCCCAGCACGTTCTGGACGTGGTGGCCGACCTCGTGCGCCAGGACGTAGGCCTGGGCGAAGTCACCAGGGGCGTCGAAGCGAGACGACAGGTCCCGGAAGAAGTCGAGGTCGATGTAGATCGTCTGGTCGAGCGGGCAGTAGTGCGGCCCAACGCGCGAGGTGGCGCCCCCGCACGCCGATTCTGTAGCTCCGGAGAACAGCACCAGCGGGGCAGGCCGGTACTGCCGGCCGGCGTTGCCGAAGATGGTGGCCCACAGGTCTTCGGTCGACCCCAACACCACGCCCATGAACGCGGCCAGGTCGGCGTCGGGGTCTGGGGCATCCTCGAGCGCAGGATCGTTCTGCGCGGGCGCCTGCTGCTGGACTCCGTTCAGCTGCCCGAGGATGTCGTCGAGGCCGCTTCCATTCCCCAGGTTCCCGCCGAGGAACACGGCGGCCAGGATCGCCAGGATGGCGGGGATCCCGATCTTGCCGCTGGTCGGTATCCGGGACATGGAACTCCCACCCGTTGATCGTCGCCGGTCGTCGACGTTGGAACTCTGACGGCGTCCGCGCCATTTCACGATGATGTCCTTTCGGAGGTTCCGGCGGCGGCATCGTAGTAAGCCAGGCGCCCGGGCGGAAAGCGTACCGGTCTCCGCCGGCTCATAATGGCTCCATGAGTTCCGAACCGGTGTTCGTCCTGGCCAGCGGGTCGCCGCGCCGCCATCAGATGCTGTCCGACGCAGGGTTTGTTTTCGAAGTCATCCCTTCGGAGGTCGAGGAGGTCGAACGTCCGGGTGAAGACCCCCGGGAGATGGCGGTTCGTCTGGCCCTCGAGAAGGCCCGGGACGTGGCCGGCCGCGTAGGGCCCCATCGGGTAGTGCTCGGCGTCGACACCGTCGTCGCCGTCGACGAGCGGATCCTCGGCAAACCGGCAGACGAAGCCGGGGCTACTGAGATGCTGTTGCTGCTGTCCGACCGCACGCACCTGGTCTATTCGGGCTACGCCCTGGTCGGACCGGAGGGCGAACATACCGGCATCGAGGAATCCCGGGTGACGATGCGACCGATTACGAAGACGGAAGCGACCGCCTACAGCGCAACCGGCGAGCCGCTCGACAAGGCGGGCGGCTACGGGATCCAGGGTGAAGCAATCCGGTTCATCACGGCCGTCGACGGCTCCCGGAGCAACGTGGCGGGTTTGCCGATCGAAACGCTCCTGCCGGTGATGCAGGCGCTTGGGATCGAACCCCACCCGGCGGATGCCGACGCGGCCGCACGAAAGAGCCCATAATGGATCGTTCCACAGGGGAGAAGCGAGACATGCCGGAAGAACCGTCGACCGAAGACACCAGCACGGACGGTACGTTCGGCCGCGGCGTGGGCCTCGGCGCGGCGATCGGGATCCCGGTTGCATTCGTGGTGATCACGCTGGCCGTCTGGCTGATCCTCGGCGTGGAGTTCGGCGAGGCCGTGGCCATCTCGGTTTGGCCGTCGCTGCTCACCGGCGGCTTCGCCGGCGGATTTGTCGGCGTCGTCCGCGGCGCCAAGTAGGCGGCCGGCCGGGCCCGGGCGAGGTCTCCCTGTGCTCCTCCAGGACGTCGTCACCATCTCAGAACAGGTCGCCGCGACCTCCAAGCGCCTGGCCAAGATCGAACTGCTGGCCGGATTGCTGGGCCGGCTCGAACCCGATGAGGTCGAAGTGGGTGTCGGGTTCCTGACCGGCGTGCTCCGCCAGGGCACGATCGGCGTCGGGTACGCAACGCTCGGCGAACCGGCCCCACCGGCCACCGGCGGGGACCTCACCCTGCTCGAAGCCGACCGGCTCCTCACCGAGATCGGTTCCACCAGCGGACCCGGCTCGCAAGCCGGCCGGCGCAAGCTGCTCGACGAGCTGTTCGGTAAAGCTTCGGAGGCCGGGCAGCAGTTCCTCGTTCGGCTCATCCTCGGTGACCTCCGGCAAGGCGCTTCGGAAGGCATCATGGTTGAGGCGATCGCCCGGGCCGCGGGCGTCCCGTCCGCCCTGGTGCGCCGGGCCGCGTTGTTCCGCGGTGATCTGCGGGTGGTGGCGCACCTCGCCCTGACCGGAGGGAGTGCCGCGCTCGAGGAAGTCGGCCTGGAGGTGCTGCGGCCGCTGCTCCCCATGCTGGCGCAGACGGCGGAGAGCGTCACGGCCGCACTGGAGTCGTTCTCTCCTGCGGCCGTCGAATGGAAGGTCGACGGGGCTCGCATCCAGGCCCACCGGCGCGGGAACGAGGTAAGGATCTTCACCCGCAACCTGGCCGACATCACCGATCGTCTCCCCGAGGTGGTGGCGGTCCTGCAGAGCCTCGAGGTCGAGGCCCTCGTTCTGGATGGCGAGGTGATTGCCCTACGAGAGGACGGACGGCCCCACCCGTTCCAGGTGACGATGAGCCGGTTCGGGACCAAAGTGAATCCGACCGAGATGGCCGCCGGGCTGCCGCTGAGCCCGTTCTTCTTCGATTGCCTGCACCTGGATGGTGCCGACCTGATCGACCTTCCCGCCACCGACCGGGTGGCTGCCTTGGAACAGGCCCTGCCCGCGTCGATGCGCGTCCCGCGACAGGTTGTCGATGATGCCGGGACCGGCGAGACCTTTTTCCGGGAAGCCATCGACCGGGGTCACGAGGGGGTGATGGTCAAGAGCCTCACCGCCCCGTACGAAGCCGGGCGGCGGGGATCGGGGTGGTTGAAGGTGAAACCGGTCCACACCCTCGACCTCGTGGTACTGGCCGTCGAGTGGGGGAGCGGCCGCCGGCGCGGCCGGCTGAGCAACCTCCACCTCGGGGCCCGTGATCCGGCCACCGGCGGGTTCGTGATGCTCGGCAAGACGTTCAAGGGCCTCACCGACAGGATGCTCGAGTGGCAGACGGAGCGGTTCCTGGAGCTGGAGACCCACCGGGAAGGTCACGTGGTCTGCGTGCGGCCGGTGCAGGTGGTGGAGATCGCCTTCGACGGTATTCAGGCCTCGTCCCGGTACCCGGGCGGGATGGCGCTGCGCTTCGCCCGGGTCAAGGGCTACCGGGACGACAAAGCCGCCACCGAGGCCGACACGATCGAAACGGTGCGCGGCCTGTTCGACCGGCAGACCGGTTGAACGGCCCACCGCTTCCGCCTTCGGGAGAAGCGACGCCCGGACCGTTTATCCTGGGTCTATGGCTTTGTTCAAGAAGCGAGGGCATCGAGAGGTTCATTTCGATGGCTCGTGGATGGTCATCACCGGTACCCATGCCGAGAAGCCGCTGATCGCACGGTTTGATACCAGTGCCGAGCAGCTCAAAGGGCGGTACTCGATTCAAGTTGGAGTTGCCATACCGCTCAACGATCCCACTACGGACGGGTTCCCTACTCCGGAAGAGGACGAACAACTCGGCAAGATCGAAGCGACCCTGATGCGCAAAGCCGATGAACACAGCGTTCTTGCCGGAGTGATCACGACGGGCGGGATGCGGGAGTTCGTGCTGTACACCAACTCGAGTGTCTGGCTCGAGGCTTTCCATGAGGCCATGAAGGCCGCCGTCACCACCCACCAGGTCCACGTGATCGGCAAGAACGATCCCAACTGGGCGGTCTACAGGTCCTTTGTGGCGTGACGAGCGGGTAATCAACGCACCGGCCGGGCTGCTCGGTAACCTCCCCGGCATGAAACGCCCGGCGGTGGCCTCGAAAGTCAAGGAGCTTTCGAACCGTTCGTACCGGGGGGCGCTGCGGGCGCCCCGCCGGGTCTACGAACGGATCTTCGCCGGATATGGAGGGCCGTTTCGGTGGCTGTCCGCCGAGTTTGGTGCCAGCGTCGCCGGAGACACGCTCATCGCTTTGGGGTTGGCCGGTACGTTGTTCTTCTCGGTGCCGAGCGCCGAGGCGCGAGACAAAGTCGCTCTCTATCTGCTGCTGACCCTCGCCCCGTATTCGGTGATCGCCCCGTTGCTGCCCCGCTTTTTCTCCCGCTTCCCCGGTTCGTACCGGGCCAGTCTCGGGGGCAGCTCCGCCGCACGGGCCGGCATTGCGCTGCTCCTGGCCGTCGGTGTCAATACGTTCTGGCTGTATCCACTCGCCTTCACCCTGCTCGTGCTGTCGAGGCTCCACACGATTGCCAAAGGTTCCCTGGTCCCGGTGGCGGTACCCGGACCGGAGGCGCTGGTTGCCGCCAACGGATTGCTGGCCAGGGTCGGCATCGTCGGGGGCGCCGTGGCCATCCCGATCGGGGCTGCCTCGGTGCGCTGGATCGGTTCGTGGCCCGCCCTGGTGGTCGCCGCAATGTTCTTCGCCCTGGCCGCGCTGTGTGCCGGACAGGTGCCCTCACCCAGCCTGCCGGCACGACCGGCGTCGAGGAGGTACCGGCGTTCTGCGGTGCCGCGGGTTACCAGGCTTCCCATGATCGCCACCGCCGTCGTGCGGTTCATCAACGGGTTTCTCCTGGCGTTGCTGGCCTTCGTGTTCAAGGACATCGACGCTCCCCTGGGCGATTTCGGCGCCCTGCTGGTGGCGGCCGGGATCGGCTACGGCGTGGCTTCCTACGTGTCCCCGTTCCTGGCCCGGCGTCTGCGCGAAGAACCGACGGTACTGGCGGCGCTGGCCATCGAAGCGGCCGCTGCCTTCATCACCGCGCAGATCTTCGGGTTGACGGCGGCGGTCGTCCTGGCGGCGTCGGCCGGTCTGGCCTGGGGAACCGCCAAGTTCGGTTTCGATGCGTTGTTGCAGAAGAGCGCCACCCGCGAGCAGCGAGGGGCAGCTTTCACCCGGGCAGAAACGATCTTTCAGCTGCTCTGGGTTCTGGGGGCGCTGCTCCCCGTCGCCTTCACGATTTCCAGCACCGTCGGTCTGTCGCTGGCGGGAACCGCCGCGCTGTTTGCCCAGGTTGTGATCGTCTCCGGGCTGCTGGTCGAGTCCCAGAACGGAGAGTCGGCGGCCTAGCCGATGTAGTACATCCCGGCCAGGTCGTCTGCGACCCGAAGATCCAATTCGGTCTGGTCAACCTCGGCGGAGTGGCGGGGAAAGAGACGCATCTGCAAGCCCAGGTCGCGTTGGGTGGCGATGGCAGAGGCCGCACCGGTGAGGTCGTGGTCGGAGTCCAGGGCAGTCTGCATCATGCGCGCTCGCTCTCAGTCGGGCTCCCAGACTGCCACCGATAGTGGGCACTGTACCGCAATCAGCGGTGTTTGTGAAGGCAGAATCTGGCAGGTCAGTTCCGACCGCGGGCGATCAGCGCCACCGCTCCCAGGATCAGCGGCAGGGCAATCCAGGTTTCACCGGTCAGGGTCTCCTTGCCCAGCGTCACGCCCAGCACGACCGCCACGACCGGGTTGACGTAGGCGTAGCTGGTGGCCAGGACCGGTCGAACGGTTCGCAACAGGTAGGCATAGGCGCTGAAAGCAATGAGGGATCCGGGTCCGATCAGATAGGCGAGGGCCCACCAGGCTCGTGCGCCGGGGGCCGCCGTGATGCTCTCACCGGTGATGGCTCCGGCCAGACCCAGCGCCACTCCGCCCCCCAGCATCTGCACGGCGGTCGACATGGCGCCGGCCGGCAGATCGATGTGATTGGACCACACCGAAGCGATCGCCCACAGCATGGGCGCCAGGATCAGAAGGAAGAGGCCGAGGGGGAGGGCATCGAAGTCCCCCTCCTGGGACAGGATCACGACCCCGACGACGCCGACGACCAGACCGACCCATTCGATCCTGGTCGGCCACCGATCGAAGAAGCCGTACACGACCGCTGCCCAGACCGGCGTCATGCCGACGGCGGTTGCGGCCAGCCCGGATCCGACCCCCAAGCCTTCGGCCACGGTGACCAGACCGAGTCCCCCGACGAAGAGCAGCGAGCCGATGAAGAAACCGTTTCGCCACTGGTGCACGGTTGGTGCCGCCGCCCCCCGGACCTGCAGCCACGCATACAGGATGCCCCCGGCAACCAGCATCCGGATGGCGTTGCCGAGGAAAGGCGGGAAGCCTTCGACCATGTAGCGCAGGGCGAGATACGTCGAGCCCCAGATCACGTACACCGCCAGCTGGGATGCAACGATCAGGAGCCGGTTGCTGGTTGTCGGCGGAGCGTCGGTGGTGATAGGAGGTTCCTGGAGCGAGCCGGGAATCTTAGGAGTCTGCTGCCATGATGGGAGACGTGGCCACGATGATCGAGATCCATGACCCGGCGGACCCCCGGGTGGCCGACTACGTGAACCTGACCGATGCGGAGCTGCGGCGTGAAGGCGGGTACTTCATTGCCGAGAGCCTCGAGGTGGTCAGGCGGCTGCTGGCAGCTTCGCATCCGGTTCGCAGTGTGCTCATCACCCCCGCCCGCTACCCGCACCTTGCCGATGATCTCGAGCGGCTCGATGTCCCGGTTTTCCTAGCCGGGCCGGAAGTCATGAACGAGGTAGCCGGGTTCAAGCTGCATCGCGGGGTGGTGGCGGCTGCCGAACGGCTGCCGGAACCGTCCCTGCAAGCAGTGGTGGAGGCGGCCGTCACGCTGGCCGTTCTCGAAGGTCTCAACGATGCCGAGAACCTGGGTGCCATCTTCCGGAGCGCCCGGGCGCTGGGAATCGATGCGGTGCTGCTCGACCCGACGTGTGCCGATCCGTACTACCGCCGGACGGTGCGGGTGTCGATGGGGGCGGTTTTCCAGCTTCCCTTCCGGCGGCTCACCGCATGGCCCGATGATCTCGAGGTCGTTCGCCGGGCCGGGTTCGAGCTGGTAGCGCTCACCCCGGATCGTGAGGCGCTCTCCATCGAAGAGCTCCCGGTCGGCCCAAGGTCACGCCGGGCCGTGCTGCTCGGCGCGGAGGGGCCCGGCCTGACGGCGGCGGCGCTGGCACGAGCCGACCGGCTCGTGGGGATTCCCATCTCGGCCGGATTCGACTCCCTCAACGTCGGCCACGCCGCCGCCATCGCCTTCCATCGGCTGGCCGGCGGGAGGGACGGTCGAGAACGGCGATAGTCGGGGGAGCTGCGCATGCCGTATCCTCTGCTGATGCGTGTTCTGGTAACCGGAGGAACCGGCTTCATCGGCAGTCACACCGCGGTCGAGCTGATCGGGGCCGGCCACGACGTCGTGATCGTCGACAACCTCGTCAACTCCAAGCAGACGGTGCTCGATCGAGTGGCCCTGATCGCCGGCGCCACCCCGGAGTTCCATCAGGCAGACATCCGGGACGAAGCCGCCCTCGACCGCATCGTCGGAGGAGCCGGGTTCGAGGCCGTCATCCACTTCGCCGGGTTGAAAGCGGTCGGGGTTAGCGTGGAACGTCCGCTCGACTATTGGGATGCCAACGTGGCCGGGTCGACCACGCTGTTGCGGGTGCTGGACCGGCACGATGTGCGAACCGTCGTGTTCAGTTCCTCGGCCACGGTGTACGGCGATCCGGATGTGGTTCCCGTGACCGAAGACATGCCGACCAAACCGGCGACCAACCCCTACGGCGGAACCAAGCAGGTCATCGAGCAAATCCTCACCGACCTCAACGTCTCCGACCCGCGCTGGAACGTTGCGCTGCTCCGGTACTTCAACCCGGTCGGGGCGCACCCGAGCGGCCTGATCGGTGAGGATCCCAACGACATCCCCAACAACCTGATGCCCATCGTCGCCCAGGTGGCAGCCGGGAAGCTTCCCGAAGTCAACGTCTTCGGGACCGACTACCCGACCCCGGACGGTTCGGGTGTGCGGGACTACATCCATGTGGTCGACCTCGCCGTCGGCCACCTGTCGGCGCTCAACCGTCTGGCGACCGACCCGGGCCGCCATGTCTGGAACCTCGGCACCGGCCGCGGAACCTCGGTCCTCGAGGTCATTGCCGCGTTCGGGAACGCGACCGGCATGGACATTCCGGTCCGGTTGGCCGATCGGCGGGCGGGTGACGTTGCCGAGACGTGGGCAGATGTGTCAAAAGCAGGACGGGAGCTGGGCTGGCGAGCCGCCCGGACCATCGACGAGATGTGCGCCGACACGTGGCGCTGGCAGCAGCACGCCCTCACGCTCGACGCATAGGGTCAGTCCTCGCTGCGGCCGATCGAAGCGCGATCACATCATTGATTAGGGACTTTCGGCCTTAGCGAGCGGGAGCGCCCCCCATTACAGTTATGGCGCGCCTTAACAATATCGTCGAGAAACACCAGGTCGGACTTAACATGGCCGTGGAGACCGAAACTGCCACCAGCGAGAGTGAGGAGATGTACCTCATTCACATCGCCATGGCGGGCGAGGAGGGGGTGCAGGGTCCGGTCGGGTTGTCCCGGCTGGCCGAGATGCTCTCCGTCTCACCGATCTCCGTCAATCAGATGGTCAAGAAACTGGTCGGTCGCGATCTGGTGGAGTACGTCCCCTACAAGGGGGTTGAACTCACCGGGCCGGGGCGGGCGATAGCCGACCAGGTGTTGCGGCGCCGGCGCCTGTGGGCGTTGTTCCTGGCCGACCGGCTCGGCTTGTCGGCGGACCGCGCCGATGCGATTGCGTGTGACCTGGAACACATCACACCTCCCGACCTGGCCGACCGCCTGGCCGATCTTCTGGGCGACCCCGTCACCGGTCCGCAAGGCAGGCCCATTCCCCACACCGGCCGGCCTGCGTCCGGGCCCGCTCGAATGCTGCTCTCCGAACTCCCGGTCGGGGGACGGGGAACCGTGGCGGGCGTCGAGGCATCCGGCGCCACCCGGGCGTTCCTCGCCAAGGAGGGCCTGGTGCCGGGGGTCACCGTCGAGGTTCTGGCGCTCGCCGGCGACGGCGATTGTCTCCTGGGCTTCGATACCGGCGAAGTGCACCTGGCCGCCCGGCTGGTGGGAAGCATCCTGGTGAGCCCCCTGTGAACCGCACGCTTTCCCAGGTGTCGAGAGGCGAGACGGTGCAGCTGACCGGCGTCGACTCGGATCGCCGCACCGTTCGCCGCCTGGCCGAGATGGGTCTCACCCCCGGCGTAGCCGTCACGGTGCTGCAGACGTCGAAAGGCCCGATTCTGGTAGCCGTCCGCGGGGCGCGGGTGGCGGTCGGCCACACCATGGCGGCGGCGATCCGGGTATCCACGGACGGCGCCGGGGCCGGCTCATGAGGAGCCTGTCCATTGCCCTGGCCGGAAACCCGAACTCGGGCAAGACCACACTGTTCAACGTGCTGACAGGTTCCAGCCAGCACGTCGGGAACTGGCCGGGGAAGACCGTTGAGAAGCGCTCGGGGAGCTTCTCAGCCCGGGGTGCCCGGTTCGACGTGATCGACCTGCCCGGCACCTACAGCCTGGCCGCCGTGTCACCGGAGGAAGTGGTGGCCCGTGACTTCCTCCTGGAGACAACTCCCGACGTCGTGATCCTGGTGGTGGATGCAGCCAACCCGGAGCGGAACCTCTACCTCACGGTGCAGGTCCTCGAACTGGGTGTCCCCTGCGTGGTCGCCCTCAATATGGCCGACACCGCCGAAGCGCGCGGGCTGCGCATCGATCACGGCGTCCTCGAAGACCGGCTGGGGATTCCCGTCGTCCGGACGGTGGCTCGCCGCCGCGAGGGAGTCGACGAGCTGATCGACGCCGTCCTCGCCGCCGCCCGGGAGCGGGCCGCATGAACGGGCCCCTGGTGATCGACTACGGAGCGGAGGTCGAAGCGGAGATCCGCGCCATCGAGGAGGTCATCGAGGCACATCCGGCGATCCGGGACCGGTTCCCGGCCCGCTGGCTGGCCCTCGAGCTGCTCGAAGACGGTGACGATCTGCGGGTGCGGCTGGCCACGATGCCCGGAGGTGATCGGGTGCTGGCCGCGGCCGGGGCGAGCCAGGCCCGTCTCCAGGAGCGGTTCGGCGCCACCAGTGCGGTGCTGGTTCCCAACGGCCGGTACGACTGGATCAACACGCTCGTGCGCGAATCCGTTTCCCTCGACGCTCCCGATCGGGTTCTCCTCACCGACCGGATCGACAAGATCGCCACCCACCGGTGGCTGGGACTGCCGATCTTCCTGGCGTCGATGTGGGTCGTCTTCAAGCTGACCGTGGATATCTCCGCCGTGTTCCTCGACTGGGTCGACGGGGTGATGGGCGGACCGATCGCCCGGTGGATGGCCGCCCTGGTGCAAGCCGTCGGGCTGGGCGACACCTGGGTCGAGAGCCTGGTCGTCGACGGGGTGGTGGCCGGGGTGGGCGGCATCCTGGTCTTCGTCCCGGTGCTGATGGCGCTCTACCTGGCGCTCGGGCTGCTGGAGGACTCCGGCTACATGGCCCGGGCGGCGTTCGTGATGGATCGGATGATGCGCAGACTGGGCCTGCAGGGCAAGAGCTTCCTCCCGATGCTGGTCGGGTTCGGATGCACGGTCCCGGCGATGTACGCCACCCGGACGCTCGAGCGGCGACGCGACCGGGTGCTGACCGGTTTGCTCGTTCCGTTCATGAGCTGCGGAGCCCGCCTCCCCGTCTACGTGCTGATGGCCGCAGTGTTCTTTCCCCGGTCGCGGGGGACGGTGGTCTTTGCCATGTACCTGCTCGGCATCGTGGTCGCCCTGGCGCTGGGTTTCGTCATCAACAGGACCGTGTTCCGCAGCGAAGCAGCCACGCCGCTGCTCATGGAACTGCCGCCCTACCGTCTCCCCACCCTGCGGTCCGTGTGGGTACAGATGTGGCGCCGCACTTCAGCGTTCATTCGTGACGCCGGCACCATCATCCTCGGCACCAGCCTGGTCGTGTGGCTGCTGATGGCCATCCCCACCGGCGGGGGGAGCTTCGCCGGCGTCGACGTCGACGACAGTGCGTTCGGAGCGGTGAGCTCCGCCGTTGCTCCCGCGCTCGCTCCGGCCGGGTTCGGCAGCTGGGAAGCCACCGGGGCCCTCATCACCGGGTTCGTCGCCAAGGAAGTGGTCGTGTCTTCGATGTCGCAGGTGTACGGGGTGGCGGGCAGGCTTGAAACGGCCGCCACGACCACCTTCGTCGAGGACGTGCGGGAGATCGGCTCGAGCTTCCTGCAGGCCTCGTTCGACACCCTGAAAGCCATCCCGGCCATCGTTGGTATCGACCTCCTCGACGACCCCGGGGAATCGCACCAGGGGGCGCTCCTGACGGCGGTTCGGGAGGGCTTCGAAGCATCGAGTGGCGGCCACGGAGCCCTGGCCGGTCTGGCATTCATGGTGTTCGTGCTTCTCTACACACCCTGCATGGCCGCCGTAGCCGCCGAACGGCACGAACTCGGCGCCCGGTGGATGTGGGTCAGCATCTTCGGACAAACGGCGCTGGCCTGGGGCATGGCGGTGCTGGTC
Source organism: uncultured Actinomycetota bacterium (assembly GCA_963707435.1). GTDB lineage: Bacteria > Actinomycetota > Acidimicrobiia > Spongiisociales > UBA4744 > UBA4744. The sequence continues at coordinate 286,788 of CAVPPF010000005.1, read as the reverse complement.
TTCCAGGCCGGCCTCCTGCTGGGGTGGGGGTGACCTGATGCTGGAACGACTCCTCGCCACCGTCCGGGAGACGAACGGACCGGTCAGCTTCGACGACCTGAGCAAGCGGCTCCGGGTTGAGCGGTCTGCTCTCGAACCCATGCTCGACCTGCTGGTTCGCAAAGGGCTGCTCACCGAGTGGACCGACGGCGGCGCCGAGGTTGCCTGCGGGAGCGGTTCGTGCGGCACCTCCTGTTCGGGCATGCAGGGCTGCCCGTTCGTCGCAGGCGGGATGCCCCGGACCCTGCAGATTCGACCGGGTGGCTAGATCGAGCGGTTGAGGAGATCTACGATCTCCTGGTGCTCGATTTTGAAGAAGCCCGCGTGCTCGGCTGTCTGATCGAAAAGTCGATGACAACGCCCGAGTACTACCCGATGACGGTCAACGCGCTGGTGGCGGCCTGCAATCAGAAGAACAACCGGGAACCGGTCGTCGAGTTCGATGCCTCGACCGTCGCCGATGCGCTGGCGTCGTTGGACCGCCGGGGCATGATCGGCGTGACCCGGGTCTCGGGCGGCCGGGCGCTCAAGTATGCACACCACGCCGGGGAAGCCCTATCGGGTCGACGACGAGCAGCTTGCTCTGCTCGGAGTGCTGTTATTACGAGGTCCGCAAACGGCTGCAGAATTGCGAACTCGCACCGACCGGTACGTCGCGTTCGGATCCGTCCAGCACGCCGAGGAGCGGCTCCAGGATCTGATCGGTCGCGACGAGCCTCTCGTCGAGCACCTGGAGCGGGAACCCGGCCGTAAAGAGCGCCGGTACCGGTGCCTGCTGACCGAACCAGCCGCCCGGCCGGTTTCGATCGAAGCGACGCCTGGAGAGCGAGAACTCGAGGAGCGGGTGGCCGCCCTGGAACAAGCCCTGGCCGAGGTGCTGCGGCGGTTGGACGAAGGGTGACCGCCGAATGCGTCACAGTCTGCAAATATGGGGTTCCTCGACGGAAAGGTCGTGCACCATGGACTCGACTGGGACCCGTTCCTCCCGCCACCGGGCGCTGCTATCGGGACTGATACTGCTGGCCTTGAGCCTGGTCCTGGTTTCCTGCGCGGGAGACGAGGCCGTCATCACCACCACCTCCTCCACCTCCACCTCGACGACCACCACCACCGTCCCCACGACGACAACGACGACCACGCTTCCCGGCGAAGTGATCGATCTGTTCCCGGAACCCGGTGACATCCTGGCGGTGGTCGGCATCTCGTTCGACAGCGAACTCAACGTTCGAGCGGCTCCCGGCACGGATCAGGACGTCGTAGCCCGGTTGGCCCCCCTCACCGACGACGTGGTGGCAACCGGCGAAGAACGGCAGTTGCCGGATTCGATCTGGTACCAGATCACCACCGACGGTGTCACCGGGTGGGCCAGCAGCGCCTACCTGGCCTGGATCGGCGAGACCACCGATATCACGGCAGGTGTGATCGAGGAACTCGGGGAGACCCCCTCCGCCGAGACGATGCTCGATCTTGGATTGACGGTGGCGCTGTCGCAGTCGGTGGAGGAACCCGAATCGCGGATCCGGGTGGCTAGGGCGCCCAGGGTCACCGACCTGGGCGAGGTCACGTACGACGTCATCGGACTGGGTGACGACGCGGTCTTCGGGCTGCGGTTGGTGATCTTCGGCACGCCCGATGCCGGCGGCGAGAGCTTCACCCTGAAGACGGTCGAAAGCACCGCCCTCTGTGCCCGGGGACTCACAGCCGAGGGGCTCTGTCCCTGATGAACACCGATCCGGGTTGGTACGCCGACCCTTACCGCCGCCACCAGGTCCGTTACTGGGACGGTTCGGCCTGGACCGAACATGTCGGCAACGACGGGCAGCAGTCGGCCGATCCGGTCGACTCGTTGGATACGTTCGACTCGGCCATGGTCGTCGACCAGGCGAACGATCCTGCCAGGATCCGCGAACAGGTATCCGGTGAGGGCTGGACCGGAGCCGGGGTCGGGGCGACCGCCTCCGGAGGCGGGACGCTGTTCACCGAACCGGTGCTGGTCGTCAATCAGAAGGCCAAGATCATCGAGTTGTCGAACCAGTACGGCGTCTTCGACCAGAACGGCAATCAGCTGGGTGCCGTCAATCAGGTCGGCCAAACCACGCTCAAGAAGGCACTGCGGTTGTTGACCTCGGTTGACCAGTTCCTCACCCACCGGCTGGAGATCACGGATCGGTCCGGGAACGTGGTTCTGCGGTTGACCAGGCCGGCGAAGATCTTCAAGTCAACCGTGGTAGTCGAGGACGTCGGCGGCACGGAGCTCGGCCGGATAGTCCAGAGGAACATGATTGGCAAGATCAATTTCGGCCTCGAGTCCGGCGGCCAGCAGCTCGGCGAGATCAAGGCGGAGAACTGGCGGGCCTGGAACTTCCGCATCGAGGATGCGACCGGTACCGAGGTGGCCAGGATCACCAAGACCTGGGAAGGGCTCGCCAAGACCATGTTCACCACGGCCGACAACTACGTGCTGCAGATCCACCGGCGGCTCCCGCAGCCACTGCTCTCGCTGGTCGTGGCTTCGGCCCTGTCGATCGACACGGCCCTCAAACAGGACGATCGCGGGTTCGGGTAGCAGTGTCCCGCCTTCCTCAACACCGTTGCCGCGTCCTGCTCCTGGCCTTCGCACTGGCTGCCGGTGCCTGCTCACCTGCGACCGCGTCGCCGACAACGTGGGGTGTCGATGGAGCGCCCCAGCTCATCAGGAGCACCTTCCTCACCGTCGGCCGCGAAGCCGCCACCCTGGCCAACTACGACATCACGAATGACGAACTGCTGGCCTTCGCTCGCGAAGTGTGCGCCGCCGATCTCCGGAGCCCCGCCGACCGGGAGGCCTTTGCGGCCGGGTGGGCCGGCTCGAAGGCCGACCAGGCCGTGCTGCAACTGTGGTCGACGGCAGCCGCCGCCGCTACCAGTTCGTTCTGTCCAACCGGCCGGGAATGAGAAAAGGGCCTCGGGGGCCCTCTTCTCGATCGCAGGTTCGTCGGCTCGCTGCTCAGCTACACCCGGTGGTGCCGCCACAGTTGAGGCACTTGTAGCAGCTGCCCGACCGGATCGTGATGTGGCCGCACGTCTCGCAGAGCGGAGCGTCGCCCATCATGGCGGCCAGGGCCGACTGCACGGAGGCGGTACCGGCATCCGCGGCCGAAACTGCTACCGCCGCCCGCTCAGGCCGGCGAGCCGTGCTGCCGTTCGACCCGTTTGGTGGGGGCGGCACATCGGCGAAACTCGCCGCGGCCACCTGCACGTCGATGTCTTTTTCCATCGCCGCATCGGTCAGATCGAGTTGCACGCCGGCTTCAACGGCCAGACCCTTGGCGGGCTCGGGCAGCTCCATGTCCCGGACCGGGGGAACCTGGGCCAGTTCGTCACGCTGCAGATACTCGACACCGAGTGCCCGGAACACGTAGTCGACGATGGAATTGGCCATCTTGATGTTCGGATGCCCCTCGACCATGCCGCGCGGCTCGAACGTCTGGAACGTGAACGTATCGACGAACTCCTCGAGGGGAACGCCGTACTGGAGGCCCTTTGAAACGGCGATGGCGAAGCAGGAGAGGATCCCGCGCAGCGTTGCGCCTTCTTTGGCGAGATCGATGAAGAGCTCGCCCAGGGTTCCGTCCTCGTACTCGCCGGTGCGGAGGAACACCTTGTGGCCGCCGATGCGGGCTTCCTGGGTGAAACCGCCGCGCCGGGCCGGAAGGAGAAAGCGGGGCGGCTGCATGCCCCGGTCGTATGCCTCGGTGGGTGAGACTCCCGCCGGGATACGACCCCAGGCAAATGCCTTCTCCTCGACCAGCGCCGCGTTGATCTCCTGTGCTTCCTCCTGATCGTCGCCTTCGTCCGAGGTGGACGAGAGCGGCTGGGAGGCCTTCGAACCGTCCCGGTAGAGGGCCATGGCCTTGAGGCCGAGATCGGCCGACAGCATGTAGGCACCTTCGATCTCTTCGACCGTCACCTCATGGGGCATGTTGATGGTCTTCGAGATGGCTCCCGAAATGAACGGCTGGGCCGCCGCCATCATCTTGATGTGCCCGTTGTGATGGATGAAGCGCGTCCCGTTCCTGCCGTTCTTGTTGGCCGTGTCGAAGACCGGGAGGTCTTCGGGATTCAACTCGGGGGCGCCTTCGATGGTCTGGCGACCGCAGATCACGTCGTTGGCCTCCATCACCTGGCCCCGCGAGTAACCGAGCGAGGCGAGCAGGTCGAACCCGGGTGCCAGATAGCGATCGGCTGGTATCCCGATGGCCTCCATGGTGTCCTCGCCGAGGACGTAAGCGTTGAAGGCGTGCCGGAGGTCGAACACGCTCGGGAGGGCCGCTTCGATCTTGTCGATCGCAGCGTCGGGCACTCCGCGTTCGGACAGGCTGTCCCGGTTGATGTGCGGTGTGCCGTCGAGGGTCATGGTCCCGACCACGTACCGGACGATGCTCTCGATCTGGTCCTCGCCGTACCCGAGCCTGCGCAGGGCCGAGGCGATCGACTGGTTGGCGATCTTGAAGTAGCCGCCCCCGGCCAGCTTCTTGAACTTCACGAGAGCGAAGTCGGGTTCGACGCCGGTGGTGTCGCAATCCATGAGCAGGCCGATGGTCCCGGTCGGGGCGAGCACGGTGGCTTGCGCATTGCGGAAGCCGTTGGTCTCGCCGGCCTCGAGGGCCACATCCCAGGCGCGGCGGGCTGCCTCCACGAGGGGTCCGGGCGCCTTCGTGGGGTCGAGGGACATCACGTAATGGGTGATCCCCTCGTACTCCTCGATGGGGGCGTCGTGGGCGGCCCGCCGGTGGTTGCGGATGACCCGCAGCATGTGGTCCCGGTTCTCCCAGAACCGCGGGAACGGGCCGATCGCCGCCGCCATCTCCGCCGACGTTGCGTAGGCACGTCCGGTGAGGATGGACGTGAGGGCCCCGGCGATGGCGCGTCCCTCGTCCGAGTCGTAAGGGATGCCGGATCGCATGAGCAGCGAACCGATGTTGGCGTACCCGAGGCCGAGCGTCCGGTACTCGTACGAGCCGCGGGCGATGTCCCGGGAAGGGAACTGCGCCATGGTGACGGAGATCTCCAGCACGATGGTCCAGATGCGGATGGCGTGTTCGTACGCTTCGACGTCGAAGGCGCCGGTGTCGTCGTTGTAGAACTTGACCAGGTTGAGGCTGGCCAGGTTGCAGGCCGTGTTGTCCAGGAACATGTATTCGGAGCAGGGGTTCGAGGCGCGGATCCGTCCGCCCTCGGGGCACGTGTGCCACTCATTGATGGTCGTGTCGAACTGCATGCCCGGATCGGCACACGCCCAGGCGGCATCGGCGATCGTTCGCCAGATGTGCCGGGCCTTGACCGACCGGCGCACGGCCCCGGTCGAACGCTCGATGAGGTCCCACTCGCCATCCTCGATGACCCTTTGCAGGAATTGCTGGGTGACCCGCACGGAGTTATTCGAGTTCTGACCCGAAACGGTCTGATAGGCCTCGCCGTTGAAGTCGGCCGGGAAACCGTTGGCGATCAGGATCTTGGCCTTCTCTTCCTCGATCTTCTTCCAGGTGATGAACGCTTCGATATCCGGGTGGTCGACGTCGAGGATCACCATCTTGGCTGCCCGGCGGGTGGTGCCACCCGACTTGATGGCGCCGGCAGCCCGGTCGCCGATCTTCAGGAACGACATCACACCCGAGGACCGCCCGCCTCCCGAGAGGGGCTCACCTTCGGCCCGGATCGTCGAGAAGTTCGTCCCGGTGCCGGAACCGAACTTGAACAGGCGCGCTTCTTTCGTCCAGAGGTCCATGATGCCGCCGTCGTTGACGAGGTCGTCGCCGACGGCCTGGATGAAGCAGGCGTGAGGCGCGGGCCGGCTGTACGAGTCGGGTCCCGGGATCAACTCCTCGGTCTCCGGATCGACGTACCAGAAGCCCTGCGGCGGGCCGGTCAAACCGTAGGCGGTGTTGAGACCGGTGTTGAACCACTGCGGGCTGTTGGGTGCCGCCATCTGTTTGGCGAGCATGTATTTGAGTTCGTCTTCGAACGCCTGGGCATCATCGGATGAGGCGAAGTAGCCGTTCTGCTCGCCCCACCAGCGCCAGGTTTCGGTGAGCCGGTTGAAGACCTGCCGGGCCGAGCGTTCCGGACCCAGGATGGGTTCCCCATCTTCGTCGAAGAGCTGCCGTCCCTCGTCGTCGTACTGAGGTATTCCGGCTTTCCGGAAGTACTTCGACACCATGATGTCGGTCGCCACCTGCGACCAGGCGGCCGGGATCTCGGCGTCTTTCATCTCGAAGACCACCGATCCGTCCGGGTTGGCGATCTTTGAGTCCCTCCGGGTCCATTCGATCGATTCGTAGGGGTCTTCACCGGTTCTGGTGAAGCGACGGTCGATCGTCAGACCCTTGGTCCCTGTTTCAAACATGCGTATCCCTCCACAATCCGGGCACACTCCACCCAGCCCGGTGCCTGCCAGAAGCTGTCTTCATACCACTAGATGTTGTGGTCGAGGGGGAAGCCATCCACGACATCTGGTGTGTAGCCTGGACACCATAATCACCCGGACGTAATTACGTCAATGGTATTCGGTGACCATTTTTCGCGTTTTTGTCGCGCACCCAGGGAAGTGGGGGAAGTCGGCGTGTTCGAACTCTAGGCGCCGGAAGAGAAGCGCGAAAACCAAAGAAGCCATCGGTCCGCGTAGTCTGGAACCAGGAAAACCGGAACCTGAAGCTGCGCCATGAACGATCTTCCTCGCCTCTACGGAGATCTCGCCGGATGGTGGCCGCTGCTCTCGTCTCCTGCCGACTACGCCGAAGAGGCAGATGTCTACCGGGCCGTCCTGAACGGCGCCGCGCAATTCCCCGTTGCGACGGTCCTCGAGTTGGGGAGTGGTGGCGGCAACAACGCCTCCCACCTGAAACGGCACTTCCGTATGACCCTGGTGGACCGGTCGCCCGGGATGCTGAAGGTCAGCCGCCGGCTCAACCCGGACTGCGAGCATCATCTGGGCGACATGCGCACCGTGCGGCTCGGCCGTCAGTTCGATGCCGTCTTCGTCCATGATGCCGTTGCCTACCTGACGACCGAAGATGATCTCCGGGCGACCTTGCGAACGGCGTTCGAGCACTGCCGTCCCGGTGGCGTCGCCCTGTTCGTTCCCGATCACCTCAAGGAAACGTTCCGGCCGGGGACCAGTCACGGCGGACACGACGGTGACGGCCGCGGCATGCGCTACCTGCAGTGGACCCGCGATCCGGATCCTGATGACTCCACCTACGTCACCGATTTCGCCTATCTCCTCCATGACGAGGCAGCCGGAACCTCGGTCCTCTACGACCGCCACCTCTGCGGGCTGTTCTCGCGGGACGACTGGTTCCGCATCGTCAAAGAAGCCGGGTTCGACAGTGGGTACGAGGAAGCCACGCTGACCGGCGGGGAGGTTGTCCGGATGTTCGTCGGGGTCTACGCCGTCTGAGCCGGAAGCTTCGCCGGCAGCCGCTAGATCCCCAGCGTGAGGTCGGGAAGGGCGGCGTCCTCCGCTTCGTAGTCGAAACGGTTGGGTGGCAGCTCGGCGGGCATGTTGATCAGTTCCCACTCGACGGTGCGGGCGATGGCCTCCTGCGGTTCCACCGGCTCGCGAAAACCAAGCTCATCTCGAATCCTGGTTGTGTCCGCAACGAGATCCTGTGCGAAGTTCAAGTCCTCGTCCCGGAGGTGTTCGGGCACGTCGCCGGTCGGGAGGGTCACGACCTGCCCGGACCACCCGAAGGCGGCGCCAATCGCCTCGACCCACTGCTTTTCCGCCGGCGCCTCCGGTTCGGCGACGTTGTAGATCCGTCCGGAGGCGGCATCGTTCACGACGGCCATCATGATCGCTTCCGCAACGTTCTCCACGTAGGCCCGGCTCCACCGCCACGTCGCTCCCCGCTCGTCCAGCAGGATCCACCGACGGCCGTCGACCATGCGTTTCAGATACGGGAATGGCCGGTGCTGGTAGTCGTCCGGTCCGTAGACCGCCGGGAGCCTGAGGATGGTTCCCGGCAACCCGGGCTCACCGAGATACGTCTGTTCGACGGGGATCTTGTCGTACGTGTACATCCGGCTGTCGGGCGGGAAGAGGTCTCGATAGGGGTAGAGCCGGTCGCGCCGGGGAGCATCCTCGGTCATGGGTTGCGGGACCGGAGCCTGGTTGGCCCGCTTGCGGAGAATGTCGTAGGCCAGGTAGACGTCCTGGCTCGAGATGGCCACCAGACGGCCGGCGAGTCCGCTCACGGCCAACACGGTGTCCACGGCGTCGGCCCGGGTGAGCGGAATCATGTCCAGGACGACATCGGGGGCGAAGCGCTCGAAGTCACGGGCGAAGGACAGCAACTCGCGACGGTCGCCGTGCAGGTGCTGGACGTGAGGCAACCCGGCCGCTTCGGTCGTGCCGCGATGGAAGAGGGCTACCTCGCATCCGGCATCCACCAGCGCATGGACGGCGTGGAAACCGATGAACCTCGTCCCCCCGATCACCAGCACCCGCCGCATGAGGGAAGTGTACGGGGTTCCGTCTCCCCGGGTTCGTGAGGGACGCTCTCGCCCTCAGGCCGCTCGTTCGCGGCTCCAACCGCACCGCTAGCCTGAGCAACCATGCGAGCGATAGTGAAGACCAAGCCCGGTACTGGATTCGAGATGGTCGACCTGCCCGTCCCGGACATAGGCGACGAGGACGTCCTGATCCAGGTGAAAGCCACGTCGATCTGCGGAACCGATCTGCACATCTACGAGTGGAACCCGTGGGCCCGGGATCATGTCAAGCTTCCCCTGACCGTCGGCCACGAATTATGTGGGGTCGTTGTCGAGAAGGGCGCCAACGCCGACGGACCGGAGGTCGGCCAGCTGGTTTCGGTCGAGTCGCACGTGGTCTGTAACAAGTGCAGTTTCTGCCGGACCGGTAAAGGGCACCTGTGCGAGAACACCCAGATTCTCGGGGTCCACCGCGACGGCGCCTACGCCGAGTACGTCGCCGTTCCTGCGATCAACGCCTGGGCCGACCCCCCGGACATGCCGTACTCCATTGCGTCGCTGCAGGAGAACTTCGGCAATGCCGTCCACACGGCTTCCGTTCCCCTGGTGGCCGGCCGCAAGGTGCTGGTCACCGGCTGCGGGCCGGTCGGTGTCATGGCCATCGCCGCCGCCCGCGCCCTGGGAGCCCGGTCGGTCTACGCGACCGATGTCAGCGATTACCGCCTCTCCATGGCCTGGACCATGGGAGCCGATCTGACCATCAACCCGAAGAAGCAGGATGTCTACGCGACGGTGATGGAAGCGACGGAGGGGGAAGGCGTTGATGTTCTCCTGGAGATGTCCGGAGCGCCGAGCGCCATCGACGAGGGGTTTCGTTCGCTCAAGCCCGGCGGCGAGGCGGCGCTGCTGGGATTGACGTCCGCCGATCTGAGTTTCAATCTCGACGATCACATCATCTTCAAAGGAGCGAGCGTTCACGGAATCGTCGGACGCAAGCTCTGGGACACGTGGTACAAGATGCGCGGTTTGCTCCGCTCGGGGGCGATCGATCTGGCGCCACTGGTCACCCACCGGTTCGCTCTGGACGACTTCGAGAACGCATTCGAACTGATGGCCACCGGGGACTGCGGCAAGGTGGTGATGTTCCCGGACGCGGCCGACGCGGACGGACCCCTCAGTTGACCGACCGGGAGTTACGCATGGACAAAACCGGATTCCTCGCCGAGCAAGTACAGGAACTGCGGGACGGTGGTCTCTACAACACCATCCGGCACCTCGACGGTCCGCAGGGAGCCTGGCTGCAGGTCGATGGCAAGCGGGTGCTCAACTTCTGCTCGAACAACTACCTCGGCCTCGCCAATCACCCGCGTCTGATCGCCGCAGCGAAGTCCGCTCTCGATCGTTACGGGATCGGCCCGGGAGCCGTACGAACCATTGCGGGCACGATGACGCTGCACGATGAGCTCGAAGCCAAACTGGCTGCTTTCAAGGGGGTCGAGGCGACGATCTCGTTCCAGTCCGGTTTCGTTGCCAACGCCGGCGTGATCCCGGCTCTGGTCGACAAAGAAGACGTCATTGTCACCGACGCCCTCAACCATGCCTCGATCATCGACGGCGTGCGACTGGCGAAGGCGGGCCGCAAGATCTACGTCCATGCCGACGTCTTCGACCTGCGGGTCAAGCTCGGTGAGGCGCGGGCCGAGGGGGCTCGCAACATTCTCATCATCACCGACGGGGTGTTCTCGATGGACGGCGACATCGCACCCCTGGATCGCATCGTTGATGCTGCCGACGAATTCGAAGCAATGGTCATGGTCGACGACGCCCACGGTGAAGGGGTGCTCGGCCGCGGCGGGCGCGGCATCGTCGATCATTTCGGTTTGCATGGGAGAGTCGAGGTCGAAGTCGGCACCATGTCGAAAGCGTTCGGGGTCATGGGCGGCTACGTGGCCGGCCCCCGGGCCCTGATCGACTGGCTGATGCAGCGGGCCCGCCCCTTCCTGTTCTCATCGGCGGTGACCCCCCCGGACGTGGCTGCCTGTATCGCCTCCGTTGAAATCCTGGAGGAATCGACCGAACTCGTCGACCGTCTGTGGGCGAACGCCCGATCGTTCAAGGAGGCGATGAGCGCCGCCGGTTTCGACATCGGCCACAGCGAGACACCGATCACCCCGGTGATGCTGGGAGACGAGAAGACCGCTCAGGAGTTCTCCCGGCGCCTGTTCGACGAAGAGGCGGTGTTCGCCCAGGCCATTGCCTACCCGACTGTGCCCATGGGCACCGCCCGGATCCGGGTCATGATCTCCGCCGCGCACTCCGAAGACGACCTCGCCTACGGCACCGCAGCCTTCGCCAAAGTCGGTAGGGCCATGGGACTCGTATAGGTGGGAAGCTCGAACCTTCCGCCGCCACCCCTGCCCGCCTGGCTCGAGAGGATGGTTCCGTTCCGCCGTTACCTCGTTGAGATAGGTGGCCATCGCCACCACGTGATGGACATCGGCGAAGGGAGACCGGTGCTGTGCGTGCACGGCAACCCGAGCTGGGGGTTTCTGTATCGCAAGGTTGCCCTGGCGACGATCGGTCAACCGGTGCGAGTGATCATGCCCGACTTGATCGGGCTGGGCTTCTCGGACAAACCTCCGGCAGCCGCACATACCCTCGACAACCACATCGCCTGGTTCGGGGAACTAATCGATGAACTCGAACTCGGTGATGTGGTGCTGGTGGTCCAGGACTGGGGCGGAGCGATCGGCCTAGGAGCGATGGCCCAGCGTGCAGAACGACTGGCCGGTCTGGTGGTTCTCAACACGGCGCTCAGCGAACCCAAACCCGACTTCAAGGCGACGGCCTTCCATCGCTTCGGGCAGCTGCCGGTCGTCAGCGATGTCGCTTTCCGCATCCTGGGGTTTCCCCAGATTGCATTGGGGGCCGTGCAAGGGGACCGATCGAGCATTCGCGGCGCCGTGGCCCGCGCCTACCGCTACCCGCTGCGGGACCGTCGCCACAACCAGGCTCCGCTGGCCTTGACCCGCATGGTGCCGGATTCCATGGAGCACCCTTCCATCCCGGCGCTGCGCCGGGTCGGCGAATTCGTTCGCACCTATCGGGGTCCGGCGGAGATCGTGTGGGGCGACCGCGACCGGGTGCTGGGCGGAGTTCGAACTCACATCGCCCGGATGCTGTCCGAAGCCCGGGTCACCCGCACCAACGGCGGTCACTTCCTACCGGAAGAGTTTCCGAAGGAGATCGCCCTGGCAATCCTCCGGGTCGCCGGAGCATTGTGAGGCGAAGCTCGTTCTGAGCGATACCCGAAACTCACCTTCTCGGCCACCACGCAATCGAGCCCCCGATGGAAATCGGGGGCTCGGAGCGGGTCGGCCCGCTAACGGTCGTTGCAGGGTCTAGGAGGACGGCGGGAGGATGACGGCATCGATCACGTGGATGACGCCGTTCGAAGCCATCACATCGGTGATGACGACGTTTGCGGTGCCGTTGAGAACAACGGTGCCGTCAACGACGGCAATGGCGATGTCCTCACCTTGAACCGTTGTGGCGGAAGCGAGTCCGACCACATCGGCTGCGAGCACCTCACCGGAAACAACGTGGTACTTCAGGATGTCGGCCAGTGCTGCCGGGTCTGCCAGCAAACCATCCAGCACGCCTTCCGGGAGGGCGGCGAAGGCCTCATCGGTAGGGGCGAACACCGTGAACGGCCCTTCGCCGCTGAGGGTTTCCACGAGATCGGCGGTCTGAACGGCGGTCACGAGGGTCGAGAACCCTTGGGCGACGGCGACGTCGACGATGGTTTCTTCCATCATCTCTTCTGCAGCGGTCGTGGTGGTGGTTTCGTCGGCAGCATCAGCGGTTGAGCAGGCTGCTCCTACGATGGCCAGCACGGATGCCAGCGCAATCATTCGAATTTTCATTTCACATCTCCTGTTGAGCTTCGTTTCCTGCGGTGCAGGGTTACGGGTGTTCTACGAAGCCGACAGAAGATTGGATGGCCGCTCGCGAACCTCTCACTCCAGGACGAAGATGTTCCGTTCTGCGCAGAGGTCTTTGAGAATCTGCGGCCAGACGGTGACGCTGACTTCGCCGAGGTGGGCTTTCTTCAGCAATGCCATGTACGTGCGGGACTGGCCGATGCCGCCTCCGATCGACAGCGGGATCTCGTCGTTCATGATCGCCTGGTGGTACGGCCGACTTAGGAAATCCATCTGGCCCGTGAGCTCGAGTTGTTTGACGAGGGTCTCCTTGGTGACCCGCAACCCCATCGAGGTCAGCTCGTGGCGGCGCCGGGTCACCGGGTTCCACACCAGGATGTCTCCGTTGAGGCCGTGCATGGGCCGGCCGTCCTCGGACACGGTCGGCGTGATCCAGTCGTCGTAGTCGGCGGCGCGCATTTCGTGCGGGTAGCCGTCCTCGAGGGTCCAGCCGATGCCGTAGATGAACACGGCGGGGAATTTCTGCAGTACCTCGGTCTCGCGCTGCTTGCGGGGAAGGTCCGGGTACATGCCGAGGATGTCTTCGGCATGGAGAAAGGTCAGCTCGTCGGGGAGGTCCGGGTATTTGTCGGTGCGAAGTGCCGGGAACAACTCCAGGACGTGCTGCTCGGCGCCCTTGAGGACCTTCCAGATCGTCCGGACGGTTTGGGTCAGATAGTCCAGGTTGCGCTGATCGGCCGTGATCGTCTTTTCCCAATCCCATTGGTCCACATAGGCGCTGTGGTCGTGATCGAGGAAGTAGTCCTTGCGGACCGCCTTCATGTCGGTCAGCAACCCTTCGCCCGGCTCCATGCCGAACTGCTTGAGGGCCACACGCTTCCACTTGGTGGCGGCCTGGACGATCTGGGCGTCGATGGGGTGCTGGTCGTGGTCGTTGGAGATGTGGAAACCGACCGGGGTCCGCGAGCCGTCCCGGTCCAGGTCGTCGTTTACGCCGCTCTCACGATCCACGATCAGTGGCACCTGCACCATCATCAGGTTGAGTTCGGCGGCCAGGTGCTCTTCGATGTAGCGCTTGGCGGCGAACAGCGCCTGCATGGTCTCCTTGGGCGTGAGCAGCGACCGGTAGTCGGTCGGCAAGACTTTGGCGAGGTCCTCGTAGTTACCGATTCCGGGTCCGGCCAGGTCGGCCTGTTTGTCCGCCATGCTGCCTCCGATCGTCGAGGTGGTCCACCGCAGCGGGCGCGGGGGTGTTCCTCGTTCGAAGATACCGCCCGGCATCGCCCCGCCTGGAGGGCCGGATGGCCTATTGATGGTGGCGTACTGCCCTGTCAACCGCGAAAATCCGGCCGGGTTGGTTCCCGTCACCGAGTAGCGTTGAAGCTATGACACCGGTATTCGCATTCGCTGCCATCGTCGGGTGGCCCTTCCTGCTCTTCTTTGTCTTCTTCGGCGGAGAAGGCGGTGAGGTCGACGCCGACTTCGACGTGGACGTCGATATGGACGTCGATGTGGACCTCGATTCGGCCGGCGGGGTTGGTGGAGGAGTCGCCGCAGCGGTGCTCTCTATCTTGTCGTTCCGTTCGATCGTGTTCTTCCTGGCGTTCTTCGGTGCCACGGGTTTGATCCTGGAAGCCCTTTCCACGAACTCCGTCATCGCCCTGATCGTGGCGATCGGCCTCGGGCTTTTTGCCGCCAGTCTGAACAATCGCGTGTTTCGCTACCTCAAGACCTCATCGGTCGGCACCGACGTCAGCGACCGCACGCTGAGCGGCGCCGTCGGCCGGGTCACCGTCCCGATTTCGGTGCCCTCCAAGGGTCGGATCACCTGTGAGGTCGAAGGGCAGACGATCAACTTGACGGCCGTTCCCTTCGACCCGTCCGAGGAGAGCGAGTTCGCCGTCGGTGAATCGGTCGTTGTGATAGAGGTCACCAAGGGCACCGCCCGGGTGTCGTCGTTTCGAGAGCTTTCGTAGAGAGGTTGATTATGGATGTAGTCATCACCGTTGCGGTGATTGTTGTTCTGGCCATTGCGCTGGTGCTCATCAGCGTGCGGTCTTTCATCGTGATCTGCCCGCCCAACCTCGTGGCGGTCATTTCCGGCCGGGGCAAAGAAGGCCAGAGCGGGTATCGCGTCCTGCGCGGTGGCCGGACGCTCCGCATCCCCCTGCTGGAGAAAGTCGACTGGATGGAGCTCAACACCATCGCCATCGACGTCAACGTGCACAACGCCTACTCCAAGGGCGCTATCCCGCTTTCGGTCCAGGCAGTCGGCAATATCAAGATCTCCAGTCGTGAAGGCGTGCTCGACAACGCGATCGAGCGGTTCCTGGCACGTCCGACCGACTACGTTCAGAAGATCGCCAAGGAGACGCTGGAAGCCAACCTGCGCGGCGTGCTGGCCACCCTCACCCCGGAGGAAGTCAACGAGGACCGCCTCAAGTTCGCCCAGACGCTGATCGACGAGGCCGACGACGACATGCGCACCCTCGGGCTCGACCTCGACGTGCTCAAGATCCAGAACGTCACCGATGAGGTCGACTACCTCGACTCGGTTGGCCGCAGGCGGACCGCCCAGGTGATCATGGAGGCCCGGGTCGCCGAAGCCGAACGCCAGACCGAGGCTCAGGAAGCCGAGGCCGCAGCCCGGCGCCGGGCGGAGATCGCTCAGGTCAACGCCAACCTCGAGATCGTCGAACGGTCCAATGCCCTGCGCGTGCGCGAAGCCGAATTGGAGGCGCTCGCAGTTGCCAAGGAGCGGGAGGCGGAGGTGGCAGGCGAGAAGGCCAAGGCCGTCGCCGAGCAGTCCCTGGAGCAAGAACGGATCGAGTTGCAGAAGCGGCGTCTCGAAGCCGACGTGATCACTCCGGCCAGGGCAGAAAAGGAAGCCAAAGAGCTGCGAGCCAAAGGTGAAGCCGCCAAGATCATCGAGGACGGCGCCGCCCAGATCGAAGTGTTCCGGCGTCTCATCGAGCAGTACCAGGCAGCAGGCGAGGACGCTCAGCAGATCTTCTTGCTCAACATGCTTCCCGATCTACTGGGCCAGATCGTCGACACGGTCAAGGGTGTCTCGATCGACAAGGTCACGGTGATCGACTCAGGAAACGGATCGCAGGGGATTCCCGCGGTCATGAGCCAGCTCCCGGCTGCGGTGATCAAGCTCACCGAGCAGGTCGAGACCGCTACCGGGATCAACATTCTCAGCGGGCTCGCACCCAAACCACAGCCGGCACCTGCGGTGGTGGTCGAAGCCGAAGACGACGTCCCGGACTGAGGTCAACCCTGGTCACGCAGCGCTCGAGCGATGAGTTCGAGCGCTGCGGCAGGTTCAATTCCGTACCGGGCGGCGGTGCCGGCGTACGACTCGGCGAGTTCTGACAGCTCTCGTCGATGGAGGGCCCGGCTGCCGGCCGGATCGGTTACGAAGGTCCCATGGCGCCCCCGGGTGTCGAGCGCGCCCTGAGCTTCGAGTTCTCGATACGCCCGGGCGACCGTACCGGGAGCAATACCGGCCGACTCCGCTGCCTTTCGGATGGCAGGCAGTCGGGTTCCGACCGGCAGCCCGCCGCTGCGAATGGCGGCAAGGATCTGGTCGCGCACCTGGATGTACGGGGCAGCGGCAGCCGCCTGATCTACGACGAATCTCACCCTCACAATGTACCTCCCCGTTCTTGCCGTTAACCTCTGTGCTCATGGCACACGTTCGACTCTTTGCCAACCTCCGGGAACTGGCCGGTTCGTCCGACGTCGAGATCTCGGGCGACACCGTCGGTGTGGTGCTCGACCAGGCTGCCGACCGCTACGGCCGCCAGTTCAAGATGAGCCTCGACCATGCCCGCGTCTGGCTCAACGGTGAGCCCGCCGGGCGCCAGGACCCGGTCGGTCCCGACGATGAGGTGGCGCTCCTGCCTCCCGTTTCCGGCGGGGCGGCCACCACGCTGACCGTCGCCGGCATTCAGGTGACCGTGGCCACCCTGGCTTTGCTGATCGCCAACGCCTTCGCCGAGCCCGCCTGGTTCGTCGCCGTTCTCGTCGGCGTTGGCGCACTCTGGGCGTGGGACATCTCCGGCGAAGACGAGCCGTGGAGGCCCTACCGGGTCCCGGTGTTGCTCTCGGTGTTGGCCGGTGGCCTGGCGACCTACGGATTCGAGGTGGCCGAACTCATCCCGGCCGGCTCCGGAATAGGCCTGGGAGTGGCAGCCGGGCTGGCCGTCATGATCACGCTCCTCTCAGCGCTCGCCTCCCCGCGGCACCGCACCCTGGTCTCGATCGTTTCGACCGCAACGGTCTCCCTGGCCGCCGCCCTGTCGGTCGGGTCGCTGGTGTTGGTGCGCATCGAGACCGTGCTCGGGCAGGATCTCATCTGGGTGTTCCTGGCGGTGGTCATCGTCGGCAAGGCCGTGGCCGGCCTGCTGGCTCGCGCCAAAACACCGTCGATGGACCCGCTCACCGGGGCCGTGCTCGCCATCGTGGTGACCGCCGTGGCCGCTTCGTTCATCTGGGATCTGAACCTCATCGGGATGTTCCTGGTTGGCGTCTTCGCTGCGGTGGGGCTCGTGTCCGGGATATCGATGGGCAGTCTCATCAGAGTCGGTGAGGTGTACCTCACCGATGCCGTTGAGGGTTCCTTCGTCGCTCTCGACGGTCCTGTGCTGGCCGCCCTGGTGTACGCGCCGTTCGTCACGATGTTGCTGTAGCCCGGGGGCTGTGACTTCTCAAGAGTCCGAGATCTCACTACGCTGATGGGCGTCATGCATTGGCTACGGGCGCGTCGCGTCCTCTTCGTTTTGCCTTTGGTCCTGCTCTGGGTGTTCGGTTCCGCGCTGCCAGCGTCTTCCGTCACCAAGGCGCAGGTCGACGCCGCCTGCGCAAGCTCCCAAGCGGCCCTGGATGAGTGGGATGCCGCAGCCGGCCGCGCCGCCGAAGCCCTCAACCGGTACAACGAGGTCAACGAGGAACTCGAGAGCGTGAGCCTGCGAGTGCTGCAACTCCGCGACCGAATCGAGGAGAAGCAAACCGATGTGGCCGACATACGCGAACGGGTAGTCGGCCGCGCCGTGGAGATGTACATGGACGGCGGAAGCCAGGTCGCCGAGTTCGTCCTGTCGTCTTCATCGGTCGATGAAGTACTGACGGGCCAGGAGTTCCTCGAAGTGGTGACGGAAGAGGACATTTCTTCGCTCGACCACCTGGCCGCTCTCAAGAACGACATGGAGCGGTGGCAGGAAGAGCTGAAGGTCGATCAGGAACGCCTGGTGGTGCTCAACCAGGAAGCGCTCGACGTTGCCGAGCTGATGGAAGACGCGATGAACAAGAAAGAGGCCGCCTACCGAACGCTGAGCGACGACTGTCGCAAGCTCAGGTCCGAGTACGACGCCCAGCTGGCCGCCGCGGCTGCCGCAGCGGCGGCGCGGGCCAAGGGAGCGTCGGGTGGCGTGCCTTCCTCCGTGACCCCCGGTTTCATCTGTCCGATGAGCCCCGGCGCAGTCCAGTTCATCAACGACTGGGGGTTCCCGCGCTCGGGCGGTCGCTCCCACAAGGGCACCGATGTGTTCGCGCCGATGGGCCAGCCCGTGTACGCCGTGGTGAGCGGAAGCGTGCGGGCCTATACGAACTCGCTGGGCGGCACGTCGATATGGCTCACCGCCGACAACCGCACGGGCTACTACTACGCCCACTTGAGCGGCTGGGCTCCGGGCATCACAACCGGCGTCTATGTGTCGAAAGGCGACGTGATCGGCTATAACGGGAACTCCGGCAACGCCTACGGAGGGGCGCCGCATGTTCATTTCCAGATTCATCCGGGAGGCGGATCACCCATGAACCCGTATTTCACCCTCAAAGCCGCGTGCGGGTAACAGCATGACCATGGAACAACGCCGCCGCATCGACATCCTGCTCGATCCGGAATTTCTGACGGACCTCGAGACGGCCCCGGTCGCCGTGCTGCGTGACCGCCGCCGGATGGCCGACGAAGTCGAGACCGAGCTGTCGTTCTATCGCCGGTTGCTGCACGGCCGCATGGACTTGCTCGCGTTCGAGTTGAATCGCCGCAGCGGCGAAGAAACCCGGTCGCTGATCGAAGCACTTCCTGAGATCCTGGGTGCCGGTGAACGTGCCGGCGGCCAGCAGCAACGCGTGCCACAGATGCTGGCCCCCGACCTGCCGGAGTCACGGCGCAGGCACATCGATCGGGTGCTGGAAGATGACTTCCTGTCTCGCCTCCCCGAGTGCGAAACCCAGGAGCTGTCCGACATCCAGGCGGTCCTGGCGGAAACCGAACAAGAGATCTCAACCGGCCGCAAGGCCGTGCAGCACGTGTTCGATTCCATCCAGGCCGAAATCATGCGGCGGTACAAGGAGGGGCAGGTCGACCCCGACGAGCTCCCGGTCGGCTGAGTTCACCCGGTGCTGGCTCGCGTCATTCGCAGCGGGCTCGTTGAGGCCGTACACGATGGAGCCGTAGCCGCCGTCGATGGCGGCGGCCGCTTGCGGGCCTCGACCGGCGACCTGGATCGAGCCTTCTTCTTGCGATCTGCGGCGAAACCCTTTCAGGCGACGGTCTCGCAGGAGTCGGGAGCTGATCTGTCTCCACACCAGATGGCTTTGGCGTGTGCCAGCCACGGCGGCCAGCCGGTCCACGTGGCCATCGTGCGAGCCATGCTCGACCAAGTCGGGCTCGACGAATCCGCACTGAAGTGCCCGCCGGCCTGGCCGTTCGGTGAGGGAGCCCAGGACCAGCTCGTGGCGGCCGGGCACCGTGCCCCGCGTGCCATCTGGCACAACTGTTCCGGCAAACACGCAGCGATGCTGCGGGCCTGTGTCGCTTCCGGATGGCCGATCGATACCTACCTCGACCCGGACCATCCCTTGCAGGAACGCATCGCGGGGACGATGCAGGACGTTCTCGGTGCGAACCACGGCCCGGTTGGAGTCGACGGCTGCGGCGTCCCTGCGTTTCGAGCCAACGTTCTCTCCATGGCGGGCTCCTTCGCCCGGCTGGCCGGCGACGCCCGCTTTGCGCCGGCCTGGCAGGCCATGCACGGCCGGCCCGCCCTGACCAGCGACCAGGGCCAGCCCGCCGCGCACATCGCCACCTGGGTCGAGGCCGCCGCCAAGCACGGAGCGGAGGCATGTCTCGGGGTGTCGGTCCGCAACCAGCTGGGGGTCGCCGTCAAGGTATGGGATGGGTCGCCGAGAGCGGTTGGTGTCGGCATGGTCGCTGCCCTCGATCAGCTGGGCCTCCTCTCCCGGACCGCCCGGGAGGCCCTCCGGGGCATTTCCCATCCTCCCGTGCTGGGCGGGGGGCTGCCACAGGGAACCATCGAGCCGATGGTGCAGCTGGAATGGTGACCTTCCACGCCGATTGGTCGACACCTGCATTTGATCTCGCCCCGGTCGGTCGGGCCACGGGACCCTTTTCCCGGCGCAGCTTCCTGAAGGCGATGTGGGAGAGCGCCCCGATCGGCGAGCTTCGTCTGGCCGAGTCGGGGTCGGCGCTGGTGCCGCTGGTGCTCGACGAGACCGGTCTGGGCTGGGTCGGGCATGCCGATCTGGTCGACTACCGCAGCCCGCTCGGCGACGGGGCGGTCGAATTGATCGCGGACGTGGTGTCCGCCCTCCCCGGTCTCCGCTACCGGTTTGATTCCCTGCCGGTCGAAGCGGCAGACGTGGTGGGCCTGGGTCTGACGCGGGCAGGATATGACGCCCCGGCGCGACCGCACGCGGTAACGGCGCGGCTGTCGCTCCCGGCGGAGTACGGGGAGTACCTGCACGAGATCGGAAAGAAGGAGCGCCACGAGATCAGGCGGAAGCGACGCCGATTCCAGGATGTGCACGGCGCACCCGAACTCGTCACCGACCGGGGGTCCGGTGAGGGTTTCCGCCGGTTCGTCGAGCTGCATCGCAGCTCGGCAGGAGCCAAGGGCCGGTTCATGAATCCCGCCATGGAGGCGTTGTTCGCGACGCTGGCCGAGCAGCCCGGGTGGCTGGTCGACCTCCTCTGTGGCGAGGACGGCAGGCCCGTTGCAGCCACCTTTTCCTATGCAGATGCGGACGGGTTCTTTTTGTACAACTCGGCCTACGACCGCGCCTCGGCGGCTTCGCCCGGAATCGTTCTGTTGAGCATGCTCATCGAGCGAGAGATCGAAGCGGGGCGAACCACGTTCGACTTCCTCAAGGGTGATGAGCCCTACAAGTTCCGGTTGGGCGCATCGCCGCGGCCCCTCTTCGCCTTCGAAGGCACGACATGATCCGGCGAGTCGCGTTCCTGTCTCTGCATACCTCGCCGCTCGTCCAGCCGGGTTCGGGGGATGCGGGCGGCATGAACGTCTACATCGATGAGCTGGCCGGGGCGATGGTGGAACGCGGCGTGCAGGTCGATGTCTTCACTCGAGCCGTCGACGGCTCGCACCCGCTCGACGTGGAGGTCACGCCCGGTTACCGGGTGGTGCACGTGCCCGCCGGGGCCTCGTCCGTTCTTCCGATGAAGGACCTGCCCGCCACCGTTCAACCTTTTGCCGACGGGGTGATCGAACGCATCGAGGGGGAGCGTTTTGACGTCGTGCACAGTCACTACTGGCTATCCGGTTGGGCAGGGCTTGTCGTCAAGCGAGCGACCGGGATACCGCTCGCTAATTCGTTTCACACCCTGGGGCGGGTCAAGGACGCCACGCGCCGGGTGGGGGAGCCTGCCGAGAGCCTGGTCCGGATTGCCGCCGAACAGGAGGTGATTGCAGGTTCGGATTGCGTCATTGCGTCGACCTCGTTCGAAGCTGATGATCTGGCTCGCCGGTACCGGGCCGACCCGGCCCGATTATGTGTCACCCATCCCGGGGTGAATCACGATCTATTTGCTCCCGGTTCCCGGCGGGCCGCCCGCCGGGAACTCGGTTGGGGCGACGGCCCGGTGGTGCTCTTCGTGGGGAGGATTCAGCCGCTCAAAGGCCTCGACATTGCTCTGGAGGCCTTCGCCCGCATACGCACGGAAATTCCGGATGCCCGGTTCGTTGTCGTCGGCGGTCCCAGCGGCCCACACGGTGTTGCCGAGCTGGAGCGGGTCCGGGCCCGGGTCGAGACTCTGCAACTGGGAGGAGCCGTTGCGTTCGTTCCTGCCCGGCCTCACCGGGAGATCGCCACGTACTACCGGGCGGCCGATGTGCTTCTGGTGCCTTCACGCAGCGAGTCGTTCGGGCTGGTGGCCGCCGAAGCGCAAGCGTGCGGCCTGCCGGTGGTGGCCGCCGGCATCGGAGGGCTGGCCTATACGATCGATGACGGCACGTCGGGTTTTCTCGTCGACGGGTGGGAACCCGAAGCCTTCGCGGCGGCTGCCGCCAGGATCTTGCTCGACGATGACCTGGCCGCCCACCTGTCCAAGGGTGCCGTTGCCTTCGCCACGAGGTTTTCCTGGAAGGTGGCCACGGACCGTTTGCTCGAGTTGTACGGCGGAATATCGCGGCCTATACCTTCGTAGCCGGACATCGCCGTCCGGCTCGCTTGAGCGCGAAAACAACCCCAGAAATACTTGTCTACAGAGGTTGTGCACAACTTGTTGTGGATTCCTGTTGAAAAGTGGATAACCGCTGGCATAACCCTCCAGACAACCTCCGGTTAGCCATAGATAGCCTCTGTTGACCTCAATACGCGAGCCGGTTTTCTGCCACAACGGGGTCCTTGACTCGGTCTTGACGCACTCGTAGTGTCCGCTATAGCAAGGCCCAAGGTGCTGAAGCGAAACCGCCCCCTGTTCGGGGAAGTGCGGGAGGCAGTTCGCAGAGGTTCCTTGGGCCTTTGCTGCGCCGGTTTGGCAGAGGTGCCGATCAGCAGATGCAGAAGGGGAACTCGCCGCCGGCGAGAAGGTCGTCGATCAGCCGGTCGATCGGTTCGGGGACCGGCTCAGGAGCCGGGGCGGGGGAAGGTGTTTTCGGAGTCGCGGCCGAAGCAACCGCTGCGGCGGCGGCCGGTTGTGAGGTGGATACCGGCGCCGCGTTGACGACGGGCGCGGCCTCCACGGGCTCCGGCTCCGGTGCGGGTGCAGGTGCAGGTGCAGGTGCAGGGGGTGCTTCGGCGGCTTTCATGAAGACCACGGTCACGAACATGTAGCCGCGGTCGGTGTTCGCGACGCCCACCCCGATGGAGTCCCAGTCGCCCAGGATGTTGTCGCGGTGTCCGGCAGAGTTCATGAATGCGGTGTGGAGCTCGCCGACGGTCGGACCGACCCCCACGTTCTCGCCCAGCGCAGCCCAACCGGTCGTGGCGCCGGCCAGGTTGGAAGAGTGGAAGATCTTGTCGGCATCCGCCATGACGCCCGCGTGGACCCGGGCGTCGTCGACGAGGTCCCAATAAACGTCGAGCGCGTTCATGCCGCGGTTGGTTCGCTCGGAGTTGATGAGGCTGGCAAAACTGGCTTCCTCACCCGGCGAAGCCAGGACGGGGGAGACGAATGTCGCGATCGCCAGCACGACCGTGGTGATCACAATGGCGGTCCGACGAATCATGGTCCCTTCCTTGCCTCACTAGCAGTGGTATCTATCCCACTGTGAGTATCGGCAGGAAGGAGGCCGAATCTTGAGAGAGAGTTCTACAAGTCGAGCCCGAACATGATTTCGCGCAGGTTGGCGCTCGTCGTCTCGAAGGTTTCGAGGTTGATCTTGAGGGACCCCAGGCGCAGACCTTTCATGCCTTCGCCGACGTTGGTGAGGACCCGCAACGTGTCGTCCTCGTGCTCGAGCACGCCGAGTCCGAGGCAACGACCCGTTCCGTCGTGGACGCCGACCAGCATGCCGTCGAGCCTGGACAGATCGAGACCGGTCGGGAGAGCGGGAGCGAACACGGTCGGCCGGACTCGCCACCGATTGAGCGGTGCTGCGAGCGTCTCGGCGAACCATTTGGTGCGGTGGGCGCGACGTTCTTCGGGTGACACGGGGATGACGTCCGGGTGGACGCTGGTGAGCTCCACCGTGGCGGAGAAGAACCGCCTGAGGAGACCGACCATCGGCTCCATTTCGCTGCCTCGCTGGAGGGCAATCACCACATCCGGGCGGCACATCTCCATCTTGTGGTATTTCAGCGTCTGGCCGGTGACCCCCGACACGGCGCCGGTGGTGTCGATAATGATGAGGTCTGCTTCCTCACGGGCCACTTCGACGAGGGTGGCGGTTGCCAGAACCTCCTGGAGCACCAATCGTTCGGGTGAGATCGATCCGACGAATCGCAAATCGTCGGCCCGGCTGAAATCGTCCATGTCCTGGCGAGACCTCACCCATTTCAGCCCGACACAGGCCGGAGGGCCGACCATCGTCTGCCCAACGTCGGCATCGATGTACGCCGCAGTCAATCCGGATTCGATGCCGGCCGTCAGCAACTGGCGGGCCAGTGTTGTCTTGCCGGTGTCGGGAGCGCCGATGAGCATGATGACACCGGGCTGTTTACCGAGGCGTTCTACGAGTACGTCGTGCGGGTTGTCGTTCACGAACCGGATGGTACTGAGAAGTGGAAGGTTATCGGCGCAGACCAGCCGGGCCGGGTTGGTCGGGGCCGGCACCGGCAACCTAAGCTGCAGGGGAGCTCGAGGAAAGGTGGGCAGGACCGGTGACGACGGCCGTGCAGATCGTTATCGACTGCGCCGACCCGGCCCGGCTCGCCGGGTTTTGGTCGACAGCGCTCGGCTACGTCGTCCAGCCACCACCGCCTGGTTTCGATTCCTGGGAGGCATTCCTCATGGAGATGGGGGTTCCGGAGAGCGAGTGGAACAGCGCCTCGGCCGTGATCGACCCTGAGGGCAAAGGTCCCCGGATCTTCTTCCAGCGAGTTCCGGAACCGAAGACCGTCAAGAACCGCGTTCATCTCGACCTCAACGTGGGAGGCGAACACGGCACGCCCTTCGAGGAGCGGAAAGAGCGGGTCGACGCCGAGGCAGTGAACTTGTCGGACCGGAGCAGCCGGCGGACCTCCGATAACCTCTCGTGTCATGAGCCTGCCTATCTCTTTTCTGTCCGACTTCGGCTACCAGGATGAGTTCGTCGGGGTGGTGCACGGGGTCCTGGCCCGGATTGCCCCCGGGAGCCGGATCATCGACGTGTCGCACGGGGTGAAACCCGGCGACGTTCGGGCCGGCGCCCTCACCCTGATGCGGGCGATCCAGTACCTGCCGCAGGGCGTTGCCCTGGCCGTCGTCGATCCGGGCGTTGGCACGTCGCGGGTTCCCATTGCGGCGGAGACCCCCTGGGGTTACTTCGTCGGCCCCGACAACGGACTGCTCTCTCCGGCAGTCGCCATGGTCGGCGGCGCCAGCCGCATCGTTGCCATCGAGAATCCCGAATTGCTGATTCCGAGTGAAGGAGCCACCTTCGACGGTCGGGATCGGTTTGGCCCGGCGGCCGCCGTGCTCGCCACCGGTGAGGCGAAGCTGTCCGATCTCGGGAGCGAGGTCGACCCGGCCGGCGTGATGCCGCTCATCCTTCCGCTCTCGCAGTCCGAAGGAGGCGTCGTCAGCGGCCAGGCCTGGTGGATCGACCGGTTCGGGAACGCCCAGACCAATATCGGCCCCGAGGAACTCCACCTGCTCGGTCTTCAGCCTGGCTCGGAGGTCTCCCTCAGAATCGGGAACCGGGATCACACGCTTCCCTGGGCGGTCGCTTACGGAGAGGTCGAGCCGGGCAAGCCTCTGCTTCACGTCGATTCCTACGGGTTGCTGGCGCTGGCCGTTCGGGAAGGCAGAGCCGACGACTGGTTTGGCCTGTCCGAAGGGACCGACCTCTCGATGAGGGTTTCGAGCTAAGCGGAGATCAGCTGCACGACAAAGATGACTCCGGCGACGGCGATCAGCAGCAGCAGGACGAGGATCACGATGGTGGTGGCAGGGCGCAACGAGGCTTCCGGTCGGCGGGTACCGAGCTTACCCGGGTTCTGCCGCCCAAAAGAGAGAGGCCCCCTGAACGGGGGCCTCTCGAAAGGTGGGGGACCGTCGGTCTCCGTCGTTGGGGCGGGCTGGGAGGCTTACCTTTAAAACCTTAGGTCGTTGAACGTGCCTAAGGCCAAATACGACGAATGACCAACCGCGCCCCCCGCGTTGCGGAAGGGTTGGAGCCCTTCGGCTGGATGCTTTCGCATCCTTCTCAGATATCGGAGGCGCTGGAGAGACCTTGAGTGTTTTTCTCCGGTTTGTGATTTACCGATCGTTCGATCGGTTTACCCGGTGCGCGGTAATCCAGGATGCAGCGAAGTCGACGAGATTCGAATCGTCGCTTGCCCGGGCACAGCTAGCCGGTGGCTTCGGTGGTGGTCGTGGTTGCGTCGCCACCTTCGCCGGCCGGGGCCTCGGTCCCGTCGACCGGCAGTTCCGGGATCACCAATCCGCAGTCCGCCAGGGTTTCGTCGAGGCCGGCGCCACCGAACCTCACCCGTTCGAAAGCGACGACGGATCGGAGTTCCTCGTCGCTGAGGGACTGGCTGAAGCCGGGCATGCCGCCAACGGAGAGCGTGCCTTGCGCTCCGTAGGAGGTGCCCACCTCAGCTTGCCAGCCGCTGGAGCCCAGCTGCACCCATTGCACATGCTCGGCACACGTCGGGAACGTGACGAGAACCGCCCCTCCGGTAAAAGCCGGGCCGACGCCGCCTTCGCCGTTGGCGCCGTGGCAGCCGATGCAGGCCACCTGGGCGTCGGCATACAGAGCCGTGCCGAGGGCTAGGAAGTCCGTGGAGCCGCTGCCGGGTCCTCCGCGACCCTCGAACGGCGATCCGTCGCAGTTGACGACCTCGCCGGAGACACGATCGACCGCCAGCAGGCCGCTGTCGCCGCAGGCGGGCCCACCCGAGAATTGCAAGAGGTAGAGCAAGCCGGCAAGGGGAAGTATCACGAAGACGGCCGTCAACCAAGACGGCACCCGGGTCTTGGTCCGCTCTTTGAGACCGGCCGTTGGGACGGTGACGACCGACTCCCAGTTCCGTGCCTCTTCCATGCCGACCGAAGCTGGCACCGGTCGGGCGGGGATGGCCGGGGTTTGCACGGGTGGCGCCGGTGCCGGTTCTGCGGCGGTCTCGGGCGCCGCGGGGGCGGGTTCGGCTGCCGGCGGGGCGGCGGGCCCGGGAGCAGCTTCCTCGGACGGTGGTTCGGGCGCCGGCGCGGCCGGAGCTGTGGGAGCGGCACTTCCACCGGCCCAGGCTGCGAGAACGTCTTCGGCGGAGGCAGCCGCGGCCGCAGCGCGCGCCTCGGCGGAGCGCTGCACGAGCGGTTCGGGAACTCCCATGGATTCGGCGGCGGCGGACAGGTTTTCGCTCATCGGGACTCCACGAGATACTGGACCAGCGCCGACCGGTCTGCATCAGACAGATGGCCGTAGGCGGGTTGGAGGCTGTCTTCGTTCACTGATCGGGGATCTACAAGGAATTCGGCCAGCCACGCAGGATCACTGGTCGGCTCGCGGCTTCCGGCGTGGGCCAGATCGGGTCCGATCCGCTGGATGCCCAGGGTGTCGGGAGCGATGGATGCCAGAAGGTCCGCTCGCGTCACCGGTCCGAGGTTGGCGTCGGCCACGATGGGCCGCACCTGCTGGGTATGGCAGTACCAGCAGCCTTCGGCCACATAGACCTCTCTTCCCTGCACTCCGAGTTCGCTCAGACCGCTCGGTGGGGGCGTCGCCGGTGTTCCGTCGAGAGCCGGCAGCACCATCGCCAAGAGCACGGCAATCAGGAACAGGCCCGCGACTCCGGCCAGGAGGACACCAGCGCTTTCCCGGCGTCCTGTCAAGACCGGTGCCCCTTCCGGGATCGGCGCCTCGAGGACGGCTACGGCGGCGGCAGCCCCGGCGGGCTGGACGGGAGCCGGGGTGGGGGCGGGTTCGACGTCCGGTGTGCCGGCCGGGGCGGCGGCCGCTGCAGCGGGGGCCGTTACCGGAACTGGTTCCGGCTCCGGGGTTGCGGCAGCAGCAGGAGGGGCAGCAGCATGAGCAACGGCTGCACCGCCGCTCCATGCTCCCAGGACGGCATCGACGGCGATTCCGCCTGCCTGGGCACGGGCCTGGGCGGATCGTTGCACCAGAGACTCCGGGACGCCCATGACCTCTGCAGCGGCGGCGAGGGTCTCGCTACTCATCGGCCACCTCGAGGGGTGCGCCGGGTACCAGCGCTTCGTGCGCCGTGGGCCTGCCGGAGGTGAACGTGCGATAGGTGTTGTAGGCAAATGCGACCTGGCCGCCAAAGAGCACCAGCGCCGCCAGGGCTGTGAGGCTGTAGGCGAGGCGGACTTGATCGACCGTGTTGGCGAAGCCCTCGCCCACGGCCACATAGGTGCCGGTCAACGCTCCGGCCGCCCACGAGTATCCGGAGATGAGGCCGGCCAGCCACAGCAGGAGGGCCAGCCCGCCGGCTCCGACCAGGGTTGCCTGGAGATGCACCCTGGTGAGCCTCTCCGAGTAGATCTCGCGTCCGATCAACCGGGGCAGGGCGTGATAGACGAAAGCGCCGGCCCAGAGACCGACGAGGCCGAACAAGACCAGGACCATGGTGCCGTCCGCGAAACTCGTCAGACCGGTTACGGCTGCCACCGACGGGATCCCCGGCAGGAAGCGCAGGAAGGCGGCAACCAGGTACAGAGCTGATCCGACCATCGTGAATCGGAGCGCCGCCGACTCACTCAACATCGACCACTTCCCGCTCATGGTTCCGACCAGGTTGGTGACCACCGCCATCGCCGCCACCACCAGCGCCAGACCAAAGGCGGCGGCAGTGGTTTCCAGCCACTCCGGGCCGGGGCCGTAGACGAACCTGCTCTGGCCGAGCCAGGCTCCGGCGAAGGCGAGCGACCAGAAGCCGATGAGGGCCAATTGGCGGTTGAAGAGCGGATTGCCGGTGATCTTGGGAACCAGGTAGTAGGCAGTGCCGACCCCAATCCCGATCAACCACAGCTCGGTCATTCCCGACACGAAGAACGACGACTGGATCTGTGAAGCCGAGCCGTACAGATTCGGGATATTGCCGACCACATAGAGCCCGACCACCCAGAAGAGTCCGGCCAGGAAGTACCACAGCGATACGAACAGGCCCTCTTCGGTGCGGTCCTTCATGGTTCGAGCGACAACGGCGCCGGGCACCAGCAGCATGGCAACAACGGCGATGTCGAGCCACCAGGGGATTTCGAGCCACTCCCGGCCGTCCGAGTACCCGGCTGCGAGCGCCACGATGGCGGCTACGTTCACGCCGACTGCCAGCCACAAACCGAGGTTGGCGAGCCGCTCATTCCAGAGGCGGGCTCCGGTGAGCCTGGGGACGAGGTAGTAGATGGCGGCCAGATGCATCAAGGTCACGAACCCGAGCACCGTTGCCGAGATCGCGATCGGGCGGAGGCGGCCGTACGTGGTGAAGGCCTGTCCACCCAGGAAATTGGGATAGGCGAGCTTCACGAACAGCAGCATGGTGAAGAAGCCGGCGACGAGCAGGAATATGACGGCGGCAATCAGGTGCCTGCGGGCGGCCGAGTCCGTGTTCCGGGGCGCGAGGAAATCGGCGAGCGATAGCCGCGCTGTGGTCGTGGCGGTAGCCAACCCCTCACCCTCCTCGAATCAGAATCTTCTTGCCCGGCGCACGAGCTTACCCGAAGGGTCACAGGGACTGCCGAAAGGACCCCGATTTCATGCCGACGGATGGCGGCAATTCTCGCCGTCGAACCCGAACCCGTCAATGTTGGAGCGGGTACCACGCGGGCGCGGGCCGGTCGGGTGGTCGAACCGGGAGCATGAGGTTGAGGATGTTTTTCCATTGGTCCAGCGGTCGCGCCGGTGCCTGCGGTTCGAACGTGGAGCCGTTGGGGTGCCACCAGGTGATGGTGCCGTTGGGGTCGCCTTTGACGGTCCAACCGTGCTCGTGGATGAGTCGGTGGTGGAAACCGCACAACGTCAGCAGATTGTCGAGATCTGTTGGTCCGCCGTCTGCCCAGTGGATGATGTGATGGACCTGGACCCAGCGGGTTCTCCGGCAGTTCGGGAAGCGGCAACCCTTGTCCCGCGCCCGGACCAGGCGGTTGAGCCAGGGTGGGATGGTCCGGGTGGTGCGGCCCACTCCGATTACCCCGTCACCGGGGTCGGCGACGGCGAGTTGGATGCGGGCGTCACAGGCGAGCCTGCGCAAGGTGTCGTGGGCGAGGGCGGGTCCGTCGGCGATGGTGGCCGCTCCGACTCTGTCCAGGAGGGTCGTGAGGTCCGTATGGACGAGGATGGTGGCCCGGTCGTGGTCCCGATCAGACGCCAGGTCCTGGGAGGCCAGTTCGTAGAGGGCGTCGGCGCACCGAGCTTCGAACGTTTCGTAGACGCCCGACTGGGGATCGGGGTCATACTGGTTGGCTCTTCTGGCCAGCCAGGTGGCCACGGTGGCCCCTTCAACGTCGGCCAAGTCGACCGTCATGTGGAATCCCGGACGGTCATCGTCGAACCACCACGAAACCCAGCGCTGCTCGTGGGCTTCGACCACCCGGGCGCTGGTGACGGTCTTGCGGACGGCCCGCAGCTCGGCCACGGTCATCGACGGTGCTCTCTCGGCCCACTCGGCCTCATCGTCGGCGGTGGTGAAGCGGAGCAGCGCCCGGAGTTGGTCCCACGAGAGCCTTCCGGCTGCGTAGACACCGCGGATGTGAGGTTGGGTTTCGAGGGTCCGGGCGATCTTGACCCATTCGCGGGCGGTGGCGATTGAGATCGTGTAGCGGCCCACCAGCCAATCGGCCATCGAGGTCGCTCCATCCTGCTTCCACGTTTCGGTGGTATCGAGACGAGCAATCTCGGTGAGTACCTCGAAACGGATGGCTTGTTCACCCATCACCAGGGTGTCCAAGGTATCTACCCGCTCGTCGGCTGCCTTGGGGATCACTGTGTCGAACATATGTTCGATATTAGCGACACCAAGTGACAAAAACTAGAGCTATCTATGACGAGATAACAGTAAGGATGCGGGCCAGGAACGCCTGCAGGTGCCGGTCGAGGATGAGCCGCCGGTGGGTGCCGATTCGGAAGCAGGCCGCAGAACCCTCGTCGATGCCTTCATCGCTGCGGCTGGGGACTGATCCAATCTGGCCGGCGGCGGCCACCCCAGGGAGATACGGGGCCCAATGTCAACTCGAAGGGACCATCGTCCCCTATCCGGCCGAGGCCTGAACCCGTAGGAAGGATGTACGACGTCCGGGAGAGTTCTTGAGCCGACCTGCCGACGGCAGCGCATTTGCCATCCAGACATCGAGCCTCTCCCGATCATTCGGCAAGTTCGTTGCGGTCGACGGTGTCGATCTGTCGGTCGAGCACGGTGAGCTGTTCTCCCTCCTCGGACCCAACGGGGCGGGCAAGACCACCACGATCAAGATGCTCTGCTGCCTGCTCAGGCCCACGGGGGGAACCGCCACGATCATGGGGTACGACATCCGGCACGAACCTCTGGCCGTCAAGGGAATCATCGACGTCTCCCCGCAGGAGTCGGCCATCGCCGAGCGCCTCAACGCCTGGGAGAACCTGAGCCTCATGGCGGGCCTGCACGGACTCGACAAGCAGACGACCCGGAAACGATCCGGCGAGCTTCTCGACATGATGGGCCTCGCAGAACGGGCGAAAGAGCGGGTGAAGAAGTATTCGGGCGGCATGAAACGAAGGCTCAGCATCGCCATGGCGCTCGTCTCTGATCCGCAGGTCCTGTTCCTCGACGAACCAACGCTCGGCCTCGATCCCCAGTCGCGGAGAGCCATCTGGGAGCACATCGAGCACCTCAAAGGCAAGAAGACGATTCTGCTCACGACCCACTACCTCGAAGAGGCGGATGCCCTGGCGGATCGGGTTGCCATCATTGATGAGGGGAAGATCATCTCGGAGGGGAGCCCGGCTCAGCTGAAGAGCAGCATCGCCGGGACGTCGGTGACGGTCGTCGAGGCGGAGAACGTCACGGAGGCTGCGATCGACGCTCTCCGGCAGGTCTATGCGGCGGTCCGAACCGTCAACGGCCGGATTGAGATCGAGGCCGAAGAGGCAGGCGTCTACGAAGTCCAGGACATTCTGCGGCCCCTGGGAGTGACGATCCAATCCACCTACCGGAAGCAGGTCACGCTCGACGACGTGTTCCTCAGGCTCACCGGAAAGCAGTTGCGGGAATGAGATCTCTCGAGCTGGCCAAGCGGAACTTCAAGGAAGTCTGGCGAGATCCGCTCTCGCTGGGAATCACCATCGGGCTGCCGCTCTTGCTCCTCCTGGTCCTGCAAGCCTTTGGTGAGTTCGACGTGTTCTACTCCCCGACCGTGCTGGCGCCGGGGATTGTGCTGTTCGGGTTCGTCATGCTGATGTTCAGCGCCGCCATGACCCTTTCTCGTGACCGCGAAACCGCCCTGTTCGCCCGGTTGCTGACGGCGCCCGTGCGGGCGAGCGGTTTCGTGTCTGCCTACTCCCTGCCGTACCTGCCGGTGGCCATCTTCCAGGGCATGCTGCTCTTCGGTATCGGCGCGTTTCTCGGGCTGGAGGTGGAAGGAAGTGTCGTGCTGGTGGTGCTCATCCTGTTGGTCACGGCGATCTTCTACATCGGCCTGGGAATGATCCTCGGATCGGTCCTCCCCCTGGCGCCGCTGTCCGGCGCCTACGCCGTCATCCTGCTCCTGACCATCTTCGGAGGCGCCTGGATGGACCTGGACGCAATCGGCGGTGTGTTCCAGAGCGTCGGGAACGCACTTCCCTTCGCCCATGCCCTCGATGCGACCCGGGATGTCATGCTGAACGGGGCCGGATTCGGAGTCGTCGCCACCGATGTGTACTGGGTGCTCGGCTATACCGCGGTGACCGTCGCCCTCGCCCTGTTTCTGTTCCGCCGGAAGATGGTCGAATAGGCGGACCGGCGGTCGTCGGATCGGTGTCGTCCCGAAACACGAGACGTTCCTTGCGCCGTGTCTCGATCGCGGCGGAACCGCCAATCTCCTGTTGACCGTTGCTGATCTAGATCTGCGCGGTAGAGTACGGCGTCCTTGGTGGCGATGGAGATGAGACCGAACCAATGAACCGGTTGGCCGAGCTGACAGAGAAACAAAGGACCCGGCTGGGTGCCGCCGCCCTACTCCTCGGGACTCTGGCTCTGACCGTCGGCGTCATCATTGCCCATTACGCCCTTTTCCCCGAGACCGAGTTCATCGACGGCGTCGAGGTGCCGCTCCAGGTCGACTATCTGGGCTGGATCCCGCGCGGATGGCAATGGGTCACGCTCGGACAGCTGATCGGATTCGGCGGTTCCCAGTTGATGATTATCGGTTCCCTGTTCCTGTGGTTCATGGGTCGGAAACTCACCTGGGCTCGCGCAACCTTTGGCGCATTCATCGCCTGGATCGAACTGGTTCTCATCTTCGGGGTGGTCCCTTCGGAGTGGCTCAACTTGACCCAGGGCCCGCTCGAGTTCACGTCGCAGAGGATTCTGTTCACGATTCCCCCCTGGCTGGTGCTGGGCAATGAGGTGGATATCAGCTACTCGGTGGTCAAAGATGCGGTCTCGGGCACCTACAACCTGGTCATGCTCGGCGCCGCGATCGTCTTCGCCTACAAGCTCCAGGATTGGGGCAAAGCCAAACCTGCCGCAGCCGTCGAAGAGAAGCAGTCCGTCTACGGCCGGCCGCTGGTGAAGGGCGACTGATATGGCCCGCACCGACGTCTGGTTCGAGACCCCGCCATTTCGCGACGACTATCAGCTCGCCCTGGTCGAAACCGAGTATGTGCAGCAGGGCCTTCGACCGAAGCAGTTTCTGCACATCGATCAATCCGAGTGCATCCTCTGTGAAGGTTGCGTCGACATCTGCCCCTGGAAGTGCATCCACTACCTCTCGACCTCGGCGATCGCCGAGGCTCATGGGGTCGCCAATCCGGCCGACGATCAGGAAGCCTTCGGGTTCTTTGTGGTCGATGAGGTCGAGTGCACCCGGTGTCAGCTATGCATTGACCGGTGCCCGACCGGGGTGATCACCCTCGGGAAGTTCGCCGGTTCGGTGGCGGACGAGGCCATCGAAGCAGGTTTGTACGAGGCACCGTGGGCCGTCGACACCGGGCAGAGAGATTTCAAGAATGGGTACGCCTACGGCGTGCGCTGGTAAGGGAAGGGAAGACACGTTGGCAAACGGAGATAAAACGAGCCTCAAGGAAAGGGTGGGCGAGGTCGGAGAACGGGTGCGCGCCAGCCAGGCCTGGGAGAGCATCTTCCGGCCCGGATCACCGTTCAAGAAGGGCTACACCGACAGTCCCCGCAACCGTTCGTACGTGATCATGAACAACGTGCTCTATCACCTGCACCCGGTGAAGGTGAAGCGCCACGGCGTGCGGCTGTCGTACACGCTCTGTTTGGGCGGCCTGAGCTTCTTCCTCTTCATCCTGCTCACGATCACCGGCATCTTCTTGATGTTCTACTACCGGCCGACCGTCCCGGCCGCCTATGCCGATATCGAGGCTCTTTCGACCAGTGTCGCGTTCGGGTCGCTGGTCAGGAACATGCATCGTTGGGGAGCGCACCTCATGGTGCTCACCGTTTTTCTCCACATGTCACGGGTCTTCTATCACGGCGCCTACAAGCCGCCGCGTGAGTTCAACTGGGTCGTCGGCGTGGTCCTGCTGTTCCTGACCCTGCTGTTGTCCTTCACCGGGTACCTGTTGCCGTGGGACCAGCTGGCGCTGTGGGCAGTGACGGTTGGCAGCAACATGGCCGGGTTCGTGCCGGTCTTCGGCGACCAGGTCAAGTTCGGTCTCCTCGGCGGTGTTGAGGTCACCGGCAGCACGCTGCTCCGCTTCTACGTGCTGCACGTTCTCTTCCTCCCCTTCATCATCGTGATCTTCATGGCCGTTCACTTCTGGCGGGTACGCAAAGACGGCGGGATCTCGGGACCCCTCTAAGGAAGCCATATGCCTGACATTCCAGAACATCTTCTCCGGAGGTCCGCCGAGGCGCGCGCCAAGGCGCTCGGTGTGCCGTTGGAGCAGGTTCTGGCGGAAATGGGCCTGGGCGCCGATGGGGCCGAACCGGCCGCAGCGATCGAGGAGGTCACCGGCGGGGTGAGCGCCGACGCGCCCGGTACGAGGATTCCCGACGATGTCCGGGAGCGTGAGGCTGCTGCTCGCGAGAAGGCGTTGGGAACCACGGCTCCTCCGGCGCAAGCGGCAACAGCCGAACCGGCTCCCGAGGTCGAGGAACCCACTCCGGTTGAGGCGGTGGAGCCTGTTCCCGTGAAAGAGGAGACGCCTCCGGTGAAGGAGAAGCCTGCTGCTGCGGCGGCTGCGGCTGCGTCTGACTCGAAGATTCCTGAGGCGTTGCTGCGTCGTTCGGCGGAGGCCAAGGCGAAGGCGACGGGTCGTCCGGTCGAGGACATCATGGCGGAGATGACCGGTGGTGCGCCTGCCGAGCCCGCACCTGCGGTGGTGGAACCCGCTCCGGCGAAGGAGGAGCCTGCTGCGGCTCCGGCTGCGGCTGCGTCTGACTCGAAGATTCCTGAGGCGTTGCTGCGTCGTTCGGCGGAGGCCAAGGCGAAGGCGACGGGTCGTCCGGTCGAGGACATCATGGCGGAGATGACCGGTGGTGCCCCATCGACCCCTGCTCCGGCGGCGGAGCCCGCTCCGGTTGCAGAAGCACCTCCTCCGCCCGAACCGGCCGCAGCCCCTGCAGCTGCCGCCGTCGAGGCTGCGGCAGCCGCCGAACCGGCTCAGGTTGCCGCCGGTCGCACCACGACGGTCACCGCACCCCCGGTCGTGCCGCCGGCCGGCACGCCCGAAGGCGTGCGTCCCCAGCGTCTCCTCACGGTCGTCCGTGCCAAGTCGATTCAACAGGTCAAAGCCGAACCGACCGACAAGGTGAGCGTCTGGCCTCACCTGTTGCTGATCGAGTTCGTTGCGTTGCTGGCGGTGACGTCACTCCTGATCGTGCTGAGCGTCATTCTGCAGGCCCCGCTGCTCGATCTCGCCAACTTCAACCTGACCCCCAACCCCTCGAAGGCGCCCTGGTACTTCCTGGGTCTGCAGGAACTCCTGTCGTACTTCGATCCGCAGGTCGGGGGAGTCCTGGTGCCGACCGTGATCGGTTTGATCGGCCTGATGGCGGTTCCCTACGTGGACCGGAACCCGTCGACCAAACCCTCGGATCGCAAATTCGCCATTGCCTTCTTCACCTTCTTCCTGGTTGCGTCGGCAGTCCTGACGATCATCGGGGTGCTGTTCCGGGGACCGGGATTCAACTTCAGCTATCCGTGGTCGGACGGCATCTGGTTCGACGACCTCAAGGATTGGATCTCGTTCGAATGAGCACACCGCAGATCCTCATCGTGTCCATCGGCGCCGTGTGTCTGCTGGCTGCCCTGGCGGCGTTCGCGATCGCCTACCGGCGCGGTGGGGAGAAGACCACGGACTGGCGGTCCGCGCTCTCCAGAGAAACCCGGGCCGCCGACGTCTCAGAGGAGACCGCCCCGATCATCGCCCCGGCACCGGTGGCCGAGGCGGAGCCTGCTGCGGATGACACTCCCGCCGTTGAGGAAGAACCGGCGGAGCCCGAAGAAGCAGCCGTCCCTGTCGCCGCCGTGGCAGCCGCCGTAGCGGTGGCCGAAGTCCAACGAGTTGTCGAGGTCTCGCCCGAGGAAGCAGGTGTCACTCGCCGTATGTTCTTCAATCGGGCGCTGCTGGCGACCTTCGGCGGCTATCTCGGCCTGATGGGGTTGTCGATGCTGGCCTTCTTCTGGCCCAAGCTGTCCGGGGGATTCGGCGGCAAGATCGACGCCGGACTGGTCGAGGACGTGCGCGCTCAGGTCTTCCTGCCCGACGGCTCGGTGCAGCCTCTCTTCATCCCCGACGCGCGTGCCTACGTCATGCCCTTCGACGAGCCTGATGGGATCCAATTCGAGGGCAAGAGCGTCGTGGCCGGGGGGCTCACGGCCCTCTGGCAGAAGTGCGTACACCTCGGCTGCCGGGTGCCCTGGTGTGCAACATCCCAGGGTTTTGAGTGTCCGTGTCACGGGTCCAAGTACAACTTCGTGGGTGAGTACGAAGGCGGCCCCGCACCCCGCAACCTCGATCGGTTCGTGGTCGAGGTCACCGAGGACGGGCGCCTCATCATCGACACCGGTGCCGTCATCCAGACCGCCCGGGCCGCGGTCAAGACCGTTCCCTATCCGCAGGGACCCTCCTGCGTGGCGATCGGGGGATAGGTGGAGAGCAGCACCATTGTCATCACGGTTGCTGCCCTGGCAGCCATCGGCTGGCTGGCATTCCTGGTGGCCAACAGCCTGCGGGGCCGGAGCAGAGAAGAAATAGCACCCAATCTGGCTCCCGGGATCACCGACGACACCCTCGAGTCAAAACGGCTGGACAAGACCCTGGCTTCGGCGGTGGTGCTGTCGGGGATCCTGGCGCTGTCGCTGCCGATCTACTTCGTCAGTGAGCAGAGCCGCCAGGAGGGCTTCGTCGAGGAATTCGACCACGTTGCTCTGGAACGGGGCGCCCACCTGTTCGAGGAATTCCAATGCGGGATCTGCCACGGTGTCGACGGCGGCGGAGGGGTTGCTTCGTACGTGGAAAAGCGGAGCGGGATCAGCGTTGCCTGGTCGGCCCCCGACATCAACTCCGTCTTCTACCGGTACACGCCCGAAGAGGTGAAGTTCTGGCTGGTCTACGGCCGGGCGAACTCGCCGATGCCCGCATGGGGACTCGACGGCGGCGGTCCGCTGAACGACCAGCAGATCGAAGAGCTGATGGAGTATCTGCAGTCGGAAGAATTCATGATCCCCCAGGACGAAGCTCTGCTCGAGATCGAACCAAGCATCAACGAAGCACTGTCCCGGCTGGACACGGCCGACACGCTGATGGAGAACGCCATCGCCGGGCAAACCTCGCTCATCGCCTCGATCGAGGCGGCTCCGACCCAGGTGGGAATAGCCGGTGAGCTGGCCGGACGCGCCGCAGATGCTCTGGAGTCGGCCGGTGATGGCATCGACGTCGATGGCGATGGCCTGGCGGACCGTACCGAACAGGAACTGACCACCCTGCTCGCCGAAGCCGGCGAAGCCCTCGGGGATCCGGCCCTGGCGGTCACGCTTGATCCCGAGAGTCCGCAAACCAGTCCGGGGGAGGACGATCTCGAGCTGGCTCGAAAAGCAGTCACCTCCCTCGAGACGGCCGCCACGAAGCTGCAGGTGACCGCGGACAACCAGGAGAAGCTCCTCAACCAGGCGGTGGCCGGTCTGGAGTTCCTCGAGCAGGCGCAGCAGGACCGCAAGTGGGAGATCGACATCGCGGCGGTGGCAGACGCTACCTTTGCAGGAGATGCCGACAGAGCCGGCCGGGCCGTCGGGCTGTTCAACGCTTACTGTGCCCGCTGCCACACGGCCGGGTATTCGGCCGGTGTCGCGTTCACGCAGCCCGTCGGTTCCGGTGCCCTCGGTCCGGCGCTCTGGGACGGCCGGCCGAACGTGCAGTTCCTCGACCCTGCAGACATGGTGACCTTTCTCACCAGAGGCTCCGAGAACGGGGTCCCCTACGGGGTCAATGGAGTCGGATCAGGACGCATGCCTGCCTTTGGGCCGGTCCTCTCGCTGGACGACCTGGAGTTGATCGTGCAGTATTTACGCGGCAGTACGTTGACGGGGGACTGAAATGCGGGAACTGTTCAGGGAGATTCTCTCGGCCAACCTGGCGGTGACCGGTGTCCTGTTGACGGTGGCTTCCATCGTTGTGTTCATCGGGTCGGTCTATCTGTTGAACTGGACCAATCTCGGCAAGAAACTGGCGTTTCTGATCACCGGAGCGGCCACGTTCGGCTGGACTGCGATCAACAGCCTGTTGTTCGTTCTCTACGCGCCGCGCGGGCCACGGCCGGCCGACTTCGAGGGCCTCAACGCGTTCGAGATTCGCATCATCCCGCTGACGTTCATGCTGGCGTCGCTGATTCTGTTCGGGATGTTCCTGACGGCCCTCAGCCGTTTTGAGGAAGAGCAGGAACGCGAGAAGGTCTAGGTGTGACAACCGGGGACGTTGTCCCTGGTGGGATGGTGTGATTGGGTGAGCCCTCCGAACGAGACTGTGGGTTGACAGACTCACTACTCGTAGGGAGGGCTCATGGCCCACGCTAGATGTCAGCATCCGAATGCGCCGCTTACGCCGAAGGGGCGGCGTCGTATGGTGGATTGTGTTGTGTCACGCAGGTGGACGATCGAAGCGACCGCTGAGCGGTTCCAGGTCGATGCCAAAACGGTGCGTAAGTGGCGGGATCGGTGGCTTGCTGAGGGCGATGATGGGCTTTGGGATCGTTCGTCTCGGCCGCACCGGTCGCCGAACCGGACACCTCGTCGTATACGACGCCGGGTAGTGCGGTTACGTCGCGAACGCCGGTGGGGTGCAGATCACATTGCATATGAGGTGGGGTTGGCGGCCTCGACGGTGCAGAACATCTTGCGCCGTGCAGGTCTCGGACGGTTAGATCGTGGCGATCGGGCAACCAGTCGCCAATCGGTTCACCGGTATCAACGAGAGGCCCCTGGCGAGTTGATCCATGTCGATATCAAAAAGCTCGCTGCCATTCCCGACCAGGGCGGTTGGCGAGTCCGAGGCCGCGGTTACACAGGCGAAAAGAGCAAAGACCGTCGGGTCGGGTACCGGTATCTGCACACCGCTATCGATGACCGCACCCGTATTGCCTACTCGGAGATCCTCGACGACGAGAAAGCAGCCACGGCAGCTGCGTTCTGGAGACGAGCCGCCGACTGGTACTCGACGATCGGGATCACCTGTCAACGAGTCATCACCGACAACGGAGCCTGCTATCGCTCAGGGCTATGGCACCGCGCCTGTCACGCCACCGAAACCACCGTCAAAAAGACCCAACCCCGCCGGCCCCAAACCAACGGCAAAGTCGAACGATTCCATCGCATCCTGCTCGAAGAATGGGCATACATCCAACCATGGAGCTCAGAAACCCAACGCCACCACGCCTACCAAGGATTCATCCACTTCTACAATCACCACAGAGCCCACGGATCACTCCAATGGGCCACCCCCATCAACACCCTCAAGGACAACCTCCCCGAAGAGCACATCTAGGCCTCGGCGAGGGCCCGTTGAACGTAGTACCCGAGGATCTGTAGCTCGGTCGACAGGTCCACGCGGCGAATCTCTACGTTGGGTGAGACTCGCAGCACCATCGGAGCGAAGTTCAAGATCGATTTGAACCCTGCCGCGGCGAGCTGTTCGGCTACGAGCTGGGCGGCCGGCACCGGTGTAGCGATGATTCCGATCTCTACCCCGGATTCCTTGGCATCCTGCTCGATGGCCTCCATGGGGCGGACGGTGAGGGCGCCGACGGTTGTGCCGATGAGGTTCGGGTCGTTGTCGTAGATGCCGACGACCTCGAATCCGCTCGGGAGAAAACCCCCGTATTTGGCGAGCGCCGATCCCAGGTTGCCCGCTCCGACGATGATCACCGGCCAGGTCCTCGTCAGGCCGAGCTCGCGGCGGATCTGGAAGCGGAGCTGCTCGACGTTGTAGCCGACACCACGCACGCCGTAGGTGCCCAGGAAGGAGAGATCCTTGCGCACTTTGGCGGAGTTCTCTTTGATCAGCTCGGCCAGTTCCTTCGACGAGACGGTGGTTTGCTCATCGGGGATCACGTCAAGGGCACGCAGGTAGAGCGGGAGCCGGTTGACGGTGGCTCGGGGGATACGCGTCAATTTCACAAAGGGAACGTTATACGACGCGGCCGGATCTCCAAAAACGAGGCAACCGGTTTCCGGGTGCCCCACCGCGACGACGTAGATACCCCAGGGGGTATCATGTCGTCGACACCTGGAAAGGACCATTCGACCATGAAACGCATCTCCAGTCTCCTGGGCGTGGCTCTGGTGCTGCTCACCGTGCTTGCCGGTTGTTCGTCGACGACCGCCGTCGACCAGCAAATCACGACCGTTTCGCCCGCCGAGGCGGCTGCCATCATCGAGCAGAACGCCGGCAATGCCGATTTTGTACTGCTCGACATCCGCACCCCTGAGGAGTACGGCGCAGGGAAGATCGCCGGAGCGGTCAACATCGATTTCTACGACGCGGATTTCCGCGACCAGCTCGATACTCTGGACAAGGACGTGCACTACGTCGTCTACTGCAACAGTGGCAACCGCAGCGGCCAGTCCCTGCCCATCTTCGAAGATCTTGGATTCGCCCGGGTCGAGAACGTGGCGACGGGCATCGCCGGCTGGTACGAGGACGGCTACCCGGTCGTTCCGTAGGGCTCGCTACGCCGGACGTACTTGGTACTTCGTAACCGGTACCGAGTACCGAGTACTGAGTACCGAGTACTGAGTACCGAGTACTGAGTACTGAGTACTTCCTATCGGTCGGTATCCTCCCTTTCCATGTCTTCACAGCCCGACGTCGTTGTTGTTGGTGCCGGTCCGGCCGGTTCGGCCGCCGCATACCGGCTGGCCCGTCATGGACATTCCGTCACGGTCGTCGAGAAGAAGAGCTTCCCCCGCGAGAAGACGTGCGGCGACGGTCTGACGCCTCGCTCCATTTATCAGCTGACCGAGATGGGGTTCGATTTCGACGTCGGCGAGTTCCACAAGATCACCGGGCTGCGGTCCTACGCCGGGGACGACCTGATGATCGAGCTGGACTGGCCGCTGCACTCGATTTACCCGAACTGGGGCGGCATCATCCGCCGTATGGACCTCGACGGCCGGGTGGCGAGCCTGGCCGAGAAACAGGGAGCCTTGCTTCGCCAGCACACCGAGGCATTCCCGGTGATCGAAGGCGGGCACCTGGCGGGCGTCGACCTCGTAGCCAACGGCGATCGGGAAAGGTTGCATCCCCGGGTGGTGGTCATCGCAGACGGGTCAATGACCCGTTTCGGCCGGGCCATGGGCACGCACCGGCGCCGTGACTATCCCATGGGGA
The DNA here is from genome assembly GCA_963707435.1 of uncultured Actinomycetota bacterium. Taxonomy (GTDB): domain Bacteria; phylum Actinomycetota; class Acidimicrobiia; order Spongiisociales; family UBA4744; genus UBA4744. Next base: position 245,435 of record CAVPPF010000005.1, on the reverse strand, counting down.
TGGCAGCTCGCGGCTACTTCTCGAGCCCCCGATCCGACGACTCGTACATGGAGAGCCAGCTCGACATCCGTGATGCAAACGGCAAGTCGATGCCCGGGTATGGCTGGGTGTTCCCACTCGGCGACGGGACCGTGAATGTGGGCGTGGGGCTGCTGTCGACCTTCCGGCAGTGGAAGTCGATCAACACATCGGACATGATGGCCGCCTACGTCGACAGTGCTCCGGACTACTGGGAGCTTTCCCCGGAAGCGGCGCTGTCCAAGCCGCGCGGCGGCAAGCTGTCCATGGCCCTCTCGGTCGGGCCGTACGCCGGATCGAACTGGGTCCTCGTCGGCGATGCCGTGGGAGCCATCAACCCCTGGAACGGCGAGGGTATCGCCTATGCCTACGAAACCGGACGAATGGCCGCCGATCACGTGCACCGGGCGCTGACCTCGGACGACCTCGGCCTGCTCCAGCGGTACCCGCAGGATCTCGAGGACACCTACGGGTTGTACTACCGCATGGCCCGCATCTTCGTGAAGGCCATCGGCTACCCGCAGGTGATGTGGACGCTCGCCCATGTCGGACTTCGCTCCAAACCGCTCATGGAGTGGGTGCTGAAAGTCATGTCGAACCTACTGGAGCCGGAAGAGCAGCACATCGGCGAACGGGCCTATCGCATGCTCGAACGCATGGTGCGGATGGTTCCGGGCTAGCCATCGGCCTCTACAGGCGGGAGAGTGCTTCGTCGATGAAGGCTTCCACCCTGGCTCGAACGGTCGCGGTGTCCAGATCGGTGAGGCCGAAGTCTTGCCACGGCGGGTAGGCCGCAACGTCCGGGAGCCACTCGACCGCCGCCACCAGGTCCCACCGCGGATCGAAAACCGATCCGGTGCGCGCCCGATAGCGGTCCGAGAACGCATCCGCGGTGCCGGGCCCGTGCATGGCGGCCAGGTTGAGCCGGCAGTGGGCTACGTCGATCCCGGTGGGCCCAAGGCAGGCATTCACCCAGTCAACCAGGCCCGTGACTGAACCTTGCGACCAGAGGACGTTGGTCGGGTGGAAGTCCCGATGAACGAAACGCACAGGTGACGGAGGAAGCCCCCGCTTCACGTCGTCGATCAGTTTCTCCCACCGGCCTGGTTCGGACGACCATTCGGGTGCGGTCAGGCGATCGAGGTCTTGCCACACCCGGTACGTCCAGCGGAAGTCGTCGACCTCGAACTGATGGAGCGTGGCCAGTGCGCCGGCCAGTCCGTCGAGCCAGGGGTCGAGGTGGGGTGGGTCGACGACCACCGTGCCCGGCAACTCACTCATCACCACGGCCGGGAGGCCCGCCTGTGATCCCGTGGCATCGAAAGCCAGCAGGTGCGGCGTAGGAAGGGGCGATGCGCCGACGGCTCGCAGCGCGGCGGCCTCATGTTCCGCGAGGTCCGGTTCCAGGGCCAGCCATTCCCGGTTCGAGAACAATCTGAGCACTACGGGCGGACCGTGCTGCATGACGGCCCGGTAGACGTCGGAGGAGGTCGCCCCGGTCAGCCTCTCGATGCGAGCCACGCGGTCCTCCAGGACGTCTGCAACCCACTCCCGCGCCTTCGTCATCTGTGACCGGCCCGTCCTCGCCTCAATCCGGTGCCACCCGGTACCAGTAGCGGTATGCCTCGTGGAAACCCAGTCCGGCGTACAGGCGGCAGGCCGCTTCGTTGGAAGGAACCACCTGCAGGTACGCGATCGAGGCACCTTGCAGTATTCCCCAGCCGAGCAGAGCATTCGTGACATCGCCGGCGAGTCCACGGTTTCGCAGATCCGGACGGGTGAAGATGTCGAACAAGCCGATGTGCCCGTCTTCGAGGACCGCCCGCCCAACGGCTGCCGGAGTCTCGTCGTGGTTGATGGTCCCAGAAGCGCTCGTTGCGGGAAGCCGTGACAACGACGTGCGCACCGATGCGAAGTGTTCCTCGACGGTTGGTTGAAAGCCCGCCAGGGCCACCAGCCAGCCATCGGGTGGCGGCCCTTCGGTGATGTGCACCTTGGCGGTGGGGGACACGATGCCGTCGAGCTTGCGAATCTGAACACTCACGCCTTCATCCCGCAACCGCCAGCCCCGTTCCTCGAGGAATGACTCCAGGTGAGGCGGTTGGGCGACCGGGGTCAGCCGGATCATCGGGGGCAGGCTCCGTGATCGATACCAGGCTTCCGTGAAGGCGATCTTCTCCGGCGGGTCGAGCTCTCCGGAATCGAGGGGGGCGACCGAGTTGGCCCGGCCCGTATATCCGCCGGTTGCGCGCAACACCCAGCCATCGAACAGCTCCGTCTCGAGGGCAGGCAGAGCCCGCATTGACAGCATCTCGAGTTCGCGGATGCCCGCAGGGGATATCACTACAGCGCAGTCCCTCCTGCGGCGACCACCTCTTCGAGGGCACGGGCTCCGTCGCCCGGTTCGAGATCGACTGATCGCACGGCACGGGTGAGCAGTCCCACCTCGAAGCCCAGGGCGAGGCCGTCCAGAGCAGTCGCCTTCACGCAGTAGTCGGTGGCCAGCCCGGCCACGACGAGACGGGCGATGTCCCGGTCGCGCAGCAGGGCCTCCAGTCCGGTCGGCGTGACCTCGTTCGTTTCCGGGTCACGCATCGAGAACCCGGAGTAACCGTCCTCGCCCCGGGATCCCTTCTTCACCTCCGGTCCGTCGACGAGCAGGTCGGGGTGGAATCCGGCTCCCCACGTCTCCATCACACAGTGGACCGGCCAGATGCCGCCGTCCTTGGCGAAGTGTGGCGTGCTCCCGGGATGCCAGTCCCGCGTGTACACGACGAAACTCCCGGCAGCCCGGGCACGGGCTACCTCCGCGTTGATGAGCGGCACGACATGTTCGCCGCCCTGTACGTACAAGCTCCCCGCCGGGTCGGCGAAGTCGTTCTGAACGTCCACAACGATCAGGGCCGTCCGCCGGTCGTAGGTCACGGTGATGTCCATGTCCTTCATCGTACGCCGGGAACCGAACCAACGGCCGCAGCCGTCAAACCAACATGAAACGAATGATGATCTCGCTGGTTGCCCTGGCAATGGTGCTCGGCGCCTGTGGGCCGGATGAAGCCGGGCAGACCACCACCACCAGGCCGGAGTCCGCGTCGCAAGGGGAGGCCGGGACGACTGAAATCCTGGTCCGGGCGACCATGCATCTGCTCACCAACGACACGACGTTCGCACCGGGCCACGTATTCGGCGTGGTCCTGGTCGTCGATCACCTGAAGGACGGCACTGCCCTCACCGGCGTTCAGATCGACGCACTGACAACGGAAATCTCGGATCTCAGTGAAGTCCGGTTTATCCCGGACCAGAACGATTTCATCACCGACGATCTCCGCCCGACGATCGACGGTGCCGCCATCATCACGCTTGGAGCGCCTGATATCGACGGCAACGAAGCGACTATCGACATGGAGATGTGGTGCGGCGGACTGTGCGGCATCTGGTTGACGTATGCCCTCGAAATCGGGGAAGCCGGTTGGGAAGTCCTGGGCACGGTCGGTCCGATCGCCATCTCCTAGAAGAAGCCACACCCCGCGGGCCTTGCGTTGGGCTTTCCCCTAGATCGGCAGCCGTGCTTGGTCGGCCAGCGCTCCCTGGTCGATCAGCCGGCCGTGGCTCACGACGGCCAGGGGAGCAGCATGGAAGCGGAGGGCTTCGGTGACGTTCTCTCCTCGAACCACAACCAGGTTGGCCGGGGCGCCGACTTCCAGCCGGTGATCGGTCAGGCCGATGGATCGGGCGGCCGATGTGGTCACGCAGTCGTACAGCACCTCCTGGTCGGGCCCCGCCATCATCCACAGCAGGTGGGCGCCGAGGAACGCAACCTCCAGCAGGTTGTTGCGGCCGAATGCGTAGTAGGCGTCCGAGATGTCGTCCTGGCCGAGACTGACCGTGATCCCGGCGTCCAGTAGCTCCTTCACCCGGGCGTGAAGGGGTCCGGTGTGCGGATCGGACACCACCGCGACCCGGGCGGCGGCGAGCAGCGAGACCAGCCGGGCGAAGTAGGGGTCGGGGTAGAGCTGCATCGCCCGGGCATGGTGCGCCAGTGCCCGGCCCTGCCAACCCCGTCGGATGGCCTCGGAGGCCATCATCTCCAGGGTCCGCAAGCCCGGATCGCCGGCATCGTCGAGCAGCATGGAGACATCGGCGTTGTACTCAACGGCTATGTCGAAGCAGATACGGACGTGCTCGGCCATGTCGGCCTCGGTGTACTCGATCCAGGGGATCCCGCCCATCACATCGGCGCCGAGGTCCATGCATTGCCTGAGCAACGTCTCCGTCCCCGGTTCGCGGATGATGCCGTCCTGAGCGAACGCAACGACCTGGAGGTCGACGACGTCGGCAAACTCATGCCTGAGCGCGAGAAGAACCTCAACCCCCCGGGTCCCTGCCTTGGAGTCCACGTCGGCCAGCGCCCGAATATGGGTGTTGCCGTAGTAGGCGGCCATCGCCAAAGCCCGCCGACCGGCCGTCAACATGGCTTCGCGCTCCTGGCCGAGCTTGACCGCCGCCGCCTTCTCGATGGCCCCCATGGCGCTGCCCATCTCTCCCGATTGGTAGTCGGCCAGGGCGGCGTCGCCGAGGCTGCTGAGCGTGAACACCTTGTCGAGATGCAGGTGGGTATTCACGAACGATTCGGTGACGAGGTTCCCGTCCGCATCGATCGGCCGGCCCTGCGGAGGATTGGCACCGGCAACCTCGATGGAGCGGATCACACCGTGGTCGATCTCGATGTCGACGAGATCCGGTCGGTTCCTGAGTTGCGCACCGACGATGGTGAGGGCGGGAGGTGGGGTGATTGTGTTCATCCGGGCATCGTAGGCCCCGGGCACGACCGATGAATAAGACGACTGGCTGCCGGCACCTAGGCTCTTCCCATGCAGACCATCGGCCTCATCGGCGGGATGAGCTGGGAATCGACCGCCGTGTACTACCGGATCATCAACGAGCGAGTCCAGGAACGGCTGGGCGGATTGCACTCGGCACGGATCGTTCTCTACTCGGTCGATTTCGCCGAGATCGAGGAACTGCAGCAGCAGGGGAACTGGTCGCAGGCCACCGTATTGATGGTCGATGCCGCCCGACGGGTGAAGGCGGGCGGGGGCGATTTCGTCGTCATCTGCACCAACACCATGCACCGGATGGCGGGCGAGATCGAGCAGCAGACCGGGATGCCGGTCCTGCACATCGCCGACCCCACCGCTCACGCCGTTGTAGCAGCGGGCGTCGAGGTGGTTGGCCTGCTCGGCACCCGGTACACCATGGAACAGGACTTCTACCGGGGCAGGCTCGAGGCGCTGCACGGGCTCCGGGTTGTCGTGCCGGAAGCCGAAGATCGCGGTTTCGTCCACGATGTCATCTACGGCGAACTGTGCCTCGGGGTGACCCGGGATGCGTCGAAGCAGCGCTACCTCGAGATCATCGAGGGCCTGGTCCGGCGCGGAGCGGGAGGGGTGATCCTCGGCTGCACCGAAATCGGCTTGCTGATTGGACCGGATGACACAGAGACGTTGCTGTTCGATACGACGCGGATCCATGCCGGGGCCGCCGCCGATCGGGCGATTGACGGTCGGTGACCCTGCCGGCCGGAGGGCCGATATCCCCTGAGGACCCACCGCATCGGTGACGGGAAGAGGGCGCTCGCCGGCGACTTCCACCCTGGTCCTGCACGGTTTTGTACGGAACCGGCCTGACTACCTAGTCTTGTCCCGAAAGGAGACGCAAGGGTGAACCTGGCCGACTACCTGCCTATCGCGATCATGCTGGTCCTCGTGATCGTGTTCGCGATCATCTCCATCAACCTCGGCAACCTGCTCGCACCCCGTCGCCCCACACCTGAGAAGCTGGCCCCGTATGAGTGCGGCATCGTCCCGGAGGTCGAGCCGTCCCAGCGTTTCCCGGTCAAGTTCTACCTCGTCGCCATGCTGTTCGTGATCTTCGACATCGAGATCATCTTCCTGTTCGCCTGGGCGGTTCGATTCCGTGAACTGGGCTGGTTTGGCCTGGCGGCCGTCGGCATCTTCACCGCTCTGGTCATTGAGACGCTCGGCTACGTGTGGAAGCGCGGGGCCCTGGACTGGAACATCCCCCGCCGGGCCAGGAACCGTCCGACCTTCGAGACTGTGGATGAGGAGGCCGCGTAGTGGAGCAGTCCGCTTCGCCTCCGGGCATCCTCGTTGCTTCGCTCGACAAGGTGGCCAACTGGGCCCGGACCCGATCGATGTGGCCTGCCACGTTCGGCCTGGCCTGCTGCGCCATCGAGATGATGGCGGCCGGCACCGCCCACTACGATCTGGCCCGCTTCGGGATGGAGGTCTTCCGGGCATCTCCCCGCCAGGCGGACCTGATGATCGTTGCCGGCCGCGTTTCCCAGAAGATGGCGCCGGTGCTGCGCAATGTGTACGACCAGATGCCCGAGCCGAAGTGGGTGATCTCGATGGGAGCGTGTGCATCAACGGGCGGCATGTTCAACAACTACGCGCTGGTGCAAGGAGTCGACCAGATCGTCCCGGTCGATGTGTACGTGCCGGGATGTCCTCCCGGGCCGCAATCGCTGATTCACGGGATTCTGACCCTGCAGAACAAGATCATGAGCGGGGAGATCGTGCGCTGATGGCCGAAGAACCGAAGAAGGAAGACGAGGCCGTGGAGGCGGACACCATCGTCCCGGAGCACGCTCTCCCGGACCATCCGGTCCTGGCCGCCCTGTTTGAGCAATTCCCCGATGCCGAGTGGCAACTCTCGAGCGGGCAGGACACCGCCTTGGTGCCGAAAGCTCAATTGCGCGAGTTTGCCTTCGCGGCGCGTGAGGCCGGATTCGAGATGCTGGTCGACCTCACCGCCGTCGACTACCTGCGTATTCGCCGGGTTCGCTTCGAGGTAGTGGTCGGCCTGCTCTCGTTGGAACACAACATCCGCCTCCGGTTGCGAGTTCCGGCACCAGCCGACGATGCCACCGTGCCGTCGCTGGTTCCGGTGTATCCGGGAGCCAACTTCTTCGAACGAGAGACCTTCGACATGTTCGGGATCATCTTTGAAGGCCATCCCGACCTGACCCGGATTCTGCTCCCCGACGACTGGGTCGGCCATCCGCTCCGCAAAGACTTCTCGACCGGATCCGTTCCCGTGCAATTCAAATCCTCTCCCCAGGTGACCTGATGAGCGACGACACCACCACCAGGAAGCCGCACCGCGAGACACGGGACGTGTGGATCACGCCGGACGAAGCGCCCGATTGGATGCGCCACGCAACGGATGAAGGCTCCCAGAGCATGCGTCGGGACGAGTCGCAGGAGCGCTTGGTCGAACAAATGGGTGTTCGCGTCGATGACGACTACGTCCTCGATGACGAGATCGCCGAAGACGAGCGGATGATCATCAACATGGGTCCCCAGCACCCCTCCACTCATGGGGTCATGCGCCTGCAGATCGAGCTCGAGGGTGAGATCGTTCGCCGTGTCAAGCCGATCATCGGCTACCTGCACACCGGCATGGAGAAGACCGGTGAGAACCTCATGTACATGCAGGGAGGCACCAACGTCACCCGGATGGACTACATCGCTCCTTTGTTCAATGAACTCGTCTTCGCGCTGGCCACCGAGAAGCTGCTTGGCCTGGAGATACCACCGCGGGCCCAGGCCATCCGGATCTTGATGACCGAGCTCAACCGCACAGCCAGTCATCTCGTTTCGCTCGCCACGCAGGGTATGGACATCGGGGCGCTTTCGATGATGCTGTACGGGTTCCGGGAGCGGGAGCTGATCCTTGCCTTCTTCGAAAAGACCACCGGGTTGCGCATGAACCACAACTTCATCCGTCCCGGCGGCGTCGCGGCGGACTTGCCGGACGGGTGGGAGGAAGACGTCGAGGAGATCATCGAGAAGACTCCGGTCGGCGTCGCCGACTATGAGGACCTGCTGAAGTCCAATCCCATCTGGGAGGGAAGGACCCGCAACGTAGGCGTCATCTCGGCGGAGGAGTGCCTCGCGTACGGAATCACGGGACCCCCGCTGCGAGCCACCGGCGTCGACCTCGATCTCCGCAAGAGCCAGCCCTACTCGGGCATCGAGCAGTACGAGTTCGACGTCGCCGTGGGTTCCAACGGCGATGTGTACGACCGGTACCGTGTCCGGGTCCAGGAGATCCTTCAGTCGCTCCGCATCGTCAAGCAGGTCGCCGAGCAGATGCCGGCCGGTGACTACCGGGCCGACGATCGCAAGGTGACCCCGCCACCCCGCAAGCGGATCGACGAATCGATGGAAGCGCTCATTCACCACTTCAAACTCTTCACCGAGGGCTTCAAAGTGCCGGAGGGCGAGGCCTACGTAGCCATCGAATCGCCCCGCGGCGAGATCGGCTGCTACCTCGTTTCCGATGGAAGCGCCAAGCCGTACCGGATGCACATCCGGGCCCCCTCGTTTGCCAATCTGCAAGGACTGCCGATCATGCTGGCCGATTCGCTCGTTGCCGACAGCGTGGCCACGATCGCCTCAGTCGATGCCGTTATGGGAGATGTAGACCGGTGAAGAGGATCTCGCTGCGCTCGATCGTGTCTCAGTACTCAGTACTCAGTACTCAGTACTCAGTACAAAGCACGCAGTCCGACTCGCTCCGACGGAGCGAGCGATGAGTTCCTGGCCTGCCGACGTTCAAGAACGGGCCAAAGCGTTGATCGCCCGGTATCCCGATCCGAAATCGGCCGTGATGCCGCTGCTGTATCTCGCCATGAAGGAGGACGGCTACCTCACCGAAGCCGGCATGCGGGAAGTCGCGGAATGGACCGGGCACACGCCCGCGCAGGTCCAGTCCGTTGCGACCTTTTACGGGATGTTCAAGACCGAACCGCTCGGCAGGTACCTCGTGTCGGTCTGCACCTCGATCTCCTGCATGCTCCTCGGCAGCGATGCAGTGCTCGAGGCGGTTGAGGAAGAGACCGGGGTGCCCCACGGGGAAACGGACGCCGACCGGCTGTTCTCGGTGGAACACGTCGAGTGCCTGGGTGCTTGCGGGGGAGCACCGGCGGTGCAAGTCAACTACGAGCTGATCGAGGGGTCGACCCCCGACCAGGCCCGCTCCCTGTGCCACTGGCTGCGCAGAGAACGGCCGCAGGTCATCAACACCGACGACCTGCAGGAACGTTTCGGCGGCCGCCGTTCCTTCGACTGGGCCATCGCCGAAACCGACAGTGCGGTGGGGCCGTTCCCGGCCTTCGGGCCCTACGGGACGGTGCAGGAGGATTCGGAATGAGTCATCCGCAGGTTCTGCTCGCTCGAATGGCCGAACACCCGGCCGATTCGCACACCCTCACCCGGTACGAAGCCACCGGTGGATACGTGCACGCTCGCCGGGCCATGGACATGACCCGGGATGAGATCGTCGAGCTGGTCAAGAACTCAGGGCTGCTCGGTCGAGGCGGGGCTGCCTTCTCGGCTGGTTTGAAATGGAGCTTTCTAGCCCCGGCCCGCCCCTCCTATCTCGTCGTGAACGGAGACGAGTCAGAACCGGGAACCTTCAAGGACCGCCAGTTGCTGGAGCGCGACCCGCACCAGATGATCGAGGGCATCATCATCACCTCGGTAGCCAACGAAGTCCACGAGGCGTTCGTCTACATCCGCGGGGAGTACCCGAAACCGGCCCGGCGAGTCCAGCAAGCCATCGACGAGGCCTACGCCGCCGGCTACCTGGGCAAAGGTATCTTCGGTACCGGCTACGACCTCGAGGTAACCGTGCACCTGGGAGGCGGCGCCTACATCTGCGGCGAAGAGACGGCGCTGATCAACAGCCTGGAAGGCAGACGCGGCGAACCTCGCATCAAACCGCCGTACTTCCCGGCTGCCAAAGGCCTCTACATGATGCCGACCATCGTCAACAACGTGGAGACGGTTTCGAACCTCCCGCACATCTTCGAGATGGGAGTCGACGACTACCGGGCGCTCGGTCACGCCGGTGACACCGGGACGTTCCTCTTCTCGGTTTCGGGGCACGTGAAGGAACCGGGCAACTACGAACTGCCGCACGGGATCACCTGGCGCGAGCTCATCTACGACGTTGCCGGCGGCATCCGAAAGGACCGGGCGTTGAAAGCCTGGATTCCGGGTGGAGCGTCTGCCCCCTGGTTCGTCCCCGAACACCATCTCGATCTCGAGATCACCAAGGACGCCACCGGGGCGGCAGGGTCCATGCTCGGATCCGGAGCTGTGGTCGTCATGGACGAGACCACCTGTGTTGTGAAGGCGGCCGAGCGGATCGTGCGGTTCTTCTCCCACGAGTCGTGCGGGCAATGCACTCCCTGCCGGGAAGGCACCACCTGGCTCGAGATGATTCTGCGGCGCGTCGAGGAAGGATCCGGCCGGCCGATCGACGCCGAATTGCTGCTCGATGTATCGGACAACATCAGCCCCGGGCTGGTCTGGCCCCCTAAGCAAACCACCATATGCCCGCTCGGTCCTTCGGCCGTCTCGCCGATCACCTCGATCGCGAAGTACTTCGCCGACGAACTCCGCATGCATATCGAGCAGGGGGGGTGCCCGCTTGACTGATCTCGTCAAGATCACGATCGACGGCCGGGAGATCCAGGTGCCACACGGGCAGCTGGTTATCAAGGCGGCCGAGGATCACGGCACGTACATTCCCCGGTTCTGCTGGCATCCCCGGATGAAAGAAGTGGGGATGTGCCGGATGTGCCTGGTCGAGATCGAGACGCCGCGCGGCACGATCCTCACCACCTCATGCACCACCCCGGCCTCGCAAGGCATGGTCGTCCACACAGCCTCCGAAACCACCAAGAAAGCTCAGGAAGGCATCCTCGAGTTCCTTTTGATCAACCATCCCCTGGATTGCCCGGTGTGCGACAAGGGTGGTGAGTGCCCGCTGCAGGACCAGACCCTGGCATACGGGCCGGGGGAGAGCCGTTTCGTCGAGGAGAAGCGGCACTTCGAGAAGCCAATCCCGATCTCCGATCTGGTGTTCCTGGACCGGGAGCGTTGCATCCTCTGCGCCCGGTGCACCCGTTTCGCCGAGGAAATCGCGGGCGACCCGTTGATCGAGTTCAAGGACCGGGGCAACCACACCCAGGTGCAGACCTTCCCGGATCTGCCGTTCAGCTCGTATTTCTCGGGGAACACCGTGCAGATCTGTCCCGTCGGGGCCCTCACCGCCAGCGCCTACCGTTTCAAGGCGCGGCCCTGGGATCTGCGCCGGGTCGAGAGCAGTTGCTCGCACTGCACCGTCGGGTGTCGCATCGCCGTCGATTCCAGCCAGAACGATGTGCTGCGATTCAGCGGCGTCGACAACGATGCCACCAACCAGGGATGGCTGAGCGACAAGTGCCGGTTCGGGTTCGAGTTCATCGGTTCCGAGAACCGGCTGCGGAGTCCGCTCATCAAGGTGGACGGCGAGTTCCAGGAAACCACCTGGTCTGCAGCGCTCGACATGGTGGCCGAACGGCTCGGGGCCATCATCGACGAGCACGGTGGAGAAGCAGTCGGCGGTATCGGCGGGGCCCGGTCGACCAACGAAGACGCCTATGCCTTCTCCAAGTTCATGAGAACGGTGGTCGGCAGCAATCATCTCGACGCGCAGCTCGACGACGGTCTCGACCCCCGCTTCCTGGTAGGCGTCTCACCCCGGGCCACCATCGCGGATCTCGACCGGGCGGCCACCATTCTGTTGTGGGCTCCCGATTTGAAAGAGGAGTCCGGGTCGCTCTACCTGCGGGTCCGCCATGCGGCTCAGGAGCGCGGCGCCAAGCTGGTCGTCGTCCACCCGCGCCGCACCGGTCTCGACGACCGCGCCACTCACAAGCTCACGTACCGGCCGGGGGAGGGCCCTGCCCTGCTTGCCGACCTGGCGAGCGGCACCGGAGAATATGCAGCCGTGCTCGAAACCCTGTCGCAAGGCCCGGTCGTCGCCATCGTGGGACGTACCGGCCTGACCGAGCAGCCGGGGCTGGCGGAAGCGGTGGCGGGTTTTGCGCTCGGCCTTCCCGATGCCAAGGTTCTGCCGTTCGCCAGGCGCTCCAACGTGTTCGGTGCTCTCGACATGGGCGTGGCCCCGACCCTGCTGCCGGGGCGCGTCGGGCTGGACGATGCCGAAGCGATGTCACAACTTGAAGCAGTCTGGGGTCCGATTCCGACCCACGACGCCCGGGGCACGATGGGAATCCTCGAGGGCCTGGCGGTCGGCGAACTGAAGGCGCTCATCCTGCTCGGCGCCGACCCCCTGCGGGACGTGCCCGATGCCACCGTCGCTCGCCGCGGTGTCGAAGCTGCCGAGTTCGTCGTAGCCATCGACATGTTCCTCACCGATTCGAGCCGGCTGGCCGACGTTGTGCTGCCGGCCGAGGGCTTCGGCGAGAAGGAAGGGACCATCACCAATCTCGAGGGACGGGTCCAGAAGGTGAACCGTATTGTGACCGGGCCCGGCCAGTCCCAGGCCGACTGGACAATCCTCGACGACATCTCCCGCCGGTTGGGCAAACCGCTCGGGTTCGCCTCTGCCGAAGCAATTGCCAAGGAAGTCGCCGACGTCGCTCCAGCCTATGCGGGGATGACGTGGGAGCTGCTCGAGTGGGATGAGAAAGAAGGGGCCGTTGTTCCCTACGGAGACGCCGCCCAACCCCTCACCGTCCGACCGGCAGCACCCGGCCGGGCGGACCTGGAGGCAATGGCCCGCGCTCCATCGAGCGGGGCGTTTGCACTCCATATCGCCCGCACGCTCTACGACGACGGCGTGCTGATGCGCAACAGCCTCTCCCTGCACGCGCTGGCTCCGGGAGCAGCCGTGTACCTCCACCCCGATGATGCCGAACGGCTCGGAGTGGTCGACGGGGCGCTGGTCGAGGTGAAGACGGTCGACGCTTCCGTCCGGCTGCCCGCAGTCCTCGACCCGTCGCTCTTGAGCGGCGTCGCCTACGTTCCCTTCAACCAGCCGTGGACGCCTTCGCTCGGAAATGCGCTCTCCGTCGTGGTGGCAGTCACCAAGGAGGTGAAGGCCTGATGGACGGCTGGGACATCGCCATCGCCCTCGTCAAGGTTGTCGTGGTGTTCGCGATGCTGCTCGTCGTGACGATCCTGCTGGTGTGGATCGAGCGGAAAGTGGTCGCGGACATGCAGAACCGCATCGGTCCCGAAAGGGCCGGGCCCTGGGGCATTCTGCAGACCCTGGCCGACGGTTTGAAGCTCCTGTTCAAAGAGCAGATCCGCCCCAACAAAGTCGAGGTCGGCATGTACCTGCTGGCCCCGGTGCTGACCTTGATCCCTGCCTTCTTGATCTTCATGGTGGTCCCGATCGGTCGGCCGTTCACCGTCACCCTCGGAGGAGTCGAACGGGTCATCTCGATGCAGGGAACCGACTTGAACGTCGGACTCCTGTTCATCCTGGCGATGTCGTCGCTGGCCGTCTACGCCGTGGTTCTGGCCGGCTGGTCGTCCGGATCCAAGTACCCCCTGCTCGGCGGGGTGCGGGCCACGGCTCAGGCGATCTCCTACGAAGCGGCCATGGGCCTGGCTCTCGTGCCCGTCGTCTTCTACGCCGGCTCGCTCTCCATTGCCGAGATCGTTGCCGCCCAGGAGGGGACGTGGGGCGGCATCATCCCCCGCTGGAACATCGTTCCGCTGTTCCTGTCGTTCGTCATCTTCTTCATCTCGATCATCGCCGAGACGAACCGGGCGCCGTTCGACCTGGTCGAGGCCGAACAGGAAATCGTCGGGGGATTCCACACCGAGTACTCGGGGTTCCGGTTCGCCTGCTTCTTCCTCGCCGAGTACATCAACATGTTCAACATGTCGGCCATCGCCGCCACCCTGTTCCTCGGCGGCTGGAACGGACCGGATTTCGGACTGACCGGCTTTCCGGCGTGGGTGTTGCCGATCATCTACTTCTTCCTCAAGACGTTCGCGCTGGTTTTCATCTTCATGTGGGTGCGAGCGACGCTGCCAAGGCTTCGCTACGACCAGTTGATGCAACTCGGTTGGAAGCGTCTCATCCCGGCCGCCCTGGCCTGGCTGGTCCTCTCGGCGGTGGTCGTCGGCTTCCGCCAGTTTGGAGCGCCATGGTGCATAGAGCAAGTACCCAGTACTCAGTACGCAGTACCCAGTCAGCGAGGAGCTGGTACTCGAGTCGTGGCTCACCGACTTCGGCGATCGAGCGCGAGCGCTGGCTGACCAACCGCTGGATCCCGCCGACGAGTTCTAGGTACTAGGTACGAGGTACCGGGAACTGGAATACTGGAAACCGGGTACTGCCATGGGCATGATCAACGACCTTCGCAAGGGGTTCGCCGTCACGATTCGCGTCATGCGCAAGACCATCTTCGGCGATGGTCTGTTGACGACCGAGTATCCCAAAGAGTCCCGCCAGAAGCCCCAGCGCTTCCACGGTCGCCACGTTCTCAACCGGCATCCGGACGGCATGGAGAAGTGCATCGGCTGCGAACTCTGCGCCGGGGCCTGCCCGGCCAGCTGTATCTACGTGCGGGGTGCGGACAACCCGATTGAGGATCCGGTCAGCCCGGGAGAACGGTACGGCTTCGTGTACGACATCAACATGCTGCGCTGCATCTTCTGCGGGTTGTGTGTCGAGGCCTGCCCGACCGAGGCGATCACCATGACGCAGCTCTTCGAGATGTCGGTCACCGACAAGAACGATGCCATCTACACGAAGAAGGAATTGCTGGTCGATCCCGACGGCATTCCGAATCACATGTTCACCCGCGAGCAGGACCCGATGGTCAACTTGAGCGAACTCAAAGAGGCCGACGGATGGATGCGAGCGACCGCTCCCTCCGGCCGGGCCGAGTACGAGGGAATCCCGGGCTGGAGCAGTTCGGCCGGGATCGGTCTTCGGCCGCCCGAGCGGGGCCAGGCGGGCCCCCCTGAGGAGCATGAAGCGAGCGACGATGAGTGAGCTGATCCTCTTCTTCGTATTCGGTTCGCTGGCCCTGGCCGGCGGGCTCACCGTGGTGGCCGCCAAGAATCCGGTGCACAGCGCCATGGGGCTCATGCTCACCCTGTTCTCCCTGGCGGTCTTCTACGTTGTCCAGGCGGCTCACTTCGTGGCGGCGGTGCAGGTGATCGTCTATGCCGGTGCGGTGATGACCCTCTTCCTGTTCGTGATCATGCTGATCGGAGTGGACAAAGAAGAGAACCTCGTGGAAAACATCCGGTTCCAGCGTCCGCTGGTCGGACTGCTGGGCCTGACGGTGGTTGCGATCGGCGTCGTTGCTGCAGTCGGGGGGCGGTTCGCGTGGGTGACGGGCGGCGCGGCCCCCGGCCCGGAAGTCAACGGCACGGTGCAAGCCATCGGCGACGACCTGTTCACCACGTGGCTGCTGCCCTTTGAAGCGACCTCGCTCCTCTTGATCATTGCCTCGGTCGGCGCCCTGGCGCTGGCCTTCTATGCCCCTCGCAGGCGGCAGCGGCAGGAGGAGGATTCTCCATGACGGTCACCGTCGATTGGTACCTGATCCTCGCTGCGATCCTCTTCTTGATCGGCGCAGCCGGTCTCCTGGTGCGACGCAACGCCATCGTCATGTTCATGTCGATCGAGCTGATGCTCAACGCCGTCAACCTGACGTTCGTTACCGTCGGGCGGGAACTGAACACCCTGAACGGCCAGTTCGCCGTCTTCTTCGTTCTGGTGGTGGCCGCCGCCGAGGTCGTCGTCGGACTGGCGATCATCGTGTCGATCTTCCGGACCCGGGCCACAGCCTCAGTCGACGAGCTCTCGGAGATGAAGGGATGACGATCTCGCTCCGCTCGATCAGTTTCCAGTCTCCGGTTTCCAGTTCCCAGTTCGCATTGACTGGTGACTGGCTACTGGTAACTGGTGACCCGGTGATCGCGAGGAGGTGGCACCTGTGACTGACTTCTTCGTGGACAACCTCTGGCTCATCATTGCTTTGCCTGCGCTGGGCGCGGTGTTCCTGCACTTCTTCGGACGTCGCATCGGCGAGCCGGTCGCCGGGTGGATCGCCTCGGCGATGATCGGCTCTTCGTTCGTCATCGGGCTGATCGCGGCGGTGCCGTTCATCCAGGGTGGCGCCCATCCGGAAACGGTCTACCTGTTCGATTGGATTCCGGGCCTCGGTGCGACCGCCGAACTGCTGTGGGATCCCCTGTCCGCGTTGATGGTCCTGGTCGTGAGCGGGGTTGGGACACTGATCCATATCTACTCGATCGGCTACATGCACGGGGACGAACGATTCGCCCGGTTCTTCACCTACATGAACCTCTTTGCGACGTCCATGCTGACGCTGGTCCTCGCCAACAACTTTGCGGTCCTGTTCCTCGGCTGGGAACTGGTCGGGCTCTGCTCATATCTCTTGATCTCGTTCTGGTTCACCCGCCCGTCCGCCGCGGCGGCAGGCAAGAAGGCCTTCATCGTCAACCGCATCGGTGACTTCGGCTTCATGATCGCCCTGATGCTGGTCTTCACCACCTTCGGGACCCTCTCCTACAGCGAGGTGCTGCACGATCCGGGTGAGCTGCTCGGAGCCGGGACCGCCACGGCCATCGGACTGCTGTTCCTGGTCGGCGCCGCCGGCAAATCCGCTCAGATACCTCTCTATGTGTGGCTGCCCGATGCCATGGAAGGCCCCACTCCGGTCTCGGCCCTGATCCATGCCGCAACCATGGTTACCGCCGGCGTGTACGTCGTGGCCCGCACCTCTCCGATCTACGCGCTGTCGGATACCGCCTCGGTGGCGGTTGCCACCATCGGGGCGCTGACCGCCTTGCTGGCCGCCACCATTGCGATCGCTCAGAAGGACATCAAGCGCGTCCTCGCTTACTCGACCATCAGCCAGCTGGGCTACATGTTCATCGGGGTCGGCTCCGCCGCCTATGTGGCCGGCGTGTTCCACCTCATGACCCATGCGTTCTTCAAGGCGCTGCTCTTCCTGGGTGCCGGTTCGGTCATCCACGCCATGGCCGACGAGCAGAACATGAACAAGATGGGCGGCCTCTTCAAGCACATGAAGATCACCGGGTGGACCATGGGAATCGCCACCCTGGCGATCGCCGGGATTCCGCCCCTGGCCGGGTTCTGGTCGAAAGACGAGATCCTCGGCACCGCGTTCGAGAAGGGTGGCTTCTACTACGTGCTGTGGGCCATCGGGCTGGTCACCGCCATGATTACCGCCTTCTACATGTCCCGGATGTTCATCCTCACGTTCCTCGGCAAACCGCGCTGGGACGACGGCGTCCACCCCCACGAGTCGCCCTACAGCATGACCGTACCGCTGATGGTTCTCGCCGTGCTGGCCGTCGTGGGCGGACTCGTCAACACACCATTCCGGCTGGGACTCGAGCACTTCCTCGAACCGGCGTTTGAAGGGGTTGAACTGGCCCATGCCCCGGAGGGGGCGCTGCTCTGGATCCTGGCGGGGGTCTCCGTGCTGGCCGGATTGATCGGCATCCTCATCGCTGCCGCCCTCTATCTGGGACCCGAAGACCGGCGTGAGCGTGTGCTGGCCAGAGTCCGCCGGCCCTGGTTTGCCATGGAGAACGCCTACTGGGTCGATCAGATGTACGGGAGGATGATCGTGCTGCCCGGCAAGAAAGCGTCGAACTGGGCAGCCTTCTCCTTCGACACCAAGCTGGTCGATGGCATTGCCAACGGTGTGGGTGTGCTGGTTCAGCGTGTCTCGACCGCGCTGCGACCCCTCCAGACGGGCCTCGTCCGCAACTATGCGCTAATCCTGGCCGCCGGAGTTGTTGGTCTGGTCATCTGGTTCCTGAGCAGCGGGGGGTTGTAAGTGGACTTCCCGATACTCACCGTCCTGATTCTCCTCCCGGCCGCCGCCGCGCTCGTCGTCGCCTTGATCCCCGAGCGGCGCCAAGAAGTGATCCTGCCCGTGGGTGTAGCACTGAGCATCCTTCCGCTCGGACTCGCCGGCTACCTCTTCTTTACCTTCGAAAAAGGCGTAGCCGCCTTCCAGTTCGTCGAGCGGACGCCCTGGTACGAACCGTGGGGCATCTCCTGGCATCTCGGCGTTGACGGGATTTCGCTGCTCCTGGTGGTGCTCACCACCATCCTCGTGCCCATCTCCCTGGCGGCGTCGACCACCATCGTCGATCGGCTCAGGCTGTTCGTGGTGATGGTGCTGGTCCTGGAAGCAGGCCTGATCGGCGTGTTCCTGTCCGTCGATCTCTTCCTCTTCTTCGTGTTCTTCGAGGTGATCCTCATCCCGATGTACTTCATCATCGGCATCTGGGGTGGTGAGCGCCGGATCTACGCGGCGATCAAGTTCTTCATCTTCACCGCCTTCGGGTCGGCGCTGATGCTGGCCGGCATCATCGCCATGGCGCTGCTCTACGGGAACCAGACGGGCCAGATGAGCTTCGACTACACGGACCTGCTGCAGCTGACGATGAGCAGCAACACCGAGATGTGGCTCTTCGGGGCGTTCGCCCTGGCGTTTGCCATCAAGGTGCCGTTGTTCCCGCTCCACACCTGGCTGCCGGACGCCCACGTCGAAGCGCCGACCGCCGGTTCGGTGCTGCTGGCCGGTGTCTTGCTGAAACTCGGCACCTACGGTTTGTTGCGATTCAACCTGCCGCTCTTCCCGGAGGCGACGGTGAAGCTGGTCCCCGTGCTGGCCGTGCTCGCCGTCATCGGCATCATCTACGGAGCGGCGGTGGCCATCGTCCAGCCCGACCTGAAGAAACTGGTCGCGTACTCGTCGGTGAGCCACCTCGGATTCATCGTGCTCGGAACCTTCGCCCTGACCAGCCAGGGTTTGCAAGGTGGGGTCATCCAGATGGTCAATCACGGTGTCACGACCGGCGCATTGTTCCTCCTGGTGGGAATGATCTACGAGCGGCGCCACACCAAGAAGATCGCCGACTTCGGCGGCCTGGCGAAAGTCATGCCGATCTACGCCGGGATATTCCTCTTCACGTCGTTTGCCTCGATCGGGCTGCCGGGATTGAACGGTTTCGTCGGCGAGTTCCTGGTCCTGCTGGGGAGCTATACGACATTGCAGCCGTACGCCATCATCGCGGCCCTGGGAGTGGTGCTGGCAGCCGTCTACCTGCTGTGGGCCTACGAGCGGGTCTTCACCGGACCGGTGACCAAACCGGAGAACGAGAAGCTGCTCGATCTCGGGTTCCGGGAGATCGCCATCCTGGTGCCGCTCGTCGCGCTCATGCTGGTGCTCGGTCTCTATCCCAAACCGGCACTCGATCGCATCGCACCATCGACCGAGGCGATCCTGGATCGGATCGAGCAGGTCACAGACTTTCAGGTGCCCGAGCCGGGCCGGTTCGCCGACGTGTTCTCGGGGGAGGCGCCATGAGCGAAACCTACGGCGTGTCCTACCTGGCGGTTGCTCCGGAGATCATCCTCACCCTTGGGGCGGTGCTGATCCTGATGATCGACGTGTTCCGCAAGCCGTCTGCCCGGGTCCACGCCTGGCTGGTGGCAGGCACCCTGCTGGCGGCCACCGTTTTCGCCTGGTTCCAATGGGACCGGGTCTCCACCGAAGGACCCTTCCTGGCCTTCTCCAACATGGTGGTCATCGATGGGTACGGCGTGCTGGCCTCGTTCATCCTCTTGCTCGTCGGCGCCCTCGGACTGGCGACGGCCTGGGGCATGGTCGAACGCCTGGGGCGGCGCGGCGCGGAAGGTATCGTGCTCGTCTTCATGGCCATCGCCGGGTTCCAGTTCATGGCCGTCTCCGCCAACCTCGTGATGATGTTCATGGGCCTCGAGATCGCCTCGATCAGCCTCTACGTTCTGGCCGGGATCACCCGGGAACGGCCCGAAAGCGACGAGGCCGCCCTCAAGTACTTCCTGCTGGGTTCCTTCGCTTCCGCGCTCTTCATCTACGGGGTGGCCCTGTCCTTCGCGGGGACGGGCGGGCTGTCGATCTACGAGATCGGTGCCTTCCTGCGCGCCAACGTTGTACTGGATCCTGCGGTCCTGCTCATCGGCATGGCCCTCCTGATCGCCGGCCTGGCCTTCAAGGTGTCGGCGGCTCCCTTCCATGTGTGGGCCCCGGACACGTACCAGGGGTCACCGGCCGGGATCGTCGGTTTCATGGCTTCCGGCGCCAAGGTGGGAGCCTTTGCCGGACTGGGCCGGATCGTGATCACCGCCTTCCCGCTCTACGACACCGAGTGGGCCCTCGGGCTGGCGTTCCTGGCCGTGCTCTCGATCGCCACGGGAACCCTCCTGGCCATTGCCCAGAGCGATATCCGCCGCATGCTGGCCTATTCGGGCGTGGCCCATGCCGGCTTCATCCTGACCGGACTGACCGCCGGGGAGGCAGGGATGCCGGCGGTCTGGTTCTACCTGGCGGTCTACACCGTGCAACTCATCGGAGCGTTTGCGGTGGTGGCGGCGGTTGCGGGTCCAACCGCGGCCGGATCGCCGTTGTCCGACTACGAGGGCCTTTCGAGGAAGTCGCCGTTCCTGGCCGCCGTATTGGCCGTGCTCATGCTGGCCATGTCCGGGGTGCCGCTCACCGCCGGGTTCGTCGGCAAGTTCGGCGTGTTTGCCGCTGCATGGCGGGCCGACTTCGAGTGGCTGGTGATCGCGGCTCTGGTCGCTTCGGTCGCCGGGTTCTTCTTCTACCTGAGGGTGATCGTCCTGATGTACATGCGCGAACCGGCACTTGCTGAAGCGCCGGGAACGATGCGGGCCCGGCTCGAACCGGTCGGCGCTCTTCGCTGGGTGCTCATCGTGGCCGTTGCCATCACCGTCGCGTTCGGCGTGTTTCCAACACCACTGCTTGAGCTGGTAGGGCAGGCGCTGCCCTTCTAACCAACCAATTGGCCGCACGGCCGTTCGTCGGCCTGCCGGCTGCTCTGGTGGTTGGAAGCCGGGTCGGAGCGGGGACCCGAACGAGAATCAAGAAAGCTCCTCAAGCCATTTAGGCTCATTGCGTGACGATCACCCGGTGTCGAGCCGCAACAGCAATCACAACCCTGGCCCTGGCTGTGCTGGCCCTGCTGTCGCTGGCCCGGCCGGCGCAGGCCATGGACCAACCGCTCGTCCTGGCCGACCGGGCTGCCGCCGCCACCGTGCTGGTACGCGAGGGCGACGTCGTCGACGAAGACCTCTACGCAGGGGGGAATACTGTTCTCATTGAGGGAACGGTCCAGGGCGACCTGGTCGTTGCCGCCTTCCGGTCCCTCGAGATCAAGGGGACCGTTGAAGGCGACGTGGTCGGCTACTCCCCGCTGGTGGTAGTAACGGGCACCGTCGGCGGGTCGTTGCGAGTAGCTGCCGATGTGGTGAGAGTAGAAGGTACGGTCGGCGTAGATCTCTTTACCGGCGCACGCTCAACGGTGGTCACCGGGAGCGTCGGGCGGGATATCCAGGCATGGACCCTTTCCCTCGATGTTCGAGCCGCCGTCGGGCGGGACATCCTCGGACGGGTATTCGATGGAGCCCGCATCGGTGGAACGATCGGAAGAGATGTGGAGATCACCGTCGGTGACCTCGAGATCCTCCCCGGGACCCGAATCGAAGGCAGCCTGGGCTATCGATCGACGCGGGAAGCGGACATTGCCGGTGACGCCACGATCGGGCGGGCACTCACGAAACGGGAACCCGTCACCCCGAACGTACGGGTGCAGGCCATCTTCACCCTCACGGCGGTGCTCGTCGTTCTCTCGATTGCAGCCCTCGGGTTCCTGCTGTTCTGGTTGACTCCTCGCACACTGCAGATGGCGGTGGAGAGCATGCAGTCGCGGACCTTCCGGTCGCTCGGGGTCGGATTGCTCGTGCTCGTCGTGCCGGTGACCTTGATCGTCCTGATCGGCGTGCAGGTTGTCGATTCATCGCCTGAACTGGCGCTCCCGTCGGCCATCATCGGTTTGCCCGTCGGAATGTTGATGGTGGGGATGCTCCTGTTCGGTTTGCTGGTTTCTCCGGTCCCGGTCTTGACCGTGCTCGGATCCAAGCTCACCAGGCAGCGACGATCGGTGCTGTTCGGGTACCTGGTCGGCCTCATCATCTGGGTGGTCATCCTGGCCATCCCCACCGTGCGGGTGGTCGTCACCGTCCTGATCGCGATCCTCGGCCTCGGGGCGTGGACACTCGGCCTGGTGGCCGCCCGGGGGACCTATCGGTGGGCCCTGCAATCACCGGGCAGACATCGCGGACCTCACAACGGGCAAGCGCCGACGGTCGAGCAAACCGAGCTCGCCCGGGTTGCGCAGACGCTCGACGAAGGAGTCTGGCCGGAGGAGGAGATCGGTGAGCCCTTCGATCCGGAGACGTTGCCTCTCCCGTTCGAGGAGGCCTGATAGGCCCGCCACGCATGATCGAAGGGGCCTGCGGGTGGTCTCTTCTCATGCTTGACAGGTGAGTAAATACTCACCTATTATCTCGAGATATGGATACGGTGTTCAAAGCCCTCAACGATTCGAGCCGGCGGCGCCTGCTCGATGAGTTGTTCAAACGGGACGGCCAGACGCTGGTCGAGTTGTGTGCCTACCTGCCGGACATGACCCGCTTCGGGGTGATGAATCACCTGGCGGTGCTCGAGGAGGGTGGTTTGGTCACCACGCGTAAGGCGGGCCGCCGCAAGCTGCACTACCTGAACTCCGTTCCGATCCGGTTGGTCCACGATCGGTGGATCAGCAAGTACACCGAGCCGACGGTGGGCCGAATGGTCCGCTTGAAGGCCCACGTAGAGGGAGGAACCATGTCCGAACCCACGCACGTCTTCCAGATGTTCATCAACGCCGAATCCACCCGGGTGTGGCAGGCGATCATAGACGGCGATCAGACGGTCAAGTACTACTACGGGACCAGGGTCGAGTCGACCTGGGAGCCCGGGGCCGACCTCAAGTATCTCGGCGGCGACGGATCCCTGGTGGCCAGCGGCAAGGTGATCTCCATCGATGCGCCAAAGCGTTTGGAGATGACCATGGTCGCCCACTGGGATGACGCGCTCGAGGCTGAGGGGCCGTCGCGGGAGGTGTGGCTGCTCGAGGAGGCCAATGGAGCCACCAAGTTGACGGTTGAGATGCACGACGTTGAAGTCGGATCGAAGACGTACGGGGACTTCATGGGCGGATTCCCCTACATCCTCTCCGGTCTCAAGACGTTCGTCGAAACCGGCCAATCGCTACCCTCCCTGTATTGACGAGAGGCCTGGTTGCTACGTTTAGTGGTCGTCATACTTCTTTACGTGGTACCGCTGGACGGCTACGGTAGCCGCCGGAGGTATGCATGGGTCGCAGACTGGGAAGCTTGGTGAGCGCCGCGTTGGCTGCGCTGTTGGTTGTTGGAGGAGCCCTTCCGGCTGCCGCCGCAGGTGAACGGGCGTTGTGGGTGTGGGATGGCCCCGTCGACGGCGTGATCGAGTTCGCCGGCAACATGGCGGTCACCGACCTCTACCTGCACGCTGCCCCCGGGTTCTCCACGGATGCTCGCTATCCGGCGTTCCTTGCCGAGGCTCATGCGGCCGGTCTTCAGGTTCATGCGATGGCCGGAGATCCCGCCTGGGCCAAACAGTCGGGACCGTGGACGGCCTGGGTCGACGAGGTCGTTTCCCACGGCGGGTTCGACGGGGTGGTCTTCGATGTCGAGCCGTATCTCCATGCCGATTGGAACACCAAGAAACAGAACCGCCTGATACGTGCCTACCTGGCCGGATTGGATGAGGCTGTGCAGCGGGCCGGCAACCTGCCGGTGCTGGCGGCAGTCCCATTCTGGTTTGACGAAATCCGGGTCAAGCGCACCACCCTGGTGAACAGGGTCCTGGCCACCACCGACGGCATCGTGGTGATGGCCTATCGCGATCACGCCACCGGTGGGGACGGGATCATCGACCTGTCTTCGACCGAAGCAGCCCTGGCCGCCTCGATGGGCCGACAATTCGTGATCGGGGTTGAGACGGGAGCGGTGGGGAACGACAAGGTGACCTTTGCCGAAGAGGGCAGCGCCTTCATGGAGAGCCAGCTCGGTCTCGTGCAAGCAGAGCTAGGGGCCAACCCCGCCTTCGCCGGTTTCGCCATCCACCACTACGGCTCCTACTCCAGCATGAGCTAGCTCGTCGCGGCCTCTCCCGCCGGCGGGAGAGGCGCAGAGGGTGGTCTCATCTCCTCCTGGAAGAACCCGGCGCAGAGAAGGGGATGGGGGTGCCGGCACTCACGGAGGAGCGGCCGCGTTCACGTTCCGGCCAGGCCGGAGCCTCACAGAATCGTGACCGGGCCGTCGAGGAACTGGTCGTTGGGGATCGCCACGATCCCTCCGTCCATTCCCTTCACGCGGGTGGCGGCCATGCCGATGTCGGCGATGCGTCCCTCCACGGTGCCGATCCGCACCATCTGGCCGGTCTCGTACTGGTTCTGGATGTGGCGCCCGGCCGCTACCTGGCGGGCCACCGGGACCGTTCCCAGTCCGATGGCCAGTCTCCGGCCAGCGCCGAACCAAAACGAGCGCCCCGATGAACAGCAGGTCCGCGCGGGGCCGTGCTCCAAATCTGTCGGCCAGCCAAACCGGAGGTGAGAGGCGATCACTCGCCGAGAACCTTCGGAGAGACCGGTCGGGACCAGGGACTCCGCCGGTCTCACTTTGCGAGACGTGCCTGGTGGCCGTTCTTGCGCAGGCGGTAGTTGCGCTGGGCCTGGGCCTTGGAGCAGCGCGGTGAGCAGTACCGGGCGCCGTTCGTCCGTGACCGCCGCTTGACCTTGCGGTCGATCTGGTTCACGAACAGACCCCGGCAGCTCTCGTTGGCACACGTCTTGTAGGTGACTTCGTCGGCGATGTCGTTGAAGAGCTGTATGACCAGCGCGTCGAGAAGGGTGTAGGGGCTCTGGCGGTTGTTCCCGAACCCGACGGCCGGGGTGACACAGTCCAGCAGCCGGTTCATTTCTGCGGTGAAGAAATAATGACCTTGCATGGCGTCCTGGGGAGGGGTCACCCACTCGGCGTCCCACGCCCACGCCTGGATGGTCTCGGGGCCAAACCGGCCGGTCTCGTGCAGGTGGTAGATGGAGGTCAGCGTTCGCAGCAGCGCGGCTGCGGAGCGGACCTCGTCGAGGTGCATCGACGTTCCTTCATCGTGCGGGATGCCAAGAGCGCCGAACTGGTTGCAGAAGTCGAGCAACTGCCGGGCATCCTTGAGGTCGATCCGTCGCAACTCGTGGAGGTAAAGGCGGGGCACCACCGGAAACGCCCGGAACCGCCACAACGGACCCCAGGTGAGGAGATCTCCATCGAGGCGGTAGGGAGTGGGCGCCCAGGTTTGGTCGTCGTCCCGGAGCCAGTAGGCCGCCGGGGCCATGACTTCAACCGGCGGTGTAATCGGTCCGGCCGGCCGGGTCGTGATGGACTGCACAGAGTTCGCAATCATGACACTTCTTGTATCGGCCGCGATTCACCCTAAATGAAGCGCCCTTCCAGTCCTCGGCAATCTCCTGCAGGCGAGGAGGTAGGGTCTCGCCGGGAGGTGAGATCCGGACGGGTGCCGCCGCCGGCGGATGGCTTGGGGGGTCCGTTCCCAGTTGTGGAAGTTTCCGGCCCACGGTCTGTGTCATTCCTGCGGTAGGCGGCCGGGCCTCGCGCCCACCCCGGCCCTTGTCCAGCCGGTACGGTCACCGCCGCGCAGAGGACACAGGGGGCCTTCGGGCCGCCCCTCCTGTCTGCAGCCGCACCAAGGCGGACACAGGTCCCTTGCGTGGGTAGCATGCTGGATTCATGACGATTCCCGTCTCCGACACGCTCAAACGCCCGCTCCGCGACCTGCGCATCTCCGTCACCGATCGGTGCAACTTCCGCTGCACGTACTGCATGCCGAAGGAGATCTTCACCCGCGACTTCGAGTTTCTGGGCAGGGACCTGCTGCTTTCGTTCGAGGAGATCGAGCGACTGGTCCGGCTCTCCAAGGAACTGGGGGTCCACAAGGTGCGGATTACCGGCGGCGAACCGTTGCTGCGGCGCGACCTCGAACAGCTCATCGCCTCGTTGAAAGCCCTGGGCGACCTCGAACTGACCATGACCACCAACGGGGCGCTGCTGGCCCGCAAAGCGCAGGCGCTGAAAGACGCAGGACTCGACCGGATCTCGGTGAGCCTCGACTCGCTCGACGACACCGTGTTCCGGGCCATGAACGACGTCGACTTCCCGGTCGCCAAAGTGCTGGAGGGCATCAACGTTGCCCACGAAGTCGGCCTGGGTCCGGTCAAGATCAATGCAGTGGTCAAGCGGGGCGTCAACGACCACACCGTCGTCGAGATGGCCCGGTTCTTCAAGGACACCGGTCATATCATCCGCTTCATCGAATTCATGGACGTCGGCCATACCAACGGCTGGCGCCTCGACGATGTGGTGCCCGCCGCCGAGATCGTCTCGATGGTCGCGGCCGAGATGCCCCTCGAGCCGATCAACCCCAACTATCGAGGCGAAGTGGCGCGCCGCTACCGCTACAAGGACGGCAGCGGTGAGATCGGAGTGATTGCCTCGGTCACCCAGCCATTCTGCGGTGACTGCACCAGGGGCCGGGTGTCGGCCGACGGGGCCCTCTACACGTGCCTGTTTGCGACGAAGGGCTTCGACCTGCGGGCCCTGCTCCGGAGTAGCGCAACCGATGAGGACATCCTCGGGACGCTCAGCGAGATCTGGGCAGCTCGCGACGATCGGTACTCCGAGATTCGCTCATCGGAAACGGTCGATCTTCCCAAAGTCGAAATGAGCTACATCGGGGGATGAGTTCCGGTTCGCGGGCAGGCGAGATTCCCAAGATTTCCTGAAACCTCCCCGGGTACCGAGGGTCTAATTGGAGAGAACGGAACTATCGGGGAGGGAAACCATGAATTTCTGGGATCAGTTCGTTGAAGGTTTGGGCGACATCGGGCGCGGCATCGCCGATTTTGCTCCGCGGTTTTTTGGAGCGCTCCTCATCCTCCTGGTGGGTTGGTGGATTTCCAAGTTCGTGCGGAACATCATTCAGAAGATCCTCGACCGGCCGGCGGTCACGAAGGTGATCGACCGCTCGGGAATCGGCCCGGCCCTTCGCGGTGCCGGCTATACGGGCGCATCGATCGTCGCCAACATCATCTACGCCATTCTGCTGCTTTCGGTGTTCCTGCTCGCCGCCCAGGCGCTGCAGGTGCAGGAACTGGTCACCCTGCTGTCCGGGTTGATCGCCTACCTGCCGCTGGTGATTGTGGCGATCGTCATCCTGGTAGTGGCGGCCGCAATCGGAAACTTCCTTGGCGACCTGGTCCAGCCCTGGGCCACCAGCCGGAATGTCCCCTGGGTCGGCATGGTTGCCCGGTACGCCGTGATCATCTTCGGTGCCTTGACGGCGCTGAACATCCTCGGGATCGGGACGATCAGCAACCGGATCTTCGAGTTCACCTTCGGCGCCTTTGCGGTTGCCTTTGCGGTGGCC
Source organism: uncultured Actinomycetota bacterium (assembly GCA_963707435.1). Classification (GTDB taxonomy): domain Bacteria; phylum Actinomycetota; class Acidimicrobiia; order Spongiisociales; family UBA4744; genus UBA4744. The sequence goes on along the minus strand of CAVPPF010000005.1, from coordinate 218,068 downwards.
TTCGGAGTCGGTGGCATCGATACGGCTCGCAAGTGGTGGGCCAAGTATCTGACCCCCCGCGACTGACAAACCAACGACCGAATGGAAAGGGAGTGGGCTACGGCCCGCTCCCTTCTCCTTGTCCAATCCGAGGTGGAGCGGAGGACCCATCGCCGGGCTTGCGGAGCTTCCAGACCTGTTCGGACGGGTAGTCCCTCGCCCAGTCTGCGGTCACATAGAAGCGGATCTCATCTCCGGCGTGAGGGGCCCGCAACTCGAGGTAGTCGACAACCTCGAACCCGACCTCCCGAAACAGTCGGAACCACTCAGAAATCGGAAGATTGAACTCGGTGCCCTGGTCCTTCCCGTCGTCCCAGTCGATACGGTGCATGCCGAAATACGGGTACAGCAGTCGGCGCGTCACAGGTTCCTCGTTGTCGACGTACTGGGCGATGGTGACCAGTGGGTGATTTCCGAGGAATACCAGGGTTCCATCGGGCCGCAAGAGCCGCCAGGCTTCGGGGATCCACACATACGGATCGGCCCAGATGGCCGCCCCGTACTCGGAAATGGCGAAATCGAACGACTCGTCCGGATACGGCACGGTCTCGGCATTGCCGTGAATCAACTCGATGTCGACGCCGTGCTCGATGGCCAGGCGCCGGGCGGTGGCCAATTGGCGCTCGGAGTTGTCGATACCGACCACAGCGGCGCCACGCCGGTGCATCCACGCAAGCACATATCCGGTCCCACATCCGAGGTCGATCGCCTTCATCCCCGTCATGTCCTCGGGCAGCAGCTTCAAGTCTTCCTCGGGGACGCCCCAGCTGCCCCATCGGGGCTCCTGGTTCCACGCTCGCTCGCCGAGTTCCGCCCACCAATCGGCGTGCTTGTCCCAGTGCTCACGATTCCGAAGGACGTAGTCGGGCAGATCACTCACCGCAGAGAGGCTACCCACGTGGCAATGGCCCTGGATGTGACTAGTGCCCGCGACCCCGCCGCACCCGGCCGATTCCGGCCAGCCGTCCGGCCACCATGGCGTCGGTAGCGTCGGCAGATGAAGTGTGGGAGGAGACAGCGGCCGCGAACTCCTCACCGTCCAACACCAGCAGCGTCGTAACGGAGGTGGATCGCACGGTGGCGGTCCGCGGCAGGTGGCGAATGGGAGCGATCTCGCCAAAAACGTCGTGTGGTCCGAGATCTGCAACGTGGTGCCCGTCGACATCGACCGAAACCGAACCCTCTTCGATGAGATAGATACGGTCGCCGGGTTCGTCCTGACGCACGATTACGGATCCGGCCGCAACGTCCATGGTCTCCGCCTGCCGGGCGAGGTGTTCCAAGGTCGGCACCGGCAAAAGACCGAAAATCGGGTTGCCGCAGAGAGCTTCGAGGCGGGCGCCCGGTACGGCAATGGAACCGTCGACCCTCCTCAGTGATGCCCGGGCGGCGACGGAGACCACCACGAGAGCGACTCCGCAGCCGACAACGGCCGCCACGATGTTCGTGGTTGCGATCAGCCAGCCGGCCAGCAAGCCGCCGATTCCCAACGACCCCCAGTACAGGCCTTCGAAGATGCCCAACACACGGCCCAGATGGCTCTCGCCGACCGTGCGCTGGAGGAGGGTCTGGGCGGCGATGTCGATCTGCCCCCCGGCAATGCCGATCAAGAGGAAACCGATCAGGACGGTCAACAGGGCCGGTACAACTCCGGCGAGCAGCAAGCCCCCTCCCATCAGGAGCAGCCCCCATCCCAGGTACCGGCCGAACGGATTGCCTCGCGAGAAGGTCGTCATGGCGATCGCCCCGATCACGCCACCGGCGCCGTTGACGGCTCCCAGGAACCCGACTCCGGAATCCCCGATCTCCAGCAGGTCGATGGCAACCACAACGGTGAATACGTCGATCGCTCCCAGGAGAAGTGACTCGAACGTCCACAGTCCGATCACCACCAGAGGTCCCCGGTTGTGGATCACCACCCTCAACCCGTCCAGCAATTCCGCCCGTACGCGGTGATGGTGGCCGGCCGCCCGACGACGGTCGGTGACGATGGTGGCTGCCAGGACTGCACCCAGGAGGAACACGCCGCTCCCTGCGGCGAAGACGGCCGAAGTGTCGAAGACAACGAATAGCAGACCGGCGGCGAGTGGGCCCACCAGCAAGCCGGAGTTCTCGACTACTGACGCAACTGCGTTGGACGCGGCCAGTTCGTCGCGGGACCGGCTCAGTTCGGGGAGCAAGGCCGTATGCGCCGGCCAGAAGGAGGTCCCGATCGCCGCGTCGAGCGCGGCAAGGAAGTAGATGAGTCCGATCGGGCTGCCGGTTCCCACTGCGGCGAACAGTCCGGCACTCGCCAGGGCCCGGCCCGTCAGACTGACCGTCAGCATGCGCTGGCGGGGCAAACGATCGGTGAGCACCGCCAGCAATGGCCCGGCCGCCATGGCCGGGAGTGTACGGAGCAGGGCCATCAAGCCCACGGCAACAGCACCACCGCGGTCGAAGGCCAGAACCCCGAGGGCAATGACGAATGCGTATTCGGCAATGTTGAACGCCGCCCAGGCAATCTCGAGCTTGCGCAGGTTCGGGTTGGCGAAGACCGTACGCACCGCCTGGAGGCGGCCGCCGAGATGTCGCACCAGGAGCGAGATGCGCGATTTCATATGGTGGCGGGCCAAAACATGTGGACGTGCGAACCTAGTCAAGAACCCGAGCCGGCGCCTGCTTTTGCCGGGCGGCGGGAGAGCAGAACCGGCCTACGGGTTCTGGAACTCGGCTTTGGGGCCGAGGTAGTACCACCAGTTGAGGACGAGACAGATCACGTAGAAGGCGGCAAAGGCGTAGAGGGCGATCTCCGGAGTGGTCCTCGTGATCTGCTCGCCGAACTCCTGGGGGACCACGAATGCTCCGTAGGCGGCCACCGCCGAGGTCCATCCGAGCACCGGGCCGGCCTGTTCCTGGTCGAAGACGACGGCAATGGTGCGGAAGGTGGATCCGTTGCCGACACCGGTCGCCGCGAACAGCACCAGAAACAGCAGGAAGAAGGGCACAAAGAAGTCCTCGGGGGTTGCCGACTGGTACGCCTGTCGCATGAAGTAGGCAACCCCGAGGGCGCTGACCACCATCGTGACCGAAACCCACTGGGTCACTCTTGCCCCGCCCACCTTGTCGGCGATCCAGCCCCCGACCGGACGGATGAACGCCCCGATGAAAGGCCCCATCCAGGCGAAGGTCAAGGCCGAGGGTCCGTTGGGGTTGACCATGTCGTGGGTCATGACTCCGCCGACCAGCACGTGCTGGAACCCGAAGATGACTTTGATGGCCAGGGCGAAACCGGCGGAGTAGCCGATGAAGCTGCCAAACGTCATCGTGTAGATCACGCTCATGATCCAGGTGTGCTTGTTCTTGAAGATCTTGAACTGGCGTTCGAGGTTGGGCTTGATCTCACCCCGCAACTGTTTCAGCAGCAGGACGGTTCCCCAGATCACCAGCCCGATGATCGGGTACTTCGCCCAGGTCCAGCCGAGACCGGTAGGGGAGGGGAGAATCACGAAGAGGCCGAGGACGGCTGGGATGAACGCCAAGCCCAGCATGCCGGTGATCTTGATGAACGAATTGAGCGGCGAGCCGATATTCGGCGATACGTGGGCTGCTCGAATGTTGTCCATCTTGAACCAGCTCAGGAAGGCGAGCGGAACCAGGATGAGCAGCCACACGAATCCGGCGTTGTGGATCCAGGTTTCCGTCCCGGCGGCGATCTCGCCGATCAGGGTTCCCGAGCTTGTTTCGAGGATGAGTGATCCGCCGCCGAAGAGGCCGAAGGTCATGACCAGCGGGATCAACACCTGCATGGTGGTGACACCGGCATTGCCGAGGCCGGCGTTGAGGCCGAGCGAAAGACCCTGCATGCGCTTCGGGTAGAAGAAGCTGATGTTGGACATCGATGAGGCGAAGTTCCCGCCACCCAGGCCGGAGAGGAACGCAAGCACCTGGAAGACCCACAGCGGCGTGTCCGGGGAAAGGAGCGCAAAGCCGGTTCCGGCGGCGGGGATCATCAACAAGGCAGTCGTGAAGAAGATGGTGTTGCGGCCCCCGGCGATGCGGATGAGGAAGCTGCTCGGGATGCGCAGGCTGGCGCCCGCCAGGCCTGAAATAGCCGACAGGGTGAAGAGTTCGGCGTTCGAGAACGGGAAACCCAGATTCAGCATCTGGACGGTGATGACACTCCAGTAGATCCAGACGGCGAAGCCGCACAAAAGGCTGGGGATCGAAATCCACAGGTTGCGGGTGGCGATCTTCTTGCCGGTGCTCTCCCAGAACTCTTCGTTCTCGACGTCCCACTCGTAGATATCGGCCATTCCCGTTTCCCTTCAAACTCGAGGGGCCGTGGCCCGGTTTCTAAGCTTCGAGACGTCCCTCGGCGTCGTGGACGAACTTCTCTTCAAACGCCCCTTCCGGTTCCCGGAGCATGAACAACGTGACGAGGAAGCTGAGCGTCGCTCCGCCGGCCAGGACGAAGAAGAATGTCTTGGCGTCCACCAGCGAGAAGAGCACCAGGTAGATCACGGCCCCAACGTTGCCGTAGGCGCCCGCCATTCCGGCAATCTGGCCGGTCATCCTCTTGTTGATCATCGGGATGATCGCGAACGTGGCTCCCTCGGCGCCCTGAACAAACGCTGATGCGAAGATCGTGATCGCCACCGCGGCTACCAGCCACCACACACCCGCGAACATGGGTACAACGGTTCGCAACCCGTCGGCATCCACGCCTCCGCCCCACCGCCCGATGAATCCCATCAAGAGGAACCCGACCGCGATCCCGACCATGTAGATCAACATGGTTCGCTTCCGGTTGGACATCCGGTCCGAGAGATAGCCACCGAGGGGCCGGGCGCCGAGATTCACGAAAGCGAACGAAGCCGCGACGACGCCGGCCACGGTGGCGGTCACCAACGGGGTGCCGTCACTGCCCATCAAAGGCTTGAACGTGTTCTCGTAGAAGGCCGGGAGCATCGAGACAACCGCAAGTTCCGCTCCGAAGTTGGCGAAGTAGGTGCTGTTCAAGGCGGCAACACTGCCCCAGTGGTACTTCTCGGCTTCGGGAACCCCGGCGCGCAGATAAGGCAGGTTGATCTGCAGGGTCTTGGCGACATGCCCGACGTAGATGAGCAGCAGGATGCCGTAGATCACCGTCAACGTCCCGCCGGACAACACCGCTTCTCCGTCGATCTCCACGTTGCCGATCCGCCAGGCCAGCACGCCCAGCGCCCCCATGAGCGGGAACGACCACACGAGATACTGGATGAGGTCTCCGTACGAGGTGACCATCATCGGCTCGGTCTTCTTGGCCTTGTGGAGCTGCTCGCCTTTCGGAACGTCCCGGACGAGGAAGTAGTAGAGAACCCCGTAGGCGCCCATGACAAACCCGTTGACCCCCAGCGCCCAGCGCCAGGCGTTGTCGCCCAGTCCCAACCAGCCGTCCAGGACCGTGATGGCGAACCACGGCAGCGTCATGGCGGCGAATGCCGACCCGAAATTGCCCCATCCGGCATAGAAACCCTCGGCCCTGCCGATGTACTTGGGTGGGAACCACTGGGCGACCATCTTGATACCGATGACAAAACCGGCACCGACGGAGCTGAGGACGAGACGGGCGATCAGCATCTGCATGAACGAACCGGCCAGCACGAAGGCCAACGCCGGGATCGCCATCACGATCATGAGCCCCGAAAACACAACCCGGGCGCCGAACCTGTCGATGAGGGCCCCGACGATGATCCGGGCCGGAATCGTCAGTGCCACGTTGGCGATCAACAGGATCTTGATGTGCTCCTCGGTGAGCCAGCCCACCGAGTCCAGGATGGTGGTCGCCATCGGCGCCATGTTGAACCAGACGTAGAATGTCATGAAGAAGGCGATCCACGTGTAGTGGAGGGTCCGAATCCGCTCTTGCTTGAAATCGAGCAGCTTGGGTGGTGCTTCGACGGCGGGCGACGGCCGGTCGGCCTGATTCATGTTCCCTCCCCTGGGACCAAACCTGTCATCTGTTTGATAGTGGATCCAACCCCGAACGTCAAGTTGCAACATGAACGTTAAGTATTAGAGTGCAGGTTATGCAGCCGTCTCTCGGACGAAGGGGTGACTACTCGGTGCGAGCGGTCCTCGATCTCGCCCGTCACCACGATGAGCGGCGCAAGTCGCGCGAGATCGCCGGGGAGATGGACATTCCCGCCCGGTACCTCACCCAGATCCTCGCCAATCTCGTCCAGCACGGCCTGCTCGATGCGGTCGCAGGGCCCACCGGCGGCTACACCCTGGCGAGGCCACCGAAGGACATCTCACTTCTCGAGGTGGTCGAGGCGGCAGAGGGTCCGATCAAGCTCGAGCAATGTGTTCTCCGCAGCGGTCCCTGTACCTGGGAGGACACGTGCCCGGTGCACATTCCCTGGGCCCGGGCCCAGAGCGCGCTGGCCGAGCAACTGGCCGCCACCAGCTTCGCCGACCTGGTGAAGAGCGCGGCCGAAATCGATGCCGGCACGTACGTCATCCCGACCGGCACGCCTCCGCACGCCATCCTCACCCCTCGCCTCCGGCGACCGGACCAGGGGAGAAAGCGTTGAGCCGATTCGATCTCCGGGGGCACCAGCATTTCACGTACCTGAATCTCTTTGGAACTGAGGAAGGGGAAACTGTATGCGACGGTCGATGCAGCTGGCGCTGGTTCTGGGAGCGGTAGCGGTCGCGCTGTTGCTGCCGCCGACGGCCGGTGCCCAGGAGGCGCCCGACGGGCGAGAGGTCTACCTGGCCAACTGCGCAGCCTGTCACCAGGGGAACGGTACCGGGGTGCCGGGTTCGTTTCCTCCGCTGGCCGACAACCCCAACATCCAGGACGCCGGCTACGTCCGCACCGTGATCCGGCAGGGCCTGTCCGGTCCGATCGACGTCAACGGAGTCACCTACGACGGGCAGATGCCCGCCCAGGCTCAACTCAGCGATGCAGAGATCGACGCAGTGATCGCCTACATCCAGGCCGGAGTTTTCGTCCCCGCCGACACCGCTCCCGTGGGTGAGGGAGGAGCGGAGGCTGGAGAGAAGCTCTTCATCGGCCGGATCGGTTTGGAGAACGGCGGACCCGCATGCCATGCGTGCCACTCGGCCGGTTCCTATACCAACCTGGGCGGACCGACCCTCGGCCCCGACCTGACGGACCTGGCGGCCCGGTACGGCGGCACCGAAGCCGTTGCCACGGCGCTGGCCAATCCGCCTTCGCCAACCATGCAACCGGTGTTCGAGGGTAAGGATCTGACCGATCAGGAACGCGCTGATCTGGCTGCGTTCTTCGGTTCGCTGACGACCCGCACCTTCGTGCAGGTCGACCTGCTCTGGATCATCGGCCTGGCCGGAACCACCGTGTTGATCGGCCTGATGTACTTCTTCCCGAAACGCAATCGCATCAACTACCTCCGCCAGCTGAGGAGCAGATCATGAGTGACTGGATCAAGGACACCGAGGCGCCCGCCGAACGGCGCTGGGAGGAGTTCTACCGCAACCGGTTCCAGCACGACAAACGGGTGAGGACCACCCACGGGGTCAACTGCACCGGATCCTGCTCGTGGGAAGTGTTCGTCAAAGACGGCATCGTCACATGGGAACTGCAGGCTACGGACTATCCGCAACTCGAGGACGGCTTGCCGCCCTATGAGCCCCGCGGCTGCCAGCGCGGCATCAGCTTCTCCTGGTATCTCTACAGCCCGATCCGGGTCAAGTTCCCGTACGTGCGGGGAGCGCTGCTCGATCTGTGGCGTGACGCTCTTGCCGAACACCCGGATCCGGTGGACGCCTGGGCCTCCATTCAGAACGATCCCGACAAGCGGTCCCGCTACCAGCAGGCGCGCGGCAAAGGCGGGTTCCGCCGGGTCCGCTGGGACGAAGCTCTCGAGATTGCCGCCGCGTCGGTGGTGCACACCACCAAGCAGCACGGACCGGACCGGGTTGCCGGGTTCTCACCGATCCCGGCCATGTCGCAAATCTCCTACGCCGCCGGCAGCAGGTTCCTATCACTGCTGGGTGGGGTTGTGATGAGCTTCTACGACTGGTATTGCGACCTGCCGCCCGCTTCGCCGGAAGTGTGGGGAGAACAGACCGACGTGCACGAATCCGCCGACTGGTACAACTCCAGGTTCGTGGCGGTCATGGGCGCAAACCTCAACATGACCCGCACCCCGGACTGTCACTTCATCAGCGAGGTGCGCCACGCCGGCGCCAAGCTGACCGTCTTCAGCCCGGACTTCTCCCAGGTCGCCAAATACGCCGACTGGTGGATACCCGCCCATCCCGGCCAGGACACGGCCTTCTGGATGGCCGTCGATCACGTGATCCTCAAAGAGAGCTACGTCGACCGCCAGGTCCCCTACTTCCAGCAGTACACCAGGCAGTTCACCGATCTGCCGTTCCTGGTTGAGATCAACGATGGACGGCCGGGCAAGATGCTGCGGGCCAACCGGGTGGACGAGTACGCCGACACCGAGCACGGCGACTGGAAGCTGCTCTGGTGGGACAGCATTTCGGGCCGTCCCCGCATGCCGAAAGGCACCATCGGCTACCGGTGGGCCGAACAGGACAAGGGCAAATGGAACCTGGAACTGCGGGATGGGAAGAACGGCGAAGACCTTGACCCGGAACTCACCTTCGTTGAGGAGCATGAGGACACCGTTGAGGTCGAGTTCGACGACTTCACGGCGGGCACCACGATCGTCCGGCGGATTCCGGTCCGGTACGTCGAGACCGCAACCGGCCGGGTGCCGGTCGCAACCGTCTTCGATCTGACGATGGCCCAGTTCGGGGTCGATGCGGGCCTGGGTGGCAACGTGGCGGCCGGCTACGACGACGAGGATGCTCTCTACACGCCCGCCTGGCAGGAGAAGCACACCGGAATCCATCGCGACACCGTGATCCGGTTCGCTCGCGAATGGATCGCCAACGCCGAGAAGACCGGCGGCAAGAACCTGATCATCATCGGGGCGGGCGCCAACCACTGGTACCACAACAACCTCCTGTACCGGGCCGGGATCGTTGCCCTCATGCTGACCGGATCGGTCGGGGTCAGCGGAGGCGGGCTCGCCCACTACGTCGGTCAGGAGAAACTGGTCAATCATGCCTCGTGGGGGTCGATCGCCTTTGGAGGCGACTGGGGGATGGCCTCCCGTCAGCAGAACACCCCTTCGTTCCACTACATCCACTCGGACCAGTGGCGCTACGAGCGCGGCTACACCGACTACGACGTGGTCCCCGAGAACGCCTCACTCGACGACCACACGATCGATCACAACATCCGGGCCGTTCACCGCGGCTGGCTGCCCTTCTATCCGCAGTTCAAGCAGAACCCGCTGGAACTCGTGAAAGAGGCGCAGGCGGGCGGTGCCTCCACCGACCAGGAAATCGTCGACTACGTCGTCGAAGGGTTGAAGAGCCGGGAGGTCGAGTTCGCCATCGACGATCCGGACGCGCCGGAGAACTGGCCGCGCACCTGGTTCATCTGGCGGGGCAATGCCATCGGCACCAGCGCTAAAGGCCACGAGTACTTCCTCCGCCACTACCTCGGCACCCACTCCAACGCCATCGCCGAGGAACTGGCCGGCGAGACGGTGAAAGAAGTCGTCTTCCACCCGGACGCGCCGGTCGGCAAACTCGACCTGGTCGTCGATCTCAACTTCCGGATGGACACATCGGCGCTGTACTCCGACATCGTGCTCCCGGCAGCCACGTGGTACGAGAAGGACGATCTGAACACCACCGACATGCACTCATACATCAACCCGATGCAGGCGGCGGTTCCGCCTGCCTGGGAATCGAAGTCCGACTGGGCGATCTTCAAGGCGGTGGCCAAGCGGGTCTCCGAGCTCTCGGGTCCGCACTTCCCCGAGTCCGTGAAAGATGTCGTGATGCTGCCGTTGTCGCACGACACGCCCGACGAGCTGTCCCAACCTGAGGTGAGGGACTGGACCACGGGCGAAGTCGAGGCCATCCCCGGCAAGACCATGCCCAGGTTCAAGGTGATCGAGCGCGACCTGCCCGGCCTCTACGAGCGGATGGTCACGCTGGGACGCGGGGTCGAGAAGAACGGCGTGTCTGCCCACGGACTCAAGATCCCGGTGGCCGACGCCTATGCCGAACTTGCCTCCCGCCAACCTCGCCACATCGGGGTGGCCGGCTTGAACGGGCGGCCCTATCCGTCGCTCGAAAAGGACCGGGAGGTGTGCGAGGCGATCCTGGCCCTCGACCCCGCTTCGAACGGTGAGCTGGCCTTCCGGGCCTTCGAAGCCGAGGAAGCCAAAACCGGGCTGTCGCTGACCGATCTGGCGGAGGGGAGCCGATCCACCCGTATCAACTTCTCCGACATCGTGGCCCAACCGCGCCGGGTGCTCACCACCCCAACCTGGAGCGGGATCGTCAACCACGGCCGGGCCTACAGCCCGTTCACGCTGAGCGTTGAGCGGCTGGTGCCATGGCGAACCTTGACCGGCCGCCAGCACTTCTATCTGGACCACGAGAACTACCTGGACTGGGGTGAGCATCTGCCCACCTACAAGCCGCGTCCCGACCACACCATGATGTCGGAGCTGGAACGGTCCAAGGCCGAGGCGCAAGGGATGCTGCTCAACTACCTGACTCCGCACGGCAAGTGGAGCATCCACTCCACCTATTCGGAGAACATCCGGATGAAGACGCTGTCCCGGGGCGGCTACCCGGTGTGGCTCAACGAGAAAGATGCCGCCGAACTGGGGATCGCCGACAACGACTGGGCTGAGGTCTTCAACGACAACGGGGTGTTCGTCCAGCGCTGCGTGATCTCATCCCGGATTCCCCGGGGCACGGTGTTCGTGTACCACGCCACCGAGCGCACCGTCGGGATCCCCATCTCCCCGCTCCGCAAACGAAGGGCCGGGATGAACAACTCGCTCACCCGCGCCCGGCTCAAGCCGGTCTTGATGAGCGGGGGATACGCCCAGTTCACCTACGCCTTCAACTACTGGGGGCCGACCGGGGTGAACCGGGACACCTTCGTGTACGTCCGCCGCGTCGACCAGCCGAACTACTGAAAGGAGGATCACATGGACGTACGGGCCCACATGAGCATGATCTTCCACCTCGACAAGTGCATCGGCTGTCACACGTGCAGCGTCGCCTGCAAGAACTTGTGGACCGACCGCAAAGGCGCCGAGTACATGTGGTGGAACAACGTCGAGACCCGGCCGGGGTCCGGCTATCCGACCGGTTGGGAGGATCAGGACCACTACCGGGGCGGCTGGAAGCAGGGATGGGTGGGGGTCGAGCTCAAGCTGCATACCCGGCCCAAAGGCCTGGCCAATTTGTTCTACAACCCGGCGCTGCCGGACCTGCAGGACTACTACGAGCCGTTCACGTTTCGCTACGAGGACCTGTTCACCGCCCCGGAAGGCGACGACCAGCCGACTGCCATTCCCATTTCGGCGATCACCGGCGAGCCGATGAACATCGAATCCGGCCCCAACTGGGACGACGATCTCTCCGGTTCGGCCATCTATGCGGCCAACGATCCCAATTGGAAGAACGTCCCCACCGAGATCCAGGCCCAGATGGCCGAGATCGAACGGGTCGTGTTCAACTACCTGCCCCGCATTTGCAACCACTGTCTCAACCCGGCCTGCGTGGCGGCCTGCCCGAGCGGGGCCATCTACAAGCGGGGTGAGGACGGGGTGGTGCTGGTCAACGAGGACAAGTGCCGGGCCTGGCGCATGTGCGTGTCGGCCTGTCCCTATAAGAAGGTCTACTACAACTGGTCGACCGGCAAGTCCGAGAAGTGCATCCTCTGCTTCCCCCGCATGGAGATCGGTCAGGCCCCTGCCTGTGCACACTCCTGCGTGGGAAGGATCCGCTACATGGGGGTGCTGCTGTACGACGCCGACGCCATCCAGTGGGGGGCTGAGGGAGACGAGAAGGATCTGATCGACCGGCAACTCGAGGTGATCCTCGATCCCTTCGATCCCGCCGTGATTGCGGCCGCCAAGGAGTCCGGGCTCGACGACGGCTGGATCGACGCCGCCCAGAAATCGCCGGCGTACAAGTTCGTCAAGGTCTGGAAGATGGCGCTGCCGCTCCACGCCGAGTACCGGACGATGGCGATGATGTTCTACGTTCCGCCCCTGTCGCCGGTGGTATCGACCATCGAAGAGGGCCTCATCAGACTCGATCTTCCACCCGAGCAGGTCGATTTCGAGCTGTTCGACAATCTGGAGAAGGCCCGCTTGCCGATCAAATACCTGGCCAATCTGTTTGCCGGCGGCAACGAGGAACTGATCCGGGGGATCCTGCGCAAGATGCTGGCCGTGCGGATCTACAAACGCCGCCAGAGTGTCGAGGGAGAGATCGACGAGGCCACCATGAACATGGTGTGGTCGGCCGGGACCACTCCCGAGGAAATCGAAGCGATCTACAAGCTGACTACTGTGCCGACGATCGCCGATCGGTTTGTCTTTCCCCCGTACCACCGCGAGATGGCCGCAGAGTCCATCTACGGGGATCCGCTGGCTCGCAAGGGTGAGACGGGGCTCGGCTACTCGATGCCACCCGAGCGGGGGGCATGATGAACGACTTCGAAGCTATTGCCAAGGCGTTGGAATACCCGGGTCCCGGGCGTCTGGAGGAACTCCGCGGAGCGTGGCAGGCCTTGCCGGGAGGTCCCGTTCGCCGGCAGCTCCTCGAGTTCCTCGGGAAGATCGAGCGTCTCTCGATGGCCGAATGGGAGGAGTTGCACACCCGGACGCTCGACCTGGCTCCAATCTTCGCCCCCTATGTCGGCTTCGTCATCTGGGGCGAGAACTATCAGCGCGGCGAGTTCATGGCAGCGGTGAAGGTGGCCCAGGAGGAGATCGGAATCGATCCCGACGGAGAACTGCCGGACCACCTCGAGCCGGTGCTGCGGTATCTAGCTGCAGCCGATGAACCCTTGCCCGCCCTGGTCGAAGTGTTTCCCCGGGCAGTTTCGAAGATGAAGAAGATCCTGAAGGACGCCGAAGCGGACAACGTGTACCGCCACATCCTGGCGGCTGCGGAGGCAGCGGCCGAAGAACTCGAGATCCCGGTGGGAGGTACCGGATGAACTGGAATCTGCTCCTCTTCGTTGTGTTTCCCTACGTCGCCGTGGCCGTAGCGATTGTCGGGACGGTCTACCGGATGATCCGGCGTCCGTTCACCGTTTCGTCGCTTTCGTCGCAGCTGCTGGAGAGCCGCCGGTTGTTCTGGGGATCGGTGCCGTTTCACTGGGGCATCCTCGTGATCCTGGGTGCCCACGTCGTGGCGCTGGTCCTGCCGGGCAGCCTGGACCTGTGGAACCGGGCTCCGATCCGGCTCTACCTGCTGGAGATCACCGGCCTGGCCCTGGCGCTCTGGGCCTTGTTCGGGCTGGGCATGCTGATCTACCGCCGGGTCGGTGTCGCCAAGATCCGGGCGGTGACCACTCGCATGGATCTGGTGGTGCTCGGTTTGCTGCTGCTGCAGGTCATCACCGGCATCCTGATTGCCACGGTCTACCGGTTCGGTTCCTTCTGGGGCACCGGTGTGTTTGCGCCGTACATGCAGTCGCTGTTCGTGCTGCAACCGCGCCCCGAACTGGTCGCGCCGCTGCCGTTCATCCTGCAGTTCCATGCATCGTTGTTCTTCGTATGGCTGCTGGTCTTCCCCTTCTCCCGGCTGGTGCACATCATCACCTTCCCGCTGCGGTACCTGACCCGCCCCTTCCAACTGGTCAAGTGGCTGCGAAGAGACCGGCCGGTGAGCAGCGAACGGGAACCGGTCGGGGCCGGGCGGGTCTAGGCCCGGGGCCTACACTCGGACCCATGCAACAGCGAGCGTTGGGCAACTCCGAGCTGTCGGTCAGCGTGTTCGGGCTGGGTACCATGACCTTCGGCGCCGAATCAGACGAGCCGGTGTCGCACCGGATTCTCGACCGCTACGTCGAGGAGGGCGGCCGCTTCATCGATACCGCGGACGTGTATTCGCGTGGTGTCGCAGAAGAGATCATCGGGCGGTGGATCAAGCAACGAGGCGGGACCGGGGATGTGCTCATTGCCACCAAGGCTCGCTTTCCGATGAGCGACGACCCGGCAGACCGGGGGGCCGGCCGCGAGTACCTCGACCGGGCGCTCGAGGCCAGCCTTCGCAGGCTCAATGTTGATGTCATTGATCTCTATCAGATGCACGCCTGGGATCCCGCGACGCCGCTCGAGGAGACCCTCGAGAAGCTCAACGAATTCGTCGTAGCGGGCAAGGTACGCGCCGTTGGAGTATCCAACTACACCGCCTGGCAGCTCCAGAGAGCTGTGCTCACCGCCCGCAATGAGGGCTGGGCGCCGATCGTTTCGCTACAGCCTCAATACAACCTGCTGGGAAGAGAGATCGAACTGGAGATCATGCCGTTGTGCCTGGAGGAAGGTATCGGCCTCCTTCCCTGGTCACCGCTGGCAGGCGGATGGCTGACCGGGAAGTACTCGCGGGTTGAACGACCGAGCGGAGACACCCGGCTGGGCGACGACCCGGGTCGGGGGATTGAGGCATACGACCTTCGCAACAACGACCGCACCTGGCGCATCGTCGATAGCGTCGGCGGCATCGCAGACCGGCGCGGTGTGAGCATGAGCCAGGTCGCCCTGAACTGGGTGCGGCAACGCCCCGGCGTCGGTTCCGTACTCCTGGGATGCCGGACCCTTGCCCAGCTCGAGGACAACCTCGCTGCGCTCACCTGGGATCTCTCCGACGATGACATGGGCATCCTGACCGGGGTGAGCGCTCCGGGCATACCGCTCTATCCCCACGGATTTCTCGAGCTCTATGCGGGCGTAGATGTCTGGAAGCAACTCGGGACCAGGACCGCACCACCGCCGATCGGGCAGTAGGCAGCGTTCGAGCCGGGCGACCCCCATCCCCCTCGGCTTCGCCTCGGGTACTTCCCCCTTGCAGGGGGAAGAGGGTGGCTCTCTCTACTCGCCTTCGGCGCGGTAGACCCTGACGTCGACACGTTCCATGGTCACCAGACCGTCGCCGATCATGGTGTCCAGGGTGGGGAGGATCGCTTCGATCTTCTCGGCGGTGTCCACACATTCGATGATGATGGGCAGATCCTCGGAAAGGCGGAGGATGTGGGCGGTATGGAGCCGGCTGGATTTGCCGAAGCCCTCTATGCCGCGCAGGACCGTGGCCCCCGCCAAACCCTCCTTGCGCAGCGCCAGAACAATCGCCTCGTAGAGGGGCCGCCCCTCGTACATGTCCGACTCCCCGATGAAGATACGAAGCAACCGGCCGTCTATGTCGTTCATTTCACTCCTCAGTTTGTCAGGTTGAATCCGATGACGGCGAGCAGAAGCCCGGCCATCAGGACCACCGCCAGGTTGGCGACCGCTCGCAGGCTCAGCCGGGGAACTACCCCGAGTCCGACGGTCTCCACCATCCACGTTGAGAAGGTGGTGAACCCCCCGAGGAAGCCGGCCAGGGCCAGGGGGCCGGTGGCGCTGAGATCGGCGGCCCCGGCGACCAGCCCGAGGGAGAAGGCGCCGATCAGGTTGACGGTGGCGGTGCCGAACGGCATCAGCGATTCCACCCGGTTCTGGACGAAGCCGGTCAGCAGGTACCGGCACAGGGCGCCGAGCGAACCGGTCACGGCCGTGATCAGCAGGGTCATGAGGCGACGGCTCCGACCCGGTCGCCCAGCAAAGCCAGGGTCAGCCCGCCCAGCGTTGAGGCCGCCACGTATCCCACCGCCGACGAGATCTGTCCCACGTCGACGAGTTGCAGCACCTCGAGGCTGAACGTGGAAAACGTCGTGAAGGATCCGAGGGCACCGATGGCCCAGAACCGCAGTGACCACGGGGCGGACACGGCCTGTTGGCGGCGGGCCAGATAGAAGCCCAGCAGGAACGATCCGGCCAGGTTGACGATCAGCGTGGCTAGCGGGAATTCGCCGGCAACGCCCGGGATTGCCTGGCCGACGGCCCCCCGGGCCGCTGATCCGAGCAGACCTCCGGCCAGGACGGCCAGCGGACCTCGCCATGAGGCGGGGATACGGGTCAGGACTCGTTGGGCTCCTGGCATTGATCCTCGCGCACTTCAGCCGGGGGGCGGTCCGTAGCGCTCGAGGCCCTGCGTGAGGTCGCCGTCCGTGTCGATGCTGAACCACGACCGGCCGTCCTCGCCCCAGGTTTGCCACTCGGCCTTCTCGATGGGGACGAGGAGCATCTGGTCCAGGAGCGATTGGACTGAACCGTTGTCCTCGTCCTCTGCTGCCGCCCGCTGCGCCCACGTCCCGGGGTAGATCCCGCAAGTCACCTGGCGGGCACCCCGGTCGATCGGGACGACGGCGTGCAGCGGCCCGGCCTGGTTGAGCAAAGCGGCAAGAGTTTCGGATCGAACCCACGGTTGGTCGACCGCGACCAGCAGGACCGGTGCACCATCCGCGATCCGCAAGGCGGTGGCCAGCCCGGCCAGCGGTCCGCGCCTGGCGGGATGGTCGTCCGGTACGCACGCGATTCCGGCGAGGGTTCCAGCCCGGCCCATCACCAGCAGGTTGCTTGTGATTGGTCGGATCGCGTCTGCCACCCACTCGACCATCGGGCGCCCCGCCACGTCTACCAGTGCCTTGTCGCGACCCATACGCGAAGCGCCGCCGCCGGCCAGGATGACACCGAGAGGATTCATGCCATCACCGTAGTTGCTCGACGTTGCGAACCTGCCCCCTCCGGCCGATTGCTGCTCGCAATCGGCCACCTCCCCGCCTTCGGCGGGGGAGGACGTGGAAAGGTCGGCTCTCGCGTGGGTTTACGGTTCCCGGATCTCGACGTCGAGGGTGATGTCGCCGGCGTTCTGGAACTGGAGGGTGAGTTCCAGTTCGCCGCCTTCGGTGAAGTCTTCGAGCTTGTCGATGCACATCACGTGGAGTCCGCCCTGTTCGAGGACCGCAGATCCTCCGGCCGGGATGGCGATCGTGCCGCCTGCCACCGGTTGCATGGCCATGGCTCCCTCGTCGTTCATGTACGACTCGTGAAGTTCGACCGTGCCGCACGCAGGAGAACTGGCGTTGATGAGGGCGTCATCCTCAGCCCCGTTGTTCGTGATGGTCATGAAGAACGCTCCCGTGGTCGCAACCGTCGGCGACGGCCGCCCCCAAGCATCGGAGATCTCCAGGCCGGTATCACCACTGCAGGAGACGGTCGTGGTGACCATCGCCACGGCCACGATGGCCGGGAACAGGCGTGTCATTGTTCGTTTCACTTCTCTTCCTCCGGGTAGACGTTTCCGTCCTCCCTCCCAGATCTTCTCACCGCAGCATGTACTCGAGGTCGGCGGCGATGGCATCGGCACCGGTTCCGTAGCCGATGACCAGCTTGAGGCGCCCTTCCCGGTCGATCACATTGAGGGTGGCGACGTGATCGACAAGGTAGTTGGAGGCGCCTTCCTCTTCGTGCGCTTCGTACCAGATGCCGTAGGGGGTCGCAACGCTGCGCACTTCGTCGTCGGTGCCGGTCACGCCGACGAACGTTGGATTGAAGAACTCGACATATTCGGCCAGTTTGGCCGGGTCGTCCCGGGCCGGATCAACCGAGATCATGATCAGCTGCACGTCCGCGGCCTTGTCGCCGAGCCGGCCGAGAGCTTTGTTGACATCCGAAAGGGTCGTCGGGCACACATCCGGGCAGAAGGTGTAGCCGAAATAGAGCATCACCAGCTTGCCGCGATAGTCGCTGAGACTGACCGGTCCGTCGGCCGACGTGAGGGTGAAGTCGGTCACCGGCATCTCCGACTGCAACACGGTCCCGCTGAATTGGTGCGGTCGCAGCCGGGGCAGCACCAACCAGGCAAAGAGCGCCAGGAGGACCGTGATGCCCAGAACGATCGGGAGGAGGCGGCCGACTGGCTTGGCGGGCGGTGCTTCTTGAAGGTCGGTCATGGCGAATAGCAGAGGAATAGATGGGCGGCTTCGTAGGCGAGGGTAGCGGCACCGGTGCTCTTCTCGACCTCCTCGGCTATGACACCGAGGTGGCGAACGATCCGGTCGACATCAGGTGAAACCGTCTTGTAGCGGTATTCGTTGCGGATGATCCCGTAGCCGTCGACCAATACAAAACCGGGGTCGAGGATGAACGTCCCGTCGTCTTGTTCTTCATAGAAGGTGCGGAATCCTCCGCCGACGATGTCCTTCAACGCACCCTGATTGTCCGTCGTGGCAAACCGCCATTTCGGTCCGGCCTCGACTTCGGCAGCGCGCCTCGCAAGCACCTCCGGCGTGTCGCGCTCCGGGTCAACGGAGATGGTCACGAACTCGACCTCGTTCCCGTACAACTCGACCTCCGGCAGCCGGTCCTGCACGGCTTTCATCGTGGCGTCGACGTCCCCGCAGGGTGGCGGGCAATTGGTGTAGGTGAAGCTGTAGAGCACAAACTTGCCCCGGAGATCTTCACTGGTCAGCCGTTCGCCGGCTTGATCCATCAGGGTGAATCCTGGTGCCAGACGCACCCTGGGCAATACCTGAACCGGCTGGAACACGACGAAGGCAGCGACGGATACAAAGACGACCGTTGCAAAGCTGATCAGCCCGATTTTCCAGCCGCGGCTCAACATGGTTGTTCCCCGGTCGTTGCCACCCGCGAGAGCTCGGAATCCAGCCGTATCGTCATTAGCCGGTTCATGGTAGCTGTGCTCCGGAAGAAGAAATCCGGCCCTCCTGGAACACAAAACCACAAGGGCTACACTGCATTTCCGCCATGCGTCGTCCCCTGCTCATCCTCGTCCTTGCCCTCGTATTCCTGTCGGGCTGCGGCGAAGACGAAGGCAGCAATCTGGCTCCCGACGCAGTCTCGGGCAATGTTCCGAACCTGCTGGGGAGCTACGTCGTCAACGGCTTCGACCCGCTCGGAACCGAGTACGGCGGGCATCTGACCATTACCCACGGAGCGGGCCTCAACCGCTACGACCTCCAGTGGATCATCACCGGCAGCATCCAGGAAGGGACGGCGAGTCTCGAGGGCAACAAACTCCTGGTCGAATGGAGCATCGTCGAAGGGCTCAACCGGGATGCCCGCGGGACGGCCGAATACACCGTGACCGAAGCGGGCGAGTTGTACGGCACCCGCACCGTGATCGGCAGCGACGAGGTCGGCACAGAAGAGGCGTACCCGAACCAGTAGGCCCAAAACCCGTTCTGGCGTGAGTTTCCTGCGCATAGGCGCGGTTTCTCACGCAAGAACGGGGTTTCGGTGCCCGGTGGCGTAGCCGGGGGCCTCCGCCCTTTTTTTGGGACCGTTGGCCCTGGCAATCTCGTCCCAACCCAGGTCACGATGGCGGGGTGCTGCACTTGGACGACCTCCACAAACGCTTCGGAGACGTTGTAGCGCTCGATGGCTGCAGTTTGTCGGTGTCGCCCGGTCAGATGCTCGGATTTCTGGGCCCCAACGGTGCAGGCAAGACCACGGCGATGCGCACCATCTTCGGGCTGGTGCGCCCCGACGCCGGTCGGGTCACCTGGGAGGATCGGGCTCTGAACACCCCGCTCCGCCGCCGGATCGGCTACATGCCGGAGGAGCGGGGACTGTATCCGAAGATGAAGGTCAAACGGCAACTGGTCTACTTCGGCCGGTTGCACGGGCTCGATCGCGCAGAAGCCGAAAAGGCGGCCGACCACTGGCTCGACGTCTTCGACCTCACCGACCGGGCCGACGCCAAACTGATCGAGCTGTCGCACGGCAATCAACAGCGGGTACAGCTGGCAACCGCCCTCGTACACACCCCCATGCTGCTCGTGCTCGACGAACCGTTTGCCGGGCTGGACCCGATCGCTGCCCAGAAGATGGTCAAGATCCTCAGTGCGCAGACCGACCGGGGCGTGGCCGTTTTGTTCTCCAGCCACCAACTCGACGTCGTGGAGCATCTGTGCGAGGACGTCGTCATCATTCATCAGGGCCGGGTCATCCTCTCAGGGAGGGTGTCTGAGTTGCGCGCCGCTTCACCCCGCCGTTATCTGGAGGTATCGATGGCCGAACCCGTTCCATCGTCCTGGACGCGAAAGATCCCCGGAGCCCGCCTGATCGACGAGCGCGACGACCGGGTCAGGCTCCTGGTCGATGACCGCCTCGACCTCGAAGAGGTGGCCGCGATCGTGGCACGTCGCGGCCCCGTCTCGTCGTTCTCATGGGAGCCACCGGACCTTTCAGAGATCTTCACCGAGGCGGTACGTCGATGAAGGACCGAACCACCATCATGCTGGCCATTGGACGGGAGCTCCATGCGTGGAGAAAACCCTTCCTCATTTCATCTGCAATCGTGCTCACGGTGGTGGCCGTAGGCATGACGATCCTGGTGGTGACCGGCGCACGCGACCGGACCGTCACATTCCAGATCGGGATGGTCGACAACCCTCCGGAAGCAATCCACAGCGACTTGCTCGAGTTGCTCAGTCCGGATACTACGGTTTCGACGGTTCGCTTCTTGTCCCTAGCCGAGGCGGAAGCCGCCCTGGCCGACCGGAATATCGACGCGTTGATTGTCGGCGAGGACCAGGTTGTCTGGGGCCCGAGTACCCCCACCGGGCTGGCCAACGCCGTCTGGCTGGCCGTCTCCAATCAGCAGGTTCGCAGGAATGCCGATTCGTTCGGGTTGACGCCGGCTGAGATCGATCGCCTCATCTATCCCGAGTTCGAGGCGCGGGTCATTGAACCTCCGGAGGGGGGTTCTGTGGCTGATGAGGTACTTTCGGCCATTTCCGTGATCTTGATGTTCATGGCCATCCTCGCCTACGGGCAGTGGATCGGCTACGCGGTGGTGGAAGAGAAGGCCAACCGGGTTGTCGAATTGCTCTTGGGAGCCATCAAGCCCCATCACCTGATGACGGCAAAGGTGGTCGCCGTCGGGCTCCTCGGACTCATTCAGATCACCACCGTGGGGACCGTAGCGCTGGCGATCGGACTGGTTGGCGATCAGCTGCAACTTCCCGCCGCATCTGCCTCGACGGTGCTGTGGGTGATCGTATGGTTCCTGCTGGGGTACGCCTTCTACGGTTCGCTCTACGCCGCCGGCGGGTCTCTGGCGTCCAACTCTCAGGAAGCGGGCAGCGTCATGGGGCCGATGAGCATCCTGGTCGGCATCGGCTATGTCGTCGGTTTGATCGGCATGCAGACCGGCGTCGACACGCTGTTGATCCGGGTGACGTCGTTCATCCCCTTCTGGGCGCCCCTGTTGATGCCGGGACGGATCGCCCGGGGGTGGGCGGAGGATTGGGAAGTTGCCCTCTCGTTGGGAGTCATGATCCTGGCCGGCATCGTCATGATCCGCCTGGCCGGGCGCATCTACGTGGGTGGAGTTGCTCGAGCCACATCCCGGGTTGGATGGCGGGAGGCGTTCCGGACGGGATCCGATCTCAGCCGGTAGCGGATCAACCCTCCGGTGTCGCCCGGCTACCGCAGCGTGAGGAGAAACGCGATGAGGTCGTCCAGTTCTTGCTCGGTCAGGTCGTCCGCGACGTCGGGGAGCATGGCCCCGGGTTGGAAGCCCTCAACGATGTAGGCGTCGGGCTGGACGATCGACTGGCGGAGATACTCCTCAGCGGTTAACCCGGGCACCCGGGTGCCGGCAGCCGCTGCGACCCCGGCGAGTGACGGCCCCACCAACCGCTGCCCGGGCTCGAGCGAATGGCAGATGCGACAACCGGTATTGGCACCGATGCGGGTATCCAGGAAGATGTCGCGGCCGGCCGACGGATCCGATCCGAGGGCCGCATCCCGGAAATCGAGGTTCAGGATCTCACCGCGGGCGAGGTTCACGGTGTCGGCGAAAAGCACCATTGCTGAAGCGGACCCGTCGAACATCGTCAGCCTGATCGTGTGGGTTCCCTCGGCCACCGCGATCTGCTCGAGGACGGCCGCTCCTGCGTTCAGTCCGCTCCCTCGCAGCGGATACGTTTGATCCAGGACGGACGATCCGTCGATCTCGGCCACGAGACGGGTCGGGACGCCGGTCGGGCTTCCGTCGACGCTGATCCCGGCGATCGGGTACCCGCTGCGGTGATCCATCGAGATCTGAATCGTTGCCCCGCCGCCCGGGGAAGGTTTGAACGGGAGATCGCTGACCCACACCATCAGGGCCAGGGCCGCAGCCAGGACGGCTACTCCGGGCAGGTACCGCTTCCAGTCCGCTCGGCGCAGGGAGAAGCCGTACGTTGTGGGAATCGTCTCCGGTGGGTCGGCGTCGAAGGCCCGGGCGAAATCATTGGGAGGCAGCCAGGCCGTCGAGATCGGGGCATCGGCATATTGGCGGCCGAGGCGGGGTTTGCGTTTTCGTTCGATTCGTTCCGACAGCCACACGTTCCCTTCCCGGTTGGTGCAGTCCTCGGGCGGACAGCCGATCAGGCGGACGTTCGTTGCGCCCTCGTCGAGTGCCTCCTGGACCAGGCGCGGGTGGATCATGCCGACACAGGTGACCGGAATCACCTCAATGCGCCGGTCTCCTGCAAAGTGCGGTGCCTCGAGGTAGGGCCGGGCGCCGTGATACGCATGACGCTCGCAGGTGAACACCATCTCGACCGGTTCGTCGGCTGTGACCGCAGCCAGGGTGTCGGACCAGATTGCGCCGGCCGGTCGATCCCCGAGGGTGAGGGCCAGCTCCGGGCAGCTCCCGATACACACCCCGCAGGACACGCACATCTTGGGGTCGACGACGGCCAGCTGTCGGTGGCGGCGGTCGGGAGTGTCGATCATCTCCAGGGCTTCGTAGGGGCAGTCGGGCGGGCAGAGTCCGCAGCCGGTGCACAGGTCCTCATGGACGGCAATCGGCGGCAGGGGTTTGCGGACGGCCAGCCACGGCACCAGGCTCACCGCCACCAGGAACGCCAGGCCGCCACCCCACAGGACGAGGGGCGACCAATTGATTCCGGCCGGAAGATAGAACAGATAGAACCAGTCGATGGTCAGTTGCTGTGGGACCCGGGCCGGGTCGATCCCCGGCAGCATCCCGACCGGAACGGCCACCGAGGCGATCACCAGCAGGCCGAGCAACAGCCACATCCAGTACCGGGGCGGCAGGATCTTGGGACGGCTGAGCCGTTTGACGTGATACCAGATGAACAGGACCAGCAGCACGGACAATCCGATGTGCACGGTGATCACCGTCACCACGAACACCCAGCCGGTTCCGGCTCCCGACGTCACGGCGTTGTTGATGAGAAAGGCCACGCCGGTCGGCCAGTCCCCGACGGCCGCGATCAGGGTCTGGGTGATCACCTGGGCCCGCTCGTCGAAGATCAGCCAATACCCGGTGACTCCGATGATCCAGATGAGGAAGGCCATCACCACACCCGTCACCCATGCAAGCCAGCGTGGCCCTCGAAAACGATCCATGAAGAAGGTCCGCCAGCCGTGCAGGAGCGTTGTCACCAGCACGGCCGCCGAGGCGTAGCGGTGCAATGCTCGCATCACTCTCCCCACCCAGTTCGCTTCGATCCTCGCAACGGCTTCGTAGGAGGCATCGATTCCGAACTGATAGAAGAGGGTGAGATAGACCCCGGTCACGGTGAGAACGATGAGGAGAAAGATGGTGATGGTGCCGGTGTGGTAGAGGGGGTTGAGCTGGGGCATCCGCACCACTCGATCGAGTGGCTTCTCGACCGCCAGGGACACACGCTCGGCCAGATTGAGTGCCTTCCGAACCCGGTTGTTCTGGCGAAGGTCCCAATCGACGGATTCGGTGAGATCAGATAATCGTTTGCTCATGGGGTTTGGCGATTCTTCCCGCTGGAGGAAGGATCGCCAAAACGACGCTGCGTTCCTAAAGGTGTGTCGTTGAGATTTCGATACATATACCCACATGTCTGATTTCAAGGGAACGATTCGCCTCGACGACGGTGACGGCCTGGACACGATCCTGACGGTCGACTCCGGCCGGTTCATCGCGAAAGCGGGAGAACACGAAATCGGGAACTGGGCCGTAGACGAGCTGGGAATCGATCGTCACAACGGCGAGTTCCGCATCAAGGTCGAAGGCGAGGAACTGGTCGTCAGCGTTGAAGACCCGGCCGGCTTCACCGAGATCCTCGGTGTCAAAGAGAAGAAGTCGAAGGAGCGCCGGCAGAAGAAGTCGAGAGCGCCGAAGATCAAGCGGAAAGAGCGATCCCGGGCACCGGCGAGTCCGCCGCCCGCCGCCATCGCAACGGCCCCCGCTCCTGTTGCAGATCCTGCGTTTGTGGCGGCAACCGGCGAAGCCGCGGATCCCGAAGGGCCGTCGCTGTGGGAACGGATCCCGACCCGGGCCAAGCTGATCGGCCTCGGAGTCATCGCACTGGTGGTCTTCTTTCTCCTCGCACCCAACTTGCTTGCGCTCGTGCTCGTGCTGGCCGGGGTGACGACGCTGTTCCTGGCCATAGCCGCCAAGGACGAGAGCGGATCGAGAGTCCTGCCGCCACCCTTCTTTGCGACGACGACGGCGATTGCCGGTGGCATCGGCAGTGTCGTCCTGGGATTAGCCATCATGGTGATCACCTAGTTCCACGCACCGTCGGGACGACGTTCGGTCGAGTTTGCGGGCCCCGAAGGATGCGCGATAGTTGTGTTCCGACCACAACGAGGTGACCGCCGTGTACCAGGCTGCCGATGACCGTTATGACAGGATGACCTTTGCCCGCTGCGGCCGCAGCGGGCTCGATCTGCCGAGAGTGTCGCTCGGTCTGTGGCACAACTTCGGCGGTGACGGGCTCTCGAAGGCCGCCCGCACCATGCTGCTCAGTTCGTTCGACCGGGGCATCACCCACTTCGACCTGGCCAACAACTACGGGCCGCCACCCGGATCTGCAGAGAAGAACTTCGGCAAGCTCATGGCCACCGACCTGGCCCGGTACCGGGACGAGCTGGTCATATCGACCAAGGCCGGCTACCTGATGTGGGACGGACCGTACGGCGAATGGGGATCGAGGAAGTACCTCCTCGCGAGCCTCGACCAGAGCCTGAAGCGCATGGGTCTCGAGTACGTCGACATCTTCTATTCACACCGCTTCGATCCGGCCACACCCCTCGAGGAAACCATGGGAGCGCTCGACGCAGCGGTGCGAGCCGGCAAGGCGCTCTACGCCGGCATCTCCTCCTACGGCCCGGATCAAACACGAGAAGCGGCGGCAATCTTGAAGTCGCTCGGCACCCCCTGCCTCATCCATCAACCCTCGTACTCCATGCTCAACCGGTGGGTGGAAGGCGGCTTGCTCGACGTTCTCGAGGACGAGGGCATCGGCTGTATTGCCTTCTCGCCGCTCGCCCAGGGTCTACTCACGGACAAGTACCTGAAGGGCGTGCCGAAACGCTCCCGGGCGGCCATCGGCGATTCATTCAGCACCGACCTCCTCACAGAACAGAACCTGGCCAACGTTGCAGCGCTGAACGAGATCGCCGCCGAACGCGGGCAAACCCTGGCGCAGATGGCCCTGGCCTGGGTCTTGCGTGATCCGCGCGTGACCTCCGTTCTGATCGGTGCCAGCCGCTGGAAACAGATCGAAGACAGCCTGGGAGCCCTGGACAACACTGCGTTCACCGACGACGAGCTGGCCGCCATCGACCGGCACGCCCTCGATGGGGGCATCAACATCTGGGCGTGACGAACCCCCCTCCGGGTCTCGCCTTTCGGCGAGAACCACCTCCCCCCTTCCCGTCGAGCTTCGCTCGCCAGGCTTGGTTGGTGGGAACGAGCCCCCTCCGGGTCTCGCCTTTCGGCGAGAACCACCTCCCCCCTTCCCGTCGAGCTTCGCTCGCCAGGGGGGAGGTTTACTACCAGGGGCGGATGGTGGGGGCGCGGCCGGAGCTGAGGTCGATGTTGGCGATCTGGTCGACCAGCTGGGGTCCGTAGGCGATCAGGATGAGGACCACGGTCGCTACCAGCCAAGGGACCCAGCGGTCGAGCCACAGGGGGGTGAGCTGCGGATCCTGCTCGGACTCGGCTACCGGGACCTCGATCGCCTGGCCCGAGCCGAGACGCTCCTTGCCCCAGGCGGTGCGGGCCATGATCACGAAGTAGATAATTGCGGACACCATGAGGATGGCACCGCCCAGACCGACCCTCAGCAGGTGACCGGCCCACTCCTCGGGAACGTAGGGGGCAACACCCAGCGGGGTCCGGCGGGGCGCACCGAGCAATCCGACGACGTGCATGGCGTTGGAGAAGATGAGCATGCCGACGAACCAGGTCCAGGCCTGGATGACGGCCATGCGGGGTTTCCAGAGGGGTTTGCCGGTGATCCACGGCACGAACCAATACGAGATGCCCATGAACGAGAGGGTGGTGGCGGTGGCCACGGTCAGGTGGAAATGGCCGGGCACCCAGGTCGTGTTGTGGATGACCAGGTTCACGTTGTACGAGGCGTTGGTGAGCCCACCGATGCCACCGAACATGAACAGGATTCCGGCGAGAAGCTGGGCGGTGACCGACCCATCGCTCCACGGCAGAGCTCGCACCCAGCCGAGCAGACCCTTCCCGCCTCGCCGCCGCGCCGCCCGTTCGAGTGAGGCGATCACGGTGAACGCGGTGAGCATCGATGGCAGGAACACCGAATAGGTGAGCACGGCGTGGATGTACTTCCATCCAGCCGGGACACCCGGATCGACGAACTGGTGGTGGAATCCGAGCGGTACTGAGAGCAACAGGAACAGCCACATGGCCAGCCGGGCCAGCGAATCGGAGAACAGCTTCCCGCCGGCCTGCTTCGGCAGCATGCCGTACCACGACACATAGGCGGGCAGGAGCCAGAAGTAAACGAGGGGATGGCCCGTAAACCAGAAGTAGGTGCGGGCCAGCTGCGGGTCGGTCCCTTCGATGAGACCGAGGGACCAGGGCAGCAGCATGGTGAGGATCTCCACTGCGATGCCCAGGGTGGCGAACTGCCACATGGCCATCGTCACCAGACCACCGAAGGCGATGAAGGGGGTCCTGGTGTCAGGGTTTTCCTTCCGCCACGCCCGGTAGGTGAAAAAGAAGCCGTAGCCCTCGATCCAGCTGCCGACCACCACCAGGGTCAGTCCGACGTAAAACGCCCAGTTCGCCTGAAGGGGCGGGTAGAACGTGTAGAGGACCGACGCTTCGTCCAACAGAATCGGGACGGCCGCCGTGACGAGACCGACGACCATCGTCCAGAAGCCGACCCGGTTGAGCTTCGGGAACCGCAGTCCCCGCTTGAAACCGATGAGGGTGGTCAGGGTGAAGAACCCGGTGATGAAGAAGGTCGTCCAGATCAGGGCGTTGAGGACCCCGTGGATGGTGAGGCCCTGGTAATACGTCTTGAAGACGGGCTGGAGATATGGATAGAGATCAACCCCGGAGAACTGGAAGGCCTGGAGGGGACCGAAAAAGGTGCCGATCGACAGGGCGACAATGGCGACGAATAGGTGGGCGCCGATGAACCGCTTGTCTTTCTTGGTCACCTCGTAGGTGGCCGGCTCGTTTCTTCCGGTCTCTTCACGCGTTGCCATTTACTTCTCCACCACAGTCAGGCTTCCGAACATGATGGCGTGACCGACGCCGCAATACTCGGTGCAGATATAGGGGTATTCGCCTACCCGGTCGAAGGTGTGGGTCAGTTTGGACACGTGGCCGGGCAGGATCTGCATGTTGATGTTGGTGTTCTGGAGCTTGAATCCGTGCTGGATGTCCACACTGGTGACGTAGAAGGTCACCGTCGAGCCGACCGGGACTTCAACCTCGCGCGGCTCGAACTGCCAGGTCGTGGCATTGCCGACGATGTACAGCTCGTAGACGCCGGGGGACAGTTCCCGCAACCCGGGGTTCGCCCACGGGCCGGTCAGGTTGTTGGGATCTACCCGCTCCTCGGGAGAAGGGACCTGGAAGCCGAGGGCAAAACCTGCGACGGTCACTGCGGCGGCGAAGACGATCACCAAGATGATCGAGAGCCGCATCCAGTTCTTCTCGTACGGGTCGACGTGCAAGGTCTCTTTGGCTGCGCCCGTTTCGCTCATACCGTGACTCCCCGGGAGAGCAGGATCAGATAGACGGATCCCCACAGGATGATGATCGCCAGCACGAACATCGCCAGGATCGCCACCGTTCCCCGTGGCTGAAACTCCTCTTCCTCAATTCCGGTTGGCGCCTCGTCGGCCATGGGTATCCCTTCGGCGGCGGCCCGGCAGAGTCGGGCAGAACCGTTGTGATTCCGGGCGAGCTTAGGAAACGAATCCGCTCGCTGCAATGTCATCGAGGAAGTGAATATGTGCACTCCCGGACTGAGCCGTCGACGCGTCGGTTTAAGATGGTGGCCGCCATCTTGCTGGAGGAGCTTTGACCTCGGGGAACTGCGTGAAACTCATCCGGACGGCGTTGGGCGTGACCCTCGCCGGGTTGCTGATGGTGGTGATGGCTCCTCTGGCGGCCGCCCAGGAGGACCTCGGCGAAGACGTCTACGGGCGCAACTGCGTCGGCTGCCATCAACCCGACGGAGGGGGCCTGACCGGCAACTTCCCACCCCTGGCCGGTAACGCCAACGTCCAGGATGCCGCCTATGTCGAGGACGTCATACGCAACGGCAAGCAGGGCGAGCTCGTGGTAAACGGCGTCACCTATAACGGCGTGATGCCGGCTTTCGGCCAGCTCTCCGACGAAGAGATTGCCGCCGTCATCGACTACGTGCAGAACCGGCTGGGGGTTTCAGGTGGTGGCGAAGGCGGTGCTCCGGTCGAGGAAGGCGAGACGTTTCCCTGGAACCTGGTGATGCTCGGATCGGTCCAGACGGTTTTCGTGGTCGGCGTGGTCTTTCTGCTCACCTCGCCCCGCAAGAAGAAGGAGCTCACCTGGTGGAATGCCTACGGCCGGGCCATCTTGATCTTCCTGTTCTTCGGTTTGGCCACCGCCTGGCTTCCCTCCTGGACGATGACCCAGGACATCATCGCCGGTGCGCCGCGACTGGTCGGCGACCTGATCGGGTCGGGGCTGTGGATGGTGATGCTGGGCGCCGGCATCGGCGCCTTGATCTGGCTGCAGAGGACGGAACGGATCTGATGGCAGGGGATCTCGTCTTCCGTCAGGAGCTGCAGTTCTACGACGAGAACATTCCCTGCCTGGCCGCCTGTCCGGTCCACACCAATGCCGGCATGTACGTGGCTGCCATCGCCGACGGCAAGGACGAACTTGCCTATCTGACGGCCCGGCTGCCCAATCCGTTTGCCTCGGTGTGCGGCCGGGTTTGTGCGGCGCCGTGCGAAGACGCCTGCCGGCGCGGCGAGATCGACCGTCCGATCGCCATCCGGGCGCTCAAACGGTTCGTCACCGAGCAGTTCGGACCGGAGACGGAGGGCAGCGACGTATGGAAGCAGGTAGCGTCGCCGCCCGAAGTGGAGAGGCCGGAAAGTGTCGGGATCGTCGGGGGCGGACCCGCCGGGCTGGCCGCCGCGCATGACCTGCGGCGGCTCGGCTACCAGGTCACGGTGTACGAAGCGACCCGTCAGCTGGGCGGCATGATGCTGCTCGGCATTCCCGAGTACCGGCTCGATCGCACCCTGCTGGCCAACGAGATCAAGGTCATCGTGGATCTCGGGGTCGACGTGCACCTCAATACCAAGCTCGGCTCAGACGTGTCTTTGGCCGAGTTGCGCGAGCAGCACGACGCCGTGTTCCTGGCGATCGGCGCCAACCTCGGTCGCGGCCTCGATATCGAAGGCCATGAAGCCGACGGAGTACTGCGGGCCATCGAGTTTCTCATCAACGCCAATCAAGGGTTCCAGGTCGATGTCGGTGAGCGGGTCGTGGTGATCGGAGGCGGAGACGTCGCCATGGACGCAGCCCGTACCGCTCTGCGCGCCGCCGAGTACGAAGAGAAAGCCATGGCGGGGTACGTGGAGGCCGAGGAGCGGGCACACATGACCGAAGCGATGGACGTGGCCCGCACCGCCGCCCGGTCCGGAGCCCAGCACATCACGGTCATGACCCTGGAATCCCGCGAGGAGATGCCTGCCTCCGAGTTCGAGGTCGAAGAAGCGATCCACGAGGGGATCGAGTTCTTCAACCGCCGCGGCCCGGCCCGGATCGTTACCGACAACGGCAAGGTGACCGGCCTCGAGACGATCAAAGTGCTGTCGGTCTTCGACGAGGACGGGCGGTTCAGTCCCACCTTCGATCAAGACGACCGGGCCACCGTCGAGGCGGACACGATCATCCTCGCCATCGGGCAGGCCATCGACGTCGAAGCCCTCGGCGAGGACGGACCGGAGATCAGCCCGCGCCGCACGATCCAGGTCGGTGCCGACAGCCTGGCCACCTCACTGCCCATGGTGTGGTCGGGCGGTGATGCGGCCCGCGGCCCCCGTACCCTCATCGACGCCATTGCCGACGGGCGCAAAGCCGCCGCCGAGATCCATCAAGCGTTCGGCGGAGCCATCGAGGAGCGGCAACCCGGCACGATGGTGCAACTCCAGCAATTCCACCGGCTCGACGATATCTACGACCGCATCGGACGGGTCGAGGTACCGACGCTGCCCACCGACCGCCGGATCGGCCTGGCCGAGGTGGAGACCGGTTTCACCCCCGATCAGGCACGGTGTGAAGCCAAACGCTGTTTGCGCTGCTTCGCCAACATCCTCCTCGACACGTCGAAGTGCGTCCTGTGCGCGCTCTGTGCAGACGTCTGCCCGCTGGACCTGATCGATCTCGTCCCCTCCGAAGAGGTGGCGCCGGGTCTTCCGGCCGGGACTGCGTTGACCCTGGATGAAACAAGCTGTATCCGCTGTGCGCTCTGTATCGAGCGCTGCCCCACCGACGCTCTGTCGATGGGACTCTGGACGGGAGTGGGAGTACCGGTATGAAGGTCATGGATCGAGTCAGGGAAACTACCGTCGGCCGATCGATCTGGCGGGCGCCCGACCGGGCAACCGAACGGGACCGGGCGGCCGGCCACTGGGCCAACTTCTTCCTGCACATCTATCCCGTGAAGATGCGCCGAAAGGAGATGACGTTCCGGTACACCTGGTTTCTCGGGGTGGCTTCGGTCGTGCTGTTCGGGTCGCTGGTCGTGTCGGGCATCTACTTGATGTTCTTCTACGTTCCTTCCCCGGCTTCTGCGTACGGCAACATCCAGAATCTGCAGACCCAGGTGGCGTTCGGCCAGTACATCCGCAATGTGCACCGTTGGTCGGCTCACCTCATGGTCCTGGTGGTGGCCGCCCATATGGCCCGGGTGTTCTACCGGGGTTCCTACAAGTCGCCCAAGGAGTTCAACTGGGTGATCGGGGTCATCCTGCTGGTCCTCACGCTGCTGCTCTCGTTCACCGGCTATCTGCTCCCCTGGGATCAGCTGGCCTACTGGGCGGTCACCGTCGGAGCGGCGATGGCCGGCTTCGTGCCGCTGCTCGGGGAGACGATCAAAGGCATCCTGATCGGCGGCGATACCGTCGGTTCGGCCACGCTGCTGCGATTCTACGTTCTGCATGTGGCCGTGCTGCCGGTGGCGGTGGTCGTCCTGCTGACGATCCATTTGTGGCGCTGGAGGAAAGACGCCATGCTCGACACCAGGGAAGGAGGCGATGATGAGTAATCAGGAACCCGTCATCGTCGACGGGAAGCGGGTGCTGGGCGTCGTTCCCGGGAAACCCCCTGGCGGCGACCGCAAAGTTCTCGACGAGCAAGAACCGGTGATGGTGTGGCCTCACCTGCTGATCCGCCACGGGGTGGCCGCTCTGGTCGTGATGGTCATCGTGCTGCTGCTGGCGTTGTTCTTCAACGCCCCGCTGCGGGAGATCGCCAATCCGCTCGACACTCCCAACCCGGAGAAGGCCCCCTGGTACTTCGCGGCGCTGCAAGAACTGCTGAGTCATTTCCATCCGATGGTGGCCGGAGTCCTGGTACCGGGCGCCATCATCATCGGTCTGGTTGCCCTCCCCTACATAGACAGGAATCCCCGGCTATCGCTGCGGTTCCGCAAGGTGGCTGTGGCGACCTTCACGGTGTTCATGGTGGTGTGGATCATCCTGACGTTGATCGGCTTCATGTTTCGCGGTCCCAACTGGGGCTGGGTGTGGCCCTGGCAAGAGTGGTACGGAGAGCTATGAGCGAAGAAATCGAACGAAGAGAATTCTTAAAACGCGGGTGGATGGCCGGCGCCGGACTGATCGGTGTAGCGGGCGCATGGACCACGTGGGATATCTTGCAGCCCGGTGAGACCGCCGGTTTCGGCGGAGAAGTGCGCACTATTGCCGCAGACGCCGTTCCCGAGACCGACGTGGTGGCCGTTCCTGCCGCCCGGGCCTATCTGACCAAGGTCGACGGGGAGGTCGTCGCCATCTCGGAGACCTGTCCCCATCTCGGCTGCCGGGTCCCCTGGTGCGAGTCTTCGGGCCAGTTCGAGTGTCCCTGCCACGGGTCGATCTTCAACCGCAAGGGGGAAGCCAGAGAAGGGCCAACTCCGCGAGCCATGAGCCAGTATCCGGTGGAGATCGTCGACGGTCTGGTCATCGTCAACACGGGGGCCCCGATCGAAGGCGAGCCGATGGGAACCCCGGAAACCATCGATGAACCCGTCAGGGGCCCCTCGTGCGAGGAGGGGAGCCACTGATGCCCGAACGGCCTCCCGATCCCGCCCTGGAGGAATCGACCAACAAGTGGATGCAATGGGGTCTCGTGCTGATGGTCATCATGGTGCTGGCCTTCCCCATCTATCGGATTCTCGAGCCGGACCGGCGCGCCGATGCAGCCGAAGGTCGGGTGACCGAACTGGCATCCCAGGGTGAGGAGTTGTTTGCTCTCACCTGTTCGGGTTGCCACGGTGCGGAGGGCCTGGGCGGCGCCACCGCCCCGACGCTCAACTCCAAGGAGTTCCTGCAGTCGGCAGTCGACCTGCAGATCGAGTCGCTGATCGCCACCGGTATCCCCGGTACCCAGATGAGCCCGTACTCGCTGGACTTTGGCGGTCCGTTCACGCAAGAACAGATCGTCGCCCTGACCACGTACCTGCGGTCGCTGGAGTCCGACGCGACGAGCGTCCCCGACTGGAGGGATGGCGTCCCGGCCGGCTAAACCGACCGTTGTGACGCCTCGTTTGCTCTTCTCGCGAGCAAACTGGGCGCCAGAACCTCGATGGAGAGCTGCGGACTAGACCGGCGATTCCTCGAAGTGCATCGCCATGACCTGGCGAAGCAGGTCGACCGCTTCCACGATCTTCATCGTGGTCAACGAATAGAAGACGAACTGGCCGTCCTTGCGGGCATTGACCAGGCCGCGCTCTCGCATGATCGCCAGGTGCTGAGAGACGTTTGCTTGCGGAAGGTCGAGTGCCTCACAGATGTCTCCAACCGACATCTCGCCGTCGCGCAGCACATTGATGATCAGGAGACGTTTTGGATCGGCGAGACCTTTGCAGACGCTGGCGTGCAGTTGGTTGAGCTCATGCGCGATTGACATTACGGGTCACTATGCCACAAGGGGGGAGGTTAGGAAAGATGTATTCATCTCTCGACATATGTTGCCCGGGTCGCCGGCAGGCACAAGCCCGGGCGGCCGAACGGGCGCGCCGCACGGGAACGGCGGCGGCCCTGCCGCCGGCTTCCTAGCCCCCCAACACCACGGCTACCGCGATGATCAGGATGATCAATCCCACGGC
The DNA here is from genome assembly GCA_963707435.1 of uncultured Actinomycetota bacterium. Taxonomy (GTDB): domain Bacteria; phylum Actinomycetota; class Acidimicrobiia; order Spongiisociales; family UBA4744; genus UBA4744. The sequence continues at coordinate 184,449 of CAVPPF010000005.1, read as the reverse complement.
GGCCAGCGTCCAGCCGAGCCAGTCGAGGAAGTCGCGCCGCTCGGGGACGTTCGTGGTGGGGTAGCCCGGATCTTCAACCCGGATGCGGTGCCTGTCGAGGTCCGTCATCGAAGAACTCCCGGTAGCGACCTGGGTTCATCGTATCGGACGGCGGCCCGGCCGGGTAGGGGGCAAGGTCGGGATCCGGTTCGCACCGGAGGGTGTGCCGGCTCCCCCCGATCAAACTATTTGTCCTATCTCTGTAGTGCTAATACCCTGCAGCCACACTTTTCTTCAGGTGAGGGTATGGCCGCATTTTTGGTGATGTTGCGCGAGGGCGTCGAGGCAGCGTTGATCGTCGGGATCTTGCTGGCCTACGTCAATCGGATCGGGCGCCGGCGGGAATGGCAGTGGGTATGGGCGGGCACGATCTCCGCGTCCGTTCTGTCGCTGATTGCCGGCATTGTGATCTTCTCGACGATTGGTGCTCTCGACGATCGGGCCGAGGAGATTGCCGAGGGCGTGGTGGCCTGGGTTGCGGCCGGTCTCCTGACCTGGATGATCTTCTGGATGGGTTCCCAGGCGCGCCATATTCGGGGACGTCTCGAAGGTGAGGTCGACACGGCGCTGGCCTCGGGGGGAGGAGGAGCTCTGGCCGCCATTGCCTTCTTCGCCGTCCTGCGAGAAGGTCTGGAGTCCGCTCTGTTCTTGATATCGACCACCGTCGGAACGGAAGCCGACCGCCTGCAACTCGTCGGCGGGATACTCGGACTGGCCGCCGCCGTGGTGATCGGCTACCTGATCTATCGCGGCGGCACCAGGATCGACATACGGGCCTTCTTCCGGGTCACCGGAGTGCTCATCATCCTGTTCGCGGCCGGTCTCATCGCCAAAGGCATTCACGAGTTCCAGGTCGTCGGCCTGCTGCCCACCGTGGTCGATCCTCTGTGGAGCCTGAACGTGCTGGATCCCGACACAAGCCTGGCCGGCGAGTTTGCCAAGTCCCTGTTTGGCTGGCGGCCCGATCCCTCGCTGTTGATGGTGGTCGGATATCTCGCCTACCTGATTCCGATCGGGGGAGCCTTCCTGTCGATGACGCGCAAGGCGGGAACACCCCGGCGCACCGAGCAGTCCGCCGGAACCCCCGGGTAGCGTCCTCGGTCGTCACCGGGACCCGGTACCTAGCCTTCCTTCCGCGCGATCCAGACCGACCAGGCCAGGGTCTGGCGGTCCCGCTGGAAATCTTCCATCCAGGAGACGGCCAGGTGGCGGTAGTCCGCATCGGGGTGCTCACCTGCGTACGCATCTGCTGAGGCGATGACCGTCTGGTGGTAGTCCTCCCACGCCTCGTCCGGAGCGACGATCTCGCCGAGCACCTCGAGGCCGAGCCCGGTCAGGATCGCATGCTGTTCCTCGCGCGTGAGGGTTGCGGCAGCGGGCAACCCGGCCTCGCGGAGGCCTACCCGGGCAGCCGTATCGCGAAGCCGCAGGTCACCGACGGCCAACCGTCCGCCGGGTTGCAGCCGGCCGGCCAGCGCCCGGCTCGTTCCCGCAAAGCCATGCCATATCCACGATCCACCCAGGCAGGTGGCGATATCCCAGTGCGGCCGCCGCGGGACCGAGTGGCCTTCGCCGAGCCACCACTCCAGGCTTCCGGCCAGTTCGGCGCTCGCTGCCCTGGCCCGGGCACGCAGGAGGACCCACGGCGACAGGTCGACACCCACGCCGTAGATCGATGCCCGGCCGGCCATGTCGATCAGCAGGTCGCCGTGACCGCAAGCGATGTCGATCGCATGGGTTCGATCGGTCGGGCCCAGTCCGTCCAGCACCGCCGACAATTCAGCGTGCCCCATCGGATTGCAGATCTCGTGGAGATGATGGAGCGCCTCGAACGGATAGAACCGTTCCCAGGCCCCCTCGACGTCCGTATCGGGAAGCACCACGATGTCCGATGGCAGCGGGGGATGGTCCATGAGAAGAGAGTACCTAGTACCTAGTACCCAGTATCCAGGTCCTAAACCAATTACTGGCTTCTGGCTACTACGTACCTGGTACTCCCCACCGGAGCCTCGCCCCGATTCCGATGCCAGCGGTCCCACAGGATCAGCATGCTCGGGAGCACACCGACCGAAGCGACCAGTGAGAATCCGATCGCCATGGCCGTCACTGCCCCGAACTGCTGGAACGGGATGAGGCTCGAGGTCATGAGAACACCGAAACCGGCCAGGGTGGTGAACGCCGACCCGGCCAGCGCTCCGCCGGTGTGGCCGGTGGTCGACCGCATCGCCGCTTCGGGGTCGTCGAATCGCCGCCGGTCCTCGAGGTAGCGGTGCGTCACGTGGATCGAGTAGGGGACGCCGATGCCGATCGCGAGCGCAGCGGTCATGGCGGTTACCGGCCCGAAGGGTATGTCCAGGACGGCCATCATCCCGTAGGTCCAGAGCACGACCATGACCACCGGGAGGATCGTGATGATGCCCAGGAACGGCCGGCGTGATTCGTACCAGAACGTGGCAACGAGCAGCATCATGGCGGCCGACAGGGTGATGATCAGCGACAGGTTCTGCGAGTCCTGCAGCGCCTCCACCACCGAGGTGGTCATGATGTTGACGCTGGTAGCGGTAGCGGTGGCATCGGGGAGAGCGGTTACGGGGGCGAAATCATCGGCCAGGTCGTCGGCCAGTTGTGCGGCGAACTCCTCTCCGGCTTGCGTCGACACCTCAACCCGGGCGTAGCGGAGCACACCGGCGTCGTCGGCGGCGAGCACGGTCGGCATGACCGTCGGAGCCGCTTGCAGAGCTGCCCGGTAGATGGCATCCACATCGGCGTCGTCTCGCATCGTCAAGTTGGAGGTCATTCCCCGGGCGGTCGCCAGGGCGGCGAACTCCGGGTCGGCCGGCCGACCGCTCGCATCGGGTTCGACCAACGAGGCAAGAACCGAGATCGGGCTCTGCGCGGCGGCATGGCCGTTGACGGTTACGACATGGCCGGTGCCGGCGAGGTTGGCCGTCGCCGCCAGCAGAGCGTTGTGGGATTCGGGCGTGGCAATGTCGCCCTCAACGAGGATGTCGACGGTTTCGCCGAAGCCGCCGCCGAATTCTTCGGCCAGGGTCTCGTACGAGGTCCGGAGCGGGTCCTCGGCGGGCACAAAATCGGTCGAACTGAACTCGGTCGTGAGCTGCGACATGCCGAAGGCGCCGAGCCCGGTGAGGGCCAGCGCCGCCACGAGGGTAGGTATGGCCAGGTGCTCGGCAACGAGGGCGGTCTTGCTCATGACCTTCGGCATCAGTCGTTGTTCGGGCCGTTCGAACTCGCGGCGCGGCAGACGATCCGCTCGTTCGGCCCGCTGATCGAGCAGAACCCGAACGGCGGGCAGGAAGGTCAGGGTGATCAGGAAGGCTCCGACGATGCCGATGGCTGCCACGATGCCGAAATCCCGCAGCGGGGGGATGGGGTTTGCGATGTTGGTGAAGAACCCGACGGCCGTGGTGGCGGTGGCCAGGACCAGGGCGATTCCGACGGTGGCGGTGGCTTTCCGAGCTCCTGCCTTGACCTCCAGACCCGCTCCCAGCTCTTCCCGATAGCGCGCGGTGAGGTGGATCGCGAAGTCAACACCCAGTCCGACCAGGAGCACGGGGAGCACCTGGAGCAACGGACTGAAGTCTCCGATGACGTTCAGGTACCGGGGGCCGAGCAGTACGCCGATGCCGAGCACCCAGACGATCGACATACCAATGGCTGCCAGGGTAAGACCCAGGTCGGCCAGCGTCCTGCGGACCGCCGCTGCACTATTGCGCCGCTCCTTCGGTCTGATCCAGTACACCGTGGCGAGGATGGCGGCAATGGTTGCTCCGGCGAGGATGAAGAGCCGGACGAGTTCATCGGACAGCGGATCGACGGTCAGCAACAGCTCGGCGCTGAACGCGGTGGCCGTGGTCGATCCCACACCGGCGCCGGACACAACGCCGGCGAGTCTGGTCTGAAGCGTCTGGAGTGCATTGAGGTCCAGGCCGGAGGTGTCGAGGAACACGACCATCAGGCCCGTCCCCGATGTGACGGTGTCCAGATCGGTGGAGGTGGAGGAGAGGAGGCCCTCGAAGAGCTGCCGTTGGCCGTCGGGCACCTGGGCCAGCGAGGCGGCGAAGGCTGTTTTCACCGCCCGGTCGTCGAGTGCAGAAACCGGGTAGCCCATCGACTGGACTGCCTGGAGGGTCGGCGAGAGGTACCCGACGATGGGACCGTCCGGGCGGTTGCTGAGTGCGACGGCGGGTTCCAGGCCGCGGATGGCCTGTTCGACGGCCAGCACCGTCTGGAGGCCTTGTGCCGTGATGACATCGCCTCCGGTTGATTCGATGAGGATCTGCACGGTGCTTTCGGAGCTTCCGAACCGCTCGTCGATGGTGGTGAGGGCCCGCAACTCGGCGTTGTCCGGTACGAACACTTCGATGCCGCTGGTTTGCACGAGTTGCGGAGCGAACGCCCCGAACAGAGCCGTGAGTGCCAGGACGACGATGATGACGGTGGCGGGCGCTTTCCGTACGATGGCAGCCAGGAACTCGACGAGGGTTTTCACGGGATAGTCTCCTTGGGAACCTTCAGCAACAAATGATACACTTCATGTAAAGATCGTAACATGCCTGAAAACGCCACCACAACTCGCGAACGCATCCTGGCGGCCGCCCTCGAGCTGTTCATCCGGCAGGGGATTCGCAAGACGTCGGTCGACGATGTCGCCGATCGGGCGGGTGTGACGAGGGTGACGGTGTACCGGTACTTCTCCGATCGGCAGCAGCTGATTGGAGCGGCGTTTCTCCTGGTCAACGCGACCTTCGACCGGATCCGGGCGGCGCTCGACGAGGAGGAGGACCTCGACGGGTACCTGAACCGGATGGCGGCCGAGCTGACGGCGGTGCCACTCGGATTCATGTCGGGCATGGCGGAACTGGAAACGCTCCACCCCGACATCCACGCCGATCTGCGGAAAGGCCGGCGCAAGCTCCTCCGGGCCATCTTCGACCAGCTCTACGCCCGGGCACAGAGCGAGGGCAGGCTGCGATCAGGTCTCGACAAAGACGTGGTTGAGGCCCTTTTCTGGGAGGTCGTCATGACCCTGCCGGAAAGCTCGGTGCTTTCGTCGCGAGGGCTGACTCCGGCCGAGATCTACGCCACGCTCAGCGGCCTGCTCCTGCACGGGTTGTTGAAAGAACCCGACAACTAGCGGGCGGCGCCTCGCATCGAACCGGTCAGCGGGGCTCCGTTGAAGTCGTAGAGGACACAGGTGATGGCGTGGTCCCCGTCGGCCCAGCCCTCGGAGCTCGGATAGAAGTAGCCGAAGTCGAAGGCGGAGTCCTCCCACGCAATCGAGACGAACGTGTCGAACGCCGTGAGACAGAAATCATCGGCGAAGTCCCAGAGCGCCGATTCTCCCGGAAAGGCGTCCGAGGCAACGTAGTTCGTCGTCACATAGACCTCGTTCTCATGGGGTTGATCACACGGGATGGCCTCAACGTCCGTGATCTCCGTGTCGTTCTCGGTGCCGGGTGCCATGTTGAAACAGTCGCCCGTTCGCAGTTCGGTGACCTCGAGGTCGCCGGCCTCGACGATGACGCCGGAGTCGGCCCGTTCGGCGCTGTTCAGGGCTCCGTCGATGAATCCCCAGGCCGTCGGGGCGAGAATCAGCAGAAGGAAGCCGCCCCGCAGAACGTTCTTGAGCGGGAATCCCCCGGCCGGCGGCGCCGTAGCCGGGGGCGGTGGGATTTCGTGGGCAGCCACATACGCTTCGACGTCCTGGCCTTCGAGACCGTACGGGTCGGCGGTCCGGTCGAATGCAACCCCGGGTGGCGGGGGAGGGATGTCCGTTCGCTGGCCCAGCAGGGGACCCCGGCAGTTCGGACAGTATGCGGGCGACGCGTCACCGACGTCGGCGCTGCAGTGCGGGCACGGTCTCATGAAGGCTCCCTGAGCGATTCCCTCAGGTTTCGGCGGGTCCGGCCGGGTACTTGAGCGGATCAGCCGCCGGAAACCAGGAGCGGTATGCGCACTTCCTCCGCGTTGAGCCCACCGTGATAGCCGATCAGCCGTTTGTCCATGAAACGGGGGATCAACAACCGGCCCGGATCTGCGAGCAGGATCCTCTCCGGCAGGCGCCCGGCCAGGTCCGGATGGTCCCCTCCCGACCCCAACCACGACCGGTATTCGGACGTCGCAACGGCCCGGCAGGGGAGTCCGGCGACCGTCTCGTCGAGTTTCCGGTCCGCCCGGCGGACAAGCACGGAGCGCGGGTCGCCGTAGAACTCGGGTCCCGACCGGTGCGGGATGAACGCTTTGTCGTCTTCTCGATAGTCGATGTGCCCATGATCGGCGGTCCCCAGAAGGACGGCATGGGCAGGAAGGGCTGAGGCGATCCGCTCCCAGATGGTTGCAGCCGTCGATATGGCTTCCGCGTACTCGTCGGAGTTCTGGCCGCCCACGTGGGCGGCCACATCGACGTTCGGGAAGTAGCTGAAGATGAACCGGCCGGGTACCGCAGCCAGCTGGGTCGTCGCGTCGATGATCTCGCCGATGGTCCAGACGGCTTCGTAGCGACATCCGCGATAGAGCACCCGGCTGAGGGGGCTGTCCTCGAAGTTGCCGGGTTGCACGGTGATCGGCTCGATGCCGCGGGCTCGAAGGCGTTCCCACAGATTCGGCGCCGGGAGAAAGGAGTCGTGATCGACCGGCACGGGTTCACCCCACGGTGTCGTCCACTTCAAGGTGTTCACCACCTTCCCGACGGCGGGTACAAAGAGCTGATGTCCGATCAGGCCGTGGGCCGCCGGTGCCAGGCCGGTGGCGACGGTGGCCAGGTTGACGCTGGTCGTGGTCGGGAAGACGGCATCGATGGCCCCGGCCCGAGCGTTGCGGAGCGGCCCGGCGCCCGGGTGTTCGAGCTGGTGGTCGCCCAGGCCGTCGAACAGCACGAGCACATAGGTGGCGGCCTCCGGGATGTTTCCGGCGAGGGGAGCGTGCAAACGTTCGGCCCGCGCGGATCCGCTCAACCGGTGCTCCAGTTCCGCCATCAAGTTGAGCAGGCTGCCCCCGGCATAGTCGGGGATGCGGAATTCAGTCATCGGTCATCAGTTGTCAGTCAAGCACTTGCTTCAGGTACAGATGCCGGATGAGGCCCGTAGCGGCAAAGCGTGGATTCGCTTCGGTGTGAGGGGAATCTAGAGGCGGGCGTGCCACTCTGATACTGCCCGGCCGATTTCGTCGGGGGAGTCCTCCTGGATGAAATGGAGCCCGGGAACGGTCACCTCGGTCTGGTTGGGCCAGGTGCGGCAGAACTCACGCTGCGGGCCGACGAGGATCGAGCCCGGGTCGGCGTTGATGAACAGCTTGGGGATGTTGGAAGCAGCCAGCCATTGCGCGTAGCCGTCGACGATCCGGTGCACGTCCGCCGGCGAGCCGTTGATGGGTATCTCCCTCGGCCAGGTGAGCATCGGGCGCCGGGCTTCCCCCGCCTCGAGGTAGGGCTTGCGGTATTCGTTCATCTCGGCTTCGGTCAGGTCGCGCTTGATCGAGTTGGGAAGCACTCGCTCGATGAAGAGGTTGCGGTCGAGAATCATCTCTTCGCCCGCTTCGGACCGGAGTCCCTCGAAGAAATGGCGGGCGGATTCCGGCCACTCTTCCCAGGTAACCGGCCGCACGATCGCTTCCATGTACGCAATCCCGAGCACGGCGTCCCGGTGACGGTTGGCCCAATCGAAGCCGAGGGCCGAACCCCAATCGTGCACGACGAGCGTGATCCGTTCCTCGACGCCCAGCACCTCGAGGAGCGCATCGAGGTACGAGCTGTGTTCCAGGAACCGGTAGGTGCCGGCGCCGCTGGGGAACTGCTTCTGCGAGTCGCCCATCCCGAGCAGGTCCGGGGCGATGCATCGGCCCCGGTCGGCGAGGTGGGGGATCACATTGCGCCACAGATACGACGAGGTTGGGTTGCCGTGGAGGAACACGATGGGGTCGCCCTCGCCCGTCTCGACGTAGGCCATGGAGTGGCCGAGCACCTCAACCCGCTGCTTCTTGTGTCCCATAGCCCCTCCCCGATTTGTTTTCCCTGCACGCTACCCGCGCCTTCACAAACGCAGGAACTTTGGGGCGCCATCCTGACTTCCTATACTTCCGACACTGCGGGGCTGACGAGGTCTCGTTGTCGAGGCACGAGGGGTAGGTCGGGTGAGCCCGTACTTTCAGGACTACGTGACCGTGGCGGCGTTCACAGCGCTGGGCGTTGTGCTGGTGCTCGCCCTCCTCGGCGTAGCTTCCATCTTCCGGCCTTCGCACCCGCACCCAGCCAAGCTCCTCACCTATGAGTGCGGAGTCGATCCGGTCGGCAGCGACTGGAGCCAATCGCAAGTCAGGTACTACATCTTCGGCCTGCTGTTCGTGATCTTCGACGTCGAAGCGGTGTTCATCTTCCCCTGGGCAATCAATCTCGAGCAGCTCGGCGTATTCGGCCTGGTGGAGATGGGAATCTTCATCCTCGTTCTGCTGCTTGGCCTCATCTACGCCATCCGCAAGGGAGTGCTCAAGTGGGAGTGATCGAACGATTCGGGATGCCAAAACCGGTGTCCTGGCTGCTCAACTGGGGTCGCAAGTACTCGCTGTGGATGTATCAGTTCGGGCTGGCCTGCTGTGCCATCGAGATGATTGCCGCCGCCGGTCCCCGCTTCGACATGATGCGATTTGGCATCATTCCCCTGCCCGCCTCCCCCCGCCAGGCCGACCTGATGATCGTGGCCGGCACCGTTACCGACAAGATGGCGCCGGCCGTTCGCCGCCTCTACGAGCAGATGCCCGACCCCAAGTACGTGATCTCGATGGGATCGTGCTCCAACTGCGGCGGTCCGTATTGGGATTCTTACTCAGTTACGAAAGGCGTCGATCAGATCATCCCCGTCGACGTGTATGTGCCCGGATGCCCGCCCCGCCCGGAAGCACTGATGGAAGGCATCGTCCTCCTCCAGAAGAAGATCCAAAACGAGAACCTCCAGGAGAAGTGGAAAGAGCGTGCCGAGCAACCCGTCTGAGACAACCGCTGCTCACGAGGTGCTCTTCGCCTACGCGGAGCATGTCGCCGACGTCCTCGATGCGGAACCGGTCATTGCTCGCCATGGAATGGTCAAGGCGCACGTACCGAGAGACCGATGGATCGACGCACTCACCAAAGCCAGGGACGAACTCGGCCTGATCTTCTTCTCCTGGCTGTCCGCCATCGACTGGTCCAATGAGGTCGAGGTGGGGGACCCCCCGGCGGAGGACGTGGACGAACGTCTCGAGGTCCTCTGCACGGTCGGCGACCTCTCCGAGGGCCATCGGATCACTATCTCCACCGAGGTTCCCAAGGACGATCCGACCATGCCGACGGCGACCGGCGTGTACCGCGGTGCCAACTGGCATGAGCGCGAGACCTTCGAGATGTTCGGGATCGACTTCGTCGGACATCCCGACCTGAAGAAGCTCTACCTGGTGGAGGACTTCGAGGGGAACCCGCTTCGCAAGTCGTTCCCGCTTCTGAGTCGCGAAGTGAAGCCGTGGCCCGGCACCGTGGACGTTGAGGCCATGCCGTCTACCGAGAACCCGGAGGCGTGATGGACCACGAAGCCGCCATGGCCCTCTCGGAAGTGTCCGTCTCCATCGAACTCGAAACCCCCGAGATGACGCTCAACATCGGGCCGCAGCACCCGTCCACGCACGGGGTGCTCCGCCTGGTAGCCCAGGTCGATGGCGAACGGGTTCGCGACATCAAGCCGGTCATCGGCTACATGCATCGTGGCTACGAGAAAATCTCGGAGGTTCGGACGTACCCGCAGATCACCGCCCTGATCAACCGCCTCGACTGGGTGGCCGGTTACGCCAACGAGATGCCCTTCATCGTCGGTGCCGAGCGTCTCATGGAGATCGAGGTACCCGACCGGGCCCAGTACATCCGTCTGATCCTCACCGAGATGGCGCGGATCTCCTCCCACCTCATTTTCTGTGGTTCGTATCCCCTCGAGCTGGGTGCGGGGACCCCCATGTTCTTTGCGCTGCGGGAGCGTGAGCGGGTTCTCGATCTCATGGAGGCGGTCACGGGTGGCCGGTTCCACCTCAACTTCAACCGCCTGGGCGGCGTCAAGCCGGCCGCCGGATCCGGTTCCACCACCCGCAAGCAAGCCCAGGACCTACCCCGGGGTTTCTACGAGGGTGCCCGGGAAGCCATGGGCCGGGTGCTGGGGATCTGCGACGAACTCGACCAGCTGATCAGCGGCAACGAGATCCTCTTCGCCCGTACCAAAGGCGTCGGGGTCATGACCCCCGAGCAAGCTGCCGCCTACGGGGTCTCCGGCCCGAACCTGCGCGGCTCGGGGGTCGCATTCGATCTGCGCAAGGTGGAGCACTACCTACCGTACGACAAGCTCGACTTCGAGGTCGTCACCCGCCCCGAGGGCGACTGCTACGCCCGGTATGCCGTACGCGTCGACGAGATCCGGGAGTCGGCCAAGATGGTCATCCAGGCCATCGACTCGATTCCGTCCGGCCCGCTGCAGGCGAAGGTGCCGAAGATCATCAAGGTGCCCAAGGGCGAGACCTACATGCGGGCGGAAAACCCCAAGGGTGAGATGGGTTACTACATCGTCTCCGAGGGTGGGACCGGCCCGTACCGGCTGAAGATTCGCACCGCCTCGTTCTCGAATATCTCCGTGCTGTCCGAGCTCATGGAAGGCGCGCTGATCCCCGACATCGTCGCCATCATGGGCAGCTTCGATTTCGTGCTCGGGGAGGTGGATCGCTAGTGATGTCGCTGCGCTCCATCAGTTTCCAGTTTCCAGTTTCCAGTTCCCAGCCAGCTGGCTACTGGGTACCGGGTACTGGCTACTGCTCGCCTCCGCAGGAGGCGAGCGCATGAACTTCTGGCTCGAATTGGCGATCAAGCTGGTGGTGATCGGGGCTTTGATCCCGGTGACGGCGCTGGTGCTCGGCTACGGGGAGCTGAAGATCTCCGCTCACATGCAGTCGCGGATCGGTCCCTACTTCGCCGGGGGCCGGTGGGGCTGGGCGCAGCTCCTGGCCGACGGGGTGAAGTTCATTCAGAAGGAGGACATCATCCCGGACAACGCCGACCGGCCGGTCTTCAAGGTGGCCCCGGTGCTGGTGATGATCTCGACGGCCACGCTGTTCGTGATCATTCCGTTCGGGCCCGGCGGCGGATTCATCGTGCGTGATCTCAACCTGGGCATCTTCTATGCGCTGGCGATCTCGTCGGTCGGGAACCATCGGCGTGCTGATGGCCGGTTGGTCGTCCGGCAACAAGTACTCGCTGATGGGCGGCCTCCGGGCCGCCGGTCAGCTGATCGCCTACGAACTGCCCCTCGTGCTGGCCGTAGTCGGCGTGGTCATCCAGGCGGGCACGATGTCGATGCAGGGAATCGTCGATGCGCAGATCGCCCAGGGATGGCCGTATGTGTTCACCCAGTTCGTCGGCTTCTTCATCTTCCTCATTGCCGGCCTGGCCGAGCTGAGCCGAACCCCGTTCGACATGCCGATGGCCGAATCCGAGCTGATCTTCGGCTATCTGACCGAATACTCCGGGTTCCGGTTCCTGTTCTTCTACCTCGCCGAGTACGCCAGCATGTTCGCCATGGCCGCCATCGCCACCACCCTGTTCCTCGGCGGCTACGCCTTCTGGGGTGTTTCGGCTTCATGGACCGGGCCAATCTTCTTCGTCGGGAAGGTCCTGATGATCGGCTTCGTCATCATCTGGTTGCGCTGGACCTTCCCCCGCTTCCGCGAGGACCAGCTGCAGTCCCTGGCCTGGAAATGGCTGATCCCGCTGGCCCTGGCCAACATCCTGGTCACCGCAGTCTTCAAGGTGGTGTTCTGATGGAGTTCCGCATCCCCGGTCTCTTCAAGGGCATGTGGGTGACGCTGAAGACCCTCTTCAAGAAGCCGGTCACCATCAACTACCCGAAGGTCAAGGAGACTCCCGGTGGCCCGGGCACGCGGTGTCATCGCCCTCGACAGGAAGCCTGCACCGTGTGCATGCTGTGTGCCCGCAACTGCCCCGACTGGTGCATCTACATCGAGGGCCACAAGGAAGAGCAGCCTCCCGACAAGCCGGGCGGCCGGGTCCCCGGTACGCGGCCGACGCTCGACCGATTCGACATCGACTACGCCCTCTGCATGTACTGCGGCATCTGCGTCGAGGTCTGTCCGTTCGATGCCCTGTTCTGGTCTCCCGAGTACGAGTACTCCGAGGGTCAGATGGGCGAAATGCTGCACGACAAGGACCGCCTGCAGGATTGGCTGCAGACCGTCCCGGAACCACCGGAACTGGAGGCCTAGTGTTCGCGGACTGGATCGCCGAACCGACGAACTGGGTCTTCCTGGTTCTGGCGTTGGTGATTGCCGTGTCTGCCGTGCGGGTGGTGACGAGCCGCAACGTGGTGCACGCCGCCTTGTTCCTGGTCCTCGCCCTCGGTGGGACGGCCGGTCTCTTCCTGATGCTTGTCGGCCGAGTTCGTCGCCTGGACGCTGGTGCTCGTCTACATCGGCGCAGTGATCGTGCTGTTCCTGTTCGGCATCATGATCACCCGGGCGCCGACGGGTCCGAACGTCGAGGTCGATCACAGCCGGCGTGCCCCGGCTGCCATGGCGGCCTTCCTCATGTTCATCGTCACGGCCGGATCGGCGTTGACGGCGTTCGGGGACCAGCAGCTCACCAATCTCGGAGGGGGCACCTCGACGGAAGCGATCGGCGAGCAGTTGCTGCAACGGTTCGTCATCCCCTTCGAAGTCGTGTCGTTCGTGCTCCTCGCCGCCCTGATCGGCGGCATCGTGCTCGCCCGCAAGGACGCCACGCCCGCCGAGGAGCTGGCCCGGGAAGCGGGCGACGGCGACCTCCCGAAGGGGGTTCGCTGATGTACCTCAACCAGTTCCTGATCCTCGCCGCTCTGCTGTTCTCGCTCGGCATCTACGGTGTGCTGGTCCGCCGCAACGCCGTGCTGGTGCTGCTCTCCATCGAACTGATGCTGACCGCCGTCAACATCAACCTGGTTGCCTTCGAAGCCTTCCTGCAGAACTCCGAACTGGGAGGGCAGATCTTCGCCCTCTTCGTGATCACGGTGGCCGCCGCCGAGGTCGGGATCGGCCTGGCCATCGTCCTCATGATCTTCCGCAACCGGACCTCGGCGAATGTCGACGAACTCGACCTGATGAAGTGGTAGCAGCATGATCAATCTCGCCAACTTTGCCATCCTGGCCGCCGAAGAGCCCGCCTCGTACGGCGACGGCGGCTTCCTGGCCGGCTGGGCCTGGCTGCTGGTGATTGCGCCGTTCGTGGCATTCCTGGCGATCGTGTTCTTCGGCAAGCGACTCCCGCGCCAGGGCGGCGAGATCGCGGTCGGGGCGATGGCCTTCGTTGCTCTCTACGCCGTCGTCCTGTTCATCCTGAACGTCACCGAAGGCGTGGTGTACGAGCATTCCGTGGAAGTTGCCCGGTTCGGGACCTTCGCCGTGGAGTGGGGCTGGGTGGTCGACGGGCTCTCCATCATGATGTATCTGGTCGTCGGGCTGGTCGGCTTTTTGATCTTCACCTATGCGCTCGGGTACATGGAGGGCGACGTCCGCTTCACCTGGTTCTTCGCCGCTTTCAGCCTCTTCGCCGGGTCGATGCTGGTGCTGGTGTCCGCCCCCAACCTGATCCAGCTGATCGTCGGCTGGGAGGGCGTCGGGCTCGCCTCGTACCTGCTGATCGGCCACTACTGGGAGGACAAGGAGAACTCATCGGCCGGCATCAAGGCGTTCTTCGTCAACAAGATGGCCGACATCGGGCTGTTCATCGGTGTGTTCATGCTGGCGATTCCGGTCGGGTCGTTCCGCATCACCGACATCCTCGATGCGGTCGTGGGGGACTCCGAATCGATGAAGACGATCGCCATCGCCGGAGGGGTCTGGCCTCTTCATCGGGGCGATGGGCAAGAGCGCCCAGTTCCCGTTCCACGTGTGGCTGCCCGACGCCATGGCCGGTCCGACGCCGGTGTCGTCGCTGATGCACGCCGCCACCATGGTGACCGCCGGTGTCTACCTGCTGGGCCGGATGTTCCCGCTGTACGCGGAGATGGCTGCCGACGCTCGTGTCCTGGTGCTGATCATCGGGACGATCACCCTGATCATCGCCGGGCTTCTCGCCCTGGTGCAGGACGACATCAAGAAGGTGCTGGCCTACTCGACGCTCAGCCAGTTGGGCTACATGGTGGCCGCCATGGGAGCCGGCGCCTACACGGCCGGGCTCTTCCACCTGTTCACCCATGCCTTCTTCAAGGGCCTGCTCTTCCTCGGGGCCGGGTCGGTGATCCATGGCGTCCACTCCAACAACATGAGCGACATGGGCGGCCTCCGCAAGAAGATGCCGGTTACCTTCGCTACCTTCGTGATCGGGTCCCTGGCGCTGGCCGGGATCTTCCCGTTCGCCGGGTTCTGGTCGAAGGACGAGATCCTGGCCGCCTTCAACTACGACGGGGTACACGGCCGTATGCTGGCGATCGGCATCATCGGAGCGTTCATCACCGCCTTCTACATGGCCCGGACGGTGTTCCTCACCTTCTTCGGCAACTACAAGGGTCACGGCGAGCCCCATGAGTCGCCCCGGTTGATGACCGTACCGATGGTCGGTCCTGGCCGGTTTTGCGGTGGTCGGCGGATGGGTCAACATCCCCGGCGTCTGTACACCGGGTTCACCGAGTGGGTGGGGACCCGGGCGCACCTCTTCGAGGAGCACCATCGCCGAGAGTTTCGACTGGCCGGTGCTGGCCATGGGCCTGACCGCCGGCCTCCTGGGCATCGCCCTCGGCTACCTGCTGTTCTTCAAAGATCGGGACACCCAGCAGGCGCGCGACGCCTTCCGGATCCCGGTCCTGTACCCGCTGCTGGAGCACAAGTACTACCTCGATGACCTGTACATGGGCGGGATCGTCAACCCGATCAAGGGTCCGATCGCCAGATTCGTCAACTGGACCAACTCGTACATTCTCGACGGCATTGTCAACGGGACCGGGTTCCTGGCCAGGGCACTGGCCGGAGTGGTCTACGGCGGTTTCGACCAGCGGGGTATCGACCTGGCACTCAACGGCCTGGCCTTTACCACCGACGGGGCCGGCGGCAAGACCCGGCTCCTGCAAACCGGCAAGGTGCAGCAGTACGCGGGCGCCACGGTGATCGGCGCGGCGTTGCTGGTCATCGGTTTCGTGATCTTCAGATAGGAGGGACGAGAGCATGGGGTGGTTTGATAACGGGTGGGGCTTGAGCCTGATCGTGTTCCTGCCCCTGGTGGGCGCGGTCGCCGTGCTGCTTCACCCCCAAGAAAAACGAGGCGGCCATCAAGGCGATTTCGCTTGGGTTCACGCTGGTGTCCCTGGTGCTGGCCGCGCTGATGGCCATCCGATTCGATTTCGGCAACGCCGACATGTTCCAGTTCGGGACGACCTCACGTGGATCGCGGCGATCGACTCCGGTTATCACATCGGCATCGACGGGATTCAGCTGCCCCTCCTGGTGCTGTCCACCTTCATCACGGTGCTCGCCGTGATCTACTCGTGCAACCACTGGCCGGAGCCGCACAACCCGAAGGCGTTCCTGGCGCTGATCCTGGTGCTGGCCACCGGCATGAACGGGACGTTCGTTGCGCTCGACCTGGTGCTGTTCTTCATCTTCTTCGAGCTGGTGCTGCTCCCGATGTACTTCATGATCGGGATCTGGGGTGACAGGCCGTCATGAAGATCCCGGGCTTCAACCGGGAGGTGGAGACCCGGCTGTACGCCTCGATCAAGTTCTTCCTGTTCACGCTGTTCGGATCGGCGTTCATGCTGCTGGGCTTCCTGGCGCTGTACTTCAAGTCGGGCGAGTTCGGGACCGACCTTCGACATCCCGGCGCTGATCGAGTCTGGCGCCCAACTTCACCGGGACCTTCGGGTTCCTGGGTGTTCGGGGCGCTGTTCCTGGGATTCGCCGTGAAGGTGCCGATGTGGCCGTTGCACACCTGGCTCCCCGACGCCCACACCGCAGCACCGACCGTCGGTTCGGTGCTGCTGGCCGCCATCCTCCTGAAGCTGGGTTCGTACGGCTTCATCCGGATCAGCCTCCCGATCCTGCCCGAGAAGGCCAGGAATGGGCGCCGGCGATCGCCATCCTGGCGGTGATCGCCATCATCTACGGTTCGCTGGCGTGTCTCGCCCAGACCGACATGAAGCGGCTGATCGCGTTCTCATCGGTCGGTCACATGGGTTTCGTGATGCTGGGCATCGCCTCGCTGACCGAGGTCGGCATCAACGCCGCCATCATCGGGATGGTCGCCCACGGTGTCATCACCGGCCTCTTGTTCTTTGTCGCCGGTTCGATGTCGCACCGCTACCACACCCGCGAGATGGCCCGCCTGGGCGGCAACATGAAGGTGATGCCGATCATGGGCGGCATCCTCGGGTTCACCGCCATGGCGTCGCTCGGCCTGCCCGGCCTGGCCGGGTTCTGGGGCGAGTTCATGGCCCTGCTTTGGTGCGTACAGCCCGCTGGCCGGCCTCAGCCCGACGCGTGTTCCGCACCGCCATGGTGATCGGCGCGATCGGCACCGTGCTGACGGCCGGCTACCTGCTGTGGATGCTGCAGAAGGTCAACCTGGGCGAACCGTCGGCGGAGTGGGAAGGCAAGCACTTCCACGATGTCGACGCCTACGAACTGACGGCCTGGGTGCCGCTGGTGGTGGTCATCGTGGCGATCGGGGTGTTCCCCCGTCTCGTGTTCGGCGCCACCAACGACGCCGTGGTTTCACTGGTGACGAAAGCGTTTGGGGGCTGATTTGGCACCGGACATCGACTACCTCGCCCTGGCGCCGGAGATCACTCTGGCGGTGACGGCCGTGGTCGTACTGATGCTCGATCTGTTCCTGCCCAGGAGCCAGAAGTACTGGACGGCCATCGTGGCGGTGCTCGGGGTCAGCTTCGCCGCTCTCCCGCTGATCGCCCTGGCGGTCAGCGACGTGGGTGCACGGAGCATGTTCGGCGGCAGCTTCGTGGTGGACGACTTCGCCCTCGTGCTCAAGGGGCTGTTCGTGGTAGCCGGGTATCTCGTGCTGCTCATGTCGGTCAGCTACATCGAATCCGACCGCTACTACCAGGGCGAGTACTACTTCCTGATGCTCATGTCGATTCTCGGGGCGGTGGTGCTGGCCTCGTCCCGTGATCTGATCACCCTCTTCATCGCCCTCGAGTTGGTGTCCCAGCCGATGTACCTGCTGGCCGGGTGGCGCAAAGGTGACCTGCGGTCCAACGAAGCGTCGCTCAAGTACTTCCTGCTCGGCGTGCTGGCGTCCGCGCTGATGTTGTTCGGCATGTCGTTCGTGTACGGCTTGACGGGTGAGCTGACGTTCGCGGGCATCGCTGCGGCCGGAGCCGGACTGGCCGGAGACCCCGGTTTCATCATGGGGATCCTCTTCATGATCGTCGGGTTCGGCTTCAAGGTGTCGGCCGTGCCCTTCCACTTCTGGGCGCCGGACACGTATGAAGGTGCCCCGACTCCGGTAACCGCCTACCTGTCGGTGTCGTCGAAGGCGGCGGGGTTCGTGGCTCTGCTGGTGGTGCTCTACTCGGCGTTCCCGGCCGCAGCCGGGGTGTGGGGCCCGGCCATCTGGATCCTGGCGGCCCTCTCGATGACCCTGGCCAACCTGACGGCTTTGCGACAAACCAACATCGTCCGGCTGCTGGCCTACTCGTCGGTCGCCCAGGCGGGTTTCATGCTGGTGCCGTTCGCGGCGGCCGCCACCACCGATCAGATCGGGCTGGGGGAAGCATTCGCCGCCACGGTCACGTACATCGTGATCTACGCGTTCATGAACCTGGGTGCCTTCGCGGTGGTGATTGCCGGTGCCCGCAAGACCGGAACCGGCGAGATAGCAGGCTGGGGTGGCCTCGGTTCGTACGCCCCGGGCATCGGGCTCCTGGCCGCCGCTTTCTTCTTCTCGCTGGCCGGTATTCCGCCGCTGGCCGGCTGGATCGCCAAGCTGGTCATGTTCTCCGCCGCCATGGGAGCGGGATCGGCCTGGATGGTGGTCCTGGCCGCGATCGCCGCCGTCAACGCCGTGATCGCACTCTTCTACTACGCCCGGGTCGTCAAGACCATCTGGATGGACCCGGTCCCGGCCACCGCCCCCGACGAAGAGGTCAGGACCGGTTCAGTGGCCGGTTCCCTGAGCCTGGCCCTGGGATTGTCGGTAGCCGTTGTGGTCGCAGCGGGTTTCTTCCCTTCCTTGATCACGTTCTTCTCCGACGCCACCAAAGCCCTGGCCGGCGGCTAGATCGGGCGAAGCGCGGGCGCGGTCCGTTGGGAGGGGACGTCCGAACTTTTGAACCCGCCGTGCGCTGCTTCCCAGGTGCGTAGGCTCCGTGACAGGCGCTACGGAGAGGGGACATGAATCAGATCGAGCAGGAGTTCTTCGGGCTGCTGGACATGACTCACGGGATCCGGGACGGTGCACTGGCGCTGATCGGCGGGACCGATCTGGCCTTCCGGATCGAGGGCTGCAAGTCGCTGGGCGAGGTACTGCAGGACATGGGCGATATCGAAACGATGTACACCCGGTCCTTCGAGACGATGAAGATGGACTTCGCCGCACAGGCACCGGGACGCGAGAACGTCACGTCGGGAGAAGCCGCCATCGCCTGGCTGCATGGATTGGACGGTGAGCTCAAAGCCGCGTTGTCGGGCCTGAGCGACGACGATCTGGGCAAGCCGATCGATCGTGGTGGCTGGCACATGCCGGCCATGGCCCAGTTCCACACGTACCGGGAAGCCGTGCTGATCCAATTCGGCAAGCTGGACTGCTATTTGCGAGCGCTCGGCAAGCACCTGCCGGAGGAATGGGTCG
Organism: uncultured Actinomycetota bacterium; assembly: GCA_963707435.1. Taxonomy (GTDB): domain Bacteria; phylum Actinomycetota; class Acidimicrobiia; order Spongiisociales; family UBA4744; genus UBA4744. Next base: position 165,542 of record CAVPPF010000005.1, on the reverse strand, counting down.
CCTGGGTGGGGTAGGGACGTCTCCCACGTTCTGGCTTTCCACCTTCCTGGCTTGCGGTTCGGGGCGCTAGCCTCCGCTGCACACCCGAGGAACGGTTGACCCATGCCGGCAGACGAAGACAAGACTCCGAAGCGCAAGCCCGCCAAGAAGCCCGCCGACAAGAAACCGGCGGCACCGCCGGCGAAGCAGACCGCCCCCGCCAAACCGGCGGCGCCGCCGCCGGAGGACGCGGCCCCTGCCCACCTGCCCTACTTCAGCCTGCTCACCGAAGACGACCTGTTCCTGTTCAACGAAGGTTCCCATTTCCGGCTCTACGAGAAGCTGGGGTGCCACCTCGTCGAGGTTGAGGGGGTCGCCGGAGCCTATTTCGCCGTGTGGGCGCCGGACGCCGAGTACGTGTCGGTGATCGGAGACTTCAACTTCTACAACCCCGGCCAGCACCCGCTCAAGCCGAAAGGAAACTCGGGGATCTGGGAAGGCTTCATCCCGGGAATCACCCAGGGGGAGACCTACAAGTTCCACATCGGCTCCCGTTTCAACGTGTACCGGGTCGACAAGGCCGACCCGTTCGCCACGTACTCCGAGGTTCCGCCGAAGACGGCCTCACGGGTGTGGGATCTCTCCTACGAATGGGGCGACGCAGATTGGATGGAGGTTCGGGCCGTTCGCAACGCGCACAACGCCCCCATGTCGATCTACGAGATGCACCTGGGCTCGTGGCGGCGGGTACCGGAGGAGGGCAACCGGTCGCTCACCTACCGGGAGACGGCTCCGCTGCTGGTCGAGCACCTCAAGAAGATGAACTTCACCCACGTTGAGTTCTTGCCGGTGATGGAGCACCCGTTCGGTGGTTCCTGGGGATACCAATCGACCGGCTACTTCGGGCCGACCTCCCGCTTCGGAACGCCCGAGGACTTCATGTTCCTGATCGACTCTCTCCACCAGGCTGGGATCGGGGTGATCGTCGACTGGGTGCCGTCGCACTTCGCGACAGACGAGCACGGCCTCGGCTACTTCGACGGCACCCACCTGTACGAGCACTCGGACGAACGCAAGGGATTCCATCCCGACTGGGGGAGCTGGATCTTCAACTACGGGCGCAACGAGGTGCGCAGCTTCCTCATCTCCAGCGCTATTTCGTGGCTGGACCGCTACCACATCGACGGGATCCGGGTCGATGCCGTGGCATCGATGCTGTACCTCGACTACTCGCGCGAAGACGGCGAGTGGATCCCCAACGAGTACGGCGGCAACGAGAACATCGAAGCGATCACGCTTCTGCGCCGCTTCAACGAAGAGGTCTACCGCCAGTTCCCGGACGTGCAGACGTTCGCCGAGGAATCGACGGCGTGGCCGTCGGTGTCCCGGCCCACGTACATCGGGGGGCTCGGGTTCGGGTTCAAGTGGGACATGGGATGGATGCACGACACCCTCGAGTACATGCAGCTCGATCCGCTGTTCCGCCAGTACCACCACAACGACCTCACGTTCCGGGGTCTGTACGCGTTCACCGAGAGCTACGCGCTGCCCCTCTCCCACGACGAGGTAGTGCACGGCAAGGGTTCGCTGGCCGCCAAGATGCCCGGCGACGACTGGCAGAAGTTCGCCAACCTCCGCCTGCTCTACGCCGACATGTTCGCCCAACCGGGCAAGAAGCTGCTCTTCATGGGTGGCGAGATTGCCCAGTGGGCGGAGTGGAACCACGACACGTCGCTGGCCTGGGACCTGCTCCAATGGGAACCCCATCGCGGCATCCTCAATCTGGTCGGTGACCTCGGCCGGGTGTACCGGGAGGAGCCTGCGCTCTACGAGTGGGACACCGACGACCGCGGGTTCGAGTGGGTCGAAGCGAACGACTGGCAATCGAGCACCCTGTCATGGCTGCGTCGCGGCGGGTCGACCGACGACATCATCCTGGCGATCTTCAACTTCACCCCGGTGGCCCGGTACAACTACCGCATGGGCGTGCCCCGTCAAGGCCACTGGGAGGAGATCCTCAACACCGACGCAGAGTTCTACGGCGGGAGCGGCCTTGGCAACCTCGGGGGAGTCGAGGCTCACAAGACCGGAGCCCATGGCCGACCGTTCTCGGTGAACTTGACTTTGCCGCCGCTGGGCGCGGTGTTTCTCAAGAGCTCTCAGGAACTCAGTTCCGAGTAGCCAGTAGTCGGAGTGGGCCGTCGGGTGGGGACTGAGGACTGATGACGCTGAAGCAGCGCCTGATCGAGCAGATCCGGGCCGGTGGCTCGGTCCCGTTCGAGGAGCTCATGGCCGCCGCCCTCTACGACCCCGAGGGCGGGTTCTTCACGTCCAAGTCCCTCCGGTCCGTCAAGTCCGGCGACTTTCTGACCAGCCCGGAGGTCAGCCCCCTCTTCGGTGAGACGTTGGCCAAGTTCGTGGATCAGGAACTCTCCACCCTCCCCCTTCCCCCTCCCGCCGGCGGGAGGGGAAGGAGAAACGACTCCCGCTGCCCACGCTGGGGGAGGTGGCCCGGTCCGAGGGGCCGGGTTGGAGGTGGCAAGTCCCCCGAAGGCATTACGCAGGACTCCCTCTCCCGCTGGCGGGAGAGGGTTGGGGAGAGGGTGGAAGGGCCACGGAGGACCCCGGCTCCTCGTTGAGATCGGAGCCGGCTCCGGGTCTCTGCTAAAACCCCTCCTCGCCACCCTCGAAAACCCCGTCGAGCCCTGGGCAGTCGAAGCTTCCCCGGCTGCCCGTGAAGCTCTGGGAGCGTCTGATCGATCGCCACCACATCGTCGCCGCCCTCGACCACCTACCCGACCGTTTCTCCGGCGTCGTGGTCGCCAACGAACTTCTTGATAATCTCCCGGTTTCCCTCGCAGTCCGCACCGGCCAAGGATGGACTGAACGCTGGGTAGGAGTCCAGGACGACGACCTCGTCCTCGTTCCGGTCGACGCTCGCCCGGAGGTCGCCAACTGGGCCGAGCAGTTCGGATTGCCCGCTCCTGAGCGTGGACTGGTCGAGGTCCAGCTGGCGGCAAGCGAGTGGCTGCAATCCATCCTGACCCGTCTCGACTCCGGCACCGTCCTTCTCGTCGACTACGGCGACACCGCCGAGAACTTGGAGAAGCGTCGGGTGGAGGGAACCCTTCGCACCTACAGCGCCCACCACCTCGGCCCCCATCCTCTTGACGAACCCGGCGAGACCGACATTACGGTAGACGTCAACTTCACCGCCCTGATCGACCGGGCCGTGGAGCTGGGAGTGAGCATCGAGTACCACCGCCAGGACGATTTCCTCAACCAGCTGGGTCTGAGGAACCGCCTCAGCAAGCTGCGGCACGAGGAGCTGGACCTGGCCCGTGACGGCGACCCGATGGAGCGCTTGAAGGTGCGGTCGACCAGGACCGAAGCCGAGACATTGCTCCACCCGCGCGGCCTGGGTGACTTCCGGGTGCTGGTGGTCCGAAAGTAGGGAACCGATCACCGGGCGTGACACGTCTCACTGGAGAGACCAGAATGGGGTCGGGCTGGGGCCTGCGATGAGGGGATTGCGATGCGAAACCGATTGTTGATCGTGGTAACGGTGCTTGCCCTAGTGGCTTCTGCGTGTGCAGGGGGTTTTGTCGAAGGGGAAGTCACCGAAGATGGGACCGCTACGACGATTACAACAGCTACCAACCAGGCGGCAGATCCCGATCCCGGGGAAACCTCAACCACTTCTGTCGGAGGAGCAGGGTCCAAGGATCAAAGCGAGCCGTCTGATCAGAGCGAGCCTGCCGACGGGTCGACGACGGTGCCCCGTTCGTCCAAGGAACCCGAGCGCGTCCCGGACGACACCACCCCGCCCATCACCGGTGAGACCCCGGGTGATCTGCTGGCCCAGATCATCGCCGACGCTGCCGACCGGGCTGGAGTCACCGATTCGGACGTGACCGTCATCCGGGATGAGTTCGCCATATGGAACGACGGTTCGCTGGGCTGCCCCGAGCCGGGCGTGATGTACACGCAGGCGACGGTCGATGGCTACTGGGTGGTGCTCGAGGCAAATGGTGTCGACTATGACTATCGGGCCAATACCAAGGGCTACTGGTTCCTGTGTGAAGGGGCCGGCCTCCCCGGTCAACCACCGTCCGGGTAACGTTTCAGGTGACGCGAGAGCGGGACCCCGGAGGGTCCCGCTGCTCTGTTTCGGTGCTGTTTCAGGCTATGGAATCGTGAACAGCAGGGCTTCCGTGTCTTGGGTGGCACCGCCGCGTGCGCCGCTGCCACGGTCGCCGTTGGTGACGAGCATGACGCCTAGTTCGGGCGTGTTGCCCGGGTACAACCCGAAGTCGTACACCGCCAATCCGGTCGGGTCGTAGGTGTTGCCCGCCACGTCGCTGGGCACACCGTAGAACTGCTCACCGAGCGGTGTCACGGTCAGGCCGTCGACCAGATCGCCGGGACCTCCATAGTAGAAGTCCTGAGCGAACACGGACATGTCAACGTTGGTGGCGAGCAGGTCCGTTCCGGTCAAGCCGATCTGCTCACCGCAAATGAGCAACACCGTGTTGCCGGTGTTCGTGGAGTGCTCCGCGAAGAAGAACGCCGAGGCTCCGGCGCTGGTCAACGCCCAGGTGACCTGGCGGCCGTCCCCGATCTGGTTGAAGCCAGGAGGTCCGGCAGCGAGATCCCGGTTGAGCACGGTCGCATCGACTTCGCCATCCTGGTCGATGTCGAGGTCGATGATGATACTCACAGGCACCAGATGCGACTGGCGCTCCCACGTGTTGATCGCAAACGCCCAGAGGAACGACGGTTCCGCAGAGCAGAATCCGGCTGGAACCGGGTACGTGGTGATCCCCACTGCCCGGATGTCTGGAGTTGGCGACTGCTCGCCGCGTCCGCCCTCCGGTAGGTCGGGACTGACCGCCAGGAGCGAATACGCATCGTTCTGCGCCGTCCCGGCACCCTGGTTGTCCAGTCCGATCACCTGTGGGAACGACCCGGCGACCACCGCTGTCGTGTCCGGCACCACCTCGGCCGCCTTGCGAGGCAGCACGTGCCACGCCAGGTGGATCGGGTGGGTGTCGTTGTCCAGGATCAAATACCCGTCGTACTCGTTCAGCGTCAGCGCGTCACCGTTGGCACCGTTCGAACCCGAGTTCATGTAGTTCCCGGGCAATTTCGAACCGTCAATCATGATGGACACATCGAACGTTGTTGTGCGTCCCAAGCCCGGCTTGACGGTCACTTTCGAAGGTGCGCTCACCGAGACTGCACCCGTGGCTGCATCGTCGTCATACCGGAACGTCGGGGTGACGGTATAGGTGTGCTTTTTGTTGTCAAGGTTGCGGATCGTCACCGTCTTGGTGAGGGTGACGGTGTCCGCCACGTCGACGAACCCGAAGCTGAGTGCTCCTTGGAAGTCAGCTTCCGAGAACGCAGCTATTGGTGCCGCTACCGCTTTGTCAACCCGCACCTCGCCGCCGCCGATTCGTGTGATCGGTGCCAGGCCGACGTATGGATCCGTGTCGATGTTGGTTTCGCCGTTGTTCATCAGCAACGCCTTGACCGTGAGCGGGTCGAGGCCATGGCCGATGGCATTCCCGTTTGGCGTTCCTTTCGCGCTGGTCTTCGTGCCGCCAAAGGCGTCGAGGACGAGAGCGGCCGATCCGGTCACCATCGGAGCTGCACCGGACGTGCCGCCGAACGGTCCCGTTCCGGTTCCACTGCCGGCAATGGCCGACACCGATGCGCCGGGCGCACCAATCTCAGGCTTGATCGCCTGGTAGTAGTTCGACGGGCCCCGAGATGACGAGCCAACAACGGTTCCAATCAGGGGGACGCCGTTGACTGGATCGAAGACGACGTAGGTGCTCGGCAGTCCACTCCTCAGGATGTTGGCAACGCTCTGACTGATCATGAAGCCGGGAATATCGATAGGACGATCGCCTCCGTCGCCACCATTGAACGGGTCTCCTGGTGCCACGAGACCGATGATGCCCGCCACGCCTCCAGCCTCACTGACGTTCTTGATCTTCAACGTGAAATTGCACGCTCCTCGATCAACAAGCACGACCAGGCCGGCCAGGGAGTCTGGAGCAAAGGCCGCGCAACCATTGAGGTTGCCACCGGCACCGTCACCGTATTGAAGAGGACCTTCCACGCTTCCGCTGACCGACAACGGCACTGACCAATCCTGAAACACCGCCGGGTACAACCCCGCGATGCCCTCAGGCGCCGTGACTTCCATGAATGGCAGGACTGCCGAGGGGACATGAGTCTGCGCCGTTGACAACGCAGTTCGGGCCGCTCCCGGCGTGCCGGTGATATAGGGCTTGTCGGAGCTATTGCCCGACGACGTAACTGTCAACACGCCGAGGCTGGTTGCGGCATCCACGGCTGCAGAGAGATCGTCGTCGAACGGCTGGCCATAGGACGAACCAAGGGACATGTTGATCAGATCCACCCTGTCCTTGGCTTTGCCGTCCATGTTGGGATCGACCGCGAACTCCATGCCCTGGATCAGTGCAACGCCGGAGCACGATGTCGAGATGGATGAGCAGACCTTCACCGCGTAAAGATCGACGCCGGGGGCGACGCCCAATTCACCGCCGATGATGTCGGCGACATGGGTGCCGTGTCCACCGCCCGGTCCGTCATCGAGAGGATCAGGGTCGGGCATTTCCGGAGGCGACGTTGCCCCTCCCACCCAGAGCGATCCCACGAAGTCGTACCCGCCGACCACCTTGGCGGTCGGGAACGTGCCGGGTTCGATGATCGTCGGGTCATTGGCGTCGAACTCTGCAGGATCGCCTGAACCGCCCAGCGCTGCATGGAGGTAGTCGATGCCGCTGTCGAGTACGGCGACTTTGATGTCGGAACCATCGAATCCAGCGTTCTGCACCGCAGTGCCGCCGATGTATGGCACGGTCTCGCTGAGGTCCATCTCGTAGGTACCGACCCGGGCGATTCGCATAACATCGGGGTCGCTGGCCAGGGTCGCCAGTTGCGAAGCATCGATTTCGAGGAACACCGCGTTCAAAACTCTTTGCGTTCTAGCGAGTTCCTTTGCGCCAGTCGACTTCTTGATCCGGTCTACGAACTTGGTTTGCTTCTTGTCGAGATCCTTGACGAGTTTCGCCTGGGCGGAATCAGTCGTCTTGCCGGACTCGGCAAGTGAGTCGCCGGTGAGCCGGACGATTACCTGCTGTTCGCCCACCGCTCCGACGAGGCTCGAGTCGAGCACACCCCGGTCGATGTTGCTCACCGTGATCGGCGAGTCGAGTTTCAGATTCTCGATCGAATCCGGCAACGGCCGGTCGAATCGATCAGGTGCTGCCTCTTGCGCTCCCGACGGCACTGCCAGTGCCAACATGGTCAAGAGCGCGACCACGAGTACAACGAAACGTTTCACGAGATGCCCTCCTCGTATCTCTTCCCCGATTTCCGGGGGCCCTCCCAGGCCCACTTTTTTCACCCTAGTCCAACAAATCGATGCCCGCGTTGTGCGTTTTCGCGACCACCCATTCACAAAGACGCATACGATATCCCAACGCACAATCCGGCCATCCCGGTACCATCGAGGTCACGATGAACAACCTGAAAACCGTTGGATTACTCGCTTTCATGAGCGCCCTGGTGGTGCTCGTTGCTCAGGCTTTTGGGCAACGTCGCCGTGGATCGGGCTCGTCATTGCCGGCGTCCTCAACTTCTTCGTCTACTTCTTCTCGGCCAAGATGGCGCTGGCTGCCAGCCGGGCCAAGCCGGTCGAAGAGCACGAACTGCCCCAGGTGTACGCCATCGTGCGGAACCTGGCCACTCAGACCAACATGCCGATGCCGAAGATCTACGTGATCGACTCCCCGCAGCCGAACGCCTTCGCCACCGGCCGCAACCCCAAGAATGCCGCCGTGGCCGTCACCTACCGGCATCCTGCAGCTGATGACCTACGAGGAACTGGAAGGCGTGCTCGCCCACGAACTGGCCCATGTGCGCAACCGGGACATCCTCATCTCGTCGATCGCCGCGATGCTCGCCGCGGCCCTGTCGATCTTCGCCCGGATGGCTTTCTGGGGTGGGATGGGACGGCGGCGGGGTAATGACGCGCTCAGCGGCATCGTGACCATCCTCAGCCTGATCCTCGCGCCGATCGCCGCCATGCTGATCAGGTTGGCGATCTCCCGGGCCCGCGAGTACCAGGCCGATGCCTCCGGGGTAGCCATCACCGGACAGCCGCTGAACCTGGCCAGCGCCTTGCGAAAACTGGAAATCGGCACGTCGCGGATCCCCATGAACGTCAACCCGGCGGTCAGCCAGCTGTTCATCGCCGACCCGCTCAAATCCTTGGGCAAGCGCGGGAGCGGCGGGGGACTGGGTCGCATGTTCGCCACCCACCCGCCGATCGAAGACCGGGTACGGCGTCTCGAAGAGATGCAGTACAACATCTAGAGGCCCCGTTAGGGTCTCGGGACATGGCTGCATTTGAGGTCTCTCTCGAAACCGGAGCGATGATCGCCGCCTTCGCCGGAGTGCTGGGCGGCCTCTGGGGAGGACTGATCAGTGTGCGGGCTGCGACCCGCGGACCGCAATGGGCTCTCGACCATCTCAAGAAGTGGAATCCGATCCTGCTCGCCCTCGTCGTGGTCAGCGTTGCGGTGATGTTCCTGGTGTCACCCGGTTGGGTCGGGGTCAGCCTTGTCTATGTCACCGGGATCATTGCCTGGATGGCCCGCAGTGTCTCCAAGAGCTTGGCAAGGGTGCGGGCCGCCGGTGCGTTTGAGCCGATTCCGGCCGACCGCCAGGCAGCCATCCTCCTCCGGGCGGCCCGGTGGCTGCTGATCGGAGGCGCCGCCATCGTGGTGATCGCCATCATCGATTTCATCTGGCGGGGCTGGCCGGCGCTTTTCGACCTCATTCTGGCCGCCGCGCTGCTCGGGCCGGCGTTCCGGATCAAGAAACAGGGCGAAGGGCTGGCTCGTCAGGGCGAGGAGCAGTAGGGCTGCTGTTCAACCCACTACCCCAGCGGCTTTGCCGCTGCGGTACCTTCCCCCTTCTAGGGGGACTATCTCAAACACTTGCCCCCTCCGGCTCTCGCCTTTCGGCGAGACCCACCTCCCCCGTCTGGCGCCGGGGGAGGACGTTCTGTTGTCTACCTTCCGGGGATGTCCACGGTGTACGTGTCGTTGCCGGGGATGTACCAGGCGGCCTGGGCGCCGTACTGGCGGAGTCCTTCGACCAGAACCCGTGCCCCGGGCGATCCGTTCGCACCGACGACGAGCAACCGGCCCGAGGTGTCGGAGACCAGCACCCAGGCACCGTCGGGCGACCACTGTGCTTCGACGAAGCCGTAGTCGGCCGGAGCTCCCTCGACGGAGAGAATGGTCTGATCGGACCCGTCGACCCGCACGATGACCGACGTTGCTCCATCCCGGCTGCCTTCGATACGGACCCGGGCGCCGTCGGGGCGTTCTGTCCTCGTGTCCGATGGGTAGGGGAGCGGCACCGTCGGGTCGGGTTGATTGCCCTGGGGAATCCGGTCCACTTCCGTCCCCGTGTCCGGATCGATCAGGAGGTACGTGGGTTCCGCGTTGTAGTCGAGGACCACGAGCAGACCGTCGGCCGTCCAGGAGGGGTACTCCACATAGTTCATGCTGCACCAGACCTCCCGGGTTTCGCCGCCGGAGGCCGGGACCGTGACCAGGCAGGGCGAATTGTCGAACTCGACAAACGCCACGGTTCCCGGGATCGAGGCGTCGGGCTGGTCGCCCAGTGAGGGGAACTCCGGCAAGGGGATGACGCCGAACACGAAGATGACCACCGTCACCACCACCAGCACCGCAACGGCCCCCCCGATCGAAACGATGGCACGTCGCTCGGGTGTCATGACAGTTCCTTTCCGTCCGGTTCAGCAACAACTTCAGTGCGCAGCCGGGCTACCAGCAGCGCCGCGCCCAGCAGGACGACACCGGTCAGGAAGAGAGCGAGCGGAACCCCGATCGTATCGCCGAAGTATTCGAAGATGATCTGCGGCACGAAGATGAAGATGGCACCCGCGCCGAATCCGAGCAGCACGGTATTGCGCAGCGCCACACTGACGGTGAGCAGCGCGCCGGCCGTGACCAGACCGAGCAGCATCGGCCAGGCGTTGTCGTTGAAACGCATGACCTGCGGGCCGATCACCACAGCCAACGACCCCAGCGCATAGCCGGCTACCTGCGGCTTCAGGTGATTGCCCCAGGCCAGGAACAGCCAGGCGACACCGATTCCCCAGATGGCCAGGCCGTAGAACTCGTCGGGGGGTTCGTCGATGTTGGCCAGCAGCGCCAGCGCCGTTGCCACCGTGGCCCCACCCAGCAGGATCTGCTGGAGGCTCCGCGGAGACAGCCGGTACAGGACGTAGCCGATGGCCAGGCCGGACGCAGAAGCGATGAGCGCGGTGGTTTCCTCCCTGGTGTCCAGGACGTCGTTGGCCAGGAGCCCGAAGAAGAAGGCCACCCCCACGGTTCCCAGGGCCCACGAGAAGCTCGCCAGCCGATGGATGGCTTCGTTCTCGTTGTCCCTGATGAACCAACCGGCTGCCAGGAACGCAAGGGTCCCGGCACCGACCAGCAACAGACGGGCCCACGCCTCGAGATCCGGCCAGAACTCGCCGGCCAGGATGAACGCCGCGATCAAGGCCAGGGAACCGCCCAGGTAGCCGAGCACCTCCGCGATCAGCGGCACCCGCCGCTGGTCGGCCGGTGCTGCCTCGTGGGAGCGGATCGCCGTTGCCTGGTCTTCCGAGATCAGTCCCGCCGCGACCCACTCACGAAGGCTGGTAATGAGATCTTTCACTGGAGCCCTCCGATGTGGTGTTCTTTTCTCTCCTCATGGTTCCACCAACGGACGAGTCCGACCATCGGGGAGTACCCTGATATGGATGACGCCGCCGGGGACGGCAGGCTCCGGCAGATCGGTCTGCATTTGGGGAGTGCGCCGGTGGCGCTAATCTACCTGCCGCCTGAAGCGTGCTTCGGGCACGCCGGGATGCCCGAGCGGCCAAAGGGAGCAGACTGTAAATCTGCCGGCAATGCCTTCGGAGGTTCAAATCCTTCTCCCGGCACCAGGCGCCCAGCGTCGTCTTGAGTCCGACTCAAGTAACTTAGAACAGGCAGGAGAATCGCTTACGATTCTCCAACCTGAACCGAAAGTTCAGGCCCCCTTAGCTCAGCTGGCAGAGCGCCGCCATGGTAAGGCGGAGGTCTCCGGTTCAATTCCGGAAGGGGGCTCCAGCCGGCTGGCGAAGCCAGCCGGGTACTGAGTACCTTGTACCGGGTACTTCGACTGACGTCGGAAACGAGGTACGAAGTTCGAAGTACGAAATACGAGATACGAAGTACAGCGGAGCGAAGCTCCGCCCCGGCGGCGTAGCTCAGTTGGTAAGAGCGCTCGACTCATAATCGAGAGGTCGGCAGTTCAAGTCTGCCCGCCGCTACGACAGGAACAGACGGGAACGGAAGAAGGAAGGTACCCCCATGGCGAAGGCGAAGTTTGAGCGGACGAAGCCGCATGTGAATGTTGGGACGATGGGTCATATTGATCATGGGAAGACGACGTTGACGGCTGCGATTACGCGGGTGTTGCATGAGGCGAATGCTTCGGTGGCGTTTACGTCGTTTGATGAGATTGATAAGGCGCCGGAGGAGCGTGAGCGGGGGATCACGATTCAGATTGCGCATGTGGAGTATGAGACGGATGCTCGTCATTATGCGCATGTGGATATGCCGGGGCATGCGGATTACATCAAGAACATGATTACGGGTGCGGCGCAGATTGATGGGGCGATTTTGGTGGTGTCGGCGGCGGATGGTCCGATGCCGCAGACGCGGGAGCATGTGTTGTTGGCTCGCCAGGTTGGGGTGCCGTATATCGTGGTGTATTTGAATAAGACGGATCAGGTTGATGATCCTGAGCTTTTGGATTTGGTGGAGTTGGAGGTTCGGGATTTGTTGACGGAGTATGAGTTCCCCGGGGATGAGATTCCGGTGGTGCGGGGTTCTGCTTTGGCGGCGTTGTCGGGTGATGATCCGGAGGCGGTGGCGTCGATTATGGAGTTGATGTCGGCGGTTGATGAGTATGTGCCGACGCCGGAGCGTCCGTTGGATCGTCCGTTCCAGATGCCGATTGAGGATGTGTTTTCGATTACGGGTCGGGGGACGGTGGTGACGGGTCGGGTTGAGCAGGGGATTGTGAAGGTAAGCGATGAGGTTGAGATTGTGGGGATCCGGCCGACTCGTAAGACGGTAGCGACGGGTGTGGAGATGTTCCGCAAGTTGTTGGATGAGGGTCGTGCTGGTGACAATGTGGGGGTGTTGTTGCGGGGGGTTGGGAAGGATGATGTGGAGCGGGGGCAGGTGTTGGCGAAGCCTGGTTCGATTACTCCGCATACGACGTTTGAGGCGACGGTGTATGTGTTGACGCGGGAGGAGGGTGGTCGTCATAACCCGTTTTTCCCGGGGTATCGCCCGCAGTTTTATTTCCGGACGACGGATGTGACGGGGTCGGTGACGTTGCCGGAGGGCACCGAGATGGTGATGCCGGGTGATAACACGACGATGACGGTTGAGTTGATTACGACGATCGCGATGGATGAGGGTCAGAAGTTCGCGATTCGTGAGGGTGGCCGTACCGTCGGCGCCGGGACCGTCACCAAAATCATCGCCTAGTACCGAGTACCCAGTACCTAGTACTCAGTACTGAGTACGTGAACGAAACAGAGTTGAGCGAACCTTATGGCTTCTGACAAACGACCGCCCCTCACTCTTGCCTGTGAAGAGTGCAAGCGGCGCAACTATGTGACAACCAAGAACAAGACCAACACCAGAGACCGGCTGGAACTGAAGAAGTTCTGTCCGTGGTGCCGGTCCCATACCAGCCACCGGGAAACTCGCTGACTTCACCGGACAGAGCACCCCGCGGGGCTGCTAGCGTGCGGTTGCGAAGTTCCCTGCGGGCGGAGTAGTGGACCTTTGACTTCAGGGTGGGCGTTGCCCACCCTGAAGCTTTGAGGAGAGAACCCAATGCCTCTCGAGTCTGTGACGGGGAGAACCTTTGGCCCGCATCCCTTCCTGGTCGGCGCCGATCGGGTCGCCGAGTTCGTGCTGGCCACCGGGGACGATCCGGACCGCTGGACCCGCTTTGCGCCACCGGCGTTTGCGGCGGCTGCGTTGTTCACCGTGGCTCCCGTGTTCCTCGACGATGCCGACGTCGCCCCCTCCACACGGGTGCTCGTCCACACCGATCAGACCTTCCGCTGGCACCGAGCCTGGTCCGTTGAGGAGAAGCTCTCCGTGCGGGCCAGCGTCGAAAGGGTGCGAACACGCGGGGCAGGAAGCTTCGTCTCCTTCGCCATGACGGTCGACGATGACGCCGGTGCGCGAGTCCTCGACTCGGGGTCAACCTTTCTGATGTCGTCGCAGACCCCGGACGCTCCCACTGCGGACGAAGCGGAGCCACCGGTGCGCAGCAAAGCCCGCGACAACCCGCCGGTTCGGGTTCCCCTGGCGGCAACCGGTGAGTCCCTGCCGGTCCTTGAGAAGTCGGCGAGCAGGGCCGACCTCGTGCGCTATGCCGGAGCGACCCGGGATTGGAACCCGATTCACTTCGACCACATTGCAGCCCGCGGCGCCGGACTTGCCGGTATTGTCGTGCACGGATTGCTGATGGCGGCGTGGGCCACGCAGGCCGGCACGCGGATGGTCGACCATCCGGCGCCGCTTGCCGAAGCCCGGTTCCGGTTCCGAGCTCCCCTTCGTCCGGGTGTGCAGGCCGTCGTCGGCGGAGTCGTCGAAAGCGACGACGGGCAAACGGTCGAGCTCAAGGTGGAGGTGACCGCGGATCAGATCCAACGGGTCGGATCCACGATGATCCTGCGAAAGGCGTAACGCAATGAAGCCGCAGAGGGTCGAAAGCGACGACATGGAAGAACTCGTCGCACGGGCCCAAGCGGGCAGCGGCGAGGCCTTCGAGAAACTGGTAGAAGCTCATCAGCACGAGGTGTTTGGATTGGCCCTGCGACTGGTCGTCGACCGCGAACTCGCCGCCGACGTCTCTCAGGAGGCGTTCATCAGAGCGTGGCGCGCCCTTCCCAATTTCCGGGGTGATGCTGCCTTTTCCACCTGGCTGCACAGGATCACGGTGAACGTCGCCTGGACCTTGAAGCAGCGGAAAACCCGTCATGCGGCGCTGCCGATCGAGGAGTCGCCGGAGCCGGCAGATCTCCGGCGGGGATCCGATCCGGAGCACTCGATCCAGAACGCCGAACTCAGGGAAAAACTGGCTGCGGCGCTCGATGAGCTGCCGCCGGCCCAGCGGTCCGTTGTGGTGCTCAAAGACGTCTACGGATGGACCCACAACGAGGTGGCCGAGTCTCTGGGAATCACGGTCACAGCCGCCAAAGTTCGCCTGCATCGCGGGCACCTCAAGCTGCGCGAGCACCTTCGAGAAGTCGAGGATTGAAGATGGATATGCGTGTGCAACATCCGCTCGTCCGCTGGCGCATCCCCGAACATGTGATGGACGCCCGGCCACTGCGGGCCGCCGATCAACACCACGTTGATACGTGCCTCCGGTGCCAGGCCGACGTCGCCAGATATCGCGCCATTGCCCGAACGCTTCGGTCGATGCGGGACTCTGAAGCGGCCGCTCCGCCGGGCTTCGTAATGCGAGTTATGGCCAACCTCAGCAGGCCGCTGACCGAGCCCCACCGGGGTCCCGATCGGGTCGTCGTGGTGGCTTCAGTCGTGGTTGTTGCCGCGGCTATGGCATTATTGGGTCGTCACCGGCTACGGCCGGCCGGTTGACCGGAGTTTACAGCCGATTTCGCGGGGCCGTATACTTGCCCGTCACGTTGGACCCCCCAAAGGGGTGTAGCTCGAAGTTGGTTAGAGCGCCGGTCTCCAAAACCGGAGGTTGGGGGTTCGAGTCCCTCCACCCCTGCTGATCGATACAGAAAAGGTGTTGGCATGAATCGAGAGATGCGCCGCCTCCAGGAGCGCGAAGAGCGCCTGCAGAAGAAGCAGGGGAAGCGGCGACCCCAAAAGCGACCCCAAAAAGGTCAGGAGCAGCTGGGCTTCTTTGCTCGCGTTCGGAAGTTCCTCAAGGAAGTCCGGGTTGAGCTAAAGCGAGTCTCGTGGCCGTCGCGCGAACAGATGGTTGCTTTCACCACCGTGACGGTCATCACCAGCACCGCCGTTACGCTCTTTGTGTTCGGACTGGATTTCATCTTCAAGGAAGGGGTTCTCTTACTCCTGGCGAGTAATTGATTCGACATGGCCGAAGTGGTTGAGGAACAGCACATAGAAGAGGCCGCAGCAGACGAGGAGCAGGTCGAGGAGGCTCCCCGTCCGGTCAGTCCATACGACCTGCCGGGCGACTGGTACGTCATCCATTCGTATTCCGGGTACGAGAACAAGGTGAAGGTCAACCTCGAGACGCGAACCCGATCGATGCACATGGAGGACCGCATCTTCGAGGTTGCGATTCCGATGGAAGATGTCGTCGAATTCAAGGGCGGCAAGAAGGTCACCACCCCGAAGAAGGTTTTCCCCGGGTACATCCTGGTCAGGATGTACCTCGACGACGACTCCTGGTACGCGGTGCGGAACACGCCCGGAGTGACCGGTTTCGTCGGATCCGGCATCAAGCCGACGCCTCTCGCCAGGCGTGAGGTTGAGCGGTTCCTGGGAGTCCAGGAAGAAGAAGAGACCAAGAAGGCCCCGCGCTTCAAGCCGGCCTGGGAGATCGGCGAGAACGTGCGGGTTGTGACCGGTCCGTTTGCCGACTTCAACGGCGTGATCGAAGACATGAACATCGACCAGCAAAAAGTGACCGTGCTGGTCAACATCTTCGGTCGGGACACTCCGGTCGAATTGGGTTTCGGCGACATACAAAAGCAGTAGTCACGAGTCACGAGTCCCGAGTCGCCAGCTGACTCGGGGTGTCGTGCAGTACTCGCGACTCGATACTGGAGACTTGAGAAAAAACTATGGGACGTAAGCGGCTCGCAGCCATCTTGAAACTTCAAATCCCGGCCGGTCAGGCCAGCCCGGCGCCGCCGGTTGGTCCCGCACTCGGCCAGCACGGCGTGAACATCATGGACTTCGTGAAGGCATACAACGCTGCCACGGAGAGCCAGACGGGCACCATCGTCCCGGTCGAGATCTCGATCTACGAGGATCGCAGTTTCACGTTCATCACCAAGACCCCGCCGGCTGCGGTCCTGTTGCGACAGGCCGCCCGCCTTGAGAAGGGTTCGCCGGAACCCCACAAGGAAAAGGTCGGGTCGGTGACCAGCGATCAGATTCGTCAGATTGCCGAAACGAAGATGGTCGACCTGAATGCCAACGACATCGAAGGGGCGATGAAGATCATCGCCGGAACCGCCCGTTCGATGGGGATCACAGTTACGGGTTGATCGCCTGGTGATCAACCGTACCTGGTACTTTGTACTTCGTATGTGGCCACGGCCGGGTCGAGGTACGAAGTACAGAGTACAAGGTACAAAGTACGGCGGCACGAAGTGCCGCTCTAGGAAATGGGAGGCTGCGGACCTCAGGTCCGGGCCGCTTGAACCACAGGAGGAGACATGCCGAAACACGGCAAGAAATTCAACGATGCGTTGAAGAGCTTTGACGCTTCAACCACCTACCCGGCTTCCCAAGCGATATCGCTGGTCAAGTCCATGTCATTCGCCAAGTTCGACGAGACGGTCGAAGCCGTCTTCAAGCTCGGCATCGATCCGCGCAAGGCCGACCAGCTGGTGCGCGGCACCGTCAGCTTGCCGCACGGCACCGGCAAGGAAGTGCGGGTAGCGGTCTTCGCGCAGGGTGACAAGGTGCGGGAAGCCGAAGCGGCCGGAGCAGACCTCGTCGGCGGCGCCGATCTGGTTGCAGAGATTCAGGGCGGCAAGGCACTCGAATTCGATGTCGCCATCGCCACCCCCGACCTCATGGCCGAGGTCGGCAAGCTGGGCCGGGTACTCGGCCCGCGCGGCTTGATGCCAAATCCCAAGGCCGGCACCGTGACCTTCGACGTCGGCAAAGCGGTCGAAGAGTTCAAGGCGGGCAGGATCGAGTATCGCAACGACCGGTACGGCAACGTACACGCGCCGATCGGCAAGGTCTCCTTCACCGAGGAGCAGCTGGACGAGAATCTGACGGCCCTCACCGCCGAGGTGGTCCGGGCCCGTCCGGCGTCGTCCAAGGGGCGGTTTGTTCGCAACCTCTCGGTCTCCTCGACGATGGGTCCCGGAGTGCGCGTCGACGTCGGCAAGATGCTGTAGACGGGCTGGCGGCCCGAGGGGGATGCCAGATCAGTCTTCGGTCAGGGCGGCCCTCCGGGGTCACCCTCTCAGTTTTTGAAACTGATCACTGACAACAGATGACTGAAGACAACCCGATCTCGTGGTGGTTCGCCATCCCCCCTCCGCCTCGCTGCGCTCGGCACCTCCCCCCTTCCTACTCACTTCGTTCGCAGGGGGGAGGATGGGCTTGGGGGTCCTCGTTCTCGAGCGAGGGTACGGTGGTTCCTTGTTGGGAACCTGGACTGACGGCGGTGCGAAGGCCGTCCCGCAGCCTCTCAACGGCGGCGACAGGGTAGGGGCTGTCGTATCGCCGGAGTGACGCCGGTGCCCGTTCGTGCCTCGGTCTTGGGTGGGGGCGGTTGACAACCACCCTTGGACAAGGACCCCCAAAGCAAAACGTTGAGTTGTCAATCGGAGTGTCGCGCAATGCGTGGCTCGTGTCTACTCGTTTTGGGTGCAACCGTCCCCCCCCTCCGTCTCGCTGCGCTCGGCACCTCTCCCCTCCCTGCCCACTTCGTTCGCCCGGGGGGAGGGTGCGAGGCATCGACTTGGCGTTACCCAGCACCCCTTGGTACTGTTTCGTCCACAACTCCAATACCTCGGCCGAAGACCGCCGGTGCCTCAGGGCTCAAAGGGATTTCCCCGCCTGCGCAGGTTGGACCTCACAAGGGGCCCTTCGTCTTCGGCGGGGCCCCGATTTTGATGAGGAGGAGTAATGCCAAGACCTGAGAAGGTCCAGGCGGTTGAAGAGATACGAAGCCGGTTCGACGAAGCGCGGGCTACGTTCGTGACCGAGTATCGCGGCCTCACGGTCGGCGAGCAGCAACAGTTGCGGCGCAGCGTGAAGAAGGCGGAGGGCGAGTACCAGGTGGTCAAGATGTCCCTGGCCCGGCGAGCCATCGAGGACATGTCCCTCGAAGGTTTGACCGACTTGCTGGTTGGGCCGACTGCCCTTGCGTTTGCCAACACCGATCCCGTTCCGGTCGCCAAGGTCTTGCGCGACTTCGCCAACGACCATGACAAGCTGATCATCAAAGGGGGAATCCTCGGTGGGGAAATCCTGCCGCCGGAGAAGATCTCCCGATTGGCCGACATCGAACCTCGGGACGTCCTGCTGTCGAAGATAGCGGGCGGCTTCAAGGCCCCGATGTCGAAACTGGCCGGGTTGCTGGGCGCCAAGATGCGAGATGCAGCCTCGATGTTCTCTCAACTGCTGGAGAAGAAAGAAGCAGAAGCACCGGTGGTTGAACCAGCTCCGGTGGCGGTTCCCGAACCGGCCGCTGAGACCGAGGCCGATGCAGGTGCTGCGGAGGACGCTGCCGAGGTAGCCGAAAAGGCTGCGGAACCGGTTGCCGAGGAACCGCCCGCTGAGGCTGCGGAACCGGTTGCTGAGGTGGCAGCTGAAGAGTCGCCCGCTGAAGAGCCGGCCGCTAAAGAGCCGGCCGCTGACGTGGCAGCCGAAGAACCCGCCGCTGAGGACGCTGCTGAGGCTGCTGTCGAGGAGGTTGCAGAACCGGATGCCGGGGTCGTGACCGAAGACACAGCCGCCGAGGAAACGTCCGCCTCCGACAAGGAAGCTACTGCCGACGCAGACGTGGCCGACGAGCCTGCCCGGGAGGAGAAAGCCGCTCCCGAGGCTGAGCCGACTGCCGGGGACGTTCAAGTTGAAGAGGCTCCTGCTGCAGAGGCTGAAGCACCCGCGGACACTGATGTAACCGAGAAACCCGCACCAAAGAAGAAAGCCGCTCCCAAGGCCAAGGCCAAGGCTGAGAAGAGTTCGGCAAAGGCGGACGCTGAAACAGCTCCCGCCGACGGATCCGACGACACCGCCGAGGAGGCATAGACACCATGGCAAAGATGAAAACAGACGAGCTCCTTGCGGTCTTCGAAGAGATGACCGTGCTCGAGCTCAAGGAATTCCTCGACTTGTTCGAGGAGCGTTTCGACGTAACGGCTGCTGCACCGATGGCGATGGCCATGCCGGCCGCCGCCGGAGCCGCCGCCCCTGTGGAAGAAGAGCAGGACGAATTCGACGTCATGCTGATCGCCGCAGGCGACAAGAAGATCCAAACCATCAAAGAGGTTCGATCCTTGACGAGCCTGGGCCTCAAAGAGGCCAAGGACCTGGTCGACAACGCACCGAGCGCAGTGCTCGAAGGCGTGGACAAGGAAACTGCCGAAAAGGCCAAGGCTCAACTGGAGGGCGCAGGCGCTTCGGTCGAACTGAAGTAGCCGAATCGACGCAGTCGATCCGGAGAGAACCCCCGGCTCGTGCCGGGGGTTCTCGTATTGCGTACTTCGTACTGCCAGCCGGGCGTTTGTACCGGAGGGCCCTTGCAGGGTTCACCAAGTACAAGGTACGAGGTACGAGGTACGCCCGGACTAAGTCAGGGCTGAACCCTTGACCTGAGCCTGCCGGATGCGGTAGGTTCTACAGCACAAGCCCCGCAGATGGGCAGCCGTCTGCGGATGAAAGTCTCTGGTTGCCGCCTGGGTAGTCGCGTGCTATCCTGGCGTTTCGTCGTCTGCAGCCATCCCAGGGCCCAAGGAGCAACACTTGACTTCGCGCGTCGCTGACCGCTTCTCTTTTGGCAAGATCCCCGAAGTACTTCCCCTCCCCGACCTGCTGGCGGTTCAATATGAATCGTTCCAATGGTTCATAGAAGAAGGTCTCAAAGAGATCTTCGTGGGCATATCGCCCATCGAGGATTTCACGGGCGAGCTTGCGTTGGAATTGACCGACCATCGTTTCGGTGACCCGCCGAGGACGTTGGAGGAATGCAAGGAACGGGACGCTCACTTCTCGCGTCCCTTGTTCGTGACTGCTCGTTTCGTGAACCGCAAGACGGGCGAGATCAAGGAACAGCAGGTCTTCCTCGGCGACTTCCCGATCATGACCGAGAACGGTGTGTTCATCATCAACGGCACCGAGCGGGTGGTGGTCAGCCAGCTGGTTCGTTCACCCGGCGTGTACTTCGACAGCACCCCCGACAAGACCTCCGACCGTGAGATCTTCACAACCAAGCTGATCCCCGGCCGGGGTGCCTGGCTGGAGTTCGATACCGACAAGCGCGACACCATCGGGGTGCGCGTCGATCGCAAGCGGCGCCAGTACGTCAGCGCTTTCTTGCGCGCACTGGGGATTGCGGATTCCGACGAAGAGATCCTGGAGTTGTTCAACGGCGCCGAATCGATCCGCAACACGCTGGCGCGTGACACGGCCGCCGACAAGGACGAGGCCCTGCTGGACCTCTATCGCAAATTGCGGCCCGGTGAGCCGACCACGGTCGAGTCGGCGCGCGGCCTCATTCAAACGCTGTTCAAGAACCCGAAGCGGTACGACCTGACGCGGGTTGGTCGCTACAAGATGAACCAGAAGTTTGGATGGCCGATTCCCGACGAGTTCGACGCAGAAGCCCAGGGTCTCCTCACCGACGACGACATCCTGGATTCGATTCGCTACCTCGTGCATCTGCACGCCGGCGCGAAAACGTTCCTCACGTCCGCAGGTACCGAGGTGCCCGTCCAGACCGACGACATCGATCACTTCGGCAACCGGCGTATCCGGACGGTGGGCGAATTGATCCAGAATCAGGTGCGGGTGGGTCTCACCCGTCTCGAGCGGGTCGTGCGGGAGCGGATGACGACGCAAGATCCCGAGTCGATCACTCCCCAGAGCCTCATCAACATTCGCCCGGTTGTGTCCGCCATCAACGAGTTCTTCGGTTCCAGCCAGCTGAGCCAGTTCATGGATCAGCCCAACCCGCTGGCCGGGCTGACTCACCGGCGCCGTCTCTCGGCGCTCGGTCCCGGCGGTCTCTCGCGGGAACGGGCCGGATTCGAGGTACGGGACGTTCATCCTTCCCACTACGGACGCATGTGTCCGATCGAAACCCCTGAGGGACCCAACATCGGTCTCATCGGTTCGCTCGCGACGTTCGCCCGGGTCAACCGGTACGGATTCATCGAGACGCCCTATCGCAAGGTCGAGAACGGGACGGTCACGACCAAGATCGACTTCCTGACCGCCAGCGAGGAAGAGCGATTCGTGATTGCCCAGGCCAATGCGCCGCTGAAGGAGAACGGGGCGTTCCTCAACGACCGGGTCCTGGTGCGCAAGGCCGGCGGCGGCGGCGAGATCGATCAGGTGCCGCCGAAGGAAGTCGACTACATGGACGTGTCGCCGAAGCAGATCGTCTCGGTCGCCACCGCGCTCATTCCGTTCCTCGAACACGACGATGCCAACCGGGCCCTCATGGGTTCCAACATGCAGCGCCAGGCCGTTCCGCTCCTCCGCGCCGAAGCTCCGCTCGTCGGAACCGGTGTGGAAGCACGGGCCGCCAAGGACTCCGGTGACATGGTCATCAGCACGGTCGCCGGTGAAGTGGTCGACGTCGACGGCACCAGCATCGTCGTCAAGGAGACGGGCACCAACGCCAAACACACCTTCCCGGTGCTGAAGTTCATCCGCTCCAACCAGGGAACGTGCATGAACCAGAAGGCACTGGTTCGGGTCGGCGACAAGGTCAAGGTCGGCGACGTCCTCGCCGACGGGCACAGCACCGATGAGGGCGAACTGGCCCTGGGACGCAACCTGCTGGTTGCATTCATGCCCTGGGAAGGACACAACTACGAAGACGCCATCATCATCTCCGAGCGTCTCGTCAAAGACGACGTGTTGACGTCCATCCATATCGAAGAGCACGAGATCGAGGCACGGGACACCAAGCTCGGGGCGGAAGAGATCACCCGCGACATCCCGAACGTTGCCGAGGAAGTGCTCCACGATCTCGACGAGAACGGCATCATTCGTATCGGGGCGGAAGTTGGGCCGGGTGACTATCTGGTCGGCAAGGTGACCCCGAAGGGTGAAACCGAGCTCACCCCGGAAGAACGACTGCTGCGCGCCATCTTCGGTGAGAAAGCCCGGGAAGTCCGCGATACGTCGCTCAAGGTTCCCCACGGCGAGGCCGGCAAGGTCACCGACGTGAAGGTGCTGCGGCGTGCGGAGGGATACGACCTCAAGCCGGGAGTCAACGAACTCGTGCGGGTTCATGTGGCTCAGCAGCGGAAGATCTCCGAGGGTGACAAGCTGGCCGGACGGCACGGCAACAAGGGTGTCATCGCCAAGATCCTCCCCGAGGAGGACATGCCCTTCATGGAGGATGGGACACCGGTCGACATCATCCTCTCCCCGCTGGGCGTGCCGTCACGCATGAACCTCGGTCAGGTGCTCGAAACCCACCTGGGCTGGGCGGCCGGCCAGGGATGGGCTCCTTTCAAGTCCGACAGCCCGGCAGCCGTCGGAGCGAAACCCTGGACGCGGGTGGCGACGCCCGTCTTCGACGGTGCTCGTGAGACGGAAATCGCCGACGTCCTCGCCAACAGCCTCCCCAACCGGGACGGTCAGCAACTGGTCGACGGGACGGGCAAAGCCTATTTGTACGACGGACGCAACGGCTTCCGGTTCGACTCACGGATCACGGTCGGGCAGATCTACATCCTGAAGCTGGTCCACCTGGTGGACGACAAGATCCATGCTCGTTCCACCGGCCCGTACTCGATGATCACGCAGCAGCCGCTCGGCGGAAAGGCCCAGTTCGGCGGCCAGCGTTTCGGAGAGATGGAAGTCTGGGCGCTCGAGGCGTACGGCGCCGCCTATGCCCTCCAGGAGCTCCTGACCATCAAGTCCGACGACGTGGCCGGCCGGGTGAAGGTCTACGAGGCCATCGTCAAGGGCGAGAACATCCCCGAACCGGGTATCCCGGAATCGTTCAAGGTGCTGGTCAAGGAAATGCAGAGCCTTTGCCTCAACGTCGAGATGCTCTCGGCTGGTGAGGAAATCGAACTGCGTGAGCTCGATGAAGACGTGTTCCGCACTGCGGAATCCCTCGGAATCGACCTCTCGCGTCCGGAACGCCGCGAATCAGAAATCGACGCATAAACCACAAATAGACAACGGCCCAACCACCTGGAAGGAGCGCCGTGCATCAGCTCTTCGATGAACTGAAGATCAGCCTCGCAACATCCGATCAGATTCGTGCCTGGTCGTATGGTGAGGTCAAGAAGCCCGAGACCATCAACTACCGGACCCTGAAGCCCGAGAAGGATGGCCTGTTCGATGAGCGCATCTTCGGCCCTCAGAAGGACTGGGAATGCTATTGCGGCAAGTACAAGCGGATCCGCTATCGCGGCATCGTCTGTGAGCGTTGTGGTGTCGAGGTAACCAGGTCCAAGGTTCGCCGCGAGCGTATGGGTCACATCGAGCTGGCTGCTCCCGTTACCCACATCTGGTTCTTCAAGGGCGTCCCGAGCCGTTTGGGGTATCTGCTCGACATGTCCCCGAAGGAACTCGAGAAGGTCATCTACTTTGCGGCGTACCTCGTCACGCACGTCGACGATGAGAAACGGCAGAAAGAGCTGCCGGAACTCGAAGAGAATCTGCATGCGGAGATCCAGGTCATCCGCGAAGAATTCGAAGAGTGGAAGTCCGGACGCCTCGAGCGGCTCGAGCAAGAGCTCACCCAGATGGAAGAGGGCGGCGCTAAAGCTCAAGAGATCTCCGCCCGCCGGCGCGAAGTCGAGAAAGAGATCCGCGAGCGCGAGGACCGGGCCGAACGCGAGGCCGACCTCGTCGAGGAAGCCTTCGACACTTTCCGGACGATGGCCCCCAAGAAGCTCATCGAGTCCGAGCCTCTGTGGCGCCAGATCGTGGACCGCTTCGAAGGTTTCTATTCGGGCGGCATGGGAGCCGAGTCGATCAAGGACCTGCTGAGCCGCCTCGACCTCGATGCTGAGATGGAGCGGCTCCAGGAAGATCTCAGTGCCAACTCGGCGCAGAAGCGCCAGCGGGCCACGCAGCGGCTGAAGGTCGTCAAGCCGTTCTGGGAGGGCAACAACTCACCAACGGCGATGATCCTCGAGACGGTTCCGGTGATCCCCCCGGAATTGCGTCCCATGGTCCAGCTCGACGGTGGCCGTTTTGCGACATCCGACCTGAATGATCTCTATCGCCGTGTGATCAACCGCAACAACCGCCTCAAGCGACTGCTCGATCTTGGTGCCCCCGAGATCATCGTCAACAACGAGAAGCGCATGCTGCAGGAAGCAGTCGACGCGCTCTTCGACAACGGCCGTCGCGGCCGGGCGGTTACCGGGCCCGGCAACCGCGCCTTGAAATCGTTGTCGGACATGCTGAAGGGCAAGCAAGGGCGCTTCCGTCAGAACCTGCTCGGCAAGCGGGTCGACTACTCGGGACGTTCCGTCATCGTGGTCGGTCCCCAGTTGAAGCTGCACCAGTGTGGATTGCCGAAGGTCATGGCGCTCGAGCTCTTCAAGCCTTTCGTGATGAAGCGTCTGGTCGACAAAGACGTCGCCCAGAACATCAAGTCGGCGAAGCGGATGGTCGAACGGCAGCGTCCCCAGGTGTGGGACATCCTCGCCGACGTCATTCAGGAGCACGCTGTGCTCCTGAACCGGGCACCGACGTTGCACCGGCTGGGCATTCAGGCCTTTGAACCCGTCCTGGTCGAGGGCAAGGCCATTCAGATCCACCCGCTCGTCTGTGAAGCCTTCAACGCGGACTTCGACGGAGATCAGATGGCCGTGCACCTGCCCCTGTCGGCAGAAGCTCAGGCCGAGGCGCGCATCCTGATGCTGTCGGCGAACAACGTGTTGTCTCCGGCCAGCGGGCGTCCGATCGTCACGCCGAGCCAGGACATGGTGATCGGTGTCTACTACCTGTCCGAAGTGGTTGAGGACGCCAAGGGAGCCGGACGCGCTTTCTCAGACGTCGATGAGGCATTCATGGCCTACGAGGCGGGGGACCTGTCCCTGCATGCGCCGGTGAAGATCCGGGTAGGTGACCTGGCCGGATCTGCCGAGATGCATGAGAACCTCTCCCGCTCGCTGGAAGGTCTGATCACGGAAGAGCCCGTCGACGGTACCAAGCTGTTCGAGACCACCATCGGTCGCGCCTTGCTCAACCAGGCCTTCCCCAGCGACTTCCCGTATGTGGAGGCGGTGATCTTCAAGTCGGACGTCCGGCGCCTGATCGAGGAGATCATCGAACGGTACAACAAGGCCGAGGTCCAGTCGGTGCTCGACGCTATCAAGTCCATGGGTTTCCACTACGCCACGGTGGCCGGGTTGACCATCGGTCTCGAGGACGTCAAGACACCCGCCAACAAAGCCCAAATCCTCGAGGAGTTCGAGGCACGGGCCGACAAGGTTCAGGAGCAATACCAGAAGGGCATCATCACCGACGACGAACGCCGTCAGGAACTGATCGAGATCTGGACGGAAGCCACCGACCAGGTGAAAGACGCGATGGAGATGACGCTCAAAGCGGAGAAGTTCAATCCGATCGACATGATGATCCGTTCGGGCGCCCGTGGAAACATCATGCAGGCCAGGCAGATTGCCGGGATGCGTGGTTTGGTCGCGAACCCCAAGGGTGACATCATCCCGCGCCCCATCATCTCGAACTTCCGTGAGGGCTTGTCGGTGCTCGAGTACTTCATCTCGACGCACGGTGCCCGCAAGGGCCTGGCCGATACGGCACTGCGGACCGCCGACTCCGGCTACCTGACGCGTCGTCTCGTCGACGTGAGCCAGGAAGTGATCATCAAGCAGCACGACTGCGAAACCGACCGGGGTATCCGGCTCACGATTCGCAAGAACGGGAAGCCCATTCGGAACCTGCGGAGCAGAGTGTTCGGCCGGGTTCTCGCCGACGACGTGAAGATCGAGCGAAAGCTGGTCGAGACGTATGAAGGTGTGAAGCTCCGGGCCGGCACGCTGGTCCGGCGGTCAGAGCAACAGGCGCTCGAGCAAGCCGAAGGCGTAGATACCGTCCGGGTGCGCTCGGTGCTCACCTGCGACGCACCCATCGGGGTGTGTGCCATGTGCTACGGCCTGAGCCTGGCGACCGGCAAGCCCGTCGAGATGGGCGAAGCCGTCGGCATCATGGCTGCCCAGTCGATCGGTGAGCCGGGAACGCAGCTGACCATGCGGACCTTCCATACCGGCGGTGTTGCGGGTGAGGACATCACCCACGGACTCCCGCGAGTGGTTGAGCTCTTCGAAGCCCGTGCTCCCAAGGGCAAAGCCGTGCTCTCCGAGGCAGGCGGCAGCATTCGCATTGCAGAGGACGAAGACGGCGGGCGCAAGGTTGTCGTCTCGGACAAGGACGGCGAGGCGGAATACAAGATCTCCCGCCGGGCCCGTTTGCGGGTTCGCGAAGGCGGGACCATCGATCCCGGTACGCCCTTGACCGAGGGACCGCTCGACCCGAAGGAAGTCCTGGAGTACCAGGGAGTCCGGGCTGCACAACAGTACCTGGTCGATCAGGTGCAGGAGGTGTACCGCTCCCAGGGTGTCGACATTCACGACAAGCACATCGAGCTGATCGTGCGACAGATGCTGCGCCGGGTGCGGATCGTCAATGCCCACGACTCGGCGTTTCTGCCGGCCGAACTGGTCGACGAAAAACGGTTCCGGGAGAGCAACAAGGCGCTCGTCGCCGACGGCAAGACTCCCGCTGAAGGTCGGCCCGAACTGATGGGTATCACGAAGGCCTCCCTGGCGACCGAGTCGTGGCTGTCGGCTGCCTCGTTCCAGGAGACCACCCGGGTACTCACCGAAGCGTCGATCCAGGGCAAATCCGATTTCATGGTCGGTCTCAAGGAGAACGTCATCATCGGCAAACTCATCCCGGCCGGGACCGGAGCGAAGACCTACCAGGTACTCCAGCCGGTACTCCCCGGTGCCGCCGCCATCTCCGCCCTCGGGATCTTTGGCGAGGCCGGCCCCGATCGCCAGGAGGAGGCTCTCCCGTCCAACCCTGCAGAGTGGCTCGCCTCACTCGGAAAACAGGAAGACGTGACGGTCGATCTGGCCGAGGCTCCGGTAGACGAGAGCTAGCAACTGAGTATCGAGAACGAAGGAGCCCCGGACCGATGTCCGGGGCTCGCTTCGTTTCCCCTATAGTTCACCCGGTCGACCTTATGGCAAAGGGCCTTCGACCCTACGTATGATGCTGGATCACCTGCAAATGTTTATTGCAGCATTGGTAGCTTGACAAGAGGAGCGATGATGACACGGAAACGGGCATGGCTGGCCATCGTGCTGGCCCTGATGTTGGTGGCAGCGGCTTGCGGAGACGGGGACGCCGATGGCACCACAACCACGGCCGGCGGTGACACCGGCACCACGGCTGCCGAAGGGGAGCCGTTGCGGGTTGCTTTCGTCTACGTCGGCCCGGTTGGTGATGCCGGGTGGACCTGGGCGCACGATCAAGGCAGGCTCCAGCTCGAAGCCGAGGTCCCCAACGTCGAGACCAAGTTCCTGGAGAGCATCCCGGAGGGATCCGAATCCCAGCGGGTGTTCGAAGAACTCGCTGAAGACGGGTTCGATCTGATATTCGGTACCTCGTTCGGATACATGGATCCGATGCTGGCCGCAGCAGAGAAGTACCCGGACACCGTCTTCATGCATGCCACCGGCTACAAGACCTCGACCAACATGGGAACCTACTTCGGTGCCGCAGAAGAGGGCAGGTACCTGACCGGGATGGCGGCCGGTGACGTGACCGAGTCCAATCTGGTCGGCTACGTTGCAGCTTTCCCGATCCCCGAGGTGCTGCGCGGCATCAACGCCTTTGCGCTCGGTGTGAAGGAAGTCAATCCCGATGCCAAGGTGCAGGTTGTCTGGTCGAATACCTGGCTCGATCCCAACCTCGAGCGGCAAGCCGCTGAAGCACTGCTCGATGCAGGCGCCGATGTTCTGGCTATGCACCAGGACACCCCTGCTACCGGTCAGGCGGCTGAGGCCGTCGGTGCGAAATGGGTCGGCTACAACTCCGATGGCGAACGGTTTGCCCCGGAGGCCTGGTTGACCGCACCGGTCTGGAACTGGGGACCCTTCTACGTGGCCACGGCCGAGCAGGTACGTAACGGCACGTGGGTGTCCGAGCAGTTCTACGGCGACATGGCCGGCGGGATGGTGGACATTGCCCCCTTCGGCGCATCGGTGTCACAGGAGTTCCAGGATTCGATCCTGGAACGGAAAGCACAGATCATCGACGGTTCCTTTGAGGTATTCGAAGGTCCGATCGTTGATCAGGACGGCACCGAGCGATATGCCGCAGGTGTCGTTGCCCCGCTCGGCGAGCTCCTGGGAATGGACTATCTGGTCGACAACGTGATTGGAAGCCCAACTGGCGGCTAGTACCCACGATCGGAACGGCGAGGAGCGGGACGTCCGGCCGGACGCCCCGCCTCCTCCAGCCGCGCGGCTCGCTCTCGAAGCGCGCCGGATCGACAAAGAGTTCTACGGGGTCAAGGCCAATGAGGCGGTCGACTTCGAACTGCGATGGGGCGAGGTCCACGCCCTCCTGGGTGAAAACGGAGCCGGGAAATCGACACTTTGCTCGGTATTTGCCGGGCTCTACCACCCCGACGCAGGTGAACTGATTCTCGACGGCGAGCCGGTCTCGTTCCGGTCGCCCAGCGATGCGCTGGCGGCGGGCGTCGGGATGGTCTACCAGCATTTCCGGCTGGTCGAGAACCTGACGGTGGCCGAGAACCTGGCCCTCGGACATCCCGAACAAGGCTTTGTGCTTTCCAAACGGGAGATCGAGACCCAGGCGGCCGAGCTGGCTCAGCGCTACAACCTGCCGGTGGATCCTTTCGCCCGCATCTGGCAGCTAGGTGTTGGAGAGCAGCAGCGGGTCGAGATCCTCAAGATGCTGTACCGGCGGGCGCGGATCCTCATCCTCGATGAGCCGACCGCAGTGCTGACCCCCCAGGAATCCGACGCTCTCTTCGACACCGTCCGTCTTCTGGCGTCCGAAGGCAAGTCGATCATCATCGTTTCCCACAAGCTGAACGAGATTCAGGCGGTGAGCGACCGGGTAACGGTCCTGCGGGATGGCAAGAGCGTCGGGACCGTCAACACCGCCGATACCGATCAGAAGGGCCTGGCCCGGATGATGGTCGGCCGGGATCTGGAACTCCCGAAACGGCACTCGGCGTCGCAGCCGGGCGGTGTGGTGCTGCAAGCCGCCGGATTGTCCGTAGCGGGCGATCGGACCGACGAAGCGGTGTCCGACGTCAGTTTCGAGGTCCGGGCAGGAGAAATCGTCGGAATTGCGGGTGTTTCGGGGAACGGTCAGCGGGAACTGGCCGAGGCCCTCGCCGGGCTGCGAGTCATCAGAAAAGGATCGGTCGAAATCGGGGGAGTCCCCATGGTGGTCGGGGTCCTGGAGCGCATCGGCAGCGGTTTGAGCTACGTTCCGGGAGACCGTCTGGGCCGCGGCCTTGCCCCCGGACTGACCATCGAGGAGAACAGCGCGCTGAAGGACTACCGGTATGCGCCTTTCTCCAAGGGGCCGATTCTGTCGACCCAGGCCTTCAGCGACCACGCCCAAGACCTGATCAAGCGGTTCGACATTCGTGGCGTCCGGGAGGGCTTGCCCATTCGCTTGCTCTCGGGCGGCAACCTCCAGAAGGCACTCGTCGCTCGTGAAGTGGCGCGAAATCCCAAGGTGTTGATCGTTCGCTCTCCGACCCGTGGGCTCGACGTTGGTGCCACCGAAGCTGTGCGGAACCTGTTGCTCGCCCAGCGCGACGCCGGGGTGGGGGTCTTGATGATCTCGGAAGATCTCGACGAGGTGATGGCCCTGTCCGACCGGATCCTGGTGATGTTCGACGGCCGCGTCGTCGGCGAAGTGTCCGGTGATGAGGCCGAGGTCGAGCAGATCGGGTTGATGATGGGTGGCACCGTATCGGAGAACACCGCATGAAGAGCTTCACCCTCGGCAACCGCCGCTTCACGATCTCACCGCGACCCAACCCCACCGGACTCAATTCGCTGGTGGTCTTCTTCATCGCCGTCGTCGGCGCCCTCCTCGTCGGTGCCGTCTTCCTGGCGGTCACCGGCTTTGCTCCCTTCGAGGTGTACGCAGAAATGGCCGACTCTGCCCTCGGTGGCAGCCGGGCCATCTCAGAGACGCTCCTGGCAGCCGGCCCGCTGATTCTGGTTGGTCTGGCGGCCGCGATCGCTTTCAAGATGCTGATCTGGAACATCGGCGGCGAAGGTCAACTGCTGGTCGGCGCGATCGTTGCGGCCGGGGCGGGCGTCGCCCTCGGCGAGAGCTTCCCCGGGTGGATCGGCATTCCGGTCATCCTCCTGGCAGGAGCGGCCGGCGGGGCCCTGTGGGCATCGTTTTCGGCGGTGCCGCGGGTGTTTCTCGGCACGAACGAGATCCTGACGACCCTGATGCTCAACTTCATCGCGCTGGAGATCATGAACTACCTGATCTTCGGCAGTTTCAGCCCGTGGCGCGATCCGGCGGCGACGCAGTTCCCCCAGGGCAGACCGCTGGCAGATGACCTGAGACTCCCGGAGATCTGGGGACGCCTGGATATCGGTCTGATCATCGCCGTCATCGTGGCCCTGGTGGTGTGGTGGCTGGTGAAGTCGACCCGGTGGGGGTACGAAGTGAGGGTTGCCGGCGACTCGGCACGGGTTGCAGAGTACGGCGGCATCAGGGTGAAGAGGAAGATCCTGTCGGTCTTCCTGCTCTCGGGAGCGATGGCAGGTCTGGCCGGCGCGGTTCTGGTCGACGGGGTCGTCGGAGCCATGGAACCGCGCTCGCTGCAGCTGGGCCTCGGATTCACCGGCATCATCGTTGCAGCTTTGGCCCGTCTGAATGCGGCGGCCGTGATACCGGTGGCGCTGTTCATCGGGGCGCTCACCAACTCCCGGTCGGCATTGCAGATCGCCGGAGTACCGGACTCGACGGTGATCATCCTGCAGGGCGCCATCTTCATCTTTGCGGTATCCGGTGAGTGGCTGCTCCGCAACCAGTTCACGATGGGGCGAGTGGACGAAACAACAACGGAAGGCCAGCCGGCATGAACGACGCTCAGATCATCCAGATCATTCAGGCGGCGATTCTGGCCGGCACCCCGCTCGTGTTCGCGTCCGTTGGTGAGCTGCTCACCGAGAGATCGGGGGTGCTCAACCTCGGCGTGAACGGGATGATGCTGGTTGGGGCGATTTCCGGATTCTGGGCCACGTTCGCCACGAGCAGCCTCACGCTCGGGGTGCTGGCGGGTCTGGTCGCCGGTGCCGTGTTCTCCACCATCCATGCGTTCACGTCGGTGACGCTGCGGGTCAATCAGATTGTCTCCGGCCTGGCGCTGGCCATCTTCGGGCGAGGCCTGGCCAACTTCATCGGGCGGACCACCTCGCCTCCTCTCGTCGGCGAGCCTTCCAAGGCACAGTTCAAGCAGCTGTTCGGAGACAATCTCGCCGATCTGCCCATCGTCGGACCCCTGATCTTCGGGCACGACGCCATGGTGTACGTTTCCTGGGTCGTCGTGGCGGCAGCCAGCTACTACCTCTTCCACACCCGGGCAGGGCTGTCGTTGCGGAGTGTCGGCGAGAACCCGGCGGCGGCCGACTCGGCCGGGCTCAACGTCAACCGGATCCGCTACGTCCACGTGCTGATCGGTGGGGGACTGTCCGGGGTGGCCGGCGCGTACATCCCCCTAGCTCTGAACCCGTCCTGGGCGGACGACGCAACCAATCTGGGCTGGATCGCAATTGCGCTGGTGATCATCGCTGCGTGGCGCCCGTGGCGGGCCTTGCTGGCCGGTTACCTGTTCGGCGGCATGGTCAAACTGGGTTTCACGCTGCAGGTGCTGGGACTCGAGATACCCGCCCAGTTCCTGTCGATGATCCCCTTCGTCGCCACCATCGTCATTCTGATCGCCACGACCAGCGGCAAGCGTGCCCGGCTCTTCGGGGCCCCCGCGGCACTGGCGATTCCCTACGACCGGGAAAGCAGATAGCGAAGTGCCAGGTCCTGAGTACTGAGTACTCAGTCCGCCTCGAACACTGTGCCGATGGCGGTGGGGGGTTCGCTTGCAAATACTGTTCGTAGGGCTGGGAACCTGTCGGTCAAATTCCGCAGCCAATCGCTGTACACAATGACGAGAGTGAAGATCATGAGCGGGAACGGAATGGTGGGAAGGATTTGGGCGATCCCCGGCAAGGACTCCTGGAGCAGTTGAGCCAGGGTTAGCAGTCCTGCAAAGAGATAGGCCCCGGCCGCCGCTCGGATGGGTTGCCACCCTCCGAAAATAACGATGGCAAGTGCAATCCAGCCGAGGTTTCTCGTGTGTTGAAAAGACCAACCGAGCTTGACGGCTAGTGAGTAAGAAGCTCCGGCCACACCAATCAGGGATCCTCCGATTGCCGTATACAGATAGCGGAGACGATTGACGGGAATGCCTCGGGCGTGTGCGGCTTCGGGCCGCTCACCTACGCCCTGTAGCTCGAGGCCCGGCCGTGTGCGGAACATGAAGTAGTAGGCCGCGATAACTACGACGAAACTGGCATACACAACCAGGTTTTGATCGAATACCAGCGGGCCCAATATTGGGATATCTTCGAGCAGTGGAATGGGGAGGGCTTGCACCGAAGGTCCCGGGATTCGAACGTAAGCCTGACCAAGGAACGTGCTCAGGTCAGTGCACAACTGGAACAGCACAAATCCAACGGCGACCTGGTTGAGCTTGAGGGAAATGCTGGAGAAAGCGACGAGCAACGCAACCAGCATCCCAACAATGGCAGCGGCGAGGAATCCCAGGAGGAGGCTGTTGGTTTCGAACGATACAGCGAAGCCGGTCATCGCAGCCAGCATCAGGCTGCCTTCCAAGGACAGGTTGATGATGCCGGCTTTTTC
Organism: uncultured Actinomycetota bacterium; assembly: GCA_963707435.1. Taxonomy (GTDB): domain Bacteria; phylum Actinomycetota; class Acidimicrobiia; order Spongiisociales; family UBA4744; genus UBA4744. Next base: position 132,498 of record CAVPPF010000005.1, on the reverse strand, counting down.
GGTGATGGTCTCGCCGACAACTGCGAACACGAGAGGAGCTGCCGCAGCAATGAGTGAACCCAGCTCGTTCACGCTGATGCCTCCTTGCTCGTTGTTGCTCCCGCTTTTGTGCTTCTACGGGCCTGCCATCCACCGGCGAGGAGCACGAACAGGACCAGAACGCTCCGCAGAATGCCGCCCACCGAAGCGTCAAGTCCCAGCTGAAGAGGCAGCTGGGATGCGCCGACGGCCACTATGGCGAAGAAGAACGCCAGGGGTGCGATCCATTTGGCTTTGTAGGCTGCCAAGAGGACGATGAGGATGCCGAGGTACCCGTGACCTCCGCCTGGCCCCGGTACGAGCTTGTGATAGAAGCCTGTCACACGGAACGCACCGGCGATACCCGCAAGGCCTCCACCGAGCGCGAATGCCGTAAGGAGATACCGGGTATTTGCTATGCCGAATAGGGCAGAACTCTGGAGGTTCTGTCCAACTGCCTTCAGTCGAAGCCCAAAACGGGTTCCGCGAAGTAGGACGTAGACGATGACGAGCGCCAGCACCGTCACAATGATCGAAACTAGCGACACTCTGAGATCTCCCAGGGTCGGGAGCCATGCGTTATCGGGAAATGGGTCGGTTCCCCCGGTGGAAGCAGCCCCCGCTCTTTGCCACGGCCCAATGATCAGGTAGGTGGAAAGGCTGATCGCCACGAAAGTCAGGCCGAGACCCCCGAATATCTCGTTGACTTTGCCTCTGACCTTCAACAAACCGGCCAGCGCTGCCCATATTGCGCCTCCAGCGAATCCGGCTAGGAGTATGAGCAGGATCATGATCGCACGGGGGGCGTCGACTTCCCGGGCTACGAATGATGCGGCGATAGCTCCGGCGATCATCTGGCCTTCGACGCCGATGTTCCATAGACCGGCTGTGAAGGTGACGGCAAGGCCGGCTGCTGCCAGCGACAACGTCGTCCAGGCGGTAATGGTGTCGCCGATGCGGGCCGGACTTCCCAGCGCTCCTCCCACCAGTGCTTTGAGGGCTTCTCCAGGCGATTCGCCGACCAGCACCAAGAGGAGAACTGCAAATACGAATGCCCCGAAAATGGGCACAACCAAACGGATGACCGGCCGGAAGAACTTCATACCGGGTCCTTGAATTTGCCACCGATCAGGAAGCCCAGGTCTTCAACGTCAGTTTCCTCGGCTTTCAATTCCGCGATAACCCTTCCTCCGAAGAACACTGATATCCGGTTGCAATAACGTAGTAGTTCATCTAGGTCGGCCGATGCGAACATGATTGCCGTCCCGTGCTCACGACGGGCGAGAAGTTGGCTCCACACCCAGTTTGCTGACTCGATATCCAATCCGCGGGTGGGATGTTCCATGAGCAGAAGTCGAAGATTCGGGCGCAACATTGCCAGCAGCAAGCGTTGCTGATTCCCGCCGGAGAGTTCATCGGCCGTCGATGATGGTCGACCCTTGATGGAGTTCTGCGCAATGGTCGTAGATGCCTTGCTCTCTTCTTCGTCCCAGTTGACGAAAAACTGAGTGTCCGGCTGGCTCAAGATGAGGTGTTCGGTCAGGGTCAGTCCGGTAACGAGCCCCTCTTCGAGCCGACCCGCCGGAAGGTATTGCAGGCCACTCTCGAGCCGATGCGCATAGGACGAACCGGTTATGTCTCGACCGTCAAGCAAGATCAACCCGCGGGAAGCTGGCTGAAGCCCTGCGCACGCCCTCAGCAGTGTGCGCTGGCCGCTGCCCTCCAATCCGGCCAGACCGATGACCTCTGCCGCGTTGACCTCCAAGCTCAGATCTTCGATGGAAAGCAGCCGCTCATGGGCCGTGAGATGTTGAATCGATAGCAGCGTCTCTCCGAGGTCGATCGATGATCGGCCTTCGATAGCGACAGGTTCGCCGAACATCATTTCAACCATTTGCTCAGCTGGGCTCGGCATTTCGAGATGTCCGACTACTCGACCGCTACGCATCACAGTTACGCGCTGGCACAAGTCCTCGACTTCTTCCAACTTGTGGGAGACAAAGATCACACTCATACCATCGGCAGCCAGGACTCGGAGTGTCTCGAACAGCTTCACGCGTTGCGGCGCAGAGATACCTGTGGTTGGTTCGTCGAGGACGAGAACCCGAGCACCGAGCCATAGCAATCGCACTATCTCAAGCTGCTGGCGTTCACCAACGGTGAGAGTTCGGACCAGCGAGTCTGGATCGAGGTCGAACCCAAACCGCTCACACATCTGTGTCAGTTCGCGGTACGCGGATCGCCGATCAATTCTGAAACTTCCTGGACTGGCGAGCAGCAGGTTGTCAACTACGGATAGGGGCAGAAAAACTAGGGGATCCTGGTGGAGCATACCGATTCCGTGCGCTATCGCATCTCTGGGAGAAGAGGGTTGGATGTGCTCGCCGTCGAGAACAATCTCTCCTGCATCCGGGGCATAGAATCCAGACAGGATCTTCATCAGGGTCGACTTCCCGGCCCCGTTCTCACCCAGAAGGCCGTGAAGAGCACCTGCTTCGACGGTCAACGATATCCCGTCATTAGCGCGTACAGGGCCGAAGTGTTTGTGGATGTCCCGGAGTTCGAGGCTCATCGTTGAAGCAGGTTAGATGATTGTCGGGGTGCGAGATGGGGAGGGATCTCGCGATTCCCTCCCCATCTGACAGCAGCTACCTCTACGGGTTGCTTGCTCCTTTGATACCGTCCAGAAGTTGCGGTGTGTACCAAATCTGAAGATCGGTCGCTTTCTCGCCGTCCCCGAGATATGGAGAACCGTCCTGGAAGCTGAGCGGACCGACAAACAAATCGATGTCACCGCCTGCCAGGCCTGCGATGAAGTCGGCCAGAGTGTCGGCATTCTCAGACGACAGAGCCGGGCCGTTGACCCATCCGACCCCTCCATCTTCTCGGTCGGTCAGGTCATTCCAGTTGGGTTCAACCCAGTCAAACGTGGCTTCGAATGAGCCGTTGATGGCGGCGGTAACGAGATCGAGGTAAGACGGACCCCAATTGAAATAGGGCACCCCCAGGCACACCTCCGGCTTCTCGTCGCAAGCCCCGTAATAGTCATAGGCGACGTTCCACACCTCTTCGCCGGCGTCGTGCCGTTGTCCCGCAACGATCAATCCCTCCGTTGTGTCGGTTCCGGAAATCACAACATCGGCGCCTGCATCAAAGAAGCCGTTTGCTACTTGGGTTGGATCGAGGGTGACGCCCGGAATGTTGAACCAGAACCCGATCCAAGTGACTTCAAATTCGAGCGGGTCTGTCTCACCCCGGTATTCCTCCCAGCAATACTTGGCGCCCAGATAGGCCGAGTTCACGAAGCGGCGCGTCTCGTCGTTGATCAGAGGACCGAGGTACCCGATGGACCCGGTCTGGGTGGTGAGTGCGGCGGCGCAACCCGCAATCATCTTCCCGTATTCCAACTTCGTCATGACGTTGCCGAGGTTGTCGAGTCCTGCAAAGTCTTTGCCTTCTTGCCAGGCGCTGTCACCCGAAACCCATATCATTGGGGTATCGGGGTTGGCCGCAGCGGCCAGCAGGATTCCGTCTTTCATGTCATCGGACGTGGCGAAGACCATTTGAGCGCCCTGGTCGATCATGTCCTGGGCTACCTGATCGACGCCCTTGTCCGGAAGGTCGGCAACGTTGACTTTGTCCAGGTAGATCATCTTGGCGCCGGTTTTGTCTTCGACGTACTGTCCTGCTTCGTAGTGAGCCTGACTCCACCCGCTGTCGTTGTACGGACCTACCAAGATCAGACCAAACACAAACGGCTCGTCAGGCGTCGCGGCCGTCGTAGTTGTTTCGTCGCCACCCGTAGTAGTAGCTGTGGTCTCGGAACCGGCAGCCGTGGTGGTGGTCGTTTCTGTGGTCTCGTCCCCAGCACACGCTGCGGCGATGAGCGCCAACACCATTATTACGAGCAAGAATCGAGATGTACTTATGCGCTTTCGCACGGTTGATCCCTCCTTCGGTGCGTCGAAGCAATTCTGCATTTACGCTTCGATGATGTCAGCACTCTAGGCCGTTCTGAAGGGCCGTTAAGCCCGAAGGAGCGGACGAATGTCCCGAGCCTTCGGGTTTCGTGCGGTGGTAACCTCGAAGGCACGGTAACCAGGAAGGGAGACTGTCGGTGACCGACATGAGATCGTTCGTTGAAGGACTGCCAAAAGCTGAGCTCCATCTTCATTTGGAGGGTACCCTCGAGCCTGAACTCAGGTTCGAGTTGGCCGAGCGCAATGGTGTGGAGATCCCTTTCGAGACCGTTGAAGATGTCAAGGCGAGCTACGTCTTCCACGATCTGACGTCGTTTCTCGTTGGGTACTACGACGGCATGAAGGTCTTGCTGAAGGAACAGGATTTCTACGATCTGGCCATGGCCTACTTCCGCAAGGCTCACGAACAGAACATCCTCTACGCCGAGCCGTTCTTCGATCCCCAGGCGCACACCTCGAGGGGCGTTCCTTTCGAAGCTATCGTCACCGGAATCCATCGTGCACAGGTAGATGCCGAGAGCAAGCTTGGCGTCAGGACCCAGCTCATCATGTGCTTCTTCCGCGATATGTCGGCCGAGTCGGCGATGGAGACTCTCGAAGCCTCCCTGCCATTCAAGGAGTGGATTATTGGGGTAGGGCTTGATTCCGACGAACGAGGCAATCCCCCTACGAAATTCAAGGAGGTCTTTGCTCGTGCTCGTCAAGAGGGATACCGGCTCACGATGCACTGCGACGTGAACCAAGACGATTCAATTCAACACATCTGGCAAGCCCTTGATGAGATCGGCGTTGAACGGATCGACCATGGTGTGAACTCCCTTGAGGACGAGGCACTCATCGAGGAGATCAACGCGCGCGGGCTTGCCTTGACGGTATGTCCTGTCTCGAATCGATACGTCACCGGGAGCCTGACTGTCGATGAAATCAAGACCATGCTCGATAGGGGCATGCGGGTGATGATCAATTCCGATGACCCGTCTTACATGCAGGCCTACCTAAACGAGAATCTCTTCGAATTGGTCGAGACCGGAGGATTCACAAAGAGCCAGATAACTCAGTTGGCCAGGAACTCATTCCTCGCCACGTGGCTCTCGGATGCAGAGAAGGCCGAGTTCATTACCAAGGTCGACGCATATTCAGGATAGATCTTCGAATCCAGGATCCGCGACGTTGGTGGGACGTAGCCGGCGACTGCTTGGAGGGCTTCCCTGATGGTTCAGGGCGGAACAGAGATGTTTTCGCCGATCGCCAGCCTGCCCAGGAACATCTGCACGAGCGGACCGATCCCTCCGGCGAAGAGAAGGGTGCCGACGCCGACGGTTCCACCCAGCAACCACCCGGCGGTCAACGCGGTGACCTCGAGGAGCGTGCGGGCGGTCCGAATCGAGAACCAGCCCCGAGCGGCCATGCCGGTCATCAGTCCGTCCCGGGGGCCGGGTCCCAGGCCCGCCCCGATATAGAGGCCTCCTCCGATTCCGACCAGGAGCAAGCCACCGAGCAGCGCCGGCCCGCGGATCAGGAGAGAGCTCAGATCAGGAATGGCCAGCATCGTGAGATCGATCACGATGCCGATGGTGATGACGTTGAGCACCGTGCCGACCCCCAGTCGCTGGCGCAAGGGAATCCAGGCGCCCAGCACGAGCAACCCGACGAAGATGCCGACCGTCCCGATGGGGATGCCGACTCGATTCGAAATCCCCTGGTGGAGGACCTCCCACGGGCCGAGGCCCAGGTCGGATTCGACCATCAAGGCAAACCCAACACCAACGACGACGAGACCGATCATCAGTTGAGGGAGCCGCCTGCGCAGCTCGGGGCGGGGAACGGTGATGAACATCGGACGCGAGGGTAGTAAGTACCGAGTACCGAGTACCTAGTACCTAGTACCTAGTACCTAGTACTGAGTACCGAGTACGCCCCAAGTGCGCCTTTTGCAACATCTCCCGGTCGCGCATATACTTCCGTCTCGGTTTTCCCGCCACGTTTCCGCGTGTCCTGAGGTCGCCACGGCGGCCTGTGGGCGATGAAGTGGCTGGATCGGTGCTTTCGCCCCGGCGAACGCGCTGTTCCGTCTGTAAATACCCGTTCCCACATTTGGGTCGGGGTGTGCCGAAGAGAAGAGAGAAGGGTCTGTGCCGACCGTTCAGCAGCTGATCCGTCAGGGTCGGAAGCCGAAGCCCAAGAAGGAAAAGACGCCCGGTCTGGCCGGGGCGCCGCAGCGACGCGGGGTTTGTACCCGTGTCTATACCGTGACGCCCAAGAAGCCCAACTCGGCCTTGCGCAAGGTAGCGCGTATTCGTCTCTCCTCCGGGGTTGAGGTCACCGCCTACATCCCCGGTGAAGGGCACAACCTCCAGGAGCACTCCATCGTTCTGGTCCGTGGTGGCCGGGTGAAGGATCTGCCGGGAGTTCGCTACAAGGTCATTCGCGGCACGCTCGATGCTGCGGCGGTATCGGGCCGCCGGCAAGCACGTTCCCGCTACGGAACGAAGAGGGAGTCGTAATGCGACGTGGACCTGCGCCAAAAAGGCACATCGACCCGGATCCCGTCTACCGGAGCCTTCTGGTCAGCCAGATCATCAACAAGGTCCTGCTCGACGGCAAGAAAGAGACCGCCCGGTCGATCGTGTACGGCGCTCTCGAGATCGTGGAACGACGCGTCGGCCAGGATCCTCTCACGGTGCTGAAGCGAGCCGTGGACAACATCCGGCCGCAAGTTGAGGTTCGTTCTCGCCGGGTCGGCGGTTCGTCCTACCAGGTGCCGGTGGATGTTCGACCCCGCCGTGCCAACTCGCTGGCGATCCGCTGGTTGGTCAACTTCGCTCGCAAGCGCAAGGAAAACGCCATGGCCGAGCGATTGGCCAACGAGATTCTCGATGCGAGCAACAATACCGGCTCCGCCGTGAAGCGCCGCGAAGACATCCACAAGATGGCCGAATCAAACAAGGCTTTTGCCCACTACCGCTGGTAGTACGACCGCCTGACAACCGCATAGCGACTGAGGAAGAGATGAGCAACGGAAAGAGCAACGATGCACTGACGCACCTGCGTCAGTACCCGCTCAGCCGGACCCGGAATATCGGGATCATGGCGCATATCGACGCGGGCAAAACGACGCTCACCGAACGTATCCTGTACTACACCGGCAAGACCTACAAGCTCGGTGAAGTCCATGAAGGCGCCGCCGTGATGGACTGGATGGCGCAAGAGCAGGAGCGCGGCATCACCATCACCTCAGCCGCTACCACCGCCGGATGGCGCGATCACTGGATCAACATCATCGACACCCCCGGGCACGTCGACTTCACGGTGGAGGTCGAGCGCAGCCTCCGGGTACTCGACGGCGCTGTTGCCGTCTTCGACGCGGTTGCCGGCGTTGAGCCTCAATCCGAGACCGTATGGCGTCAGGCCGACCGCTACAAGGTTCCCCGCATCTGCTTCATCAACAAGATGGACCGGATCGGGGCCGATTACTTTGCGGCCGTCGACAGCATTCGTGATCGGCTGGAGGGCAACCCGGTTCCCGTCCAGTTGCCCATCGGCGCCGAAGCCGAGTTTCAGGGCGTCATCGACCTCGTCGAGATGAAGGCCCACATCTGGAGCGGCGACGACGGCAAGCACTGGGAGACCATCGAGATCCCCGCCGAGTACCAGGAACAAGCCCGTATGTGGGAGGGCAAGCTGCTCGAGGCCTGCGCCGACGTAGATGAGAAGCTGCTCGAGAAGTTCCTGGAAGAAGTCGAGATCTCGCCGTCCGAGGTGCATGCCGCGGTGCGGACCGCCACGCTGAAGCGTCACTTCACACCCGTCTTCTGCGGCTCGGCCTTCAAGAACAAGGGTGTGCAGCCTCTGCTCGATGCGGTCATCCACTACCTGCCCAGCCCGGCCGACCTGCCCCCGGTGCAGGGCTTCAAACCGGGCGAGGAAGACATCGTCCTCGAGCGGGCCGCCGACGACACCGAGCCCTTCACTGCTCTGGCTTTCAAGATCATGAGCGACCCGCATGTCGGCAAGCTCACCTACTTCCGCGTGTATTCGGGTCAGGCCACCAAGGGCGACCAGATCTACAACGCGACCTCGGCCAAGAAAGAGCGCATCGGCCGTTTGCTACGGATGCACGCCAACCACCGTGAGGATCTCGAAACGATCCATACCGGCGACATCGTCGCCACGATCGGGTTGAAGATGACGACCACCGGCGACACCCTCTGCGATGCCGCCCATCCGATCCAGCTGGAGTCGATGACCTTTCCCGCCCCGGTCATCTCGGTTGCGATCGAACCGAAGACCAAGTCGGACCAGGACAAGCTGGGCGATGCCCTGCACCGTCTCTCGGAAGAAGACCCGACGTTCCTGGTGCGTACCGACGAAGAGACCGGCCAGACCATCATCGCCGGCATGGGCGAACTGCACCTCGACGTGCTCGTCGACCGGCTGATCCGTGAATTCAAGGTCGGCGCCAATGTTGGCCGGCCCCAGGTTGCCTACCGGGAGACCATCAAGGGTCCGGTGAGCAAAGTCGTCGCCAAGTACGTCCGCCAGTCGGGTGGGCGCGGACAATACGGGCACGTGGTCATCGACCTCGAGCCGACGGGTCCCGGCGGCGGTTATGAGTTCGTTGATCAGATCAAGGGCGGCAACGTCCCTCGCGAGTACATCCCATCGGTAGACGCCGGTATCGAGGAGGCCCTCGATCAGGGCATCCTGGCCGGATATCCGCTGGTGGATGTCCGGGCAATCCTCACCGACGGGTCGTACCACGATGTCGACTCCTCGGAGATGGCTTTCCGGATTGCCGGGTCCATAGCTTTGCAGGATGCTGCCAAGCGGGCCGGCGTGAAGCTGCTCGAGCCGGTTATGGCTGTCGAAGTCGTGGTTCCGGAAGAGTACATGGGCGACGTGATCGGGGATTTGTCTTCCCGGCGCGGAAAAATCGACGAGATGGGGCAGCGGGGCAACGCCCGGGTGGTCACCGCCCAGGTGCCGCTGGCCGAGATGTTCGGGTATGCCACCGACCTGAGGTCACGTACTCAGGGCCGTGCGACCCACACAATGCAATTCCATTCCTACCAGGACGTGCCCGATTCGATCTCCCAGGAGATCGTCGCCCGGGTGCGCGGCGAGTAACCAGGAGGCTATCCCATGGCGAAGGCGAAGTTTGAGCGGACGAAGCCGCATGTGAATGTTGGGACGATGGGTCATATTGATCATGGGAAGACGACGTTGACGGCTGCGATTACGCGGGTGTTGCATGAGGCGAATGCTTCGGTGGCGTTTACGTCGTTTGATGAGATTGATAAGGCGCCGGAGGAGCGTGAGCGGGGGATCACGATTCAGATTGCGCATGTGGAGTATGAGACGGATGCTCGTCATTATGCGCATGTGGATATGCCGGGGCATGCGGATTACATCAAGAACATGATTACGGGTGCGGCGCAGATTGATGGGGCGATTTTGGTGGTGTCGGCGGCGGATGGTCCGATGCCGCAGACGCGGGAGCATGTGTTGTTGGCTCGCCAGGTTGGGGTGCCGTATATCGTGGTGTATTTGAATAAGACGGATCAGGTTGATGATCCTGAGCTTTTGGATTTGGTGGAGTTGGAGGTTCGGGATTTGTTGACGGAGTATGAGTTCCCCGGGGATGAGATTCCGGTGGTGCGGGGTTCTGCTTTGGCGGCGTTGTCGGGTGATGATCCGGAGGCGGTGGCGTCGATTATGGAGTTGATGTCGGCGGTTGATGAGTATGTGCCGACGCCGGAGCGTCCGTTGGATCGTCCGTTCCAGATGCCGATTGAGGATGTGTTTTCGATTACGGGTCGGGGGACGGTGGTGACGGGTCGGGTTGAGCAGGGGATTGTGAAGGTAAGCGATGAGGTTGAGATTGTGGGGATCCGGCCGACTCGTAAGACGGTAGCGACGGGTGTGGAGATGTTCCGCAAGTTGTTGGATGAGGGTCGTGCTGGTGACAATGTGGGGGTGTTGTTGCGGGGGGTTGGGAAGGATGATGTGGAGCGGGGGCAGGTGTTGGCGAAGCCTGGTTCGATTACTCCGCATACGACGTTTGAGGCGACGGTGTATGTGTTGACGCGGGAGGAGGGTGGTCGTCATAACCCGTTTTTCCCGGGGTATCGCCCGCAGTTTTATTTCCGGACGACGGATGTGACGGGGTCGGTGACGTTGCCGGAGGGCACCGAGATGGTGATGCCGGGTGATAACACGACGATGACGGTTGAGTTGATTACGACGATCGCGATGGATGAGGGTCAGAAGTTCGCGATTCGTGAGGGTGGCCGTACCGTCGGCGCCGGGACCGTCACCAAAATCATCGCCTAGTACCGAGTACCCAGTACCTAGTACTCAGTACTGAGTACGTGAACGAAACAGAGTTGAGCGAACATGGCAGACCAAGGACAGAAGATCCGCATCAGACTGAAGGCTTACGACCACGAAGTGGTCGACGAGTCCGCGCGGAAAATCGCCGAGACGGTGGTGCGCACCCAGGCGAAGATCAAGGGCCCGGTGCCGCTCCCAACGGAGATTCACCGCTACTGCGTCATCCGATCGCCCCATGTCGACAAGGACTCGCGGGAGCACTTCGAGATGCGCATCCACAAGCGGCTCATCGACATACTCGAGCCGACTCCCAAGACGGTTGACTCGCTCATGCGTCTCGACCTTCCCGCCGGTGTAGAAGTGGAGATCAAGCTGTGAAGGCGATTCTCGGCGAGAAGCTCGGAATGACCCAGGTGTTCGACGATGAGGCCAGGGCCATCCCCGTCACGGTCATCAAGGCCGGTCCGTGCTTCGTCACGCAGATCAAGACGGAAAAGGCCGACGGCTATTCGGCCATTCAAATCTCGTTCCGGGAGTTGCCCGCTCGCAAGGTGAACAAACCCATGGCCGGCCACTATGCCGCTGCCGGGGTAGCGCCGAGCCGCCACCTGGTTGAAATCCGGGTCGACAACCCGGAGGACTACAAGGTAGGGCAGGAGATCACGGTCGCCGATGTGCTGGTCAAGGGTGGGAAGGCCGACGTCGCCGGCATCTCAAAGGGAAAAGGATTCCAGGGCGTCATGAAACGCCACAACTTCTCCGGCCAGGGAGCCAGTCATGGCGTGCACAAGGTGCACCGGGCGCCTGGTTCGATCGGCGCTTGTGCAACGCCTGCCCGCGTCTTCAAGGGCAAGAAGATGCCGGGCCGGATGGGTGGCGAACGGGTGACCACCCTCAATGTGGAGATTGTCGATGTCGATGCCCAGCGCGGGATCCTGATGCTGGGAGGATCCGTTCCCGGACCTTCCGGTTCGGTCGTGCTCGTTCGGGAGGCGGTGAAGGCCAATGCCTGAGGTAGTCCAAGCTCCGCTGTTCGCGAGTGACGGCACGCCGAAGGGCGACGTTCCCCTTGACCCTGCCGTATTCGGGATCGAACCCAACATACCGGTCATGCACCAGGTCGTGAACGCTCAGCGCGCCGCGGCCCGGTCCGGCACGGCCAGCACCAAGACCCGCAGTGAAGTTCGGGGTGGCGGCCGGAAACCATGGCGCCAGAAGGGACTCGGGCGAGCCCGCCACGGTTCCATCCGATCCCCCCAGTGGGTCGGCGGTGGCGTCGTGTTCGGTCCTCATCCGCGTGACTACAGCCAGCGAACCCCGAAGAAGATGAAGAAGCTGGCACTCCGGAGTGCACTTTCGGCGAGAGCATCCGAGGGGAGCATCAAAGTCGTGGAAACACTCGATTGGGCCGAGCCCAAGACGAAGAAGGCGAGCGCCCTCCTCGCAGCCGTCGGTGCCACCCGCAAGGCTTTGATCGTGCTCGGGCCGGCGGATCGGGTCGCGGAACGCTCGTTCCGTAATCTTCCCCACGTGATGCTCACACGTTCCGGGCAGCTGTCCGCATACGACGTGCTGTGGGCGGACACGGTGCTGTTCACGACCGATACGCTCGGTTCGGCTGCGGCCGGCTCCTACGACGTGTCGGAGAAGGACTTCGTTATGGAGGCGCCTTCGACGGAGTCGAAGGCGTTGGACGAAGCTGCGTCTCCGGCTGCGCCGGAGCCGTTGGACGAACCGGCGCCCAAGGGCACCGCTTCGTCAGCTGGGGCTGATTCAGAAGAAGACTTCGAGAAGGAAGGGGAGAAGTCATGAAAGACCCTCGTGACGTCATCCTCGCCCCGGTCGTCTCGGAGAAATCGTACGACCTGATCGAGGATCTGAATACGTACACCTTCGTGGTCGATCGGCGGGCGAACAAGACCGAGATCCGCCAGGCCGTTTCACGCGTGTTCGACGTGGAGGTCCTGAAGGTGAACACGATGAACCGCAAGGGCAAGCTGAAAAGGACGGGATGGGTCGTCGGCAAACGCGGAGACACCAAGCGTGCCCTCGTGACCCTGGCCCCCGGCGACTCGATCGACATATTTGGTGTGTGAGATGAAGACGTATCGCGAGTTATCAGTTGTCAGTTATCGGTCGTCGGCAGACGGCTTGGCTGGTACTGAGAACTGTGAACTGATAACTGAGGACTTGTTATGGCTGTAAGGAAACTGAAACCAACATCGCCGGGCCGGCGCTTCCAGACGATCTCGGACTTCTCGGAGATCACCAAGAAGAAGCCGGAGAAGGGCCTGATCGACAAGAAGAGCTCAACCGGCGGTCGCAACGTGCACGGTCGTATCACCTCCCGGCATCGAGGCGGTGGTCACAAGCAGCGCTACCGCATCGTCGATTTCCGCCGCACCAAGGATGGGATTCCTGCCAAGGTCGCTGCCATTGAGTACGACCCGAACCGGAATGCCCGCCTGGCGCTTCTGCACTATGCCGATGGCGAAAAGACCTACATCCTTGCTCCGCTCGGCATCAAGCCGGGAGCCGTCCTCGAGTCCGGCTCGGGTGCCGAGATTCGACCCGGCAACGCTCTTCCTCTGCGAAACATCCCGGCCGGGACGACCGTGCACGCCATCGAGATGCGTCCCGGTGGCGGTGCCAAAATCGCTCGTTCCGCAGGCGCCGCGGTCCAGCTGATGAGCAAAGAAGGAAACAAGGCTTTACTTCGCCTGCCCTCCGGCGAGATGCGCAACGTTGAGCTCGACTGCAGGGCAACGGTTGGCGAGGTCGGGAATCCGGAGTCGGAACTGGTGAAGACCGGCAAGGCAGGACGGTCCCGGTGGAAGGGCGTCCGTCCGCAGACCCGGGGCGTGGCAATGAACCCGGTGGACCATCCGCTCGGTGGAGGAGAGGGCAAGTCGTCCGGCGGCCGCCACCCGGTGAGCCCGTGGGGCAAGCCGGAAGGCCGGACCAGGAAGAAGAACAAAGCCAGCGACAAGGACATTGTGCGTCGGCGCTCGAAGAAGGGGAGGCGCTGAAGATGCGGACTCCCGTTGCAGGCTTCATGAAGGGTCGGAGGTAAGTCGATGGCTCGCAGTTTGAAAAAGGGACCCTTCATCGACGATCATCTCGTCAAGAAGGTCGACGAACTCAACCGCAAGGGTGAGAAGCGGGTCATCAAGACCTGGAGTCGGCGGTCCACGATCATCCCCGAGATGGTCGGGCATACCATTGCTGTGCACGACGGGCGCAAGCACGTCCCCGTGTACATCACAGAATCGATGGTCGGTCACAAGCTCGGTGAGTTTGCTCCGACGAGAACCTTCCGCGGCCATGCGGGAGCACGAGATAAGGCAGCGAGGCGAGGATGAAGGTGCGCGCCCACGCAAAACACATTCGACAGTCGCCGTACAAGGTACGGCGGGTGCTCGACCTGGTCCGGGGACTCCCGGTCGAGGAGGCCCGCCACGTGCTGGCCTTCACCGACCGCCGCGCAGCCGACCCGGTGGTCAAGGTGCTGAATTCGGCCGTGGCCAACGCCGAGCACAACTTCGCTCTCGACGCCGGGGAACTGGTCGTCGTCGAGGCCTTCGCCGACGAGGGTCCCACCCTCAAGCGCTGGCGGCCCAGGGCGCGCGGCCGGGCAACGAGAATCCGCAAACGAACCAGCCACATCACGATTGTGGTTTCCGAGGAGGATGAGGCGTAATGGGCCAGAAAGTACACCCGTACGTATTCCGTCTCGGGATAGTGACGGACTGGAAGTCCCGCTGGTACAGCGACAAGGAATACACAGAGCTCGTCAATGAAGACTGGCAGATCCGCGACTATCTCCAGAAGGAGCTGACCCGCGGCGCCGTGTCCCGTATCGAGATCGAGCGAACCCGCGACAAAGTCGTCGTCGAGATCCACACCGCCCGCCCGGGTGTCGTCATCGGACGGAAAGGGTCGGAGGCCGATCGGCTCCGCGCCGGGCTGGAGAAACTCAGCGGCCGCCGGGTGAAGCTCAACATCATCGAGGTTCGGGATCCGGAGACCGATGCGCAGCTGCTGGCTCGCGGCATCGCAGATCAACTCGAGAACCGCGTCTCGTTCCGTCGCGCCATGAAACGAGCAGTTGCCACTGCCATGAAAGCGGGAGCGGAAGGAGTTCGCGTCGAGTCCAACGGCCGCCTGGGCGGTTCCGACATGGGCCGTCGTGAGTGGTACCGCGAAGGTCGCGTACCGTTGCATACGTTGCGGGCCGACATCGATTTCGGGACTGCCACCGCTCGCACCACCGTCGGTGCCATCGGGATCAAGGTTTGGGTCTACAAGGGCGACGTCGTCACCTCGTTGAAGGTCACCCGCGAGAAAGTTGCCGCTGAGGCTGCCCTCGCCTCCGGTGCACCGGGCCGCGTGGCGCCTGCCAAGGCACGAGCCGAGCACGCCGTGGGAGGCGAGCGGGGTTCCAAGGTGATCGAAGCCGGCGGCGGCAAGCGCCTCATCGAAGCCGGTGGCGGCAAGCGAGACGGCAAGCGCCTCATCGAGGCGGGGGGCGGCAAGCGGATTGCTCCCGAACTGGCGAAGAGCGAGTACGAGGATGAGGTCGAGACGGTAGCGGTCGATGAAGTAGGCGCACCGGACATTGCGGCCGAGGATTTCGAAGAGATCGTAGAGGTCGACGGCCCGGTTGCCGGCGCTCCCGACGAACTCGTCGAGGAGCCCACCGCCGACGTAGAGACCAAAGAGGTCGTGGCTGCCGGGACCATCGCCGAGCCGGCCGTAACCGAAGCGACCGAGGAACCGGTTGCCGCCGATGCCGCTGAAGAAGCTGCGGTTGAGGATGGCGCGGCCGACCCGTCGAACGGCAAGGGCGGTGATGCCTAATGCTCATGCCAAAACGAACCAAGTACCGGAAGATGCACCGGGGTCGCCGGCGTGGCAATGCCAAAGGCGGAACCAGGGTCTCCTTCGGCGAGTACGGGATCAAGGCTCTGGAAGAGGGCTGGATCACGGCTCGACAGATCGAATCCGCTCGCGTGGCGATCACGAGAACCGTCAAGCGTGGCGGGAAGGTTTGGATAACCATCTTCCCCGACAAACCGGTCACTCAGAAACCCGCCGAGACGCGCATGGGTTCCGGCAAGGGCAACCCGGAGTTCTGGGTTGCAGTGGTGAAGCCGGGACGGGTCATGTTCGAGCTGTCCGGAGTACCGGAGGACATGGCTCGCGAAGCGATGCGCCGCGCCGGACACAAGCTTCCCATCAAGACCAAGTTTGTGACGCGGGAGGAAACGTGAAAGCCGAAGATCTGCGCGAACTCACTGCGCAAGAACTGCAGGAGCGATTGGAAGAGTCGAAAGAAGAACTCTTCAATCTTCGTTTCCAGCTCGCAACCAATCAACTGGACAACACAGCCCGCCTCGGTGAGTTGCGCAAGGACATTGCCCGGCTCGCAACGCTGATCCGGGAGCAGGAACTCGAGGCCTGGGCTGCGCAGCAGCAGGCCCTGGAAAAGGAAGGTACGTGATGGTCGAGGAGCGTGCCACACGCAAGACGAGAGTCGGCGTGGTGGTTTCCGACGCCCGTGACAAGACGATCACCGTCGAGATCACGCAGTCGATGCGTCACCCGCGTTACGACAAGGTTGTGAGATCCAGGAAGCAATTCCACGTCCACGACGAAGCCAACGACGCCAAGCTGGGCGATACCGTCCGGATCGTCGAAACGCGGCCTTTGTCCAAGACCAAGCGCTGGCGGGTCATTGAAGTTGTGGAGCGTGCCCGATGATCCAGCAGGAATCGCGGCTCAAGGTCGCCGACAACAGCGGCGCCCGTGAACTGCTCTGCATTCGGGTGTTGGGTGGATCTCGCCGACGCTACGCCGGGCTGGGCGATATCATCGTCGGCACCGTCAAGGACGCCATTCCCGGTGGCACCGTCAAACGCGGCGAAGTCGTCAAGGCAGTCGTGGTGCGGACCGCCAAGGAGTACCGGCGTCCCGACGGCACGTACATCCGATTCGATGACAACGCCTGCGTGATCATCGACCAGAACCAGCAGCCGCGTGGCACCCGCATCTTCGGTCCCGTGGCTCGAGAACTGCGAGACAAGAAGTTCATGCGGATCGTCTCGCTTGCCCCGGAGGTCATCTGATGCGTTTGCGCGAAGGAGACAAGGTCAAGGTCATTTCCGGCAAGGACGCCGGCAAAGAGTCGCGCGTGGTCCGAGTGATGCCGAAGACGAACAAGCTGATCGTGGAAGGCGTCAACACGGCCAAGAAGCATCAGGCTCCCCGCGGCCAAACGATGCAGGGAGGCATCATCGACAAAGACATGCCGATTCATTCCTCCAACGTGATGATTGTCTGCCCCGACTGCGGACCGACCAGGGTCGGACACCGGATCGACGCCGACGGTGTCAAGCACCGGACTTGCGTGAAGTGCGGAGGTGACCTGTGATCCCTCGCCTCAAGGAGAAGTACCGGACCGAGGTGGCTCCGGCCCTGAAGGAGCAGCTCGCTCTCGACAACGCGATGCAGATTCCCCGTATGGAGAAGATCGTGGTGAACATGGGAATCGGCGAGGGCGTCTCCGAGCCGAAGCAGATCGAAGCGGCGATGGAAGAGCTCGCCATCATCACCGGTCAGAAGCCCCGTCTCAACCGGGCCAGGAAATCGATCGCCAACTTCAAGCTCCGGCAGGGGAATGCCGTTGGCGTTTCCGTGACGATGCGGGGCGACCGGATGTGGGAGTTCTTCGATCGCCTGGTTGCGGTTGCCATACCCCGCGTTCGGGACTTTCGTGGCCTCAATCCCAAGTCGTTCGACGGACGGGGCAACTACAGCTTCGGAGTCACCGAGCAACTGATATTTCCGGAGATCGACTACGACAAAGTCACCGCGGTGCGGGGGATGGATATCACCATCTGCACGACTGCCGGCTCTGACGGGCATGCCAAAGCGCTGCTCGAAGCGTTCGGCTTTCCGTTCCGCAGAACTGAAGCCAGGGCGTGAAACGAGGGTTGGTATGGCAAAGAAGAGTTTGATTGCGAAGTCACAACGGAAACCAAAGTTCCAGGTGCGCGCCTACAACCGCTGCAAGCGGTGCGGTCGGTCGCGCGCCTACCTGCGCAAGTTCGGCATGTGCCGCATTTGCGTGAGAGAGCTGGCTTCACGTGGTGAGCTTCCCGGGATCAGAAAGGCGTCCTGGTAATGAACACTGATCCCATTGCGGACATGTTGACGAGAATCCGGAACGGCAATCAGGCCGTGAAAAGGACCGTGGCGATGCCCTCGTCAAAAGTCAAGGCAGAAGTCGCCAAGATCCTTGCTGCGGAAGGCTTCATCGAAGGCTTTGAAGTCAAGCCGAAAGGCCCTGCCCACGAGTTGACCGTCAAGATGAAGTACGCGCCCGGACGGACGAGAGTCATCCAGGGGATCCGCCGTGTTTCTTCACCCGGGCACCGTGTCTATCGGGGAGCTTCCGATCTTCCCCGGTCCCAGGGCGGACTCGGCGTCATCGTCGTCTCCACGTCCCAGGGTCTGCTTCCCGACCGGGAAGCCCGCCGGCGGCGTCTCGGCGGCGAGATCATCTGCGAGGTGTGGTGACATGAGCCGAATTGGAAAAAGCCCGGTTCCGATCGCCCCGGGCGTCGACATCAAGGTCGCCGGGCAAGGGGTCACCGTGAAAGGACCGAAGGGAACCCTCGAACGAACCTTCCACGAGCGCATCACCGTCGTGGTTGACGAGGGCGAAGCGCGCGTCACCCGCAACGACGAAGACCGGCAGACCCGTGCTCTGCACGGCCTGTCCAGGGCTCTGCTCGCCAACATGGTCGAGGGTGTCTCCCAGGGATTCACGAAAGAACTGAGCATCGTCGGCGTCGGCTACCGGGCATCGCTGAAAGGCAAGGACATCGAGTTGCTGGTTGGATACAGCCACCCGGTGGAAATCAAGGCACCCGACGGCATCACCTTTGAAGTACCCGACCAAACCCGCATCATTGTGAGCGGGATCGACAAGGAATTGGTCGGCCAGGTAGCCGCGGACATCAGACAGGTACGTCCGCCCGAGCCCTACAAGGGCAAGGGCATTCGCTACGTGAACGAGTATGTACGGCGCAAGGCAGGAAAGGCAGGGGTGGCCAGATGAAGGGGTCACGCACACAAGCCCGGCGGCGTCGGCACGTTCGGGTCCGCAAGAAGCTCTACGGAACGGCGACCCGTCCCCGTCTGGCGGTGTTTCGCAGCAATCGATACATCTCCGCGCAGATCATCGACGACGACGCAGGCCGCACCCTGGCGGCAGCGTCCTCGCAAGAAGCGGCCATGCGTGCCAAGACCCTCACCGTTGCCACGGCAACGGAGGTTGGGAAGCTGCTCGGCGAACGCGCCGCAGCCGCCGGGATCACAGAAGTGGTATTCGACCGGGGCGGATACCCGTTCCATGGCCGGGTGAAGGCGCTGGCGGAGTCCGCGCGTGAATCCGGTCTGAAGTTTTAGGAGTTATCGATGGCCGAGATGCAACAACTGGATGAGCGAGTCGTCCAAATCAACCGGGTCGCCAAGGTCGTCAAGGGCGGCCGGAGGTTCTCGTTCACCGCGTTGGTGGTCGTCGGCGACGGTCGCGGCAACGTCGGGATCGGATACGGCAAGGCCAAGGAAGTTCCGGCAGCGATTCAGAAGGGCATGGAAGCCGGCCGCAAGGCGATGGCGCCCGTCCCCATGGCCGGGACCACGCTGATCCACGAGGTAGTGGGAGTCCACGGGGCCTCCCGCGTGCTCCTGAAGCCCGCAGCTCCCGGTACCGGCGTCATTGCCGGTGGGGCTGTTCGCCAGATCCTCGAAGCGGCAGGGGTCCGTGATGCTCTTGCAAAATCTCTCGGGTCACCAACCCACCTCAACGTGGCGCGGGCCACCATGCAGGGATTGATGGCTCAGCGTCGCCCGGAAGACGTTGCCAGGTTGCGGGGGAAGCGACCCGAAGAGGTCACCCCACCCGGTTTGCTGGCTGCGTACCGCTCGACCGAGTTGTTGCGCACCCAGGTTGGCGAAGAGAGATAACCATGGCCGACAAGACCCTCACCGTAACGCTCGTCAAGAGCATCATCGGTCAAAAGCCCAAGACGCGGGCTACCGTGCGCAGCCTCGGCTTGCGCCGGATGCAGCAGACGGTCGAACATCAGGACACTCCCGATGTTCGAGGCATGCTCCACAAAGTTGCCCACCTGGTCAAGGTGGAAGAGAAGACGAAGTAGTACTCAGTACTCAGTACTCAGTATTCAGTACGAGTAAGGGACGATATGGCAGACGAACAGACCAAGACCAACAAGCTGCAGCTTCACCATCTCAAACCGGCCCCCGGTTCGAAGAAGGCCAGGATCCGGGTCGGGCGTGGTGAAGGCGGTCGGCGCGGAAAGACGGCGGGGCGTGGCACCAAAGGATTGAACGCCCGCAGCAAACTGCGGCCCGGATTTGAGGGCGGGCAAACGCCGCTGGCGCGCCGCTTGCCGAAACTGCGGGGATTCACCAATCCGAACAAGGAGTATTTCGCGGTGGTCAACGTCGACCGGTTGAACGAGTTCATCGCGAAGTCCACGATCACGCCCGATGTTCTGCGGGAACGTGGCCTGGTCAAAAAGCGCGGCCGGGTCAAGGTCCTGGCCGAAGGCAGCCTGACCAAAGCGCTGACCGTGCAGGCGCACGCCTTCAGCAAAGAGGCCGTTGCCAAGATCGAAGAAGCCGGCGGGACGGCGGAGGTCATCGAGTAGGTGTACTTAGTATCCAGTACTCAGTACTCAGTAGCCTGCTACCGGTAGCTGAAACCGAGATTGAAGAACGAGAACGAAGAACGTACAACTGAGAACTGAGAGTCAATGCTTTCCATCTACCGCTACATGTTCAAGATTCCGGACCTACGCCGGAAGATCCTGTTCACCCTTGCCATGTTCGCCGTCTACCGGCTCGGGACCGCCATCCCGGTCCCGGGCGTCGACCTCAACCAGGTGCAGGAACTGGCGGCACAGCAGGAGTCTGCCGGGATTGTCGGCCTCCTCAACCTGTTCTCCGGTGGAGCACTCGAGAGATTCTCGGTTTTCAGCCTCGGCATCATGCCCTACATCACTTCGAGCATCATCATGCAGCTGCTGGCGGTCGTCATCCCCCGTCTGCAGCGTCTCCAGGACGAGGGTGAATCGGGCCGGAAGGTCATTACCCAATGGACTCGCTACCTCACGGTGGTTCTGGCTCTGCTGCAATCGACCGGCATCACCTATCTGTTCAGCCGGGGCTCGCTCACGGGTGGCATTCTCCTCATTTCCCCGGAGGACTACACGACTCCACGCGTAGCGCTCATTGTGCTCACCATGACGGCGGGTACGGCGTTCATCATGTGGATCGGTGAGCTGATTACGCAGCGAGGTGTCGGGAACGGAATGTCCCTCGTGATCTTCGTTTCGATCGTGAGCCAGCTGCCGTCCAGCTTTGCCCTGATCTATGCCGGGACGATCACCGCCGGCCGGCCGGGAGCGGTGGCCATCTTCCTGGTCTTCGTCGTAATGTTCCTGACGATGATCGTCGGCATCATCTACGTCGAACAGGGGCAACGAAGAATCCCAATCCAGTTCGCCAAACGGGTTCGCGGTCGTCGGGTCATGGGCGGTCAGAGCACGTATATCCCGCTGAAGGTCAACACGGCCGGGGTGATTCCGGTCATCTTCGCCACCAGCATGATGTATTTCCCGGTCCTAGTGGCGACGGCCATCCCATCCGATGGCGGCGGCTTCATGACCAGTGTTCGCAACTGGATCGACATCAACATCGGCAACAGTCAGGGTGTCAGCACGTTCTATATCTTCTTGTTGTTCACCTTGATCATCTTCTTCACGTATTTCTATACGGCAATCCAGTTCGACCCGGTCCGGCAGGCGGAGATGATCCAGCGTCAAGGAGGGTTCGTTCCCGGCGTGCGTCCCGGCAGCCAGACGGCCCGCCACCTGGAGCACATCCTCAACCGGATCACCCTGCCGGGGGCCCTGTTCCTCGGTCTTGTGTCCATCCTGCCCTCCATCGGCGGCGCCATTTGGGACGTCAGTGTTGGGTTCGGTGGCGTCTCGATCCTCATCGTGGTCGGGGTCGCCCTCGAGACGATGAAACAGATCGAGAGCCAGCTGACGATGCGCAACTACGAAGGCTTCCTGACGTGAGCCCACTCCACGTACTTCGTATTCCGTGCTTCGTCGTGGGTACCAGGTACGAGGTACGAGGTACGTAGTACGTGTCGAGTGAAGCGGGACACCTTCTGTGAGACTCATCTTTCTCGGACCACCAGGAGCGGGCAAGGGTACGCAGGCCAAACGGGTCGCCGAGGCTCTCCATGTGCCCCATATCTCCACCGGGGACATGTTGCGCGTGCAGATTGCGGCGGGCACGGAACTCGGGGAAAAGGCCTCGAGGCGCATGGATGCCGGCAATCTCGTCCCCGATGAGCTCGTCGTCGCGATGCTCACCGAGCGGATCGCCGCCGAAGATGCTGCCGCCGGTTTCATCCTGGACGGATTCCCCCGGAACCTGACGCAGGCTCACGCCCTGGAGTCATCGCCGGCCGGAAGGATCGACCGGGTTGCGGTGTTCGTCGTTGACGAGGATGAGGTCGTCAGGCGCATCGGCGGCCGCCGGGGTTGCGCCTACGGTCACACGTACCACGTTGATGATCGTCCGCCTGCCCGGCCCGGGGTGTGTGATGTGGACGGCGAGCCTCTCGAGCAGCGGGCGGACGACGCTGAAGCAGTCATCAGGAACCGGCTGGCGGTTTACCGGCTCGAGACCGAACCGTTGATCGCCTTCTACGAGGAGCGGGATCTCATTGTTGAGATCAAGGCCCTGGGATCGATCCCGGAGATCACCGAGCAGATTCTGGAAGCCGTCCGCGCGTGATCACCATCAAGAGCCGCAAAGAGTTCGAGAAAATGGCGGTGGCCGGTCGGACCGTGGCCGCAGTACTCACGACGGTGAAGCAGGCGGCGGCACCGGGTGTTTCGCTGCTCGAACTGGATGCCATAGCTGCCGAGGTGATTCGGTCTCGTGGCTGCACTCCCTCCTTCCTCGGCTACCACGGCTACCCGGCGAACATTTGCACCTCGCCCAACAACGTGATTGTGCACGGGATTCCTTCCGACTATCGGTTGAAATCGGGTGACGTCCTGTCCATCGACGCGGGCGCCATTTTCGAAGGGTTCCACGGCGACGCGGCGATCACCTTTCCGATCGGAGAAGTATCGCCGGAGATTCAACTCCTCATCGACACAACCGAGCGAGCCCTTGCCGCCGGAATAGCCCAGGTGAAAGCCGGCGCCCGGCTGGGCGATATCGGCCATGCCGTGGAAAGCGAAGCAGCCCGGCACGGCTTTGGTGTCGTCCGGGAGTACGTGGGGCACGGCATTGGCAGGCAGATGCATGAAGACCCCCAGGTACCCAACTATGGAAAACCCGGAACCGGGGCCAAGCTCAAGAAAGGGATGGCCATCTGTATCGAGCCGATGTTCAACCTCGGCGGTCACGAAACCGCCGTTGAACCGGACGGCTGGACCGTTGTCACCGCGGATGGGAGCGTCTCGGTGCACTTCGAGCACACCATCGCTATCACCGGCGATGGACCCCGGATCATGACGCTGCTGAGCGGCGCAGAGGACGATTTGGCCGTAGCGCCCCCACATGGCTAGTCTTGTGTACTCGGTCCGCTTGGGCCGATCTCAGGGTGCCCGTGTCGAAGAGCGCTTGCGCGATCGCGATGCGGAATCCATCATCTCACTGCGTCCCGGAAATGGTTCTGGGCGGGTTGGATGGCGGACCGGAACCCCCTGAAAAGAGGGCGTTCGGCCTGGTCGGTCGAGCACGAGTTGGAGAACGTCATGAAGGTTCGTCCTTCGACAAAGAAGATGTGTGAGAAGTGCCGAATCATCCGGCGACATGGTCGCGTTTGGGTGATCTGCTCGAATCCGCGTCACAAGCAGCGTCAGGGGTAGTTGGATGGCTCGTATTGCAGGTGTTGATCTTCCCCGGGAGAAGAGACTGGAAATCGCCCTCACGTACATCTATGGAATCGGCCAGACCCGGGCACACCAGATTTGCGACAACATCGACATCGACCGCGGGACCAAAGTGCGAGACCTCACCGACGATGAGGTCGTTCGCATCCGGCGGTTCCTCGAGCAGAACTTTCAGATCGAGGGTGACCTTCGTCGCGAAGTCGCCCAGAACATCAAGCGGAAAGTGGAGATTGGTTCCTATCAGGGTGTGCGCCACCGTCGCGGGCTTCCCGTGCGCGGGCAGCGCACCCACACCAACGCCCGGACTCGCAAGGGTCGCCGGATGGCGATTGCCGGCAAGAAAAAGGTCACGAAGTAGGGGTTGAAGTTGGCAGAACAACAACAGAAGCGGGTCCGCCGCCGCGAGCGAAAGAACATCAGCCACGGGCAGGCGCACATCACGGCCAGCTTCAATAACACCATCATCAATATCACCGATGTCGGAGGAAACACGATCGTGTGGACCTCCGGTGGATCGGTCGGTTTCAAGGGTTCCCGCAAGTCGACGCCGTACGCCGCCCAGGTGGCCGCGGAAGAGGCTGCCCGCCGGGCCGGTGAGCACGGCGTTCGCAAGCTCGACGTGATCGTCTCCGGCAACGGGGGCGGTCGAGAGACCGCGGTCCGGACCCTCCAGAACATGGGTATGGAGATTTCCGGGATTCGAGATATCACGCCGATACCGCACAACGGCGTTCGCCTCAAGAAACGCCGGAGGGGTTGAGATGGCACGCTATACCGGACCAACTCACAAGCAGTGTCGTCGGGCACGGCAACCGCTCTGCCAGTCGAAGAAGTGCGCAGCCGATAAGCGTCCCTATCCGCCGGGCGAACACGGCCGCGGCCGTGTGCGGGAGAGCGACTACCTCATCCAGCTTCGGGAAAAGCAGAAGCTCCGTGCGATGTACGGAGTCCTCGAGCGCCAGTTCCGCCGCTACTACAAGCAGGCTGCCCAGCAGGTCGGGATCACCGGCGACAATCTCTTGCGGATTCTCGAAAGCCGTCTCGACAACGTTGTCTACCGCTCGGGTCTCGCCGCGACCCGGCCGCAGGCCCGCCAACTGGTCAACCATGGCCACTTCCAGGTCAACGGCAAGAAAGTCGATATTCCGTCGTTTCAGGTACGGGAAGGTGATGTGGTCACGCTCAAAGAGCGCAGCCGTGATCTGATCATCGTGCAGCATTCCGTAGACACGCTCGATCACGCCCTCCCGGAATGGCTCGACGTCAACGCCGACGATCGCAGGATTGCGGTCCTCGCGTTGCCGAACCGAGCACAGATCGACACCCCGATTCAAGAACAGCTCATCGTCGAGCTCTACTCGAAGTAGCTCTCACAAAAGAAGAAGGGGAAACCCAGAGTGTTGATCGTCCAACGCCCACAGATAGAAGAACAGCCGGTAGCCGAGCATCGTTCGAGGTTCGTCGTCGAACCACTCGAGCCGGGCTTCGGCTATACGCTCGGCAATACGCTCCGCCGCACGTTGCTGGCCCGGATTCCCGGCGCCGCCATCACCTCCCTCCAGATCGAGGGCGTGCAGCACGAGTTCACCACCATCGAAGGCGTGGTTGAGGATGTGGTCGACATCATTCTCAATATGAAGCAGGTCGTGGTCAGAACCGAGGAACTAGAACCCCAGACCCTGTACCTGTCCGCCAAAGGATCGGGAGAAGTGAAGGCCGGTGACATCAAGACGCCTGCGGGGGTTGAGATCGTCAACCCCGGTCTGCACCTTGCCACACTGTCGGCGGGTGGCCAGCTCGAAGTCGAGATGACCGTCGAGCGCGGGGTCGGATATCGCACCGCTGAGAAGAACAAGGCCGGCGACGTGATCGGGGTACTCCCGATCGATTCGATCTTCTCCCCGGTCCGCAAGGTCGCCTACCGGGTCGAGAGCACCCAGGTCGGCCAGATGACCAACTTCGACCGCCTGGTGCTCGATGTCGACACGAACGGTTCCGTTGAACCGGCTGAGGCGGTCTCGTCCGCAGGCAAGACCCTGCGCGAGCTCCTCGGTCTCTTTGCTGATATGGGCGAGGGCGTCGGGCTGGAGCTGGGTGACGTGGCCGTGACCGAGTCGTCGTCCCCCGACCTTGATCTCCCCATCGAGGCACTCGACCTTTCCGAGCGTCCCCGCAACTGCCTGCGACGCGCCCAGATCAAGACGGTGGGCGAGCTGGTCGTCAAGAGCCCCGACGATCTCCTCAACATCACCAACTTCGGCCAGAAGAGCCTGGAAGAGGTAACCGCCAAGCTCGACGAGCTCGGCCTCAGCCTCCATTCAGTTCAGGACGAGGAGACCGAGTAATGCCCCGCCCTCGCAAAGGCACTCGCCTGGGAGGAGGCCCCTCTCAGGAGAAGGCCATGATGGCGAACCTCGCCGGTTCGCTTTTCTGGGAAGAGCAGATCACGACCACGGTCACCCGCGCCAAGTCGGTGCGGCCGCTGGCCGAGAAGCTGATCACCAAGGCACGCAAGGGCGATCTGCACGCTCGTCGCGAGATCCTGAAAGTGATCGAGGACGCCGAGATCGTCACGAAGCTCTTCGACGACATCGCACCCCGCTACACCGATCGCCAGGGGGGCTACACCCGGATCGTTCGGATCGGTCCGCGCCGGGGCGACAGCGCCGAAATGGCAATGATCGAACTCGTCTGAGCTCGTTGCGCAAGCAGTTGTCGGTCGGGCGGCCTGCGGGCCGCCCTTTCGTTCTTCGGTCTCACTCGCCGGCCTGCGGCCGGCCCTTCCTCTTCGGTATTCGGGCTGAGGTAGGAGAACCACGGCTGATGACTGATGACTGATCCACGTCTGGCTTCGCTTCGATCGCTGCTCGCTGCTCACCAACCCTTGGACGATCTCGAGTCCGGCTATCTCGATGCGATGCTGGCTCTCCTGGACACGTCCGGTGCTGCTCTCTCGCGGTTCCACTTCAATCCCGGCCACTTCACCGCCAGCGGGTTCGTGGTCTCGCCGGACCGGCGTTCTCTGCTCCTGGTACACCACACGAAGCTCAAAGAATGGCTGCAACCGGGCGGGCATGTCGAGCCGGGCGATACGGATCTCGAGACAGCGGCCCGCCGCGAGGTGGTCGAGGAAACCGGACTCGAGGAACTGCAAGCATTCGGCCTTCTCGATCTCGACGTGCACCGGTTCCCGTCACGAGAGGACGGTCCTGCCCACGACCACCTCGACGTCCGTTTCGGGTTCATCGCCGGCTCGCCGAACGCAACGGCCGGTGATGGAACGACCGGGGTCCGGTGGTTCGCCCTGGAAGAAGTGGCCGCATGGAAGGACCGCCCGAGTCTGAGCCGGCCGGCCGGCAAGCTGCTCGTTCCTCGCAACTGAGTCGCCGTTTCCCAGTTTCCAGGTACCGGGTGCCGGGTGCCGGGTCGCGAGGATCGTGTGCCGGCTACCGGCCGCTGGTTTCCGACTACCCTCGATTGGCGAAAGGAGCCCGATGCTCATCAACCAGATGCTCCGCGCCGCCCGGCTCGACAAGAAGCTCTATACGGAGCTGTTCTTCGACAGCTATGCAGCCGGCAACTCGGTACTCGCGGTGGTGCTCGTGTACGGCGTCATCTTCGTCGGGCTCATCACCGGCACGAGTGTGAAGTTCGACCTGATCGGCGCGCTCTGGTTCATGCTCGGCGGCGTGGTCGGCTGGCTGGTTGTCGGCGGAGGGTTGTGGCTGGCAGGCACCAAGGTGTTCAACGGCCACGGCACCGGCGCTACCGCAGTCCGTTTGACCGGCTTCTCGCACACGCCGCTGCTCTTGCTCACGGTTGCTTTCTTCGTCCCTTCGGCCTTTGTGCAAGTGATCATCCTCGTTGCCCTGGTGTGGTTTGGAGCCACGCTGGCGGTCGCCGCGCGGGCCCTGTTCGATCTCGACCTCCGGCAGGCGTCGCTCTCGGCTTTGCTGGCCATCGCCCTCTGGTGGGTACTTCAGCTCATCGGCATCGGCGGGGATCTCGCCCAGATCTTCCGGTTCTTCTAGACCCGTGCCGACCTATCGCCTGGACCTCGGCTACGACGGCTCCGGGTTCTCCGGCTACGCAAAGCAGAAGGGTGTTCGTACCGTTCAAGAGGTTCTGGAAGAGGCCCTGTTCCGGATCACCGGTCCGCTCGAAACCACCGTCGCCGGGAGGACCGATGCCGGCGTTCACGCCCGCGGCCAGGTCGTCAGCTTTGCGACCTCCGGGGACCTCGATGCGGGCCGCACCGCCCGGTCGTTGAACAAGATGGTCCGAGACGAAATCGTCATCTGGGGATGCCGCCAGGTTCCCGACAACTTCAACGCCCGGTTCTCGGCGATCTCGCGCACCTACCGGTACCGGTTGGCGAACGTCCCGTTGCTCGATCCCCTCATCCGCCACATGGTCTGGCACGTCGGCTACCAGCTCGACCTCTCCCTGATGAACGCGGCCGCCGCCTACTTCTTAGGTCTGCACGATTTTGCATCGTTCTGCCGCAGAGCCGACGGGCGCTCGACGGAGCGCACCGTTCTGAGTGTCGACTGGGCGAGAGATCTCGCAGACGGCCACCTGGTATTCGAGATCACGGCGTCTTCGTTCTGTCGCCATATGGTGCGATCGCTGGTAGCTCTGTGCGTCGAGGCCGGGCGGAGGAGGCTTCATCCCGAAACAGTTCCGGACATCCTGTCGGCCCGGGATCGGAATCAATCGTGCGGCGCTGCACCACCTCAGGGCTTGACCCTCTGGGAGGTGGAGTATGAAACCTGAGCCCTCGATACCCGGGTTCCGGCCCGAACTGGTGCTCTTCGATGCAGGCGGAACCCTGGTCTTGATCCATCCCGACCGGTTCAATCGTTTCCTGGCCGATTGGGATCGACCGGCCGTGCAACCGGACCGTCTCGTCGGAGCTCACTTCCGGGCGATGTCGGACTATGCCGACCGGCTCCGGAGCGGAGCGGCATCGGAGTTTCGCTGGTGGGTGAACCGCTTCTTTGAGCTGGCCGAAGTTTCTCTCACCAACGAGATGGCAGATGCGTTCGGAGGCGGTACGAACATGTGGCATCACCCCATTCCGGGAGCGCAGGAGACCGTTCGCAGCCTCATCGCCGGCGGGTATCGGGTTGCAGTGGTCTCCAACTCCGACGGGACCGTCGCCGCGGCCCTCGAACGGGCCGGTTTTGGGGACCTGTTCGAGCTCGTGATCGACTCGACAACCGTTGGAATATCGAAACCCGACCCGGGGATCTTCGATCTGGCACTTGGGGAACTGGCGGTGTCACCAGATCGCGCCTGGTATGTGGGCGACTCCTATTACCACGACGTCGGTGGCGCTCAAGCCGCCGGATTGGCTGCAGCCGTCCTGATCGACCCGCTGGAATTGGCACCACCGGGGCAGCTGTCGATCAAGAACATCGCGGAGCTGACCGGACTGCTCCCGTAGCAAGCTGCGTCCGGCTTCCGGGGTTGGCCCGCGCTTCCGGGCGAAATCGGCTCTTCGCCTAACACGAGGCGCAGGACCGAATTGCCACAAGGACGGTTCCGCGCCTACCATATGGCCGCTCCGGCATCCCGGGGCTCCTTTCTTCGCGAGGTTCAGATGCGGCTGCAAAAGACTTTTTCGCCCAAAACGGATGACATCGAGCGCGCCTGGTTCGTGGTCGATGCCACCGACCTACCCCTCGGCCGCCTGGCCTCCGAAGTCGCCCAGATCCTCAGGGGCAAGCACAAGCCGATCGTGGCGCCTCATGTGGATACGGGAGACTTCGTCGTTGTGATCAACGCCGAGAAGGTGGCGGTCACCTCCGACAAGAGCCAGGGCAAGATCTACTACCGGCACTCCGGATACCCGGGCGGCCTCCGAGCCGAGAGCTTCGAGTCGTTGCGGGAACGCCGGCCGGAGACGATCATCGAACGGGCGGTGCGCGGAATGCTCCCCAAGAACCGTTTGGGAAGGCAGATGCTGCGCAAGCTCAAGGTCAACGCCGGGCCCGAGCATCCTCATAGAGCCCAATCGCCCCAACCCCTCGATTTGAAGATTCGAAAGGTGGAAACGCAATGACAGCTCCGCTCGTTCAGGCAACCGGTCGCCGCAAGGAGTCGGTCGCTCGTGTCCGCTTGTACGACGGAACCGGCAGTGTCGTTCTCAACGGCAAAACACTCGAGGACTATTTCCCCGCAATGGCGCAGCGACTCCGTGTACTCGAGCCGGTCCGGGTCGCCTCCCTCGAGGGCCGCTACGACATCCACGCCACCCTCCACGGGGGCGGCACGACGGGCCAGTCGGATGCTCTTCGGCTTGGCATTGCCCGGGCGCTGATCACGATCGACCCCGACCTTCGTCCCCTGCTGAAACGCTCCGGCTTCCTGCGGCGCGATGCTCGGCGGGTGGAACGCAAGAAGTACGGGCTCCGCAAGGCTCGCCGGGCGCCGCAGTACACCAAGCGCTAGGGATGCTCCCGGCAGAAGGCCGCAGGCTCTTTGGAACCGATGGGATCCGCGGCCGCGCCAACGTCGAATTGACGGCGGACCTCGCAATGGCCGTTGGCCGCGCCGCAGGCGAATTCATACCGGGCGGGCAGGTTCTCGTCGGCCGGGATACCCGACGATCCGGTGAGATGCTCTCGAGCGCGCTCCAGGCCGGTTTTCAATCGGTCGGCATCGATACGATCGACGTGGGCGTACTGCCCGCCGGCGGCATCGCCTTCCTCACTTCCGATACCCGTTCGGCATTGGGCGTGGTGGTTTCCGCCTCGCACAACCCGGCCGCGGACAACGGCATCAAGCTGCTCGGGCGGAATGGATCGAAGCTCTCCGATGACGAGGAAGACCGTATCGACCAGCGCATCCGGCGCGGGCCGCCCTGGAAAGTCGCCATCGACGACGGAATCGGCACCACCTTCCGGATGGCAGAAGCCGACGACCGCTATCTGGCTCATCTCCGCGAGTCGATGCCGTACACCCTGCGGGGGATCTCCATCGCTCTGGACTGCGCAAATGGGGCGGCCTATCGCACCGCACCCGAACTCTTCCGCAGGCTCAAGGCCGAAGTCGAGGTGTTTGCGGCGGAACCCGATGGGACGAACATCAACGCCGGATGCGGCGCCACCCACCCGCGCTATCTGTCCGACCGGGCCAAAGGCCGGCTCGGGTTTTCATTCGATGGAGACGCCGATCGCTTGATCGCGGTAGATGAGGACGGAGCGGTTGCCAACGGGGATGTCATCATGGCCATCATCGCCCGGCACATGAAAGAAGCGGGCCGACTGAAGAACAACATCGTCGTCTCGACGGTGATGGCCAACCTGGGTTTCCGAAGGGCCATGGAGCGCCTCGAGATCGATGTTGTCGAGACCCAGGTAGGTGACCGGTACGTGCTCGAAGCAATGCGTGAGCACAAGGCCGTTCTCGGAGGAGAGCAGTCCGGACACGTCATTCTCGCCGATCGAGCCAGCACCGGGGACGGGTTGCTCACGGCGGTGCGGTTGCTCGAAGTCATGGCGTCGAGTGGCAGAGAGCTTCGCGAGCTGCGCAAGGAAACCATTACCGAGTACCCCCAGGTGTTGCGCAATGTTCATGTTGCCGACAAGCACAAGCTCGACGGGGCGGAGCTTCTCTGGGCGGCCGTACGCGATGCCGAGGCCCGCCTCCAGAACGAGGGACGCATTCTGGTTCGGGCGTCGGGAACCGAGTCGCTGGTGCGGGTCATGGTTGAAGCTTCTTCCGGCACGGAAGCCGCCGCGATCGCCGACGAATTGGTCGAGATCAGTCGTGGTGAGCTTGGAGCCGTCGGCGACGAGTGACCGGGGAAGTCGACCCGCCGGCCGCCGCAGAGCATTCACGGTTGTGAACGTCACGTGCAGCGCTAGTCTTCGCTGGACAAAGTGACCGGGAACGGACACATCAAGCAGCGCCCGGCCCGCGCCCCTTTACAGGCGGTGCGGGTGACGAGGAAGAGGGAGTATCGAGTTTCGGCGGATGCCCTCTCGGCGACCACGGTCGTGACGGTGTGGAGCAAAGCCCGGGGGTGACCCCGGTGACAGAGGCCACATCGGAGTGGACGGGACCGTACGCGGACCCGTAGTTCCTTCCGGTCTCCATCACCAGGCAAAGGAGACTGCCATGTGCGGCATAGTGGGTTACGTCGGTTCGCGCGACGCCCAGGACCTGCTCGTTTCGTCCCTGCGGCGACTCGAGTACCGGGGATACGACTCAGCAGGAATCGCGATCGCCGACAACGGTCGCATTGAGGTGCGCAAAGCGGCCGGGAAGATGCAGCGTCTCGACGAACTGCTCGAGCACCGACCGATCGGCGGAACGGCCGGTATCGGACACACCCGGTGGGCTACCCACGGGGTACCCAACGATGTGAACGCTCACCCGCATACCGACCCGTCCGGGGATTTCGTGCTCGTTCACAACGGGATCATCGAGAACTTCCTCCCGCTCAAAGAAGCTCTGATCGAAGCCGGTCACCGCTTCCTTTCCGATACCGATACGGAAGTGCTGGTGCACCTCGTGGCCGATGAGTACGACGGGGACCTTCTCGAGGCGGTCCGCCGGGCTATCGGCCGGGCGACGGGGGCATATGCGGTCGTGGTCATGAGTTCTCGCGAGCCGGGGCGGATTGTCGCCGCCCGGATGATCAGCCCTCTGGTCGTCGGGTTCGGTGAGGGGGAGACCTTCCTGGCTTCCGACATCCCGGCGATCCTTCCCTACACCCGCTCCGTCCTTGTGATCGAGGACGGTGAGATGGTCGATATCACCGTGGACGGAGCGACGGTACAGACCATCGATGGAACGCCGGTTGAGCGCGCCCCCATGGAGGTGACCTGGGACGCCGGTCAGGCGGAAAAGGGCGGGTACCCGCACTTCATGCTGAAAGAGATCTACGAGCAGCCAGACGTGATCGAAGAGACACTGCGAGGACGTTTGCAGCCGGACGGCTCCGTTGTGCTCGAGGGAGTCGATTTCCCGGACGGATTTGTGGCGAATCTCGAGAAGATCTGGATAACGGCGTGCGGGACGGCCTACCACGCCGGCCTGGTCGGTCGTGATGTGCTCGAGAAGGCATTGCGGATCCCGATCGAGATCGACTACGCACACGAGTTGCGCTACCGGGATCCGTTGATTCTCCCCGGCACCATGACGATCGCGATCAGTCAGTCCGGCGAGACGGCCGATACGCTGGCCGCCGCCCGTCTCGCAACAGAGCTCGGGTCCCGCATGCTGGCCATCACCAACGTGGTGGGTAGCACGCTCAGCCGTGATGCCGCAGACATCCTCTACACCCGCGCCGGTCCGGAGATAGCGGTCGCCTCCACCAAGGCGTACACGGCGATGTTGATCGGCACCTACCTTCTCGCGCTCCGTCTGGGCGTCGATCGGGGAACGATTGCTGCTGAGCAGGCGGCCGAACTCTCCGCTGAGCTCCGGAGTCTGCCCGGGAAAGCAAAGCGGGTACTGGATATGGATGCCGATATAGCCGATATCGCCCGCCGGATAGCCGGAATCGACGATATCTACTTCATCGGGCGGGGCCTGGACTATGCCGTGGCGACCGAGGGTTCCTTGAAGCTGAAGGAGATCTCCTACATGCACTCGGAGGCGATGCCCGCCGGGGAGCTGAAGCATGGGACCCTGGCCTTGATCACGGAAGGTACGCCGGTCGTCGTCGTGCTGACGCAGTCGCATCTCTACGACAAAACGATCTCCGGTTTGCAGGAGGTGAAGGCCCGCGGTGCCAGCGTGGTGGCCGTTGCCTACGAGGACGACATTGCGGTTGCCAAGTACGCCGACCATGTGCTGCGCATTCCGCGCACCGTCGATTTCCTCAGCCCGGTCCTGTCGATTATCCCGCTGCAACTCCTTGCCTACCACGTGGCCAAGGAACTCGGCCACGACATCGACATGCCCCGCAACCTGGCCAAGAGCGTGACGGTCGAGTAGCGGTTGGGCCGGAGAGATCGAAGCGTGAGGTACCGGGCGGACGTCTGCCCACCCCGATAGCCGCCCCCGATTCAGTGCATTGGCAGGGGCCCGCACCGCGGTGTCTCCGTCAGGCCCTGGCGGCGATGGCTTCTGCTACGAAACGGGAATCTTCGTCGATGCCGTGAAGGATCCCCGATTTGCGCGAGTGCAGCCACGGAAAACCGACGAAATAGATCCCGGGAATGGGGGAGACCCCTCTGTGGTGGAGCGGCCGTCCGTTGTCGTCGGTGACGCGGGCATGGATCCAGTCGAAGTTGGCCGTGAATCCGGTGCACCAGATGACCGATCCGACACCGGCTGCCCTGAGGTCCAGTTCTGTGATCCCCGACCGGGCGACTTCCGGGCCGGCGGGTTCATCGTTGGGATCCTCCTCGACCGGCTCAACGTTGACGCCGTTGGAGGAGATCCAATCCTCGATCATTCTGGTGAAATCCGCTGAGCGCTCGTCGGCGAAGGCGATGTGCTCCGCCAGGGAGTCGTCCGTCTTCAACACACCGTGTTCCACGCCGCTGAGGCGGCCCATCAGACGTACTCCGTTCCGGGCCATTGACTGCAGGCTGAGGGTGCTCCCATACCGTCCCACCCCCGACACTTGCGGCTGGGCGGCGAACTGCATCGCCGGATCCGGAAGCTCTTCGACGGGGACATCCCAGAACCCCATGTCCTCCCACCAGTCCACAACATCACGTTGTCGATACCTCCGGCGGACCCGTCCCACCTTGCTGGTGCAGAGGAAGACGTCTCTTCCGGCGTGGATAAGGTCCATGGAGATCTGGCATCCCGACTGTCCTGCGCCGATGACGACGACCGCCCCCGGCGGCAAGTTCTCTGCCGAGCGATAGTCGGAGGCGTGAAGCTGGAGTAGCGACTGGGGGAACTGCCGGCGAATCCCCGGAATCTTGGGTGCCTGCATCATCCCGGATGCGACGACAATGTTCGTAGCCGTCGCGGTGTCGATAGTGCCGGCTGTGTCTTCGTAGGTCACCCGAAAGTCGGCACCGACGGCGTCCACGCCGGTAACCGTGACTCCCTCAATTACCGGAAGCGCAAATTTGGCGGCGTAGTTCTCGAAGTAGTCGATGAGTTCGTCGCGCTGATAGAAGCCGTCGGGTTCTTCACCTTCGTACGGGTCGCCGGGAAGCCTGTTGGCCCAGTTCGGCGTGTTGACTGCAAACGAGTCCCAGCGCTGACCGCGCCAGGTTTCGCCAATCCGGCCGCGCTCCAAGATGACGAATTTCTTCTCGGCTGCTCGAAGGTAGTAACCGATACCCAGACCGGCCTGTCCGCCGCCGATGACCACAACATCGAGATGGTTCAAAAGGTTTGCCTCCTCAGCCTTCGGTCAATGTGTGGACGCTAGCGTCCCCGGCCCGGTAAGGCCCCGGACATTGCACCTACAACCGCACAGATCAACCCCGCAGCGGGGTTCGGGCAGGTAGCGTGGCGCCATGCGGATCATTGGATTGGGCGTCGACCTGGCCGAGATCGATCGGGTTCAGGCTCTGCTCGAAAAATACGAACGCTTCCCCGAACGGGTGTTCACCGATCACGAACGAGCCTACGCCTCCCGGTTTGCCCACCCGGCGCGCCGATACGCCGCCCGGTTTGCCGGCAAGGAGGCGGTCATGAAGAGCATGGGAACAGGGTGGCGGCAGATCCGCTGGCAGGACATCGAGATAACCGGTGGCGGCGCTCCGCGGGTCAATCTCTTCGGGACGGCACGGGCGAGGGCCGATCAGCTTGGCGTGACCGAAGTGCTCGTCACCATCACGCACACGGATGTGACGGCGATGGTGTTCGCCGTTGCCGTCGGCGAGCACGACGCGTAGCGAGGGTGCAGCCCGAGACTGCGGCAGCTGCGTTCCGTTTTCTACTTCTCGGCGATCAGCACCAGCCGGCGTGAACCCAGTTGAAACTCGGCATCGGTGGCCGGGTCGACGGCCCGCACGCTGGAGAACCCAGCTTTCTTGACGAGTCCGGCCAGTTCCGCATAGGTGTACAGCCGGACGGAAGCCTGCTTGTCGGTCTGGTTGCCATCGACGATGAGGGTCCAGATTCCCTCGATGCGGCCGGTGGTGTGATCCCACCGGTTCTCCGTGAGCGTGAAACCGTTGCCGGCCTTCTCCCATCCGCGAGCTTGGAAAACCGGCAGCACCGTCTCCACCACGTGGTTGTCGAGGATCAAACGTCCACCCGGTTTCAGAACTCGGGCCGTTGCCTCCAGGAATGAGGCATTGCCCGCCTCGTCGAAGTAGCCGAAGCTGCCCCACCAGCACACCACTGCATCGAACGTGCCATCCCAGGGCAGGTCGCGCATGTCCCGCTGTTCCCAGGTGATGTCGAGGTCTGCTGCGGCTGCAGTCCGACGGGCGAGATCGAGCAGGGGGGCGGATTGATCGACCCCCGTAACCCGGTATCCCCGCCCGGCCAGTTGGCGAGCGATCCGTCCTTCGCCGCACGGCACGTCCAGAACCCGATCGCCGGGTTCGAGGCCCAGATGGCGTTCAATGGTGTCGGCCTGGGCGGCACTCTCCTCTTCGCTCCAGAAGTTGGCATGGATCTGAACCCAATCGCCCACGAAGAACTGTTCCCACCAGTCCATGAGGTGAAACTAGTAGGTGTGGCCGTTCGAAGTGCGGGCTCCGGCGGTAGCATTCGTTCTCATGAAACCTGTCATTACGCCGGAGGAGTCGGCGCGCTTGGACTCCGCTGCCGTTGATCCACCAGAAGTTCTCATGGAGCGCGCCGGTCTCGCAGTTGCTCTCGCGGCCGTTTCCATGGGGGCCACCTACGGTTCTCGGATCTCCGTCCTCGCCGGCCCCGGCAACAACGGAGGGGACGGCTACGTGGCGGCCCGTCACCTGGCCCGGAGGGGCGTGGCAGCCACGGTGCACGCCGTGGCACCGCCGAGATCGGCAGGGGCGACCTGGGCCCACGGGCTCGCAGTCGAGACCGGAGTACGGGTGAAGGATCTTGCCAACCCGGTCGAGACCGACCTCATCATCGATGCGGTATTCGGTGCCGGATTCCGCGGAGTCCTGCCTGATTCCCTGGTCCCGTGGACGGGGCACGAGACCCCGGTGCTTGCGGTCGACGTGCCAAGCGGATTGGATGCGGCCACCGGACAGGCGGCCGGACCCGTCTTCGCTGCCGATCGCACGGTCACCTTTCATGCCCTGAAGGTCGGGCATCTCATAGGTAGCGGACCCGGACTCTGCGGGAGGATCGAGATATCCGATATCGGACTCACCGGAGGACATGGCGAGTTTCTTCTGTGTGAGGAGGCCGACGCCGTCCGGCCCGCCCGGGATCTCCACGCCCACAAATGGTCGAGCGGATCGGTCCTGGTTGTCGGCGGGTCTGCCGGCCTCACCGGGGCTGCTCACCTGGCCGCTCGCAGCGCCCTCAACGGCGGGGCCGGTGCGGTCACCATCGCCTGTCCCGGTGGACTCCAGGGAATCCTGGCCGGTATGGCCGCAGAAATCATGACCGTCGGGATCGGAAGCGGGACCCGGTTCTCGGCTGACGATGTGCGCCCGGTCATCGAAGCCGCCACCCGCTACGACGTCGTGGCCCTCGGGCCGGGGTTGGGAACCGGGCAGGGCGGCCTGGTAGCCGGGCTGATGGAGGCCTGGGACGGTCCGCTGCTCATCGACGCCGACGGGCTCAATGCCATCGAGCGACCGGACGACCTGGCCGCCAGAAGCGGGCCGACGCTGATCACACCGCATGCAGGCGAGTTCCGCCGACTGACCGGGACCGAAGCCTCCTATCGAAGTGCCGCCAACCTTGCCTCCGAGACCGGCGCAGTTGTGCTCCTGAAGGGATCGCCGACCTTCATAGCCGGTGAACAGCTCTGGGCGGTTACCACCGGAGGACCTGAACTCGCCACCATCGGCACCGGCGACGTGCTCACCGGACTCGCTGCCGCCCTCTGGGCCCGAGGCCTCGATCCCGAACAGGCGGGCCGATCGGCCGCCTACTGGCACGGGAGGGCAGGTTCGGCCTCTGCGCGCAACGCCACGGTCACGGCCGATACGCTGGCTACCGAGATCCGGAGATTCGCATGGTGAGACCATCCTGGGTCGAGATCGACCTCGACGCGATCGCACACAACGTACGGTTGTTGGCCGGTATCGCCGCTCCTGCACAGCTCTGTGCCGTGGTCAAGGCGGATGCGTACGGGCATGGAGATGTCCCCGTTGCGGAAGCTGCCCTGGAAGCGGGGGCGCCCATGCTCGCCGTGGCGTTGGTCGAGGAGGCCGTCCGGCTACGGGAGGCAGGAATCGACGCACCGATTCTGCTCCTGTCCGAGCCACCCGATCGGTCGGCCGAGGAAGTGATCACCTGGGATCTCATCCCCACCGTGTACACCTCCGGATTCATCAAGGCGCTGAGTGAGGTAGCCCGCCGGCCGCTGCCGGCTCACTTGAAGGTCGACACCGGGATGCATCGGGTTGGAGCGACCGTTGCCGACGCCAAGGACCTCGTGGCCGCGATCGTGGCCGACCCGCACCTGCAGCTCGAGGGGGTATGGACCCACTTCGCCGTAGCCGAGGAAGACGTGGTGTTCACCAGGAGGCAGTTGGAGACGTTCCTTGGTTTCATTGAACAGCTCCACAACGTCGGCGTCGACGTTCCGATCCGCCATGCAGCCAATACCGCGGCGACACTGCTCTACCCCGAAGCGCGCCTCGATCTCGTTCGCGTGGGAATTGGTATCTACGGACAGCGTCCTGCTCCCGGCATGGTCCCCGAACTCGATCTCCGGCCGGCGATGCGGGTTATCTCCCACGTTTCGATGGTGCGGCGCCTCACCGCAGGCACCCGGCCGTCGTACGGGCGTCGCAAGGCTCTCCCGGCGGATGCTCACGTTGCAACCGTTCCGGTCGGGTACGCCGATGGGCTGCCGCGGGCGCTCGGAGCACACGGCGGCGATGTTCTCATCAGGGGGAAGCGCCACCCGCTGGCCGGGACGGTCACCATGGACCAGGTCATGGTCGATGTCGGCGACGACCCGGTGGAGGTCGGCGATGAAGTGGTGCTGCTTGGTGCCCAGGGAGCCGAAGCGGTGACGGCCGACCAGTGGGCCGAGCATCTCGACACCATCTCCTACGAGATTGTCTGCCAGATCGGACCCCGGCTCCCGCGCCGGTATGTGCCATGACCATGACCATTACGTCGATCCCTGGAATCGAGGTTGGCCACTGGACCGATCCGGTCGCCATGACCGGTTGCACGGTCGTCATGTTCCCGGAGCCGAACGTTGCGGCGGTCGAGATTCGCGGTGCTGCTCCGGGCAGTCGAGAGACGGCATTGCTGGCACCCGGCATGCGCGTACAAACGGTCCAGGCGATCCTCTTGACCGGAGGGAGCGCTTTCGGTTTGGCCGCCGCCGACGGGGTGGTCGCCGAACTGGAAGCTGCCGGTCGGGGTCACCCGACACCCGCCGGGCCGGTCCCCATCGTTCCGGCCGCGGTGATCTTCGATCTGTTCGTCGGAGACCCGTCCGTCCGACCGGGGCCGGCCGCGGGATCCGCCGCGGTGCGGGCTGCATCGAGCAACCCGGTTGAGATGGGCAGGGTCGGCGCCGGCGCAGGCGCCACCGTCGGTGGATGGCGGGGTCCTGCTGGAATCAGCCCGGGAGGACTGGGTTCGGCCGCCGTCGAAGTGGAGGGGGCCGTTGTTGGTGCTCTGGCCGTCGTCAATGCCGTAGGAGACGTTTTCACCCTCGAAGGACGCGCCTTGACGGGAGGTTCCCTCGTACCCGGACCCCCGGCTCTCCTCCCGGATCCGGCCACCAACACCACGCTGGTGGTGGTCGCCACCAACGCCCGGCTTGCCCGCGACGACCTGCTGCGGATCGCGGTGCGAACTCAGGATGCGCTGGCCGTATGCCTCCGTCCCGGTCACACTCGATATGATGGCGATGCCGCTTTTGCAGTCTCCTGCGGCGACGTGCAAGCTTCGGTCGATCTCATCGGCGAAGCTGCATTCGTCGCAACGGGTCGTGCCATCGAGGCAGCGTTGCAGGAGGCGGCAGGTCGGGACCCCGGGTAAGAGTATGTCAGACACCACAGCGGCACGAGAACTCAACATCCTGGCCGAGCAGGCTGCGACCTGCACGGCCTGTCGGCTGGCCGAAGCACGCACCAACGTGGTGTTTGGTGACGGGAGCAGTACCGCCGACGTGATGTTCATCGGCGAAGGGCCCGGCCGCAACGAGGACCTGCAGGGCATCCCCTTCGTCGGCGCCGCCGGCCAACTCCTCAACCGGCTCCTGGCCGAGATCGGCATGGAGCGGTCCGACGTCTACATCGCCAACGTTGTCAAGTGTCGGCCTCCCGGCAACCGGGATCCCCGGCCGGATGAAATCGCCGCGTGTAAGGACTTCCTCGCAAGTCAGATTCGACTCATAGACCCGGCAGTCGTGATGACCCTCGGCAACTTCGCAACCAAGCTGCTCCTCAAGGAAGAGCGTGGAATCACCCGGCTGCGGGGTACGGCCTATCCGTGGTGGAACCGGACGGTGATACCTACCTTTCACCCGGCGGCCGCGTTGCGGGGTTCACCATCCGTCCTCGCCGCAATGCAGGAGGACTTTGCGCTGGTGAAAGCCACCCTCGAAGGTCGCGCCGGTTCATCGCCGGAACCTCTGTCCGGGCCGCTAGCGGATGATGCATTTGAACAGCTGGGGCTCTTCAGATGACGATCGAGCTTCACTCCGCCGGCGAGGTCGAGACCCGGGCGATCGGCCGCCGTCTCGCCAGCTTCCTGGGGCCGGGCGACATCCTGCTCCTGGCCGGTGAGCTGGGCGCAGGCAAGACGGCGTTCGCCGGCGGCCTGGCCGAAGGGCTCGGCATCGAAGAGCCGGTGATCAGTCCCAGCTTCATGCTGGTGCGGCGATATGCGGGCGGGTTCACGCCGCTCACCCATGCAGACATCTACCGGGTCGCGTCGCTCAACGAACTGGATGATCTCGACCTCTTCGAGGCATCTCGCGACGGGGTGCTCATCGTCGAGTGGGGCAATTCCGTGGCCTCAGCCATGCCGGACGACCACCTGACGGTGGAAATCGAAGTGACCGGCACCAACGAACGGGTCCTGCGGCTCGTGCCGCACGGCGCCTGGCTGACGCGGTCCCTGAAGGAGATGGTCGAATGAGGCTGCTGGCTATCGAGACCGCAACCCCGGCCAGTTCTATTGCGCTCGGGAACGGACGCAATGTGGTCGCGGCAGCCGATCGAGTCGACCGGCGGGGCCATGGGGCCTTCATCGTGTCGGCGCTCGACTTCTGCTTTGACCAGGTGGGCTGGCGTCCCCACGAGCTCGACGCGATCGTGGTCGACGTGGGTCCCGGCCTCTATACCGGTATCCGGGTCGGCCTGTCCACTGCTCAGGGGCTGGCCGCGGCGCTCGGGGTTCCGCTCGTTCCTCTGAGTTCGCTGGATGTGATCGCCTTGCGGGCCTCCACGCACCGCAGGCACATCTGGTCGATCGTTGATGTGCGCCGCGGCGAACTGGCGGTAGCGTCCTACCGGCCGTTACCGGGTGGCGTGGTCAAGGACGGTCCTCCCCAATTGGTCACCGTCGAGCGATTCCGGGCCATCTTGCAGTCTGATCCGGAAGACGCACTCGTTGTGGGCGACTGGGCTTCCCTGCCAGAGGGGTTCTTTCAGGGGCTCCATCGGGTGAAGAGCGGCAGGCCACAGTTTCCGGCGGCAGAGGCGATGCTCGAGCTGGCCGTCGGCCGTGTGGAAAAGGAAGAGTTCCCTCACGCGGACGAGGTTCGCCCGCTGTACCTGCGGGAGCCCGACGTCAATATCAGCTGGAAGACCTACCGGGAGGAGGGGCCATGGGCGGAATCCTCGCCGGCGTGATCGATATTCGACCGATGCGGTTGCTCGACCTGCCCGGTGTTCACCGGCTCGAGTGCTCAACCTTCCCGCAACCATGGTCGGAGGCGTTGTTTCGAGAAGAGCTGGAACAGAACGGTCGTCACTACGTCGTTGCGGTGGATGAGTCGGGCGAGGTGGTCGGATATGCCGGTCTGCTCCACGTAGCCGAAGAAGCTCACGTGACGACCATTGCCGTGACCCCGGAGGCCCGGGGTCGCAAGCTCGGTACGCGGCTGATGCTCGGCCTCATCGATGCCGCGCTTGACCGGGGAGCGAAACATCTCACGCTCGAAGTCCGCTCGTCCAACCATTCCGCTCAGGAGCTTTATCGCAATTTCGGGATGGCCCCGGTGGGAGTGCGCAAGAGCTACTACGGGGATGAGGATGCCCTCATCATGTGGGTCCACGACATCGACCAGCCACTCTTTGCCGACCGGATCGAAGCGATCAGGAGCAGCCTGCCATGAGTCTCGAACCAACGGTTCTGGCGTTTGAAACCAGCTGCGACGAAACCGCTGTGGCAGTTGTACGGGGCACCCGTGCGCTCTCCAATGTGCTGTCCTCTCAGGTCGATATGCACTCCCGGTTCGGGGGCGTGGTTCCCGAAGTCGCGGCCCGTGCTCATGTTGAGTCGATCCGCGCCCTCACCCATCGGGCAATCAGCGAAGCCGGTGTGCACCCCGACGATCTCGACGGAATAGCCGCCACGCAGGGGCCGGGGCTGGTTGGAGCTCTGCTGGTCGGCTTCTCGTTCGGCAAGGCAACGGCGTGGGCCAGGCAACTCCCCTTCATCGGAGTCGACCACATGGAAGGCCATTTGTTTGCTCCCCGCCTCGAAGACGACGAGTTCGTGCCCCCGGCGGTTGTGGTCCTGGCCTCGGGAGGGCACAGCCAGATCGTCCACGTGCGGGATTGGGGCGACTACGAGGTTCTCGGGCGCACCATCGATGATGCTTCGGGCGAGGCGTTCGACAAGCTGGCCAGGTTCATGGGTCTCGGCTATCCGGGTGGGCCGGCGATCGACCGGGCTTCAACCAACGGTAATCCCGAAACTGTTCGTTTCCCCCGGGCGCTCGCGGACGACCGCTACAACCTGTCGTTCTCGGGCCTGAAGACATCGGTCGTCACCTTCATCAAGAAGTCGGCGGCCGGCAACACCCTGCCGCCTCTGGCCGACGTGGCCGCCTCGGTCCAGGAAGCCATCGTTGATGCGCTCGTCACCAAGACCTTCAATGCGGTGGACGACACGGGAGTCAAGTTGGTGGGCGGCGGTGGGGGAGTCCTCGCCAATCGCCGGTTGCGGGTACGCATGCAGGAGGAAGCCGATCGTCGGGGTGTGCGGCTGCTGCTTCCCTCTCCGCTGCTCTGCACCGACAACGCCGCCATGATCGGCGCAGCCGGATCGCATTGGCTGTCCGAGGGTGTGTATACCGCCTGGGACGGGCAGGTTGATCCGTCGCTGTCGCTCGACATCCAATGACCGGAGGCGGCCTCCGGGTTGGCCGCGTGTTCGGCATCCCGATCGTCGTCGATACCTCCTGGCTGGTGATCTTCTTCCTGATCGTCTTTTTCTTTTGGGCCGATCTGGTCGATGCTCAGGGTCGAGGGTTGATGGACCCTCTCGGCGAAACGTCGCTGTGGGTCGCTTCCCTCTTCGGAGCTCTCCTCTTCTTCTCGAGCGTGCTGGTGCACGAGCTGAGCCACTCGGTGGTTGCGGTCAGACGAGGCACGAAGGTGCGGAGGATCCGGCTGTTTGTCTTCGGTGGAGTTTCGGAGATCGAATCCGAAGCGGCTACCCCGCAGGACGAGTTTGTGATCACGATTGCCGGTCCTGCATCATCGTTTGTTCTCGGAGCGTTGTTCCTGGGTCTGGCGGCCCTCGCCGGCGATCGAACGGTCTTCGATCAGTTGTTCGGCAGGCTCGGATGGATCAATGTTCTGCTGGGAGCTTTCAACCTGCTCCCCGGGTTTCCGCTCGACGGCGGCCGGGTGGTGCGATCGATCGTGTGGCGAACCACCGGCGACTATCGGCGGGCCACGCAGATAGCCGGCAACGGCGGCCGGATCGTGGCGGGTGGAATGATCGCCGTCGGCGTGTTGAGCGTGTTCTTCCGGGGGGATTTCGGGGGGTTGTGGTGGATCGTGCTCGGTTGGTTCCTGTTCCAGGCAGCCGGAGCGGCGCTCAGCCAGCTCAGCGTCCAGGAGGGCCTCCACGGCGTGGTGGCTGCCCAGGTGATGACGCGTACGCCACTGGCGGTCGACGGCGACCTCACCTTGCAGGAGGTGTTCGAAGACCACTTCATGGTGAACAACGTGTCTGCGTTTCCGGTCGTCCAGGACGGGAGGGTGCGCGGTTTCATCTCGCTCAAACAACTCGGCGACGTCCCGCGTACGAGGTGGAACGACGTGCAGGTTGCCGACAGCATGCAGGTGCTTGAACCTGAGGACGCCGTCGGAGCGGACACCCCTGCCGAGGAGATTCTGAGCAAGCTGGGCGGCACCAGCGAGCGTGTTGTGGTTGTCGAGGACGGCACGTTGGTCGGCGTCGTCACCGCGAGCGATATTGCCCGGTGGATGCAGCGGCGATCTCTCTCCTGACTCTTCGACCCGATGGCTGGATCCTGAGGACGGGAGCCGGCGATTCGGAGCCCGTAGTTCGCCGTCGCCGACTGCCGTCCGCTCGCTCGTCACTGCCAAATACCCTTCTCCAACGGTCTTTGGCCCGATAATCGGACGTGCATGATGCAACTCATCACCGTTGACAGTGAAGGACACTCGTTCACATCACCCGAGCCGCACGAGCTTGAAGATCTGGTGAGCGGGGCAGCTTGGTTCTGGCTCGACGTTGACGAGGTCGACAGCGAGGTCGTGGATGAGATCGGACGTCTGTTCAGATTGAACCGGGTGGGCCTCGATGACGTACACGCCATCACCGAGTTCCCCAAGGCCGACGACTACGACGATCACCTGTTCTTCTCTTCACATAGCCCGGCGCTCATCGAAGATCGAGTGACAACTGCCGAGCTCGACGGCTTCCTATCGGACCGGTATTTGATCACCTTTCATCGCGCCCAGATCCCGGGAGTGGAGTGGACGCGCGAGCGGGTGCTCCAGGCAGAGGATCTTTCGTCTTTGCGGCCGGATGTGCTTCTGGCGGGAATCCTGGAGGCGGCGGCCCGCAGATCGCTCCAACTCGTCGACGGTCTGGAAGCCCAGATATCGGATCTCGAGTCTCGCTCGGTTGCCGGAGATCCAAACGTCGTCGGGTTGGTGCAGGCTTTCCGGCGAGACGCGATCGTGTTGCGGCGGGCGCTGGCGCCCGAGCGCGACATGGTGCGCAGTCTCATGCACGAGGGCATGCCGGGGATCGACGATCGGGCCAGGCGCCGGCTCGATAG
Organism: uncultured Actinomycetota bacterium; assembly: GCA_963707435.1. Lineage (GTDB taxonomy): Bacteria > Actinomycetota > Acidimicrobiia > Spongiisociales > UBA4744 > UBA4744. Next base: position 87,856 of record CAVPPF010000005.1, on the reverse strand, counting down.
CGTGTACGACGATTGTTTCCGGGTGGTCGAGTCGCTCGACATGGCGCGAGCGCTCCTGGCCTCAGTACTAGAAACGTATCGAAGCACGGTGGCCGAACGTATGAACGAGGTCATGAAGGTACTGACCGTCTTCTCGGCGATCATCCTCCCGCTTTCCCTCCTGGCCGGAATCTACGGCATGAACTTCACGAACATGCCGGAACTCAAAAAGCCATGGGCGTACTTCGCTTTGCTCGGGGTCATGGCCTGCTTTGCGATTGGCCTCTGGTTGTACTTCTCACGGCGAGGTTTCATCGGCGGGCCACGGTTGCCCAGGGTCGATCGGGTCGTTGGTCGCGGCCTGGCCGGACTCTTCCAGGTGACCACGACGCCCGTGCGAGGGATTATGCATTGGCTGATCGAGGATCCGGACCGACCGAAGGCGTAGCTGCCGGTTCGCAGTTCCGAACAGCCGCCATAGTGTCGCTGATCGCTGGTTTCCGAGCTCGCGAAAGAGCGGTTAGCACTCGGCAAAAGAGAGTGCTAGAATCTGGCACTCAGAGCCATGGAGTGCTAACCCGAGTGAAGGAGGGACTCCGCTATGAAATTGAAGCCATTGGGTGATCGTGTGGTCGTCAAGGCCAAGGACGATCAAGATGCCCGCACCCCGTCTGGTCTGGTAATACCTGATACGGCCAAGGAAAAGCCGCAGTTGGGTGAGGTGCTGGCCGTTGGACCGGGAGAGGTCAACGACCAAGGAGAACGCACCCCTATGGACGTCAAGGAAGGCGACACGGTCGTCTACTCCAAGTACGGGGGAACCGAAATCAAGTTCGAGGGCCAGGAGTATCTGATCCTCTCTTCTCGCGACCTGCTCGCGATCATCGCCTAAGAAATCAGGAGGATTACACAAATGGCTGCAAAGGAGTTGCGCTTCGATGAAGATGCCCGCCGGGGCCTCGAAGCCGGAGTAAACAAACTGGCCGACGTGGTGAAAGTCACGCTCGGACCCAAGGGTCGTAACGTCGTATTGGAGAAGAAGTGGGGCGCCCCCACGATCACCAACGACGGCGTGACCATCGCCAAAGAGATCGAGCTGGAGGATCCCTATGAGAACATGGGCGCCCAGCTCGCCAAAGAAGTCGCCACCAAGACCAACGATGTTGCCGGTGACGGCACCACCACCGCGACGGTGCTGGCCCAGGCCATGGTGAAGGAAGGCCTTCGCAACGTAGCCGCCGGTGCCAACCCGATGGAACTGAAGCGCGGGATGGAACAGGCGGTCGCCAAGATCGTCGAGTTCATCGGCGACTTCAGCCGTGAGATCACCTCGCGCGACGAGATCGCCCATGTGGCCGCTATCTCGGCTGCCGACAACACGATCGGCGAGAAGATCGCCGAGGCGATGGACAAAGTGGGCAAAGACGGTGTGATCACCGTTGAAGAAGGCCAGACCTTCGGCATTGAGCTTGAGTTCACCGAGGGCATGCAGTTCGACAAGGGATTCACCTCCCCGTACTTCATCACCGATCCCGATCGCCAGGAAGCGGTCCTCGAGGATGTGTACGTCCTGATCGCCAACCAGAAGATCACGGCGGTCAACGACATGCTGCCGGTCCTCGAGAAGGTCATGCAGACCGGCAAGCCGGTCATGATCCTGTCCGAGGACGTCGAAGGAGAGGCACTGGCCACCCTGGTGGTCAACAAGATCCGCGGTACGTTCTCGTCGGTGGCCGTCAAGGCTCCCGGATTCGGTGAGCGGCGGAAGGCCATGCTGCAAGACATCGCCATTCTGACCGGCGGAACGGTCATCTCCGAAGAGGTCGGCCTGAAGCTCGAGAACGTGTCTCTGGACATGTTGGGCCGGGCTCGCAAGGTTGTCGTCACCAAGGACGACACGACCATCGTCGAAGGTGGCGGATCCGATGCCGACGTGAAGGGCCGGATCAAGCAGATCCAGCGCGAGATCGAGAACTCGGATTCCGACTGGGACCGCGAGAAGCTGCAGGAGCGCCTGGCCAAACTGGCCGGCGGTGTTGCCGTGATCAAAGTCGGTGCGGCAACCGAAGTGGAGTTGAAGGAGAAGAAGCATCGGATTGAGGATGCCCTTTCTGCAACCCGGGCCGCCGTCGAAGAGGGCATCGTTCCCGGTGGTGGCGTAGCGCTGCTCCGGGCCCAGGATGCACTCGACAAGGTCCGCGGCGGAACCGGTGATGAGAAGACCGGTCGCTCCATCGTTCGCAAGTCGCTCGAAGAGCCACTTCGACAGATCGCGGTCAATGCCGGGTTTGAAGGTGGCGTCGTGGCCGACCGTGTTCGCAACGACGGCGGGACCATGGGCTTCAACGCTGCCACGGGCTCCTATGAGGACCTGATGGTGGCCGGGATCATCGATCCTGCCAAGGTGACCCGTTCCGCGGTTCAGAACGCTGCTTCGATCGCCGGTCTGCTCCTCACCACTGAGGCGCTGATCGTCGAGCAGAAGGAAGATGCACCGCAGATGCCGGGTGGCGGCGGCGGACCCGGAATGGACTTCTAGGTCCCGACCATCTGAACGTGAGAAGGGCCCCTGCGGGGGCCCCTTCTCGTTGGCTACCGTTTCGTCTGGTGGCGGGACCTCTACTTCTCGACTACTTCCTCGCCCGCTCCGATGAGACCCCGGTACAACCCGAGGTTCTTGCGGTACTCGTGTTCGAGCAGTCCCCATACGGAGTGATCGAGCCAGGTCCCGCGGACTTTGATCTCCTCCCTGAGGATTCCCTCGCGGAAGAACCCGAGCTTCTCCGCAACGCGTTCGCTGGGCCGGTTGCCGACCGCGATCCGGAGGATCACCCGATGCATCTTGAGTTCCTCGAAGGCGATCTGGAGCGCCCGGGCCGCAACCTCGGTCGCGACTCCCTGGGCGGTCTCGTCGGTGCGAACCCAGTAGCCGATTTCTCCCGTCTTGAACGATCGTGAAACGAACCAGACCGAGATGTTGCCGATATGGCGGTCCGGGTCGTCGAGCCTGCGAATCGCCAGGTCGTAGGCTCGTTCCTCCCGCCACGATTTGAGGCTGTCGCGGATGTAGCCGATCGCATCGCTTTTCGAATAGCCGAGATGAGCCCAGGGCAGCCACTCGTTGAGCTCCATCTGCGATGCCGCCACGGCTTCTGCCATCTCGTCGGCGTCACGGCGCTTGAACGGGCGCAGCATGAACCGGCGCGAGAATCGGGGAGCGGTCGACAGGTCATCCATGTCCGCTCAGACTATCGGCGTCGTACCATGTTCGGGTGAACGAATTCTCCAGACGCTTTCCCGGGATCCAACCCGAACCCCCGCCGCCCGGTCCATTGCCACAAGCCGCCGTTCTCGTTCCGCTCTACGACGACGAGCGAGGTGTGACGCGGATCATTCTCACGAAGCGACCTATGACCATGCCCACCCACGCCGGGCACCTGGCCTTTCCCGGCGGGCGCCCGGACGATGGTGACGGTGGTCCCGTGGGGACGGCGCTGCGGGAGGCTGAAGAGGAAGTGGGGCTCGTCCCGGCGCTGGTCGACGTCGTCGGGTTCCTCCCGGCGATACACACCATCGAGTACTCCCTGCTGGTTGTTCCCGTGGTCGGGTGGATCAAGAGCGTCCCTCAGCTCCAACCGTCCCCGCGTGAGGTCGACAAGATTCTTGAACCGCCGGTTGATATCTTCGCCGCTGCAGACGGCTGGCGTTTTGAGTTGTGGCGACAGCATAAGGTCTGGTTCTTCGATCTCGAGGGAGAGGTCTTGTGGGGGGCAACGGCCCACATGGTCAGGCAACTGGTAGGGCTGGAGCCACCGGTGACCCGCATGCCGCCGGGCGAGCTCATCGACCCGTAGAGGCCGCCGGTCGAGTCGGCGGCGGTGACAAAACGGTGGGGACCCGGATCCGGGTCCCCACCGCTGGCATTGAGAGCGTTACCTCTTCTTGGGTTTTGCGGCAGGTTTGGGGGCCGCCTTCTTGGGAGCGGCCTTCTTGGGTGCTGGCTTCTTTGCAGCCACGGTGCCTTCCTTCGGTATTCCCGGGTTGGTGCCCGGTACACAGTGTCCGGCCGGTCGGCCGAACGCGCGGATTCTATTCCGCCGTTCGAGGAAAACTGTGGCACCGTTTGGTGATATTTCGCGCTTTGCGCAACCGCAGCTGCGCCTCAACTCACCAGGACCGGTAGGGCCCTATCCGGCCGCCTCCTGGATGAGTTCCCAGGCTTGCCGGACGTGTCGCTCGGAAGTGTGGGTCTGACCGATCGCCATGCGCAGGGTGAGTTTCCCGTCGAGCCGGGTGTGGGTGATGAAGATCCTTCCCGAGTCGTTGACGCCGTCCATGATGCGCTGGTTGATCGCGTCCCCGCCGGTGTGGCGGAAACAGACGAGATTGATGGGCGCTGGAGCAGCCAACTCGAAATCGGAATCGGCCTCCACCCACGAGGCGAAGAGTTCCGCAAGGCGCAGGTGCTCGGCAACGAAGGCACGCAGACCCTCGACCCCGTAGTGACGAATCACGAACCAGAGCTTCAGAGCCCGGAAACGGCGGCCGAGCGGGATCTGCCAATCCCGGTAGTCGATCACCGCCCCGGATGCCGACGCTTCATTTCGCAGGTATTCGGGCAGCACCGAGAGGGCCCCGATGAGGCGCATTCGGTCGGCTACATAGAAGGCCGTGCAATCGAAGTTGGTCAGCATCCACTTGTGCGGATTGAATACGTAGCTATCTGCCAGTTCGAGGCCGTCGTGGATCCAGCGCATTTCCGGGAGCAGGGCTGCCGTCCCGGCCAGCGCCGCATCAACGTGCAACCAGATCCCATACTGGCGGCAGATCTCACCGATTCGACGGACCGGATCAATGGCCGTCGACGAGGTGGTACCCACGGTGGCACACACAAAGAAGGGTCGAAGGCCGGCAGCCAGGTCGTCCTCAATGGCCCTCTCCAGCGCCTCCGGCACCATGGCGAACGCCGTATCGACCTCGATCGAACGGAGGTTGTCGCCGCCGATCCCGGCTATCCGGATGCCCTTCTCGATCGACGAGTGTGCCTGGTTTGAGGTGTAGGCGACCAGGTCGCCGCGAGCCCCCGTACGGTTGCTCGCGCCTGCTGTGGCGGCCTCTCGAGCGGCGATGATGGCCGTGAGGGTCGCACTGGAGGCGGAATCCTGGATGACCCCGCCCCCGGACCCCGACGAGAGAAAGGCCGGAGGCAACTCCAGCATCTCCACCAGCCAATCCATGACGTGGGTTTCGAGTTCCGTACAGGCCGGACTGGTTGCCCACAGCATGCCCTGAACCCCCAGCCCGGACGAGACGAGGTCCCCGAGGATCGCAGGTCCAGAAGCATTGGCATTGAAGTAGGCGAAGAAGCTGGGGGACTGCCAATGGGTGATGCCCGGCATGACGATCCGGTCGAGGTCGGCAACCACACGTTCGAAGTCCTCGCCGGAAGCGGGCGGATGTTCGGGCAAACCGGCGCGGATGTCGCCGGGTTTGACCTGCGCAAGCACGGGATAGTCTTCGACTCGCTCCATGTAGCCGGCGATCCAGTCGATGATCTCCCGGCCGCGCTGTCGAAACTCATCCGGCGTCATGTGTCGAGCAGCCACGCAGAGATCCCTTCGCTTCTTCAGGGCGACTATACGGGACGTTCTGCGGCTTGCCGGCGGAGCAGCCCGACGATGAGGCCTTCCGTCAGAGCATCCCACGATGCCTCGATGACGTTCTCATGCACCCCGATGGTGCCCCACGTGTCGTCTCCGTCGGATGTCTCGAGGAGCACCCTGACGACCGCCCCGGTCCCGTGCGAAGAATCCAGCACCCGGACGCGGTAGTCGGTGAGTCGGAGACGATCGATGTTGGGATAGGCGTTGCGCAAGGCGGCACGAAGAGCCTGGTCCAGGGCGTGCACGGGCCCGACTCCTTCGCCCGTCGTGACGACCCGTTCGCCGGCGACGACTACCTTCACGGTCGCTTCGGCAACGATCTCTTCGTCGGCGCGCCGGTCCGTGAAGACCCGGAAGGACTCCAACTCGAAGAAGTCCGGTGTCCATCCGAGGGCTCTCCGCATCAGCAGTTCGAACGACCCGTCGGCGGCCTCAAAGTGGTAACCCTTGTGTTCGAGATCCTTCACCTCTTCGAGAATGCGAACCGCGGTGTCCGCGTCGACCTCGAGCCCCAGGTTCCTGGCTTCGGAAAGGACGCTGGCCCGGCCGGCCAACTCGGAAACAACCATCCGGGTGGAGTTTCCGACCTGTGCGGGATCTTCGTGTTCGTATGCATCCGACCGGCGGGCCAAGGCCGATGTGTGCAGCCCGGCTTTGTGCGTGAACGCCGATGTTCCGACGTACGGATGATGGGGGTCGAGGGCGATGTTGATCACTTCGGCTACGTGGTGGGCAACCGGGCTGAGCAACTCGAGCCGTCCTTCGGGGAGGACCGGAAGCTTCATCTTGAGGGCCAGGTCCGGGATGAGCGTGGACAGGTCGGCGTTGCCGGTCCGCTCCCCGTACCCGTTGATACATCCCTGCACCTGGCGGACTCCCGCATCGACGGCGGCGAGAGAACTGGCAACTGCACAGCCGACATCGTCGTGGAAGTGGACCCCGAGCTGACCGCTCGGGAAGGCGTTCTGGACCTTTCCGATGGTCGTGAGGATTTCGGACGGCAGGGTGCCCCCGTTGGTGTCACAGAGCACCAATCGTTCCGCACCCGCATCGGTGGCAGCCTGAAGTACCCGGAGCGCGTAGTCGGGGTTGGTTCGAAAGCCATCGAAGAAGTGTTCGGCATCGAAGAAGACGCGCCGGTCCTTGTCACGGAGGTAGCGGATCGATTCTTCGACCATGCGGACTCCCTCATCGAGATCCGTCCGGAGGGCCTCGAGGACGTGGTAGTCCCATGACTTGCCGACGATGCAGATGATTTCGGTCTCCGCGGCGAGCAAGGCCTGCAGCTGAGGATCAGTCGCAACCGTCCCGCGCGGCCGTCGGGTTGAACCGAAGGCCACCAGCGTCGCAGTGCCAAAATCAAGTTCCTTCTTAGCCCGGCTGAAGAACTCGTCGTCCTTGGGGTTGGCGCCCGGCCATCCTCCCTCTACGTAATCGACCCCGAGTTCATCTAGCAGCGAAGCGATCCGAAGCTTGTCGCCGACCGTCAGCGAAATCCCTTCCTGCTGAGAACCGTCTCGCAGCGTTGTGTCGTAGATCTCGGTCTTCATGGTGTCTCCTGGGTAACAAAAAACCCCTCGCGAGGCGAAGGGTTGGGCGCACACGGCTGTCCGTATGCGCTACACGATAATGATGATGGCAACGGGCATGAACATGGCGGCGCAGTATGACCGATCGAAGCACGGGCGTCAACCATGGGGGCGTTCGGCCGTACGTGAGCGCCGGCACAAGATCCGTCTTCGAAGCGATCACCGTTCGGTGCGGTACCATCCCGGGGCTATCGGAGGAGATGAAGGTGAGTGACAAGAAGACGGTGTTCTCCGGTATTCAGCCGACCGGTGACATCCACATCGGCAACTATCTCGGAGCACTGCGCAACTGGGTGAAGCTCCAGGAGAGCTACGACGCGATCTACTGCGTCGTTGACCTGCACGCGATAACGGTGCCCTACGACCCGGTGGCACTTCACCGGAGTCGGTTGAACACGGCCAAGTTGCTGCTGGCCGTCGGGGTTGATCCCGGGCGTTCGCTGCTGTATTTCCAGAGCCAGGTCCCTCAGCATGCTGAGCTGTCGTGGATGCTGAGCACGATCACATCCCTGGGGGCACTGAATCGAATGACCCAGTTCAAGGAGAAGGCCGACAAGGCCGGAAGGAACCTCGGTCTGTACGCCTACCCGGTGCTGATGGCCGCCGACATCCTGGTCCACAAGGCCCACGCCGTTCCGGTCGGTGACGACCAGACCCAGCACCTCGAACTGGCGCGTGACCTGGCCGAACGATTCAATTCCCGATTTGGAGCAGAGTTTCCCCTTCCCGAGCAGATCACGCCGGAGGTCGGCGCCCGCATCATGTCGTTGAAGGATCCGACGTCCAAGATGTCGAAATCCGACGAAGACCCGAGCAGCCGGGTTCTCTTGCTCGACGAGCCGGACACGATCCGCAAGCGGTTCAAATCGGCCGTCACGGACTCGGGTAATGAGATCGTCTACGACCGGGACAAGAAGCCCGGGATCTCGAACCTCCTGGATATTCTCTCCCTCTTCACGGGCCGGTCCGTCGACAACCTGGTCGAGGAATACCACGAAACGCAGTATGGACACTTCAAGGTGACCGTCGCTGAAGCCGTGGTCGAGGGTCTCAGTTCGATCCGGACGGGTTTCAAAGCGCTGGACGATGAAGAAGTCACTCACATCATGGTCAAGGGAGCCCTCGACGCTCGCATGCGGGCGGAGGGCGAGATGGCCTCCGTGCGGAAGAAACTCGGCTTCGATGCCCGCCCTGCCGGCGGGGCCTAGCAGCGCAGCTTTCGAGGTCAAAGGGCCGGGAGGGCCCGATCTCAGATCCCCAGATCCGGGACGAAGAAGAGCACGAGAATCGTGATCAGATTGAAGCCGGCGTGGACGAAGATGGCGCGGCTCAGCTTGCCCGACTTCTGGGTCACGTACGCCAGAACCAGCCCGGCCAGAAACGTCTGCACCATGGCGATGATGGCTCCGGCCGTTCCGCTCGTCCCCAGCACGTGGAACGCCCCGAAGAGCACTGCTGAGATCACGAGGGCCCGCCGGGGGTTCATCCGTTCCTCCAGAAAGCGGAGGAGCAAACCGCGAAACGTCAACTCTTCAACGATCGGCGTGACAATCGCCACCGCCAGCACGATCATGAGTTGGGTCGGGAGATCCACGACCTGGGCGATGGCCTCGGTCGTTACTTGAGGGGTTTCGTCGACTCCGAACAGCTCTGCCAGCGGCGTCAACGCGAACGCCAGGACCAGAAGCAGCAGCATGCCGAGGAACAGGAACCCGATGTCCTGCACCCGGATCGAGAATCCGAAATCCGTTGCGAAACTGCCCGATCCGCGCCGCTGACTCACCCAGGCCAGGGCCAGCAACATCCCGAAGAACTGGGCAGGGAGGGCTACCCAGAACAACAACTCGGGCGGAACGCTGACTGCCAGGTCCTCGAGCGACCCTCCCATACCGAGGGCGATCCCGACGGCGGTGCCTATCAGGGATGCGACGAACCCGGCCAACCAGACGAACAGGAAGTCGCTGAAACGCCAGCGATGCGATGGCGGGGCGGAGAGCGGTGGCAGGTTCACGGGAGAGAAGAGTACTCAGTATTCAGTACTCAGTATTCGGTACTCGGTACTCGGTACTCGAGTTTTCAGTCTTCCGTAGCTTCGCGCTTCGTTCGCAGGTGTCGGTGTGGCTTGTGCAGCCCGCAAATCGGCGTTCGACTCTGATGATTGATAGCTGACAACCGAAAACTGATGTCTGACGACTTAGCACTGCGAGCTGGGCGAGCTACCGTGAGGGTTTCCTGATTGGCGGAGGATTCTGATGGAAATTGACATCGGCATCGGCAAGTCGGGTCGCCAGGCATTCGGCTTCGACGATATCGCCATCGTTCCCAGCCGGCGGACGCGCGATCCCGACGATGTTGACATTGCATGGCAGATGGACGCCTTCCGGTTTCGCCTGCCCATGCTGGGTTCCGCCATGGACTCGGCCATCAGCCCGGCAACGGCGATTGCGATCGGGAAGCTGGGTGGTCTGGGTGTGCTCAACCTGGAAGGGCTCTGGACCCGGTACGAGAACCCGGAGCCCTACTTCGAGGAGATAGCGGAACTCCCTGCGGACAAGGCCACCCTGCGCATGCAGGAGATCTACCTGGAGCCCGTCAAAGAAGGATTGATCGAACGGCGAATCGGAGAGATCAAGGAGAGCGGTGTTGTTGTTGCAGGCAGTCTGACGCCGCAGCGAACTGCGTCCCTTGCCCCGCTCACGGTGAAGGCCGGCCTCGACATCCTGGTCGTGCAGGGCACGGTTGTCTCGGCCGAGCACGTATCGACCCGGGCGGAGCCGCTCAACCTCAAGGAGTTCATTTCCGGGTTTGAACTGCCCGTGATCGTGGGAGGTTGTGCCTCCTACTCGACCGCCCTCCACCTGATGCGGACCGGGGCCGTTGGCGTCCTCGTCGGTGTGGGTCCGGGCGCCGCCTGCACGACTCGCGCCGTGCTCGGGGTGGGGGTTCCTCAGGCAACGGCCATTGCCGACGCCGCCGGAGCGCGGATCCGGTATCTCGACGAGACCGGCCGGTACGTGCACGTCATCGCCGACGGTGGCATGCGCACGGGCGGTGACGTTGCCAAAGCTATTGCCTGCGGTGCCGATGCCGTCATGGTCGGATCACCGCTGGCGGCGGCGACCGAGGCTCCCGGCCGCGGAGTTCATTGGGGCATGGCAACTTTCCACCCGACCCTGCCGCGGGGAACTCGCGTCGAGGTGGGTGATCTCGGCACGCTCGAGGAGATCCTGGTCGGTCCGGCGCACGAGAACGACGGCCGGCGGAACCTCTTCGGCGGCTTGCGGATGTCGATGGCAACCACCGGCTACGCAGACGTCAAAGAGTTTCAGAAGGCCGAAGTGATGATTGCCCCGTCGCTGCAGACCGAGGGCAAGTCGTTGCAGCGTTCCCAGCGCGTCGGCATGGGGTAGGCGGGCGTGACCACCCGGGAAGGTTCCTTCGGTCAGGCGTCGACGGGGGATTTCGATCGCGTCCTGGTCGTCGATCTCGGTGCCCAGTACGCCCAGTTGATCGCCCGGCGGGTCCGCGAAGCGCATGTCCTCTCGGAGATCGTTCCCCGGGACATCACGGCTGCAGAGGTGATGGCCCTCAATCCGTCCGGTCTGATTCTCTCGGGAGGGCCTGCCTCGGTCTACGCCGACGACGCCTACGAGATTGATCCGGACATCTTCGATCTCGACGTGCCGATCCTGGGGATCTGCTACGGCCACCAGTTGCTCGCCCACGGGCTTGGTGGCCGGGTTGCCCGGACGGGAAGTGCCGAATACGGCAAGACGGAGCTCACCGTCGCGGACGGTTCCGGCCTGTTTGCCGAACTCCCCGAAACCCAGGACGTGTGGATGAGCCACGGGGACGCCGTGGTGGAGGCACCTCCTGGGTTCCGGGTCGTTGCGTCCACGTCCGGATCGCCGGTAGCTGCGATGGAGCATCGCGAGGGGCGCCGTTACGGGGTTCAGTTCCACCCCGAAGTTGGTCATACGCCGCGCGGGACCGAGATCATCAAGCGTTTTCTCTTCGATGTGTGCCAGCTGCGGCCCAACTGGACCCACCATTCGATCATCGAGCAGTCGGTTGATGCCATCAGGAGCCAGGTCGGGTCCGAAAAAGTGATGTGTGGACTGTCGGGAGGAGTCGACTCGTCGGTAGCGGCCGCCCTGGTTCACCATGCAGTCGGCGACCAGTTGACGTGCGTGTTCATCGATCATGGGCTCCTGCGCGCCGGTGAAGCCGAACAAGTCGAGGAGACGTTCCGGCGAACGTTCCGCATCAATCTGATCCACGTCAAGGCTCAAGACCGCTTCCTGGATGCATTGTCCGGTGTCACCGATCCGGAATCGAAACGGAAGATCATCGGGGAGACATTCATTCGCGTGTTCGAAGAGGTGGCGGTCGATCTGACCGATACCAACTTCCTGGTGCAGGGGACCCTCTATCCGGACATCATCGAGTCGGGCACCAAGGATGCGGCCAGGATCAAGAGCCATCACAACGTGGGCGGCCTGCCTGAGGACATGACGTTCGAGCTGGTTGAACCGCTCCGGGACCTCTTCAAAGACGAGGTGCGAGCGATCGGAACCGAGTTGGGTCTGCCGGAGGAGATCGTCTGGCGGCAGCCGTTTCCCGGACCGGGTCTGGCCGTGCGCATCATCGGAGAGGTCACCCGGGAACGTCTCGAGATTCTGGCGGCGGCCGACACCATCGTTCTCGAGGAGGTCCGCCGGGCAGGCCTCTATCGGGAACTCTGGCAGTCGTTCGCGGTCCTTCCGGCGGTCAAGACGGTCGGCGTGCAAGGCGACGGGCGCACGTACGCCTATCCGCTGATCGTTCGGGCCGTGACGAGCGAGGACGCGATGACGGCCGACTGGGCGCGGTTGCCGCATGAGGTGCTCGAACGCATCTCGAGCCGGGTGATCAACGAGGTCACGGGTATCAACCGCGTCGCCTACGACGTCTCCTCGAAGCCTCCCGCCACCATTGAGTGGGAATAGTCCTTTCTCTCAAGTCGCCGTGCTGGTCGTCCGATATTCCTGAAACGACGAGTGCTCAATGGAGAAGAGGTTCAACGTGGAGTTGGGCAACGATGCAGAGCTCCTGGCGATTTTCCGCGATGAGGTCGCGCAACGCTCCGCAAATCTGATTGAAGGATCCGCTGCCATGATGGCCGGGCGATTGGATACCGACCGGTTCTCAACCTTGTTCCGGGACGCCCACACCATCAAGGGCTCCTCACGTGTGATGGGGTTCGTTGAGATGGGCGAAGCGGCCCGGGTGCTGGAGGCAGCATGGCGAGATATCTCGGAGGGTGTCCTGGCGCCGAGCCCGGAACTCGGCGAGGTGTTGAAGGCCGTCGCGGCCGAGTTCCTCGGGGCGATGGACGAAGGCACCAACGGCCGGCCGGCCGGACTGCAATCAGCGGTGACGGCGCTGGAGAGCTTCCTGGGAGTTGCGGACGAACCGGAACCGGCGCCGCCGGTCCGCTCGACGCCGGCTCCCGCACCGGCAGAAGCGAACCCTGTGCCACCCCCGGCCCCGCCTTCTCCGGCACCCGCTCGACCCGTTCCCGAAATGGCGGGCCCCGAGCTGCTCGATCTCGGTGGGTTGCTGTCTTCGGTTGAGTCCGGTCTGGTTGGGCCGGCCACCCGGGTTGAAACAACGAGGCTGTACCGGTTGATCAACCGGGCTGCGGAGGTTCGACTCGACGCCGCCGCCCTGGCGGGGGCGGTCCACGCGCTGCGCTTCGCCGTTTCGAGCAATCCCCGTGAGGTAGCTTCGCTGGCCACCAGCTGGGAATCCGCTGTGGAAACCCTCGATCTGGCCGTCGAAGATCTCCAGATGCGTGCACTCCAGCTGGTAGCCGCGCCGCTCTCCGAGATCACCGATACGTTCCATCAATTCGTTCGCTACCTGTGCCGTCGAACCGGAAAACAGATCCGCTTTGAGCTCGCCGGTGACGAAGTCGAGGTCGATCGTCAGATCATCGAGCATCTCCGCGAACCGCTGCGGCACCTGCTCGTGAACGCCATCGATCACGGTATTGAGACACCCGAAGTGCGGGAAGCAGCAGGCAAATCGGCCACGGCGTTGCTGGCCGTGCGCGCTCAGGTGTCCAAGAGCAATCTGGTGATCACCGTCGAGGACGACGGTTGCGGCATCGATTGGGATGCCGTTCGCGATTCTGCCTGGGAACGGGGATTGCTGACCGGCGACGAGACGCCCGGGGAAGGCGAGCTGACCCGCTTGCTGTACGGGGGCGGATTCTCGACGTCGATCGAAGCGACCGATCTGAGCGGCGATGGGGCCGGCCTGGCGCTGGTCGCCGAGACCGCGGAAATGCTGAACGGTGGAATCACCGTGGATTCCCGTCCGGGGCACGGCACGTCGGTCATGCTGACGCTCCCGGCGTCGTGGGCTCTGCAGGACATGCTGCTCCTTTCGGCCGAGGACCGCCAGTGGGGCATTCCGGGTGCTGCCGTCGTCGCTGCGTTCGCCTTGTCGGGTGCTGAGGTGCGGCCGGGCAAGGAACGGATGGAGTTGATCCACCAGGGACAACGGTTGCCGATCTCATCCTTCGCCACCGCAGTCGGGCTTCCCGAGACGGAGCCCGTCAACGAGGTTCTCGTGCTGGCCACCCGATCGGGTTTGATCGCCGTGACGGTGCCCAGGATCGTCGGCCGGCGGCAAGTCGCCGTCAAGGGCCTCGGTCCGGTGCTGGCGGGAACCCCCCATCTGACCGGTGCGGCTGTGCTCGGCGGGGGAGAGGTCGTCGTGGTCGTCGAACCCAACCGGTTGGGTGACCGGGTGCGTTCCGTTCCGGATTCGGTTGTTTCGAGGCCGCGGGTTCTCGTCGTGGACGATTCGGCGGGGGCGCGCCAGCTGGTCGGGTCGGTGCTCACCGGCCTGGGATTTGAGACCCTGGTAGCAGGCGACGCCGATGAAGGTCTGGCCAAGCTCCAGTCGGAGCAGTTCGATGCTCTGGTCGTCGACTACGCCATGCCGGGTTCTGACGGTGTCGACCTCGTTCGGTCGGTTCGGAACATCCTCCCGGCGCTCCCGGTCGTGATGGTGTCGGCCGTTGCCGACGAAGAGGACCAGGCCAGGGCATGGGCGGCCGGCGTGAACGCCTATCTCGACAAGGCCGACCTGCGGCAGGGCTTGCTGGCTACCACGCTCAACTCGCTGCTCGAGATGCGCACCGGGTTTGATCCCGCCGACCGCACGGAGGTGAACCGGTGAGGATCCTGATCGCCGACGACAGCCCGGTCGTCAGGGCTGCGGTGAGTTCGCTTCTCCGGAATGCGGGCTACGAGGTAGTCATCGCCGAAGACGGGATCGAGGCCATCCAGAAGTTCTACTCAGAGCCGCCGGACATGGTGCTCCTGGACATCAAGATGCCGCGCATGAGCGGGTACGTCGCATGCCGGCTGATCAAAGAAGACTTCTCGGTTGCCCACATTCCCATCCTGATCTTGACGGCGCTCGACTCTGCCGAAGACCGGTATTGGTCCGAGAAGTCGGGAGCGGACGGGTATCTGACCAAGGAATCGCTTGGTGAGGAACTGCTGGCGGCGATTCGAAGTGCCCGGGCCACCCGGGCCCTTTCCGAGTTGACGACGGGCGAGGTCGACCCACAGCAGCTCGATCAGGTCGACGTCCTCGCCCGGGTGACAGAACTGCTCGACCGCAAACTGTTCGACGCGACCATCGTGAACGACATCGTCACGATGGCGACACGTGCCATGGACCTGCCGACGACCGTGCAGGAGTCGCTGTTGATCCTTCGCCGGTTCGTGGACTACGACCTGGCCGGGATAGCACTGGCCGCCGAACGGCGCCTGGCGATTCGCATGGATACGGCCCTTTCCCGGGCCGAATTCGACCATTTCCGTGCCCTGGCAGCCGGCCATCTCGAGCAGCTCGCATCGATTTCGGTGAGCCCCGAGGAACTGGGCGTATGGCGGTCGGGAACCGAGGAGTTTTCCGAGACCGACTCGGCCGGAGGATGGCCTTCGTTCTTCGCGATGGGCTTGCGTTCCCGGGGGCAGGTGCTGGGGATCCTGGCCATCGGTTCGCGACGGCCCGGGGTCTTCTCTCCCCAGGTAGCCCGCACGTTGCGGATGGTGGAGTTCCCACTGGCGGCAGTGGTCGATTCTGCCTACCACCACCAGAAACTCCTGGAGCAGGAAGCCCGGCTCAGCCTGTCTTCGCTCTACGGCGATCCAGATTCCTAATCGAGCCGGCCGCCATCGCGACCGGCAAGGCCTCAGACCGATCCGGAAGGCCTCAACCTCGCCGGGATTCGTGTCGATAGCTCAGTGTGCGGCAAACATGCCGCTCAGCTGGAGGCTGAAACACAATGGAGCACCTGCCTGAACTGATAGGTGGAAGCGCCGTAGTGGTCGCCGTCGCGGCCGTCGTGGCTGCGCTCCGTGCTGTGCGGGCGGCCCGGGGGCGAGAGAAGTTCGCCACCCAATCGGCCGATCGGGCCAGGCGGATGAAGAACGAGTTCGTCTCGATGGTCAGCCACGAGCTCCGCACGCCGCTGACCTCCATTGCCGGTTTCACGGACACGCTCCTCGAGTCGTGGAAGAACCTGCCAAGCGAGGAAGTCGACGAGTTTCTGACGATCATCAACAAGCAGGCCGTGCATCTCTCCGAGCTGGTTGAGGACGTTCTCGTGATTCCCCGGCTGGAGGCGGGCCGGCTTCGTCTCGATCTGGAAGTGTTCGACCTGTCCGACGTCGCCCACGACGTCACGAATGCGATTCTCCCACCCGGATCCGCTCGGGAAGCTTCGGTGGCGATACCCGGTGGGGTCTCTGTGTATGCCGACCAGCGAAGGGTCCAGCAGGTTCTGCGCAACCTGGTGGAGAACGCCCACAAGTACGGCGGTGACCAGGTTCTCGTCGAGGGCAGTCCGTACGGTGAGTTCTACCTCGTCGTGGTGTCCGACAACGGACCCGGAATACCCGAGGCCGATGTCGACCGGGTATTCACGCACTTCGAGCAGCTTTCCAAGGGCGACGCGCGATCCGACAAGGGGATCGGCCTGGGTCTCCCCATTGCACTGCGGCTGGCTCGAGCGATGGGTGGCGATCTCTGGTACGAGCATCGGTTTCCGACGGGCAGCCGCTTCTGCTTCACGATCAGAACCTCGGCTCCCGAAGAGGGCGAAGAGGACGCAGATGGCCGGGTTGTGCGGCCGGACGGGTCGGTCGAAGTCACCATTCGCTGAGCGGCCCCGGCCCGGCGGTTACACACGTGTGATTAGGTCGGTGCGGGCGGGTACCATCGACCCATGCAATCCTTCGCTTCCTCCGACGACGCGTTGTTCGCGGCTGAGGTCGATCCGGCCGAGTCCCCGCTGTTCGACTCGCTGAACCCCGTCCAGCGGGAGGCGGTGGCCGCTACCGAGGGGCCCGTGCTGGTTGTTGCCGGGGCAGGGTCCGGCAAGACCCGGGTCCTGACCTACCGGATTGCGCACCTGATCCGGGACCTCGGGGTTCCGCCCCACGCGATCCTGGCGATCACCTTCACGAACAAGGCTGCCAACGAGATGAAGGAGCGTGTCGAGCGACTGGTCGGCGGTGCGGTGCGGGCCATGTGGGTGTCGACCTTCCACAGTGCCTGTGCCCGAATTCTGCGGCGGGAAGCCCCCCGGCTCGGGTACCGGTCCTCGTTCACGATCTACGACGATGCCGACTCCTTGCGTCTGGTCACGATGTGCGTGCGCGATCTCGATATGGATCCCAAGCGGTTTCCGCCTCGCAACATCCGGGCGGCGATCTCCGATGCCAAAAACGAACTCATCGACTACGAGTCCTTCAGCCAACAGGGCACCGGCTTCTATCACGAGCAGGTAGCAGACGTGTACCGGCTGTATCAGCAGCGGCTGCTGGAAGCATCGGCTATGGATTTCGACGACCTCCTGATGATCACGGTCGAGCTGTTCGGGGCATTCCCCGATGTGCTGGATCACTACCAGCGCCGGTTCCAGTACGTGCTGGTCGACGAGTACCAGGACACAAACCGGGCCCAGTACATGCTGATCAAACAACTGAGTGCTCTGAATCGCAACATCTGTGTGGTTGGGGATAGCGATCAGTCGATCTACCGCTTTCGCGGCGCCGACATCAGGAACATCCTCGATTTCGAGAGTGACTACCCCGACGCCCGGGTGGTAGTGCTTGGTCAGAACTACCGATCGACCGAGGTGATCCTGGAAGCGGCCAACTCGGTGATCTCCAACAACGATGAACGCAAACCCAAGCACCTGTGGACCGACCGGGGACGCGGGGAACTGCTCAGCCGCTACGAAGCAGAAGATGAAAGAGACGAGGCTGCTTTCGTCGCGGAGCAGATCAACGCCCTCGAGGACGCGGGCCGGTCTCCATCCGACATCGCCGTCTTCTACCGCACCAATGCGCAAAGCCGCGTACTCGAAGAAGTGTTCGTCCGCTACGGCATCCCCTATGCGGTCGTCGGCGGCGTCAAGTTCTACGATCGGCGCGAGGTGAAGGACGTGATTGCCTATCTGCGGGTCCTGGTCAATCCCGACGACCAGGTGGCGTTGAAGCGTGTGATCAACGTTCCGAAGCGTGGGCTGGGCAGCACCTCGCTCGGCCACCTCGACCGGTATGCCCAGGGTCTGGAAGTGTCGTTCTATGAAGGGCTGACCCGGGTCGACGATGAGCCTCACCTGTCGGCCCGCGCTAGGAAGCAGGTCAAGGAGTTCCTCGCCCTCCTCGACCTGCTGCGGACTAAGGCCGAGGGTGGGCCAAAGGCCGCCGTTGAATCTGTGCTCGAATCGACCGGGTACCTGGCGGAGCTTCAAGTTGAGCAGACGATTGAAGCCCTTGGGAGAGTCGAGAACGTGCGGGAGTTGGTCACCGTGGCCGAGGAGTACGAGATCGGCGTGGAGGGCTCGATCGTCGGTGACGAAGCCTGGGACGACCTCGATGGACTTCGTCGTCTCGGGCTCTTCCTGGAATCCATCAGCCTGGTCGCCGACATCGACGAGTTCGAAGAAGGCTCTGCCACCGTGACCCTGATGACGCTGCACAACGCCAAGGGTCTCGAATTCCCGATCATCTTCATCATCGGACTCGACGACGGTGTGTTCCCCCACGTGCGGTCCCTGGGCGACCCCTCGGAGCTGGAGGAGGAGCGGAGGCTCTGCTACGTGGGGATCACCCGGGCCCAGGATCGGCTCTTCATGACCAACGCCTGGAGCCGCATGTTGTGGGGCGGGACCAACTACAACCCGCCAAGCCGATTCCTATCGGAAATCCCCGAGGAATTGGTGACCAAGATCGACAAGCGCCGGAGGCGGCCGGATGTCGAGACGCAGCAGTCGTCTTCCCACCCGACGATTGAACCCGCGAGTATCGCCCCCGGCGACCGGGTCGTTCACAACAAGTGGGGGACCGGGGTGGTCCTGGAGATCGTCGGCACCGGTGATCGCGCCGAGGCCACGGTCCGGTTCGACGAACAGGGTCAGAAGCGCCTGTTGCTCGCCTGGGCGCCGCTCAAGAAGGCCTAGCGCAGGCCGTTCGAGCACGGCCGGCCTTCCCCGGCGAATCCGGTCGGCCCGGGTGATCCTGTTGGGCCCCGGCCCTTTCTACACTCGCGGGCATGTCCCAGGCCATGGCTCCGCTTCGCATCCCGTACTACCGCGCCATCTGGCTCGCCGCGCTCTTCTCAAACATCGGTTCGTTCTTCCAGACGGTGGCGGCTGCGTGGTTGATGAAAGAACTCACCGATTCATCGGCTACCTGGGTGGGCTTGATGCTGGCGGCGAACCTCCTGCCACTCCTCTTCCTCTCGCTCATTTCGGGCGTGGTGGCCGACACCATCGACCGAACGAAGGTGATGCTGGTGGCGCAGTCGATGATGGGATCTGCTGCGGCGGCGATGGCCGTCTTCACCGTGATGGACCTGATCACACCGGGTCTGCTGCTGGGACTCGGTCTCCTCATGGGGGTCGGTGTTGCCTTCAACCTTCCCGCCTGGCAGGCGCTCGTCCCCGACCTCGTGCCGCGCGGGATGGTCGCCAGCGCCGTTGCGCTCAACTCCGCAGGATTCAACGTCGCCCGGGCGATCGGGCCGGCCCTCGGCGGACTGATCGTGGCCACGGTCGGACCTGAGCTCGGTTTTGGCCTCAATGCGATCTCCTATCTGGCCGTGATCGTGGTGATCGCCGTTGTGGGCAGCCGTCTCAAACTGCCGGTGCACGAGAACACGTCCATGACGAACGCGATTGCTCAGTCCATTCGCTACGCCCGGTTCACCCCGGCCTTCCGGCGCCTCCTCGGTCTGGTGGCGCTGTTTGCCATCACCTCGGCCGTGCTGCAAGCGACGCTGCCGAACCGGACGAGTGAACTCGGTGGCTCGGAGACAACCTACGGAATTCTGCTGGGTTTCATGGGCGCCGGCGCCCTCGTCGGGGCGCTCCTCCGACCCCGTCTGGTCGCGAGACTTGGGGTGCGTTCGGTCCCGACCACCATCGTCGTGTTCGGTGCGGCCGGTGTGACGGTCGGGCTCGCTCCTTCCTCGCTCGTTGCCGCCGCAGGCATGGTGGTCGCAGGAGCTGCCTGGGTGCTGACGCTCACCACGGTCAACGCCAGCAGCCAGCTGATGGCGCCGGAGTGGATTCGCGGGCGGGCTATGAGCCTCTACACGCTGGCGTTCTCAGGCATCTATCCGATCGGCAGCATTCTTTCGGGGGCCCTTGCCGACCTCATCGGGGCAGGCGGAGCGATGGTCGTGTTCTCGGCAGGTGCGATCATTCTGGGACTGCTGGCGCCGCGGTTCCGCATCCCGTCTCTCGATCAAATCGAAACCCCCGAATACACGGAAACCGCCCCGGTTCCCTCCCATGTGGACACGGAGGGAGGACCCGTCATGATCGCCAACACCTGGAATATCGACCGGGCCGATCTGGAGAAGTTCGTGAAGCTGATGAGTGAGATTCGGAGGGTGCGCTTGCTCACCGGAGCGTATCGCTGGCGGCTCTACCGGAACAGCGAAGACCCGCACCGGATCACCGAGGTGTTCGTATGTGTCTCGTGGGAGGAGCACCTGGCCCAGCATCGTCGCATCGATGATGTGTCCGCCAGGCTTATCCGCACGGCCCGCTCTTTCGACCGCGACGGCGGACCGCGCACGCGCCATCTCGTAGCTGTTGATGTCGACCATCCCGACTGGGAGCCCCTGATCGCCGCCCACGACGAATACCACCGGACGGACGGCTCGATTCCCCTGAACGGGGGTTGATGCGCCGGCCTCGTTCGAGAAACGCTATCCCTTCAGGGCAAGGCGTTTCTGGTCGATCGAGTCGAGCAATTCCCGATAGGAGACCGCGAACTTCTCCACGCCCTCGTCTTCGAGGACCTCCACAACATCGTCGTAGTCGATTCCGACCTCCGCCAGGTTCTGGAGTGTTGCCTTGGCCGCGGCGATGTCCGCTTCGCCGAACACGGGAGGCTCGGGGTTGCCGTGATCCTGGTAGGCCTCGATGGTCTTGACCGGGACGGTATTGACGGTATCCGCAACGACCAGCTGGTCGACGTACATCGTGTCCGGATACGCAGGGTTCTTGGTGCTGGTCGACGCCCACAGCGGACGCTGGATGCGGGCGCCCCGGCCCGCCAGGGTTTCCCACCGTGGCCCGGCGAAGGTCTCCAGGAACAGGCCATATGCGGCGCGGGCGTTGGCGATGGCGGCTTTCCCGCGGAGAGCCAGGGCCGCATCGGTGCCGATATCTTCGAGCCGTTGATCGACCTCGGAATCAACTCGCGACACGAAGAACGAGGCCACCGAGTTGACCCGGGCGAGGTCACCGCCGGTGCTTGCGTAGGTCTCCAGGCCGTCCAGATAGGCATCCATGACCTGCTGATATCGCTCGAGTGAGAAGATCAGGGTCACGTTCACGGAGATGCCTTCTCCGATCAGCTGCCGCACAGCAGGGACTCCGGCCGCGGTGGCCGGGACCTTGATGAGCAGGTTCGGCCGGTCGACCCGCTTCCACCAGTCCCGCGCTTCTGAGATCGTTGCTTCGGTCTCGTTGGCAAGCAGCGGTGAAACTTCTACGGAGACGAACCCGTCGGCTCCATCCTTCTGCTGCCAGACCGGCTTGAGGGCGTCACAGGCGTCGCGTATGTCCCGGGTCACCAGCGCCGTGTAGATCTCGACGGTGTCGGCATCGCGCTCGACGAGTTCGCCCAGCGCTTCGTCGTAATCGGTCGAACGTACGATGGAATTGGCGAAGATCGTCGGGTTTGAGGTCACACCGGTAACGGCGGCGCCGTCGACGAGCGCCGCCAGGCCCTCCGGTTCGAGCAACTGTCTCGAGATCTCATCCATCCAGATGCTTTGACCCCGGGCGGCGACTCCATGGATGTTGGACATGCGGGTTCCTCCAGCGTGGTTCTCGTTGCTACAACCGTAGCGGTCCCGAGTTCTTCCGTTCAGGCACCCAACACGCTCGAAATGTGCGCACGAGAGCGCCAAAATGGAAGGGGGGATCAGGTCGCCTCGCATTGCGGTAACCTCGGGTGGCTATGCCACGCAGGATCCTGATCGCCAAACCCGGACTCGACGGACATGACCGCGGCGCCAAGGTCATCGCCCGGGCCCTCCGGGACGCCGGCAACGAGGTGATCTACTCGGGGCTCCACCAGACGCCGGAGCAGATCGTCGAGACGGCCATCCAGGAAGATGTCAACGGGATCGGGCTTTCGGTACTCTCCGGCGCCCACATGACGTTATTCCCGAAGGTCGTGGAACTCCTGGCCGGACGGGATGCTTCCGACATCGTCGTGTTCGGTGGGGGCATCATTCCGGAAGACGACGCTTCGGCGTTGCTCGACGCGGGTCTCGCCGGGATCTTCACGCCGGGCACTCCGCTCAAGGCAATCACCGACTGGGTGGACGCCAACATTCCTACACGCTGACGAGGAGACACCGTGGACCTACTCGAATACCAGGGGAAATCGCTGTTCGCTCGCATCGGGGTACCGGTGCCGGAAGGGCGGGTGGCGACGACACCGACAGAAGCCCAGCGTGCGGCCGAGGACATCGGCGGACGGGTGGTGGTGAAAGCCCAGGTGCAGGTCGGGGGGCGCGGCAAGGCAGGCGGCATCAAGCTCGCCGAGGATCCGTACGAAGCGCACGATCATGCCCTGGCGATCCTCGGCATGGACATCAAAGGACACACCGTGCACAAGGTGTGGGTCGAGAGCGCCTCGAACATCAAGGCCGAGTACTACGCCTCGTTCACGCTGGACCGCTCCGCCAAGAAACATCTCGGCATGATCAGTGCCAAGGGTGGCGTGGACATCGAGGAAGTTGCCGCCACCGAACCCGAAGCGGTGGTGAAGGTGCACATCGACCCGGTGATGGGCCTGACCAACTGGCAAGCGACCGAAATGGTCTACCGGGCCAAGCTCGACCCGGAAGCGGCCCGGGGGGCGGTTGCGCTCCTGAAGAAGCTCTACCAGGCGTTCGTCGAGTTCGACTGTGACCTCGTTGAGGTCAATCCGTTGATCCTGACCGACGAAGGCAACGTGGTGGCCCTCGATGCCAAAGTATCGCTCGACGAAAACGGGTTTTTCCGGCATCCAGACTTTCCGGCACTGGCAGACGATCACGAGATCCCGCCGGTCGAGAAGATGGCCAAGGAGCGGGATCTGAACTTCATCAAGCTGGACGGCGACATCGGCATCATCGGCAACGGCGCAGGATTGGTCATGTCGACCCTCGACGTCGTTTCGCTGGTTGGAGGGAAGGCTTCGAACTTCCTGGATGTGGGTGGCGGTGCCGGTGCGGACACGATCACCGCGGCGCTGGAGATCCTCATGCAGGACCCTTCCGTCAAGAGCGTCCTCATCAACATCTTCGGTGGGATCACGAGAGGCGATCTGGTGGCCCAGGGCATTCTCGAAGCCTTCGAGAGCCTGGATCTTCCCTGGCCGATCGTTGTCCGGTTGGACGGCACCAACGCCGCCGAAGGCCGCGAGATCCTGACCGGGGTCAAGTCGGAGAAGCTGATTCCGGCCGCCACCATGCGAGATGCGGCGGAGAAAGCCGTAGCACTGGCGAAAGGGGAGGGGGCCTGACATGGCGATTCTCATCGACACATCAACGAGAGTCGTCGTGCAGGGTCTCACCGGCAAAGAGGGACAGTTCCACGCCCTTCGTAACCGCGCCTACGGCACCAACGTGGTGGCAGGCACCCGGCCCGGGAAGGGCGGCGAGGAAGTGGAAGGAATCCCGATCTTCGACACGGTGGCGCAGGCGGTGGAAGGGACCGGGGCCAACACCTCGCTGATCTTTGTGCCTCCGGCTTTCGCTTCCGACGCCATCATGGAAGCGGCCGCCGCCGGATGTGCGGTTGTCGTCTGCATCACCGAGGGGATCCCGGCGCAGGATGAAGCGCGGGTGTACAACTACGTCAAGCAGACGAGTCCCGGCACCGTGCTGATCGGCCCCAACTGCCCCGGCTTGATCTCACCCGGAAAGTCCAACGTTGGGATCATGCCCCACGAGATCACGCTCCCCGGGAGCGTCGGCGTGGTGTCCCGCTCTGGCACGCTTACCTACCAGGCGGTCCACGAACTGACCATGCTGGGTATCGGCCAAACCACTTGTATTGGCATCGGCGGCGACCCGGTGCCCGGCACCAACTTCATCGATGTGCTGTCCCGCTTTCAGGCCGATCCGGAGACCGAGGGCATCGTGATGATCGGCGAGATCGGCGGCGACGCCGAAGAACAGGCGGCTGCGTACATCCAGGCGAACGTCGACAAGCCGGTCGTGGCGTACGTGGCCGGGGTGACCGCTCCGGCCGGCAAGAAGATGGGTCATGCCGGCGCCATCATCTCCGGGTCGAAGGGGACGGCGCAAGCCAAGATGGAGGCTCTCCGGGCCGCAGGGGCAGTGGTGCTCGACGACCCCACCCAGATCGGCCGTGCCATGGCAGATGCATTGGGATGAAGCACCGGAGATTCGAAGCTTCCCGGTAGCCGGCTTCGTTCGTGTCTGAGCTGCTGCTCGGCATTTCACTCGGCTTTGCCGCCGGGATCAGCCCCGGGCCCCTCAGCGCCCTGGTGGTGACGACCGCACTGCAACGCGGGGTAGCGGCCGGGGTGCGGGTAGCCATCGCCCCCCTGTTGTCCGACCTGCCGGTGGTGGCACTCAGCGTGCTCGCCGTCGGCGTCTTCCCCACCCGGGTTCTGCCCTACCTGGCGGTAGCAGGCGGAGTGTTCGTGATCGTGCTGGGAGTCGACACCTATCGGAAGGCGCCCCGCGCCTCATTCGAAAGCCGAAAGGTCGAAAGCAAAGATCTCCGGCGAGGCTTCATCACCAACATTCTCAGCCCCCACCCGTGGTTGTTCTGGCTGGGGGTGGGCGGACCCCTGCTGGTGTCGGCCTGGGGGAGGGGCCCCGGCCCGGCGGCAGCGTTCCTGCTGGGTTTCTACGGTTTGCTGGTGGGAAGCAAGCTCTTCCTGGCCTGGGGAGTCGCCTTCGGGCGGGGTGTGTTGAACCTGGCCTGGTACCGGCGGATCCTGGCCGGAAGCGGGGGATTGCTGGTGCTGCTCGGAGGAGTGCTGATCTGGCAGGCCGCCGCCGGCCGTTTCGGCTAGGGACCGGGCGCGGCCGGTTCGCCCGGTCGCTTTTCGGAGGCCTTCTCGAGGGGCCGCAGCACCAGCCATGAGTAGGTGATTCCGGCGGCGTAGAGCCCGAGCATTGCGGCGAAGAGAACGAGAAACCCGGTATCGAAGCCGAATCGCTCCCGCACCAGGCCGGAGGCGATCGGCCCGACGACCCACCCCGCCGCCCACACCATGTTCTCGGCTGCCGCCAGGGCCGGGCGCCACCCCTCCTTGACCTGCTCCATCGTGAACGCGGCATAGATGGGATTGGCGGCGTTCATCAGCGCCGACCGGACGAACAGGGCAATGGCCACGGCGGCGAAACTGCTCGAGAAGCCGAGCATGGCGATGAAGGGGAGTGACAGCGCCTGGACCAGCACGATGCTGGCGACCTTGCCGAGCCGGGCGGCGATGAGCGGCTGGGTCATGACCGCCACAGCCATGCCCAGCTGCGACCAGGCGAACACCGCCCCCAGAGTGGAGAACTCAACCCCGAACTTGCCCTCGACGAAGATGTTGAGGAACGGGATGATCAGGCCGGCCCCGAGGCCGATCAGGGCGTTGGGGGCCAGCAGTTTCAGGAAGATGGGCCGGGCGGCGCGAGGGATGTTCCAGAGCGATCCGTGACCGGGCTCGTCCGGTCTGACCTCGGCGACGTTCCGCAGCGGGACCGCCGCCAGCATGTAGAGCAGTCCCGACAGGACGACGGTCCATTGGATCGCCTGGAGACTCTTCGGGTCTATGTCGGCCAGGCGGGCGAAGATCGCAGGCATCTGGCCACCGATCAGGCTTCCCAGGAACCCGGCGACCAAATGGGCGGCGAACTGCGCCGAAAACAAATAGGTTCGGTTGGCGGCAGGTTCCAGGGCGGTCATCAACGGGGAGGGGACCACCCAGAACGCCATCCCGCCGACGCCGACCAGCGCCACCGCCAGGATCACCAGCACGGTCTGTTCGACGAACCCGAGCACCACCAGCCCGGTTCCGGCCACCACCGCCGCAATGCGGAGCGAGCGAATGAACCCGAGTCGGCCGGCCAGCCGGGCGACGGGGAGGGCGAGGACGATGGCGACCATGTTGGGGATGGCGTTGGCGGCCCCCACCAGCGAATCGGAAAAACCGAGGTTTTCAAACAGGAAGTTGAGGTACAACCAGGTCACGGAGAAGGCGAAGCCCCACAGGAACGCCGATGCGAGGAATCTGCGTGAATCGCCGGTGAAGGTGCGGAGCTTGGACAAGGTTTGCACGACCGCAAATTGTAGGGTTCCCAACCCGTTCCCCGACCGCCGCTGTCTCTAGACTCGGCACGAGTCGAACCGAGGGGGATATGTGGGTTATGTGATTGCCGGTGTGGTGGTCGTCGTTCTGGTCCTGGCAGGCGTCGGCATCTACAACAGCCTGGTCAAGTTGCGAAACCGCGTGGACAATGCCTGGGCCCAGGTAGATGTTCAGCTGAAACGGCGCTACGACCTGATCCCGAATCTGGTCGAAACCGTGAAGGGGTATGCCTCGCACGAGAAGTCAACCTTCGAGCAGGTCGTCGAAGCCCGGAACCGGGCCCAGGCGGCAGGAACGGTCGAGGAGCAGGCGCAGGCCGAGAACTTCCTCACGGGAGCCTTGCGGCAGCTCTTTGCACTTGCCGAGTCCTATCCCGATCTGAAGGCCAGCCAGAATTTCTCGGAACTCCAGGCGCAGTTGGCCGAGACCGAGAACAAGATTGCGGTGTCGCGACAGATCTACAACGACTCCGTGCTGACGTTCAACAACAGGGTTCAGACGGTGCCGTCCAACATCGTTGCGGCTATGACCGGGTTCTCCGTGAAGCCGTTCTTCGATGCCCCGGACGAGGCAGAGCAGGCACCGGAGGTGCGCTTCTGAGACGGATCGGCAGGCTCCGCTCGCTCGTCCTTGTCGCGGTTCTCGCGGCACTGTTCTCGCTACTCGGGGCTTTCCCGGCAGCAGCCAAGTCCTTCAATCTGACCAACACGGATGTCGAGGTCGTTGTTGAGTCAGACGGGTCGGTGCTCGTTACCGAGTACATCACCTATGACTTCGACGGATCGTTTGCCGGGGCCTGGCGTGACATCCCCCTCCGTTCGGGAGAGCAGGTCGTCGACGTCGGGGTGGCCGAGGGGAGCATCGTCTACCAGCCCGGGGCGCCGACCGAACTCGGATCCGTGGGCAATCCCGGGACCTTCGGGGTGGAGCAGCGGGGCAGTTTCGTCCGGGTCGTCTGGCACTATCAGGCTTTCGACGAAGCTCGCACCTTCACGGTCAGCTACCGGCTGCTCGGGCTGGCAACCGCGTACGACGACGTGGTGGACGTCAACCTGAAAGTCTGGGGCGATCAATGGGATCAGCCGCTCGGCCACCTCTTCGCGACCATGGAGCTCCCCGGCGATCAGGTTTCCGGTGACGTCCTGGTCTGGGGGCATCCGCGCTCGGTGAACGGCTCAACGTCACTCGGCGAGGACGGCGTCTCACCCAGCCTCATCGCCGAAGGGATTCCCTCCGGCCAGTGGGTTGAACTCCGGGTGGTGTTCCCCCGCTCCGACCTGCCGTCGACCGCCGGCGCCACGGTGATCGCCGGCAACGGCCTCGAGGAGATCCTCGGGTACGAAGAGGCACAGGACAGCCAGGCATCGACCGATCGAACCCTGCTGACCTTCCTGGTGGTGACCCTCGCCCTGCTGGCATTCCTGCCCGCAACGGTGGCCGTGCTGTTCATCTACTTCCGGCACGGGCGCGAGCCCGATGTGGCCTACGACCGGGAATACGAACAAGAACCTCCTTCGGATCATCCACCCGCCGTAGTCGGAGGACTGTTGCGCCAGGGGCCGGTCGGCACCGAGGACTTCGTTGCCACCATGTTTGATTTGATTCGCCGGGGGGCCCTGCGCGCCCAGCCGGTGACGGTCGAGAAGAAAACCTGGATGGGTCTCCGCCGTGAAGAAGTCTCCGATCTCGAGATCGGTCTGGCCGATGTCGGTCTGGCCACCGGGGCCGTTGAGCGGCCCGTGATGGAGATTCTGGAAGGAGTGCTGGCGGACGGACCGCTTCCGCTGACCGAGTTCCGGAAGGAGATTCGGGACGACGCGGCGGCCAACGCCACCCGGTACGACAAGTTCGAAAGCGAAGCTCGCAAGGAACAGGTTCGGTTGGGGTTGCTGGATCGGAGCGGTGGCAAGCCGCTGGCCTGGGCCATCGGGAGCTTGATCATCATGTTTGCGGTGCTGTTTCCCTTCTGGAACGCCGTGGCCGGATCGCGTTGGGCGCCTTTCCTGGTGCCCGGGTTGGTCGGCGCTTTCGTCATCAATGCGGCGATTGTGGCCGTCTTCGGGTTCCGCCAGACCGGCTGGGTGAAGCGCTCCGATCAGGGTGCCCTCCTGGCGGTGAGGTGGGAGGCATTCAAGCGCTACCTGCAAGACTTCAGCCGCTTGCATGAGGCTCCGCCGATTGCCCTGGACCTATGGGATGAGTACCTGGTCTACGCCATCACCCTGGGGGTGGCCGACGATGTCCTCGAGGCTGCCCGCATCCACGCTCCCGAACAACTGGCCGAATCGAGCAGCATCTACTGGTACGGCAACTACGGCTTCTCCGGAGGCCATTCCAGCAACGCCCTCGCCGGCCTGCAGTCGGCCCTGACCGGAGCGTTCGCCCCGCCCAGTTCTTCCGGTGGCGGCGGTGGCTTCAGCGGTGGTGGCGGTGGCGGCGGCGGTGGTGGTGGCGGCGGCGCCTGGTAGCGGGCCTGAGCACGCCTTCGGCGTGCGTACTTGGTACTTCGTGCTTGGTACTTGGTACTTCGTGCTTGGTACTTGGTACTTGGTTCAGTCCTTGCCTGCGGGTGGGTCGCCATCGATCGCGACGACCGCGCTTTCGCCGGGGATCATGGAGGTGCCTGCCAGGCGGGTGCGCCGCATGCCGGTCGGAGCGACCGGGTTGGACCGATCCAGGTAGGCGTAAATGAGGCCACCGGCCAGCATCCAACCGCCTGCCGCCAGAAACATCGACGAATAGCTGCCGAATCGGATGATGGCGCCAAATGCCGGGCCGCCCAGCAGGGCGCCCACATCGAACAGGCCGGTGAAGATGGCCATGGCCGAGCCCCGGTCGGCCTCGGCAGCGCGCGAGACCACCATCCCCATGACGATCGGGAACGCATACCCGTGGCCGGCTCCGCAGAGCACTCCCGCCACGGCGATGGCTCCCGACCCCGTTGCGGAGGCCAGCACGATGAATCCCAGGACCATTGAACCGAGCGCCGGGTACAGCACCCGCTTGGGGCCCACCCGGTCGGGCAGCCATGCTGCGAACAACCGGAGACCGATGGCCGTGGCGGCATAGGCAGAGAAGAAGAGCCCGACCGAGCCGATTCCCGTGTCGATGACGAAGGTCTTGAGGAACGTGAAGTACGCCGTGAGGGCCAGCGAGAACACCAGCGTCACCCACCACAGTGGCACGAGGTTCTTCTGCAGAACCGAGGTGAGGAATCGTTGGGGTTGTTCTCCTCCTGCGCTCGGGTTGTGCGATTCAGGGAGCGGCAGCGACAACACCAGCGCCAGGATCCCGAACCCCAGAACGAAGAGAAAGAAGATGTCGAAGTCCCAGCGGGCCAGGATGATGTCGCCCAGGACTCCGCCGAGGGCGATCGGCAGGATCCCCGAGATCCCGAAGAGCGCGATTCCTTCGGTGCGGCGGGTGGCGGGCACCTGGTCGGCGCCGTAGGTGAACAGGGCGGTGAAGAGCAGTGCTTCGGCGAATCCGTGGGTGATGCGGACGGCATACAGCCAGAACCCCAGCTCGCCGACGGTCAAGTAGAGGGCCAGAACGGCGACGTTGACGACGTTCCCGAACAGGATCACCGGCCGCCGCCCGCGCCGGTCCATCGCCCGGCCGACCGAGGGTCGGACGGCAATCGATGCGACGGCGGTCAGGCCGACGATCAGTCCGATTTCCACTTCCCCGGCCCCCAGGCCCTTCAGGAAACCGGGGAAATGGAGGAACATCGTGAATGCCATGCCCTGGGCCATGTTGGCCAGCCAGGCGAAGACAAACGGTTTGGTGAGGAGTCGATCGGTCACCGAAACAGATTAGGGCTGGCTGGTCGGCTTCAAATCTCCGGGTGTACCGTAGGGGTGGCCGGTGGTCAGTTATCGGAAATGGGGAACGGGCTATGGAATACCAGCTGCGGATGTACGGGGTCAAAGAAGGCGAGATGGAGACCTTCCTCGGAATCTTTCCGGCCGTGGTCGAAGCGCGCCGGGCGGCCGGGTTCGAAGTAGTCGGTGCCTGGTCGATCCCCGAGGACAACCAGTTCATCTGGATCGTCGGTTGCGAGGATGGGATCGAGGCAGCCTCCGACCGCTACTACGCCTCGGAGCTGCGCAAGGCCATCGACCCCGAACCGGCCAAGCTGCTGGACACCATCGACACGCGCACCATGGTGAACGTTCCGTTCTGAACCGGGCGATCTGGCCCCGGTCGACGCTCACCTAGTATGCGCTGAGAGACGTCAGGAAGGGCTCTGCGTGCTGCCCGTAGCAGTGTTGGTATCCGGCTCAGGCTCCAACCTGCAGGCGCTCCTCGACGCCTCCAGGACCGATCCCGAGTTCGGCGCTCGCATTGTTGTTGTGATCTCCGATCGGCCCGGGGTTGCCGCCCTGGGTCGTGCCGCCGACGCCGGCGTACCGGCCGAAGTGGTTTCGTGGGGCGATTTCAACGACCGGGAGGGATTCTCGATGGCCGTGTGTGAAGTCGCCCAGCGCCACGGGGGAGAGGCCCTGCTCCTGGCCGGGTTCATGCGGATCCTCTCGCCGGCAGCTATTGATCGCTTCCCGAACCGGATCATCAACATCCATCCAGCCCTGCTGCCTGCTTTTCCCGGCGCTCATGCCGTGCCGGCTGCGCTGGCTCACGGGGTGAGAGTGAGCGGCGTGACCGTCCATTTCGTCGATGCTGAGGTGGACCACGGTCCGATCATCGCTCAGCAGGCTGTCGCGGTAGAGCCCGGTGATACCGAGGAGACGCTCCATGCCCGCATTCAACGAGAAGAGCATCGCCTGTTCCCGCAGGTGGTCAAGGCGTTCGCCGCCGGCCGGTTGCGGGTCGAGGGCCGCCACGTGATCTGGGGGGAATCGTGACGCGGATCCCGGTGCGTCGGGCACTGATCTCCGTTTCCGACAAGAGCGATCTGGTTCCCTTCGTTCGGAGCCTGGCTGAGGCCGGAGTCGTGATCGTCTCATCGGGTGGGACCGCCGGCGTGCTGGAAGCGGCCGGCCTGGACATCACGAGAGTTGCCGACGTCACCGGTTCTCCAGAAATCCTCGGAGGCCGGGTCAAGACGCTGCATCCGTCGATCCACGGAGGGATCCTGGCCGACCCCGGCAACGCGGAACATCGCATCGATCTGGAAGACCGGGGGATAGAGCTTTTTCAACTGGTGGTCGTCAACCTCTATCCGTTCGAAGCGACCGTGGCTCGCGGCGGGGTGGCCACGGCGGAGGCGATCGAGAACATCGATATCGGTGGGCCTGCCATGATCCGGGCGGCGGCCAAGAACCATGCTCACGTCGGGGTGGTGACCTCCCCGGATCAATACGACCTGGTTCTGGCGGCGGTAGAACAAGGCGGCCTCGACGATGAGCTCCGGAGCGAGCTTGCCAGAGCCGCGTTCTACCGTACCGCCGCATACGACGCCGCCATTCTGGCGTGGCTGGAACCGGACGAGCTTCCTGAACGCCTGGTGCTGCCCGTGGAACGGCGCCGGATCCTGCGGTATGGGGAGAACCCGCACCAGGCGGCGGTTGCATATCGGCAGGCCGGAGTGGAGGGATGGTGGACGTTGGCCGTCCAGCTGCAAGGCAAGGAGATGTCCTTCAACAATTACGTTGATACCGAAGCAGCCTGGCGCCTGGCCTGGGAGTTCGAGCGGCCGGCCGCGGTGGTCGTCAAGCACACCAATGCCAGTGGGGTGGCCCTGGCAGATTCGCTCGTTGAGGCATTTGCGGCAGCGTGGGAGTGCGATCCCCTCTCGGCTTTCGGGAGTGTGGTGGCCCTGAACCGGCCCCTCGACGGCGCCACCGCAGCAGGGCTTGCCGAGGTCTTCGTGGAAGTGGTCATAGCTCCGGACGTGACACCGCAAGCGGAGAAGGTGCTGGCCCGCAGAAAGAACCTGCGGGTTCTCCACGGCCCGGCTCCTCACCCCGGGGGGATCGACCTGCGCCGTTTGGATGGCGGGTTCGTTGCGCAAACGCGCGACAGCATCGTGGAAGGTCCCGACGACTGGAGGGTCATGACATCGCGGCGGCCGATTGCCGACGAGTGGACCGATCTCGAGTTGGCCTGGGTGGTCGCAGCCCACACCAAATCGAATGCCGTCGTGATCGCCCGTGACGGGGCTGCCGTGGGAGTTGGGGCGGGAGATCAGAGCCGCGTGGGAGCAGCGGAACGAGCCGTGGCTCGAGCCGGCAAGCGGGCGGTGGGGGCGGCGGCGGCCAGCGACGCCTTCTTCCCGTTCCGCGACGGCATCGACACGCTCGCCAAGGCCGGCGTCAAAGCCGTCGTTGAACCCGGCGGATCCAACCGAGACGAGGAAGTAATCGTGGCCGCAGAACAAGCCGGGATAACCCTGGTGTTCACCGGCAGGAGGCATTTTCGACATTGAGTGCGCAAATACTGGATGGAAAAGAAGTAGCAGCAGCCGTTCGAGACGAGGTGGCCGAACGAGTGGCCGCCCTGGCGCGGCGCGGCAAGGTACCCGGGTTGGCCACCGTCCTGGTCGGCGACGACCCGGCCTCGCATGTCTACGTGCGGAGCAAGAGACGGCTCGCCGAGAAGGTGGGCATCAACTCGCTGCACCATGAGCTCGACGCAGACACCACCCAGGCAGACGTGGAAGCGCTCGTGCTTCGGCTCAACGCCGACCCCGCAGTCGACGGGATCCTCGTGCAACTGCCCTTGCCCGGAGACCTCGACGACAAACGGGTGACCTCGCTGATCGATCCGAACAAGGATGCGGACGGGCTCCATCCGTACAACCTCGGCCTCCTGGCCCTGGAGAGGGCGGTGCTCGTCCCGTGCACTCCACAGGGCGTCATGCGAATCCTTGCCCACTACGGGATCGCAACGGCCGGAAAGCGAGCCGTGATCGTGGGCCGCTCGTTTCTGGTCGGCAGGCCGCTCTCCATGCTCATGGCCGCCAAGGGCACCGACGCCACCGTTACGGCCGCCCACTCCCGAACTCCCGATCTCGCTGCCGTCGCTCGCGAAGCGGACATCCTTGTAGCCGCCGTGGGGGTTCCCAATCTGATCGGCCGGGATGCCGTCAAGCCGGGGGCAACGGTCATTGATGTTGGCATCAACCGGACCGAAGACGGTCTGGTCGGCGATGTCCGCTTCGAGGAGGTGATGGAGATCGCCGGGGCGATCACGCCGGTCCCGGGCGGGGTCGGTCCGATGACCGTCGCCATGCTCATGCGCAACACCGTGGCAGCGGCCGAACGCAGCGTGGGATAATCGATCGCGAATACAACGAAGGAGTCCTCATGGCATCGCCAATCACGATGGGTCCCGCCGGCCTGCACGTCCCCGACGACCCGATCGTTCCCTTCATCGAAGGG
This sequence comes from uncultured Actinomycetota bacterium, assembly GCA_963707435.1. Classification (GTDB taxonomy): domain Bacteria; phylum Actinomycetota; class Acidimicrobiia; order Spongiisociales; family UBA4744; genus UBA4744. Next base: position 54,353 of record CAVPPF010000005.1, on the reverse strand, counting down.
GACGGCATCGGCCCTGATATCTGGCGGGCCGCCCAGCTGGTTTTCGATGCAGCCGTGGACAAGGCGTACGGCTCCAGCCGGAGGATCGCGTGGATGGAAGTGCTGGCCGGACAAAAGGCATTTGACGACACCGGTGAGTGGCTGCCGGCCGAAACCGTCGATGCCTTCCGGACCTACCTCGTCGGGTATCAAGGGTCCGTTGACCACCCCGGTCGGCGGGGGCATCCGCAGCCTCAACGTCGCCCTGCGCCAGACCCTCGACCTGTATGTCTGCCTGCGTCCCGTACGCTGGTTCAAGGGGGTGCCGTCTCCGGTCAAGCAGCCCGAGTTGATCGATATGGTGATCTTCCGGGAGAACACCGAGGATGTCTACGCAGGCAAGGAGATCGAAGCCGGCACCGACGACGCCCGCAAGCTCCTGGCGTTCCTCCATGAAACCTACGGGTGGGACATCCGGCCCGACAGCGGCCTGGGCATCAAGCCGATTTCCGAGACCGGTTCCAAGCGCCTGATCCGGGCCGCCATCCGGTATGCGCTGGACAACGGGCGGGACTCGGTGACGTTGGTCCACAAGGGCAACATCATGAAGTTCACCGAAGGGGCGTTCCGCAGCTGGGGCTATGAGCTCGTGGCGGAGGAGTTCTCCGACGTCGCGGTCAGCTGGGCGGATTCGGGCGGCGACGCAGGCGACAAGCTGCTCGTCAAAGACGCCATCGCCGACGCCTTTCTGCAGCAGATCCTGACCCGGCCGGCGGAATACGACGTGATCGCCACCATGAACCTCAACGGTGACTACATCTCGGATGCCTTGGCCGCCCAGGTCGGAGGGATCGGCATTGCCCCCGGCGGCAACGTCAACTACGACACCGGCCACGCCGTGTTCGAAGCCACGCACGGGACGGCACCGAAATATGCCGGAATGGACAAGGTGAACCCCGGCTCCGTGATTCTCTCGGGTGAGTTGATGTTCCGGTACCTCGGATGGAAAGAGGTAGCGGACCTCATCGTCAATGCGATCGAGGCAACCATCGAAGACAAGATCGTCACCTACGATTTCGCTCGCTTGATGGAGGGCGCAACGGAAGTCAAGACCTCCGAGTTCGCCGCCGCCATCGTGGAACGCATGTGACGATCTCCAGGAGACGTCGTGGGCGCCGATGAGGTGACGGGCCCCGGGATCGGCGTGATCGCCGACGTTGTTTTCGACGTGGCCGATCTCGAGCGAGGCGCTCTGTTCTGGTCGCAGATTCTCGGGGTGGAGATAGCGTTTCGCCACCACCAGTTCTGGTGGTTGGCACCACAGCACGAGGGTGCTCCGAGCCTGGTCCTGCAGCACAGCGATGAGGAGAAGGTGGCCAAGAATCGAGCTCACATCGATGTGCGGGTTGCGGATCTCGAGGGGGCGCTGGCCCGGGTCGAGGAGTTGGGCGGTCGCCGTCTGCGAGAAGTCGTCGAACCCGACTACACGTTGTGGGTGGTAGCCGACCCTGATGGCAATGAGTTCTGTCTCATTCCGCCTCCGGAATCGGCCTGAACGTGGATCCGGCCCGGCCGTGTGATCTCGATCACGTGGCGCTGGCCATCCGGGACGCGGTTCCGGCCCGGGATGTGCTGATCTCCGACCTCGGAGGCACGCTGGTGTCCGGCGGTGATGCGGCCGGGTTCCGGGCCATGCAGATCAGGATGGGAGATCTGACCAGCGGCATGACGATCGAGTTGCTGGAGCCGTGGAACCTGGAACGAAGCGATTTCCTCACACGGTTCCTCGATCGCCATGGGGAAGGACCGCACCATCTGACCTTCAAAGTGCCGGACCTGGCCGGCGAACTGAAGCGGCTCGAAGCTCTGGGCCTGCACCCGGTCGGCGTCGACCTGTCCGATCCCGTGTGGCGGGAAGCGTTTCTCCATCCCCGGGACTCGCACGGCACCGTTGTCCAGATCGCTGAATCAGAAGTGTGGCGGTTTGAGCTTGCCTGGGAGTCGGCCCGGGCCGGCGAGCCGGCGGGCAGGCGCTGGTGGTCCGACCCGCCGGAGCGGGGACCGGTTCCGGCGGTGCTGGAACGGGTCGTGATGGAGTCTCCCGATGTCCGGCTCACCGCGGGGTTCTTCGTAGAAGTTCTCGGTGCCGGGGTGGGCGCCCACGACACCGATTTCGCGGAACTGGTCTGGCCCGGAGGCCGGATCAAGCTGGAAGCAGGACCCGAAGCTGGAATCCGCCGCCTCGAAATGAGCTGCACCGGAGCGTTCGATCGCGTCGTCGCCGGGACACGGATGGTTGGTGTTGGCTAAGTCCCTATGGGGAGGAGTACTGAGTACTGAGTACTGAGTAACGAATACTAGGTACTCAGTATTTCAACTCTCACCACAGCACTACATAGGCGAGGATGGGATCGGCGGTCTTGAATCCGGTAGCCTCCCGGAAGTCCCACAACTCGACCCACAGGCTCACACCCCCGCTCCCGCTGAACAGTCCGGTGTAGCGGGGGAGCCGGTCGTCATCGGTGCGGGACAGGACACCGCTGAGCCGCCGTTCCACCAACCGGATCTGAATGTCGGCCGCCAGCCGGGCATGAGGATCCACATCACCGGGCAGGCTGAAGTAGAGCGGCTCGGCGTGCTCGAACCGCGCCGCGATTCCATTCAGCGCCGCTTCGTCGTAGAGCGGGTCGCGCGAGAGAACTTCCCGTGAGCCTGCCGGAGCCCACGGCTTTCCGTTGGCGAGGATGGTTGCTCCGGCGCCCAGCCACTGCTCTACCCAGCGAGTATGCGATGCGGGGATCCAGTTGGATCTCCCGAGGACCACCATGGAGACCGCCTCGGCCATGTCTTCGCCGGCTCCGGTTCTGCCGTAGTCGCTCGAGGCTTCAATCGACGAGGGCAAGAACCATGCAGCTTCCAGGGGGTCTGAGCTTTGATCGATCCAGCCCACCGCAGAGGCAAATGATCGTACGAGCGACGATCCTGCGGCCGGATCCACCTGGTCGATCCGGCCTGCCAGTGCTGCCTCGACGTACACGTCGTCGAGCGCACGGTACTGCGCCACATGTGCCAGCTCGTGGGCAAGAGCCCGCGTCAGCTCCATACGAGTTGTGGGCTCATCGTTGGGAGCAAACGTCCGGTCGACGAGATAGATGTCGGGGCCCTTCGTGAATGCGACGGCTTTGCCGATAGCCTCAGCGCCTTCCACCGAGCCGATCCTGATGAGGTTGCGGGGAGGGGCAGCCTGGATCAGCGCGGCGGGAACCTCCTCGAGCGCTCCGGCGAGCAGGTCGAGTTCCCCGGGGTCGGCGGAATCGGTGGCTCCCAGAAGGGAGATTCCACCAACGGTGCGCTTCCAGACGGTGTCGGCGAATGGGGGAGATCCGAGCCGCTCCTGCAAATCCGGATCGTTCAAGTCGATGTCGACCGTGGCTGGTGTCGTGTCGGATCCGGCCCGGGTGGTCGTGCCGGACCCCAGCGGGCCGCACGCTTGAAGCAGGAGGGCTGCCAGCAGGGAGATGGAGATCAGCGAACGTCGCACGGTTCCTTGATAGCAGGACGGGCGCACAATCCAGTCCTGTGGGCCGTCCGTGGGCCGCTGGAGCGGCGCTAGCCTTGACGTACTGGACCGACCAGCCAAGGAGTGTGCGCATGAGCAAGGTCACCGTCGTCGGAGCGGGCAAGTACGGTTCCACGACCGCTCAGAGATTGGCCGCGATGGACATCGTCGATGAGGTGGTGATGACGGACATCGTCGAAGGCTTGCCGCAGGGTCTGGCTCTCGACATGAATCAGTCCCGGCCGGTCGAGCAGTATCGAACCCTCGTCGTCGGCACCAACGACTATGCCGACACCGCAGGCAGCGATGTGGTGGTCATCACCGCCGGGCTGCCCAGAAAACCCGGCATGAGCCGGATGGATCTTCTCGAGGTAAACGCCAAGATCATCAAGGACGTAACCGCGCAGATCATCAAGTACTCACCGCAAGCAACCCTCGTCGTCGTGACGAACCCGCTGGATCAGATGACCACGCTGGCGGCAGAGGTTTCCGGACTGCCCCATCACAAGGTTCTGGGGCAAGCGGGCATTCTCGACAGCTCTCGCCTCGCCCATTTTTTGTCGGAAGCCACCGGGGTGGACATCCTCGAAATCAATGCCCTCACGCTGGGCAGCCACGGTCCGACGATGGTCCCGGTTCCCTCGCAGTGCACGGTGGCGGGCAAACCGTTGACCGACTACCTCAGTAGCGACGAGATCGAGGCAATCCTCGAGCGCACGCGCGGTGGGGGAGGAGAGATCGTTGCTCTTCTCAAGACCGGAAGCGCCTACTACGCCCCGTCCTCGGCTGCCGCGCGAATGGTTGCGGCCATCGTCAAGGATGAGAAGGCCATGATGCCGGTATGCGCCTGGGTTTCGGGAGAATACGGGATCAATGACGTGTACCTCGGGGTTCCGGCGAAGCTTGGCAAGAACGGCGTTGAGGAAGTCGTGGTGCTGGATCTCGCCGACGACGAGATAGCCGGCCTCGCCGAGGCGGCAACCGCGGTCAAAGAGAAGGTGGAAGAGCTGCACCAGCTCGAGTTGTAAGGAGCCACGCCCGCTCCGGTGCTGGTGTTCCCTGGAACGCCACGCATGCGTGCTGCCAGGGCGTATAGTTACAATTGTGTAGTTATCGCTGTCTGAGGAGGCATCTCGATGAACAAGGGCGAATTGGTCGATCAAGTGGCGGCCGATGCCGGTATCACCAAAGCGGCAGCCAAGGCCGCTGTGGATAGCGTCTTCGATTCGATCACGAAGGCGATCAAGAAGGGCGATCGGGTTCAGATCATCGGTTTCGGATCGTTCGAGTCGCGCAAGCGCCAGGGGCGCAAGGGCATCAACCCTGCGACCGGTGAGTCGATTCGAATCAAGACCCAGTTCGTGCCGAAGTTCTCGGCCGGCAAGGCGCTGAAGGACGAAGTGGCGAAGCGCAAGAAGTAGCGGGACCACAACAAAGAGAAAGGGGCGACCCCCATCGGGGTCGCCCCTTCTCCGTCAGGTCGATCAGAAGTCGATGTCGAGGCTGGAAACAGCGGTCGCCCAGTGGCCGAGTGCCGCCTGTTGAGTCATCAGCTTTGCCATGTTGCCGCTGACCTTGATCTTTCCGGTCATGAAGGCCATCTGCGTGTTGAGCTCACCGCTGAAGATCGCGCTGGTGGTTTCGTAGTTGCTGGTGATCGTCACGTCGGCGTCGTCGAGTTCTCCCATTACCTGGACGGGATCATCGCCGGTCGCATCCATGTAGAACTTCACTTCGCCCTCGGGCGCATCAGTGACGACGAACTGCACGCTCATGTCGGCAGATGCTTTGAATTGCTCGTTGGCCTGGAGGGTGTTGGTTACCTCTGTGGCCCAATCCTCGGAGAGGAACTTGACTGCCATCGAATGGCTCCTTCTTTCGACACAGCGTCGTGTTGACGGGGCCAGGGTAGCAGTGGGGAGGCGACGCCCGAGAAGGTGCCCGGTCCGGGTTGCGGGCTTTGGTTTCGTGTGGAACCTTCTCAGATGATCCCGGCTTCGCCGAGCACCGTTTTGATCGCCTGCCCGTCCTTTTTCGGCAGAGGTCGCAGCGGCTTGCGTGGAAATCCGGGCTGCAGCCCGATCAAGGCTGCAGCCGCTTTGACACCGGGCACCCGGTGAGCTTCAACGGCGGTTGAGAGTCGGGTCAGGATCGACTGCTGTGCGGCGGCGGATCTGGCGGAGCGGCGGGCCAACGTCACAACCTGGTGGGCTAGCTCGGGGAGGTAGTTCGAACTGGCCGTGATCGCTCCGTGTGCCCCCACGGTGATGGAGAGGGTTACCGCTTTCGACGAGCCCGTCATCAGCACGAAGTCCTGAACGGTTTCCTGTACGAGGCGGGCCATGGCGACCGGATCGCCTCCAGAGTCCTTCATCCCGACGATGTTGGAATGGCGCGACAACTCGATGGCGTGCTCGACCGGAAGGGCATAGCCCGTCACGGCCGGAACTGAATAGAGGAACACGGGGATGGGAGAATGGTCCGCTACTTCGACGAAGAACTCGGCCACCGCAGTGTGGTTGCCTCGAACCATCGCCGCCGGTGTCAACACGAGCACTGCGTCGGCACCCGCCCCGGCAGCTTCGGCGGTCTGGGCAAGGGCGGAGCGCAAAGATTCGGCTGCTATGCCTGCGAGGAGAAACGGCCTGGTGCCCAGATGCTGACGAGCGGCGTCGATCAGGAGGTGTCGTTCTCCGATTTCAAGATACGGACCCTCCCCGGTAGATCCACCGATCAGAAACCCTTTTACCCCGCACCCGGTCAGGGCGCCGAGGTTATGACGGTGGGCGTCGAGATCAATCCCGCCGGATCTAGTGAAAGGGGTTACGAGGGCGGGCAGCAGGTGCGGTACGGGGTTCATGTTCGGAACGGTAGCTCATGTCTGCTCGCCCATCATCGATGGCACCGGCCCCGCACGGGTCAGCCGGCCACGAGCTTGACGCCGGTCGTCACCGGTGGTGAGCCGTACGGGCTGAAGGGCACTCCGTCGCAGGTGGCGTTCGGTCCAAACCAGATCACGTCGGCAACGGTGAGCCCCAGGCCGTTCCCATATAGCTCCGTTGCCGTGTCGGGCTCGCGGAGGTAGACGGTGTAGAAGCCAACGATCTTCATCTGTTTTCTCCCATTCGGCCACGTGAGCCGGGGGTCACCGATGTCCCAGTTGTCATTCCAAACGACTATCGGGACAGTACCCAGGCGCGGCGAGTCGCACTTGTCGATATCGCCGTCCCAGTAGAACTGGTTGGATTTGTAGGTGGCGAATGCGCCGTACAGGCTGGCTTTCCACCAGGCTGGGGGGCCGCCCGGGAACGCCGCCTCGAGGGTTTGGGGAGGACTACCGATCACCTGGGCCAGCGAATCGCAGTTGAAACTGCCGTTTTCGACACATGTTGCTCCGGCTGCGCTCGCCAGGCGATCGTCCATCCCTTGGTTGAAAGGACCGACCATGTTTCCCGTCTCAGTATCTGTTGCGTTGCATGGCCCGTTTTCTGGACACGGAATGACTATGTTGCCGGTATCGGGATCCGGTAGGGCCTCATTGCCGTGATGCTTCTCGAACTCACCATCTTGACCAGCTCCTATGGCATCGCGAAAGGTCGAGCCGCCTGTTCCGAATGGCGCCAGCGCACCACAGTTTCCGGTGACTTTGGCTGCGCAATCGAAGAGGTCTCCGCTGAAGCCATTGGGAAGAGCCCCGAGCGGCAAGAGACCAGGCCCACCCGAGGTCTGGCTGACCAGACAGTAGGCTTCCTGGCGGATGCCGGCGCTGGCGGCACCCAGCACCTTTCCGAACCGAGTCGGCGCTTCTTGACTGAGAGAGACGCGCATGACATGCGGATCTGGAACCCCGTCGTACACGGCCGGGGTTTCGACTTCGAGAACGAAGTCTCCCGTTGTCCAGTTCGAAACGTTACCAACCTTGGTGGTCGGTGTGCCGGGTGTGATGGTATTCAGGCCTCGTTGGTTGGGACGGGCGAAATCTGCGGCCTTTTGGACCGCCATGGCCGGATCGCTCGGCAATTCCGCCGCGCCTGCCAGACAGGCGAGGTCAACTGCCCGCTGCTGGCTGCGGGCTTGTTGAAAGAACTCGGACGTGTCGACGGCGAGGGCAGTGGCGCCTATCAGGAACAGGAGGACAACCGCCGTCCACACAGCGGCGATGCCGGTCTCGTCTGCTCCGATGCGTCGGAAGGTCACGGCTCGAGCCTCGACACGGCCTGAGCGGTGAGGTCGACTTCAAAGGAGAACAGAATGAAGTCAAGACGGAAGTCCCGGACAACGAGTCTGACCTGAGCCCGATCGTCGGTGGTCGGGTCCTGGCCGGGATTGCCGCCCAGGGGAATACAGAAAGCGGCAGGAGAGTCGACGACGGTAATCCCACCCCCGGCGGTGGCGCTTTCGGTGACGGAGCCGCCTTCGATGATCGACGAGCAGCCGGAGACATCACTCCATTTGATGCTGGCGGCGAGTACCTCGCCCCGGGCGATCGGATCGATGATGGCCAGTGAATCGGGCGTCGTGGCTGCGTAGCGTGCAGCTTCGCGGGCGGCATGGTCGAGGACGTTGTGGACGTTCCAGGCGCGGGCCGTGGTCCATATGCCGAAGGTGAGCATGAGGAGCATCGGGAGGACGAGGGCGGCCTCAACGAGCGCTGCGCCGCGTTCGTCGCCCGGCCATCGCCGGTTCAATCGTGCTCGTATCACCGATGCCTCCCAGCGCCCGGAGCTGATCCCGTCTGTCTCCGGGTCGCTCCGTGCTTCGTATGATACCGCACAGAGTGGTCGAATTATGGACAAACGATCACGCTCCGTGGCAGCAAGACAACCTACCCTGGTATCGGCAGATATCCCTGCCGGGATGAGCGATATTGGGTGTATTCGGGGAACCGCATTCGGACCCGAGCATCACCGCGGCTCGGGGAACTGGTCAGCGGTTGACGAGCGAACCCACCGGCAAGGGCACGGCATGGTTGGCTGCGATCGGGTCGGGGACGGACCCCTACTTGAGCAGGTGCACCGGGTTGCCGACGATATACGCCTTCCAGGTGGTGGTGTCGTTCACATTGTTGGAGTAGTTGTAGTTGAGTTTCCACCAACAATTGGCACCACAGGCGTAGCTGCTGAGCGTCATCTCGAGCTTGATCCAGTCACCGTTGTAGTCGTTGGCTCCGCCGTCGTTGTTGGCGAAGAAGCGGCAGGGGCTGAGTGTGGTTGGGCTCGACCACGATGCGGCTTCGCTAGTCCGAACACTCATCCGGCAGCTCGTATAGTTCGTCCAAACGCCGGGACCGTTGGGTGCCTTGATCTCGACCCAGCCGCCCGGGTTCGCTTCGCCGGGGTCGTACAGTTCCACGACGAAGTCTTTACCCGAGTAGATGTCGCTGACCTCGGCGAGATAGAAGTTGCTGATGGTCCCCGTGGCGTTGTTATAGAGCGACATGTCGCCCAGGCCGTACAGCCGGGCGCCGCCGGTAGCCCGGACCGAGTACCGGTTGAGCCCGGACCATCCGGCATTGGCGGAGGGGTTCGGCAAGGTCAGGGGGTCGATCGCCTCGATCTGCAGGACATACAAGCCGTCCGAGGGTGGGGTGATCGGACACCACGAGTCCCAGGTGTATGCAGCGCTCTCGGCCACCTGGGGGGCGGGAGGCCAGAGCTTGTCGCACAACGTTACGTTGCCGTTGAGGTTCAAAGGCGACGGATCAGGCGCATACAACCTGGTACGCACGGTCTGGCCGCAATCGGCATTGGAGTCGCCCCAGGCTTCACAACCGCGATCCCCGGTCCGCCAGTTGTCGTTGGTGGTGATGCCGCCGGAGATGTTGTGGTGCACGATGTCGAGGAACTGGATCGAGAACGGCACACCGGCCGTTCCTTCGATTCCGTAGAGGTAGCCGCCTCCCCGGGTCGAGGTGGCCGGGTTGCGCCACGAGATGTTCTGGTTGCAGCCGGCGTTCCCGCTCCCGGTGCCATCCTCGCAGTACGACGAGTAGGCGTCACCCATCCTGGTGTCGGTGTACTTGCCGTGGAGGTTGGCCCAGAAGTTCGGCTGGCCCGTGCAGCCTGGCTCGTTGGGGTCGCAGCTGTTTCCGAATTGGGATTCGGGGCTCCCCAGCGGGAGGGGAGGGACGTACTCGGCCACGGCGCTCCTCGTGATCGTTTGGTTCTGCCGTCCCAGCACGCGGAGCAAGAAAGTGTCAACCGTGTCGCTGATCGTGACTTCGATCTGGTTGGGCTCGCTCCAGGTGAGTCCATCAACGACGGTGATGGCGGCGCCGTCGACACCGTTCACGTAACCGTTGGTAGCAGCAACCTGGATGGCCGTCGGTTCGGCTTTGGAGGCGTAGGCCTGAGGCATATGGATGACCCCGGCCAGGGCGGCCGACTCGGCGGCCCGCTGGATCCGGGTCGAGTTCAAGTAGAACCAGCCGAGGTCGACCGCAAAAGATGCCAGACCGAGCAGCAGCACGAGGACGAGGGCCACGAACGGCAGGATGGCCCCTTCTTCATTCCGGAATGCCATTCTCCTCATCGCAGTGCGCTCCTCATGTCAGTCCACATCCGGTTCGATTTGAAACACCGCATCCTCCGAGAAAGGTCCTGTGGGGAAAGACAGGAAACCGGTGATGTACTGGTGCGTGAAGACGACTCGAACGCCGAGACGGTCCGGGCACTCCGCGGGTACCGCAGGACAATTGAGACCGACCGTCACCCGGCGGCCGGTCGAGTTCCAGGAGCCGATCAGTTTGTTGCCGGCCGCGTCGTAAATGTTGGTGTTGTTCGTCGGTCCGGCGCACGTGAAGTAATCGAGCGAACTATCAACAACGCAGTTGTCGACCGGATCACCGTTTGCTTTGGCTGCGAAGACCCAGATCGCCTCGATCGTTGAGTTATCGAGGTCCGCTGTGGCTTCGGCGATCGCCCCGAGGATCAGCGTGTCGGCATCGAAGGCGTCTCCAACTGCACTACCGACCCGAGCGCCCTCCCGAGCGGCGCTGGAAACGTTGAGGAAGTCCAGGAAGACGAAACCGAACTCCGCAGCTCCAAACGCCAGCAAGATCAGCAAGGGGACGACGAGGGCCGCTTCGACCAAGCTGGCGCCGCGCTCTGACTTCGCCCGTCGTCGAAGGCTCAACCTGCGGCGCTTCTTCATGAGAACACTCTCGGTTCGAGACGCATGATCGTGTCGGACGTCCACGTGGAGGTGCTGGCGAAGAGGCCGGTGAACCACTGGTGGGTGAGCGTGATCGAGACCTTGATCCGGCCGGGCGACGGTGCGGTGACGTCACGGGTTTCCGGCAGGTAGTTGGGAGGCGCGTAGGGCGGGTCGTAGAGGAAAGGGCCGGCGTACGGGTCGGGACAGGGAATCCAGGCGCAGGTCGGATCGCCCGTATAGATGTAGGTCGTTGATGCCCCGCCGTCCGGGTCGGAAACGACCACGTTGTTGATGGCCTGTAGGTCGCCGCCGGTGACCGCTTGCTCGATGGCGTTGAGAACCTGGATGTCGGCAGCGATGTCGTTGGCCGCCGTGGCGCCGGCCCGGGCCCCCTCGCGGCTGGCGTGGCTGATCGTCAACCAGTCCTTGAAGGCCAGGCTGAACTCGGCAATACCCATCACCAGCATGATGATCAAGGGGAAGACCACGGCGAATTCAACGATCGTTGCGCCCCGTTCGCTCCGTTGTTTCGACCTGACTGGCATCTACCGGCTCCCCTGCGCGACGCGCCGTACCCGAACTACATCAGAGCATCGGCACAATCGTTGATTTCCTTAGGGAAAATCTTGCAGGGAACGCAACGTGAAACGTATGTGACGGGGAACCCGGTTGGCCGCAGATCGATCAGGAGAAGCTAAGGATTGGGATCGGGTTCAACATGCATGACCGTGTCTGCAGACCAGCAGGTCCCCGAGGTCCCCCGGTCGCACACGGACCCGGAAAACCACGCAAACCCGGTCAGCCAGTCATGGTCGAAGACGACGCGCACGCCCAACCAGTCGCGGATTGTGCCATCGTTGTCCCGGCTGGCCTCGGGCCAGGTCTCCTCGATCGCAAACCACGTGGAGCATCGGAGCAGCGCGGGGTCGTCGGAGGAGGCAACGAACGGACGGTACCGATTGCGGTTGGCACCGACGTTTCCCGCGGTGTCGGACTTGTATACCCAGACCTCGAGGACGGCTCCGTTGATGTTCCGCACGGCTCCCGCGGTACCCTCCAGGATCACGCAGTCGGCAGCGGTTGTGTCGCCGGCCGCCGCTCCTACCCGTGCACCTTCGTGGGCTCCGGCCGTCACGCTGAGCCAGTCCTTGAGACCGAAACCCCACTCCGCAGCTCCCATGGCGATGAGAACGAGCAATCCGATGATCAGGGAGGTCTCAACCGCAGCTGCACCACCGTCCCGGCGGAAGGAGCGGCTCATGGGCTGGGAACCAATCGAACCGGGTTGCCGATCACGCGCGCCTGCCAGGTCGTCCTGTCGTGCGACGTATTCAGGTCGAGGTTCATCTTCCAGAAACAGTCGGCGCCGCACACGTATACCCCGGGATCGGGGATCTGAATGGAAGCGGTGATCCATTGTTTGTTGAACTGTGCGACCCCTCCCACGGTGGTCTGGATTCGGCACTGTCCGGTTACCGGTGCCGTCGTGTTGCCATCCATGTCCTCGGCAAACCAGGTGCAGGTAGGGATGGTGCCGTTGGGCATCTGGACCGACATGTACGCGTTTCCACCGCCCTCGCCGGGGTCGTAGAACTTCAGCTCGAGTCGCTTGCCGGCGTGGACCGGGTCGATCTCGGCGAGGTAGACAATGGCCTGGCCCGAGGGAGCGTTGGTGAAGACCGACATGTCGTTGATGGCGTAGAAGCGCACGCCCCCGCCCGGGTTGGCGGTGACGTTCAGGGAGTAACTGTTGCTGCCTCCGATGCTTGCACCGGTACTCCAGACCCGGAGTACGTAGATGCCTGGGGTCGGGGAGGGGATCGTGCAGAGATTCCGCCACTGGTTGCGGTACGTACCGGATGAAGCACCCGAGTTGATATTGAGTGAGCACCCGCCGATGGGTACGTTGTCGGTTGGGTCGAGCGGGGTGGTGTCGACCATGTAGAGCTGGTAGTGCATATTGGTTCCACCACTGCTCGACTTGGTGAGGCTCTCCTCGTCGCCCGTTTCTCCAAAACCGGATCGGTCGTAGAAGCCGGCATCGTAGATCTGGACGGTGAAGCTCGACTTGCCCGGCGGGATGTCGACCGCGTAGTAGTAGCCGGTGGGCCGGAAGGTGGGGTTGTTCGGGTCGGCGTTGGCATCCCACGGTGCGCCGGATCCGTCGTTCACGCTGTCGTTGCAGTTGCCGCCGGCCGACCAGTCACAGCGAGTGGCGTACGGGTCGCCGTGTTCCTTGGCAGTGGCTTGTCCCTGGATGGCCGCCCAGAAGTTCTGGTTCGAACCGCCACATCCGCCGGGCGGGAGGGCGGCGGCGTAGCCAATCCCGAAGCAATTGCTCGGGCTTCCCATAGGAACCGGTTTGACGTACTGGGCGGTCGAACGGCGAGTGATGTCGAACGAATTGAAGCCGAGTACCTTGAGGAAGTAGGTGGGCACATTGGTGGTGAGCGTCGCTGTGACCTCGTTGTCGCTGCCCGGAACCAGCACGGCCGAGACTGTATTGGCCCCACCCACCGGGAAGCCGTTGGCGGTGGCGGCGTCCTCGGCGTCGTTCTGGGCCAGAGCCATGAATCCGGGGGCGTTGACCACCGCAGCCAGGGCCGAGGCGTCGGCCGCATTCTGCAACCGGGAGGTGTTGAGATACAGCCAGGCCAGGTCGACGGCGAGTGCTGAAAAGGCCAGCAACATGACCAGAGAACCGGCCACCCACACCAGGGCTGCCCCCCGTTCCTCCTTGAGCGCCAGCCGGTGGCGCACGCGCTTGATCACTCGAATACCTCCGGTTCCATGCGAAGAATGGAGCTCTGATCGATCGTGTAACCACCGGTGAACGGCGGGAAGTTGCTGATCCACGTGCGGGGCATTCGTATTCGAACCCCGATGATGTCGAGCGGGGCGGAAGGACCGGCAACAGTTTGACGGCCGGTCGACGGCCACGTCTCGGTTACCGCCCAGCTGTTCGCGCAGTCGGTCGGGTCTCCACCCGTGTACTGCCAGGTGTTGGTTTGGCCGATGATCTGGTTGCCGTTGGCGTCGGCGTGGAAGATCTCGATGCTTTGCACTCGATTAAGGAAACCACCGGGAAGTGCTGCCACCACATTGTTGATCGTCTGACAGTCCGCATCGACCGTCCGTCCGGTGAACGACGCAGTGCGGACACCTTCCAGGCTGGCTTGTTCGACGCTCAGGTAGTCATAGAAGGCTACGCCAACCTCCATGATTCCGATCATCAAGAGGAGCAGCAGCGGCATGACGATGGCGAACTCGACAATGGTTGCGCCGCCGTCCTTGCGCTTCAAGAAACCTCTTCGCATTGTCATGCCGATCCTGGGTTGAGAAGATGCGCCACACACAAACAAACGGCGAGCGCCGTACCTCACTTTAAGTGACAACTCTACCACCCTCGGGTCCATTCTTCTCTGGCCAAGCTGATTAGTCATTTCCGGTGCCCGCGGCCGTGTTCATGCCGGTGGCGGTTTGCGATGGATAGGGTCTGTTGAGTAGGCCAACAACGCATGCACATCATGAGATGATCCGACACAGGCTCAATGCCTGAAGTTCCCCTTCAGTTGCGTAAGCCGCCCGGCCGACGGTTGGAGAGGTGTCTCTTCCCTCCAACTCAATGTGTAGCGCTCTTACCCCAGTTGGAAACTACTACCTGACCAGGGAGGTCGCAATAGGCCATTCGTACCGTTGACAGACTCCGCCGAGATCCCGACCGGAGCAATCGAGGTGGTTCAGCCGCGCTGGCCCGCCATTCTGCGGTTCTTGAACTTCGCCTTGATGTAGTCCTTGTTCAACATCGCGATGAAGTCCAGCGAGATCCGTTTCGGACAGGCAGCTTCGCATTCGCCGTGGTTGGTGCAGGACCCGAAGTGGCGTTCCATCTCGTCGACCATCGCCTCGACCCGGGTCCAGCGCTCGGGCTGACCCTGCGGGAGCAGGTTCAGGTTGGCTACTTTGGCCGCCACGAACAACTGGGCGGCGCCGTTGGGGCAGGAGGCCACACAGGCCCCGCACCCGATGCACGAAGCCGCATCCATCGCTGCGTCCGCCGCCGGCTTGGGAACCGGGATGAGATTGGCGTCGGGGGCGCTCCCGGTCGGGACGGTGATGTAGCCGCCCGCTTCGATGATCCGGTCGAACGAGCTCCGGTCGACTACCAGGTCTCGAATGATCGGGAACCCGGCAGCCCGCCACGGCTCGATGGTGATGACATCGCCGTCCTTGAATTTGCGCATGTGCAGCTGACAGGTGGCCGTTCCCTGCTGCGGTCCGTGGGCAAGGCCGTTGATCATCAGTCCGCACGCTCCGCAGATGCCTTCCCGGCAGTCGCTGTCGAAGGCGATCGGTTCTTCACCCTTCTCCGTCAGCCGCTCGTTCACGACGTCGAGCATCTCGAGGAACGAAGCATGCGACTCGATATCGGGTGCGTCGTACTCGACGAACTGACCGGGAGCATCGGTGGTGTACTGGCGCCATACGCGCAATGTGATGTTCACTTGTAGCTCCTTTGCGCCAGCTCCACGTACTCGAACTCGAGTGGTTCCTTGATCAGGTTCGGTTTCTCGCCGACCCCGGTGAACTCCCAAGCCGCTACATACGCGTAGTCATCGTCGTCGCGGAGGGCTTCGCCTTCGGGGGTCTGGCTCTCCTCACGGAAGTGACCGCCGCACGATTCCCGCCGGTTGAGCGCATCGAGCGCCATCAGTTCGGCCAGTTCGAAGAAGTCCTCGACCCGGCCGGCCTTTTCCAG
Source organism: uncultured Actinomycetota bacterium (assembly GCA_963707435.1). GTDB lineage: Bacteria > Actinomycetota > Acidimicrobiia > Spongiisociales > UBA4744 > UBA4744. The sequence goes on along the minus strand of CAVPPF010000005.1, from coordinate 38,901 downwards.
CGACTGGTTGAACGACTCGTTCTCGCCCAGCACCCGGACGTCGTTGTGATACTCCTCCCGCAACGCAGGGATTTCCCGCAGGGCTTTCTGCAGCCCCTGCTCGTTGCGTGACATCCCGACGTGGGTCTCGAGGATCTTGCCGAGGGTGCGGTGGAACCAGTCCACGGTGCGGCTGCCGTTGACCGACAGGAGCCGGTTGACCCGATCGTGGACCTCCTGGGTGGCCTCAGCGAACACCTGGTGGTCGGTCGGCACCGGTTGCGTGCCGAGCAGCGGAGCCAGGTAGTCGCTGATCGTGTAGGGGAGGACGAAGTAACCGTCGGCCAGCCCCTGCATGAGGGCGCTGGCCCCGAGCCGGTTGGCGCCGTGATCGGAGAAGTTGGCCTCGCCGATCGAGTAGAGGCCGGGAATGGTCGTCATCAGGTTGTAGTCGACCCACAGGCCGCCCATGGTGTAGTGAGGCGCCGGGTAGATCCGCATGGGAACCTCGTAGGGGTTCTCATCGGTGATGCGTTCGTACATCTCGAACAGGTTGCCGTACCGCTCCTCGATGACGGCCTTGCCCAGGCGGTTGATGGATTCCGCGAAATCCAGGTAGACGCCGTTCTTGCGGGGGCCGACCCCGCGCCCTTCCTCGACCACCGTCATGGCGTTGCGCGACGCCACGTCGCGAGGAACGAGATTGCCGAAGGCGGGATATTTGCGTTCCAGGTAGTAGTCGCGGTCCTCGGGCGGAATCTGTCCGGGCGGCCGGGTCTCGTCCGCTTTCTTCGGCACCCAGATGCGGCCGTCGTTGCGGAGCGACTCGGACATCAGGGTCAGCTTCGACTGGGTGTCGTCGCTCTGCGGGATGGCGGTTGGATGGATCTGGGTGAAGCTGGCGTTGGCGAAGAGCGCTCCCTTGCGGTGTGCTCTCCAGGCGGCCGTGGCGTTGCTGGCCATCGCCATGGTGGACAGGAAGTAGGCGTTGGCATAGCCGCCGGTGGCCAGCACCACGGCATGGGCCGAGTGGGAGCGGATCTCGCCGGTGACGAGGTCGCGGGTGATGACTCCGACCGCCCGTCCCTCGTGGAGCACCAGATCGAGCATCTCCGTACGGGCGTGCAGCTTTACCTTGCCGAGTTTGATCTGGCGAGCGAGCGCCTGATAGGCGCCGAGCAGCAACTGCTGGCCGGTCTGGCCCCGCGCATAGAAGGTCCGCGAGACCTGGGCGCCGCCGAACGACCGGTTGTCGAGCAGTCCGCCGTACTCGCGGGCGAAAGGGATGCCCTGGGCGGTGCACTGGTCGATGATGTCACTGCTCACCTGCGCCAGGCGATAGACGTTGGCCTCCCGGGACCGGTAGTCCCCGCCCTTCACCGTGTCGTAGAACAGCCGGAAGATGCTGTCGCCGTCCCCGTGGTAGTTCTTGGTGGCATTGATGCCGCCCTGGGCAGCGATGCTGTGGGCCCGCCGGGGGGAGTCGTGATACGTGATCACGCTCACGTTGTATCCCAGCTCCCCGAGCGTCGCCGCAGCCGAAGCTCCGGCCAGGCCCGTGCCGATCACCAGGATCTCGTACTTGCGCTTGTTGGCCGGGTTGACCAGCTTCACGTCGAACTTGTGTGAATCCCACTTGTCCTGAATGGGCCCTGCCGGGATTTTCGCGTCGAGTTGCATCACCATCCCCCTCTCACTTGACCAGACCGGTCAGCACCGTGAGCGGGAAGCTGACATTGGCGATGACGATGACGGCGGTGAACGCCCAGGCGAGCCAGCGGCGCCATTCGTTGAACCGCGGGTTGTTCCATCCGATGCTCTGGAAGAGACTCCAGGTGCCGTGGAAGATATGGAGACCGAGCAACAGGTTGGCCGCGATGTAGAAGATGGCTACGGCCGGCCGGCTGAAGCTGGCGATCAGGTTGGCGTAGACGTCGCCGGCGACGAAGTCCGGATTGGCCGTGCCGATCGTCAGGTCCAGCAGGTGGAATGCGATGAAGGCACCGACGATCACCCCCGACCAGCGCATCGTCCTTGATGCGTAGTTGGCCACCAGGTACTCGCGCGGGGACTGATACCGGGTCGGGCGCGCCTTCCAGTTGGTGACCGTGAGCGAATAGGCCGCATGGATGTGCAGCACGACCGCCGACACCAGCACCGCCCGGAAGATCCAGAGCAGTCCTTCCCGGGGGAGGAACGGCTCGAGGAGTTCGCGGAGCCATTCGCCGTAGTGGTCGATGGCGTAGACCCCGGTCGGGTCCGTGCCGAGGTAGAGCTTGAGATTCCCGAGCATGTGGACGAAGACGTAGCCGAGGAAGATGATGCCGGTGATAGCCATCACCCACTTCTTCCCGACGGCTGAGCTGTAGAACTCGATCGCCCAGGGCCGCCGGCGGTTGGGAGCGCCGCGGTCCGTGCCCTTTTCGGTGGTCGTCACTACGAGCCTCCAAGCACGAGATTCCAGGTTGGCCCAAAGCTAGCAGCCGGAAACGCGCCGCCCGGGTGGCCGGACAGGGTCGTTGGGCCCTTCTTCGGGATTCCTCCCGATGGCCGCGAGCGGGACGGAAACGGCCCCCCTGCCCGCGAGGGGGAGTGCCTCCGGAACCACATGGTCCGGCCGGGTGCGCCGGAATGGGGGCAAAGAAGTCCATTTTTCGGGCCGCCCACCTTGACAGCGCGCGCGTGGCCTGATTACATGCCTGTAATTACACGTAGGTAAGGGGGTGCACGCGTGCACCGCAGTCTGATAGATGCGCTTGCGGTCGACGATCTTGCCTGGCAGGACTACTCGAACTGTCGGGGGGCGGACGCGGATTTGTTCTTTCCGGAGCGCGGAGCGTCGACGCGCAAGGCAAAGGCCATTTGCAACGCCTGCCAGGTCAAAGCCGAGTGTCTCGAGTTCGCAATCATTCAGTCGGAGAAGTTTGGAATCTGGGGAGGTCTTTCCGAACGCGAACGCCGCCGCATACGCAAGGAACGATCGATCGCGGCTCGCCGGGTCTCCTAGCTCCTCCGGTGAGGTGCGCCCCGGTTGACGGTACCGGCCGGCCTTCAATCTTGCAGCCGTTGATCCCGGAGAGCCCGGCACTAGCATTGCCTGGTCACCAGAGAAAGGGAGTGGCGTGCAGGACCTCGGACTGTTAGGCGTTTTCCTCATCATCCTGGCCCTCGTGTTGGGAGCCATAGCCGTGCTCACCAAGCGGAGAAGCAATACGCTTCGGGCGAGGGTGGAGGGTGCGCAAGCGGCCGCAGCCATCGATGTAGATCGTCCCCGCCCCCGTGTGTCGGCATTCCATGTGCGTGGTGACGAGGCCCAGGTCTTCTTCGATGTGCCGCTGGCTGAGGGCGAGATCGACGAAGTGCTTGCCGAGCTTCTCTCGAACGAGGCCCTCGAGGTCGTGCGTGAGAAACGGCACGACCTCCCCATCGATGGGGTCACTACCGTCGTTGCGTTCGCCGGCAGGGACGGCGAGCCTCGTCGCATCGGCGCGGTTTCCCTCGAGGAACCTGGAGTCCTTCCGCCTCCGATGGTTGCCGCGGCATCGCTGCATCTCGGGCACATCGGCTTTGATCCCCTCGAGAAGCAGTTCTCCGACGACATGCTCCAAAATGCCCCGACGCTGGCTTCCGTCAAGCGAGAAGACGCCCTGGGGCCCATCGGCAAGGAACTTCGTCTTCCGAAAGCGGTCACCGTCGGACTGCGGGCCCAGGGGGTTGATCCGGACACGATGACATCGGCGGAGATGGTGCACTCGTTGTTGCGGCTCTTTGGCTACGCCGTCACGTCCACCGACCATCCCCTTGCGTATAAGGCAACTAAGTCCGGGTCGACCACGTTCCTGCGCGAAGACCCGTATGTGCCCGGCGACCACCCCGAAGTCGATGACGTCACGATGCGGGAGTTCGTAGTGCAGTTCGTCAACTCGGGTGCGGATCGCGGCCTGCTGATCAGCGACAAGTTCTCCCCGTTTGGCGTGTACGAACGGGAGAAGCGGGAACCGCGCATCAGGTTTGTCACCCGCGAGCGCCTTCAGAAATTCGTCGACGCTCTCTCGCTCGAGTAACGCGTCGATGCGGATAGGTGTCGCCCTTCCCCAAAGGGTCGACAGTGGAATCGGCCCGCCGGGCTGGCCGCGGCTGAGAGATCTGGCCGTTCGGCTCGAGACTGCCGGGTATGACGGGTTGTGGGTATCGGACCGCTCCTTCACGGATCCCGAACACCCGTCGGGGACCGGTGGTCACCTGGATTCCATGGTGCTGCTGCCCGCCCTGGCGGCAGTGACCCACCGGGTCACGCTGGGATCCATGGACGTCGCAATCGGGTTCCGGCCACCTGCGGTGCTCGCCAAGGCCGCTGCCTCTCTCGACCGGTTGAGCGCCGGCCGTTTCGTGCTGGGGCTCGGTGCCGGATCGGATGGGGCCGGGTACGTCGCCGCGGGGTTGGATTTCCCGGCGCTCGAGGAGCGCCTGGCCGGTCTCGAAGAAGCGGCGATCCTCATCCGGGAGATGACGTCCCACTCGCCCGCCACCCTTACCGGCCCGAGGTTCCGTGTGCACGATGCCCCCAACCTGCCGCAATCCGTACAACAGCCCGTTCCCATCCTCATGTCGGTGGGCGGTCCGCAGGGGCTGCGAGCCGCAGCCGGATCCGCCGACATATGGCATCTGTCGGGGCCGTTCTCACCGCACAGCTATGCAGTCGAGGCTGCCCGGTTCGACCGTGCCTGCCACGACGCCGGCACGGATCCGCACGCGGTGAGGAGGAGCCTCGGACTGGTCGCGCTCGTCGGTGAAGACGAGCGTGACGTCCGCCGTCGTCATTCGGACTGGAGGCAACAAGCTCCCGGGCAGTCGGGCACTTCTCCGGAAGCATTGCGCAGCCGTGGCCTGGCCGGCACCCCGCACCAGGTGGGGGAACGAATCCAGGAATTCGTCGCGCTCGGGGTGTCCGAACTGGTGTTGAGTTTCGCACCAACCGAGTTCGGTTGGTGCTCGTCGGCAGGGTGGGATATCGTCGCGACCGAGGTGCTGCCTTCCTTCGGCCAGGCCTCCCGGTAGGATACGGTCAAAGGAGACATCCATGTTTGGACGACTTGGCGGCGGCGAACTCATCATCATTCTGGTGATCCTGCTGCTCCTGTTTGGGGCGAGGAAGCTCCCCGACCTTGCACGATCGCTCGGGGCGTCGGCCAAAGAGTTCCGCAAGGGCATTGAGCAGGGCGGTGAGGAAGAGCCACCCTCCGATACCCCAGACACATAGTTCCGTTCTGGTTCCAGCCTCTAGCTCTCCGCGGGAACTCGATCGCACGGTGGTGCGTTCACTAGGTAGTGCGCGTGCCTGACGTTGCACCGCTGTCCTGGGAAGAAGTAGCGCGGGCTTATGGGCGAAAGATCTACAACTTCGCATACCGCCTCACCGGCAACGCGGACGATGCATCCGACCTCACGCAGGAGGTGCTGCTCCGGGTCAGAAAAGGGTTGGCCGGATACCAGCCGGGTTCCTTTGAAGGCTGGCTGTGGCGCATCACCCGGAACGCCTTTCTCGACGAAGTGCGTCGAAAAAAGCGGAGGCCTTCCGCACCGCTTCCCGACGAGATCGATCGAGTGTCCACCCACGCGTCCCCGGCACCCGATCAGGTCCTGTCCACCGTCCGGCTGGGCGAGGATATCCAGGCCGCGCTGCTGGAACTCCCCTACGACTTCCGCGAAGCGGTGGTGCTCTGTGACATTGTTGGTCTCAGCTACGAGGAGATCTCTGCCGCAGTTGCTGCGCCGATCGGCACTGTACGCAGCCGGATTCATCGAGGGCGCAAGATGTTGAAGGAACGCCTGCAATGACACACCCGGGCGAACTCCTCTCCGCCTTTCTCGATGGAGAACTCGACCACCGGGAAAGGAACCAGGTGACCGAGCACCTGGGAACCTGCTCGAGCTGTGCGGACGAGCTGAACGGACTTCACTTCGCCCGGGCTGCCGTCCGTTCTCTCCCTGTCCTCGAGGTGCCACGCGGGGTTGACGCCCGCGGAGGACCGGGCGGCCAGGGTGCTGCCCCTCACCCGGCGTCCACCCGTATGGGTTGCGGCGGCCGCAGCCGCCATCCTCGCCTTGTTTGTCGGCATTGCGACGATCCTGGCCCCGCCGACCACCCTGGAGGTACGGCTCGACCAATTGTCCGATCAGTACGGTGCCAGGACTTCGCTCGAGCCGGCCATCACCCCGCGCACCCCGGTACCGGTGCTCGATCGGGTGTCAGGACCGATCGAATGAAGCGCCCACTGATCGTCGCGGCGCTCACCATCACTGCTCTGGTCGGGCAGGCGGTCCCTGCGCTCGCCACGGACCTGGGTACCTATCTCGAGCGGGCCGAGGCCTCCGAGTACTCCGGCGAAGTATTCGTTGTGTGTGACACACCGGACGGGACCGTCGGCCAGTTCGTCGAGGTAGCGAGGTCGGGGGGTGAGTTGTGGGTGAGGACCAGCGGAAGCGAAGCGGTCTCTGCCGACGGAGCGCTCTATCAACGAGCCGCCAACGGCACGGTTGAAGCGATCCGGATCGATAGCTCCGCCGATTGGATGATGAGTTCGAAGTACACAGCCGTGGATGCCGGGCAAGCCAGAGAACTGGAGCGGCCGGTGCAGGTGGTCACCGTGATGGATGGCGATATCGAAAGGGTCACGCTGCACTTCGACGAAGCGACCGGTGCGCTGCTTCGCTCTGAGGTGCGCAATGCGGACCGCTCGCTGTACTGCTCGAGTTCGTTCGTTTCGTTCAGCGCAGAGCGTCCGTCGATCGACACGTCGGTGCGGCAAGCCACCCCGGAAGCCATCGAGGTCATTGATTTCAAAGACATCGATGAAGCAGCGCTCCCGGCCCGGGTAGCAGGATTCAACCGGCTCGACGTCTACGAAGGGCCGGAGAGCTCGACGGTTGCCTACTACTCCGACGGCGTCTTCTCGTTCACGGTCATCGCTTCACAGAGGACGGTCACCATTCCCGAACTGGAAGATGCCCCGGTTGCCGAGATCGGTGGGAAGGAATACCAGCGTCTGTTCCAGCCGGGGCAGGTTGTGTACGCGTGGGAATCACGGGTTGGCGGATACGCGCTCATCGGGGACCTGCCGATCGATTTGCAAGAGGCAGTGCTCGGGGATCTGCCCGCCCCCGGCCGTCCCGGGTTCTTCGCACGGCTCTGGCGCAGCTGGTTTGGATAAGGGCGTACTCAGTATTCAGTACTCAGTATTCGGTATTCAGCACCGAGTACTGCTCACAGCTTGCCCAACTGCTTCCGGGTAGGCGTCCATTTCTCTGGCAGCGCCGACGGAGCCGGAGTCGATGATTCTCGGATCAGCCAGTGTCGTCGAGGGCGTAGGTCATCCGGTTGGCGAACCGCCGGCAGGCGCAATTCGAGACCGTCTGGCAAGACTGCACCCCTCTGCGCCGTCGTTGACGGCGCGTCTCCCCAAAGCAGGGAAACCTAGATGCGCGCCAGCGCTTCCAGGTACGCGTCCATCTCGCGGGCCACGCCCAGGCTGCCGGAGTCGATGATCTCCCACACCACGCCGGTAGCGTCGAGGACGTAGCTCATCCGGTTGGCGACACCCTTGGCCTCATTGAAGCTGCCGTAGGCGCGAGCCGTCTCCCCGTGGGGCCAGAAGTCGGACAGAATGGGAAACTCAAACCCTTGCTCGTCGGCCCACTTCTTGTGGACGAACCGGGTATCACAGGAGATGACCACCACATTGGCATCGAGGTCGTTCAAGTGGGTGAGGTTGTCGCGGATGGAGCACAACTCCGCCTCGCAGATCCCGGAAAACGGCAACGGAATGAAGACGATGAGCGTCTTGCGGCCCTCCAGGGAGGCGCGGGACACCTCGTTGGCGTTCTGATCGAACAACTCGAAATTGGGGGCGCGGTCTCCAATCGTGGCCGACATAGTGGGGAACCTCCTGGCTCAACGGTTCATCTGACACTAGTGGGGCTTGCAGCGGTCTAGACCGTCGTGACGCAGCCTTCGCCCCAGGTCTCCTTGGGAGCGGTGACCGTCTTTGTGGCGTGGTTGAGTCCTTCCATCAGACCGTTCACGATGCCGCGATCGAGAGAACACACCACCTCGGGATGATCGAAGGCAGTTCGGCCAAACGGGCAGTGGCTCATCAGCAACTGACGGCTGTCGGTGTTGGTGTCGACCGCGAAGCCCACCTCGACCATCGCCTGCTGCACGGTGGCAAGCACCGAATCGAAACCGGCAGCGTCGGGCAACTCGAGCGTGCCGGCCAGTTCAACGCCGTACTCCCGGCCAACCTCGGCAGCGATCTCCGAGGCACGTTCCGGTTCGAGCCGTTGAACGACTCGAATCAGCAGATCGGCGAGCAGGTCGTAGCGACGGGCGGGAAACTGGAGCTCGATCTCCTTGTCCGTCGGCGTGTAGCACTTGGCCGGCCGTCCGGCGCCGGAACCGTTCTTGCCCGTGGAGCGCTTGTGGGCGACTTCCAGGTATCCCTCGTCCGTGAGGCGGTCGAGGTGGTGGCGTGCGACGTTCGCGTGGATGTTGAACTCCGCAGCAATCTGGGCGGCCGTGACCGGGTCGGCCGATGCTCGCACCGTGAGGTAGATCGAGCGCCGGGTCGGGTCGCCCAGCGTCGACGTCAGGTCGCTGAGGCTGCGCTCGAGTTGTCGTGTGTTCATACGCTCGGTCGGGTAGGTAGACGCCGTCACTATAGTTTTGCGCTGGCTTTACTCACTGTGTGGATGGGACGGGAAATGGTCGACAAAGCATCCGTCGAGGCCCGGGTCAATGCCGTCGAGGAGCCCGAGTTGGGTCGCTCGCTGGCACAACTGGGCATGATCCGGTCGCTGGGCGTGACCCGCAAGGGTCGCGTTGCGGTGGAGATGGCGATGCCGGTCCCCGGCTACGGCTCGGCCGATTCCATCGCCCGGGAAATCGAAAGAGCCGCTTCGGGGGTCGAAGGAGTTACGTCGGTCGACGTGGCCTTCGTTGAGATGGACGATGACGACCGCAAGAAGATGATGGATTTCCTGAGGCCGGAGCGGGGCATGACCCTGACCCGACCCGGTTCACCGACCCGGGTCGTGACCATCTCCAGCGGGAAAGGGGGCGTCGGAAAGTCATCGGTTACGGCGAACCTGGCGATTGCCCTCGCGCACCAGGGCTACTCGGTCGGGGTCATCGACGCCGACGTGTGGGGGTTCTCCATTCCCAAGATGCTGGGCGTAACCCGGCCTCCTGCGGTCATCGACGAGACCATCATCGCTCCCCGGGCTCATGGCGTGAAAGTCATTTCCATGGACTACTTCGTGCGTCCCGACCAGGCCGTCATCTGGCGGGGCCCGATGTTGCACAAAGCGCTCGAACAGTTCCTTTCCGACGTGTTCTGGGATGACCCCGACTTCCTGCTCATCGACATGCCCCCCGGCACCGGTGACGTGGCGATCTCCGTTTCGCAGTTCGTGCCTCGTGCCCAGGTGGTGGTGGTGACGACTCCACAACCGACCGCGCAACGGGTGGCGAAGCGGGCCGCCTTGATGGCGGAAAAGGTCAACCAGGAAGTGATAGGTGTCGTCGAGAACATGTCGTGGTTCACCGGAGATGATGGAACCCGGTACGAGCTGTTCGGAGAAGGCGGCGGGGCGGCCCTGGCCGAGGAGCTCGGGGTTCCGCTGCTCGCTCGTATTCCCTTCCTGTCCGCCATGCGAGCAGGAGCGGACGAAGGGCTGCCGTTGACGATCGTCGCGCCGGAGAGTGAGACCGCGCTCGCTTTCGAAGAACTGGCCCGCGGCGTTGTGGCGGCCCGCCCACGGGTACGGACGCATCCGGAACTGGTTATCAAGTGACGAGTTCTCTCATCCGAACCCGATCCCGGCAGGGAGATTCGCCGGAGCCGCCCATCGGTCTTCCCCGCCGGTTTGTCCGGGCGACCTTCTTCTGGCTCTTCGGCCTGTCGGCATCGATTCTGATTGGATCGCTCTGGGGCAGTTCGGTCACCGCAAGCCGTTCGGTCGTCGCCGATGTCCTGGGCGATGTCGCCGCAAGTGAGATAGCCCAGGAGCGACTGACGGGTTGGTTGATCGACGGCCTGAGATCTGTTGGTGTGATCGTTCCCGACGATGTGCGGACGGCAGATCGGATCCTGACAATGCCCGAGACGGAGGAGGCCGTTCGCAACCTCACCGATCAACTCGTTGATGCGGCATTTGCCCCGGTGGGGAGCGAGGCGGTCGTGGATCCGGCGGCGGCGCTCCTGCCCGCCGTCCCCGCGCTCACCGGGGTGCTGGCCGACGAAGGAATCATGGCGGGGGAGAGCAGCGTCGCAGCGCTTGTTGCAAGCATCGAACCGATTCCCCTCGACGGCATCGGGGAGCTTCCCGTGACCTCGGCGGCCACGAAGTCATCAACGGCTCTCAGCCTGGCAGCCGCGCTGGCGGGCGTGGCCATGCTGCTGTTCGGCGGCGGCGCGGTTCTGGCCAGCCCCGACCGGGTGGCCGCCGTCCGCAACCTCGCCTACCGGTTGATGCTGACGTCGTTGTCTCTGGCCGTCATGCTGCGCCTCGGCTCATGGATCGCCGATCCAGGCGGAGGGGCCACACCGCTCCGGGCCGGTTTGTCGACCCTCCTGGGAACCAACACGTACATCCCGCTGGCGATGGCAGGTGCCGCTGCGTTCGTTGCCGTGTGGTTCCGAAGGCGTTCGGGCGATCACCGGCCGAATCGATCGACTGTCCGGTAGGCGGCCGCGGCCGGGCGATCACCGGCCGAATCGATCGACTGTCCGGTAGGCGGCCGCGGCCGGGCGATCACCGGCCGAATCGATCGAGCGTCCGGTAGGCGGTGGCGGCCAGCGGCAGGAACCACGGGTTGGTTCGATAGAACCATCGCTTCGGGTGGGCAATCTCCGCAAAGGGGCTGCGATCGAGTTCGCCCGTCATGAGCTTCCCGACGTCGTTGCCGACGTACGTGGCGAGGGGCACTCCGTGGCCTCCGTATCCCAAGGCGTACCAGATGCCATCCCGTTGGCCAATGTGGGGAAGGAGGTCGAACGTGACCCCCAGCTTGCCGCCCCACACGTGACTCACCTCGTACGTTTGCAGCTGCGGGAAGAACTCGGTCAGGCGAGCACTCAATTCGCGAGCGCTGTCCGCCGGGTTGAGATCCGTTTGCAGGTTGCGGCGGCCGCCCATCAGGATCCGGTTGTCCGGTGTGCGACGAAAGTAATTGAGCAGACGACGGGCCGTCCATACCATCCGGTTGCCGGGCAGGATCTCCTCAGCCAGCGCGGCCGGGAGCGGCTCGGTCACGACCGAGTAACTCCCGATGGGCACGACCCGGCGCCGGATCGAGGGGAAGAGCGTCCCCGTGTATCCATTGGTCGCGACGAGAATTCTGCCCGCCCTGATACGACCACGGGACGTTGCGACACTGAAGGGTCCGCTCTCCTGCTCGACGCCGGTCACTTCGGCATGTTCGACGAGCACGGTCCCGAACCGGGCAGCTGCCGCGGCCAGGCCGAAGGTGTATTTGGCGGGGTGCAGGCCCGCGCTCACGTCCTCGATGAGCGCCATCGAGAATCGATCGCTCCCCACCACCTCTCCGAGGCGCTCACGCGGTACGTACTCGATAGGAAACCCGAGTTCGCTGGTCGTCCACTGCGCGTATCCGGCCAGCATTCGAGCATCGCGACGGGTGAAGCCGAGTTCGGCAGAACCCGGGCGAGTGAAGTCACACGAGATGCCCTCTTCGGTGATGGTCTCCTCGATGCGATCGATGGCGACGTTGGAAGCATTCCACAGTTCGCGTCCGAGCCGATCCCCAAAACGTTTGATGACGGTCTTCGCCTCAGCCTTCAGTCCATAGATGGCCATACCCCCGTTCCGGGCACTGGCCCCCTCGCCAAAGCCCGTGGTTTCAACAACCACCGTTGCAACTCCTGCCCGGGCCAGCACGCGGGCGGCCGTCAGTCCGGTGATGCCACCGCCGATGACCAGCACGTCCGTTCCTCGAGGAAGTTCCCCGGCCGGAAGGTCGGCAGGGCGGGGGTAGTCGTCGGTCCAGAAACAGGACGTCTTCACACTTCCACCACGTCGAGCCCTGCAGCAAACGCCGCGACCATTTCCTCGATTTGCTCGGCGGTGATGATGAGCGGTGGGGAGACCTGCAGTCCGCCGCCTCCCACCGCACGGGTGATGGCGCCCGCCTCCCGGATGGCTCGGAACGCCCTGGCCGGGAGTCCCGGATCGGTGTCGATGGCTTCCGGATCGATCTGGACCGCCCCCAGCACCCCGAGTCCCGACCGGATCTCCGTCACCAGCGGGTGTTCGGCCAGCGAGGCCAACGCCGCCGCCAAGACCGTTTCCAGCTCCAGAGCACGAGCCGGGAGTTCCTCGCGTTGGAGTATGTCGAAGTTGGCGATCCCTGCAACAGCGGCGGCTGAGTGACCCGAATAGGTATAGCCGTGTCGCCACATCACCCCGCCTTGCCAGAACGGTTCGGCGATCCAGGGAGCGACGATCAAGCCGCCGAGCGGCAGGTAACCCGAAGTTGCGCCTTTGGCGAACGTCACGAGGTCCGGTTCGAGATCGAATCGATTCGAGGCGAACCAGTCGCCCACCCGGCCGAATCCGGTCACGACCTCGTCGGCAATGAAGAGCGCTCCTGCGTCCCGGATGGCGGAACGAACGCCGGTCAGGTAGCCGTCGGGCGGCACGCGCACACCGCCTGCCCCGACGACGGGCTCACAGAAGATCCCGGCGATCCGCTCGGGGCCGGCCTGCTCGATCACCTTCTCGACGGCATCGACGGAATCCCACGGCACGACGACCACGTCACCGACCAGATCCCCGTAGCCATCCCGGTTGGGCGCGATGCCCGCCAGGCTGGTGCCGTAGGCATGGGTGCCGTGGTAGCCCCACTCGCGGGCGATGAACACCGTGCGATCCGGCTGCCCGGTGAGGTGGAAGTAACGCCGGGCCAGCTTGGCGGCGCTGTCGACCGAGTCGGAGCCTCCGCTGGTGAGGAAGACCTTGCTGCCGGGCACCGGAGCAACCGACGCAATCCTCTCGCATAGTTCGATGACCGGGCGCGAAACGAAGTCGCCGAAGGTGTGATAGGCGTGCAGCTTCTGCATCTGCGCTGCGACTGCGGTAACGATCTCCCGGCGTCCGTAGCCAACGTTGCAGTACCAGAGGCTGGCGGTGGCATCCAGGTACTTTCTGCCACCCTCGTCGAAAACGTAGATACCCTCGCCGCGATCGATGACCACCTCGTGTCCGTCGACCGCCGCCATGTCCGCAAATGGATGCCAGAAAGCGTTCATGGTGCGACTCTACCCGGTGCATCCCTGCCCGTGTGGCGGGTGGTTTGGTCGGGTCGCTACCCTTTTCCGAGGAGGTGACGATGGCCGATTTCGTGCTGCGGAACGGGGTTGTTTTCACGGTCGATGCTGCTCGCAGCTGGGCGACGGGAGTTGCCGTGGACAACGGCAGAATCGTGGCCGTCACGCGGGATGATCGGCAACTGAAGGAGTGGGTCGAGCCATCCACCAACGTCGTAGACCTCGACGGCCGGTTGGTGCTCCCCGGGTTTCAGGATGCACACATCCACCCCCCGACCGCCGGCCTCGGCCTGGCCCGGTGCAACCTGCACGAGGCCGATGATCGTGGTTCGTACCTGGAGATCATCGCCGCCTATGCGGCGCAGCACCCCGACGAGGAGTGGATCCTCGGTGGAGGCTGGGCGATGGACGCCTTCCCGGGCGGCACGCCGACCCGCCAGGATCTCGACCGGATCGTTGCCGATCGGCCGGTTTTTCTGGTCAATCGTGACGGTCACGGGGCCTGGGCCAACACCCGGGCGCTCGCCCGCGCAGGGGTCGATGCCGCAACCACGGATCCATCTGATGGCCGCATCGAACGGGAAGGAGACGGAACCCCGGCCGGGACCCTCCAGGAAGGCGCGATGGAGCTGGTCGGCCGGGTCGTGCCGCCGGACACGGCTGCCGACTACGAACGAGGCCTGAAGGTTGCCCAGGACCATCTTCTGGCGCTCGGCATCACGGCTTGGCAAGACGCCGACGTGACTCCGCAGACCGAGGAGGCCTACCGGTCGCTGGCAGGAAGGGGAGCGTTGATCGCCCGCGTGGTTGGTGCGCTCTGGTGGGAACGTTCTGAGGGTGAGGAACAGATCGAACGCCTGATAGCTCGCCGGGACCGGGGTCCGGTCGGCCGTTTTCGACCCACCTCGGTCAAGATGATGCTCGATGGCGTTGCGGAGAACTTCACGGCATCGATGCTCGATCCGTATCTGGGTCCCGATGGGCAGCCGACGTCCAATCGAGGGATCGACTTCATCGACCCGGAGATGCTGCCCCGGTACGTGACGCAACTCGATGCCGCCGGGTTCCAGGTGCACTTTCATGCGATCGGCGATCGGGCGGTTCGCAACGCGCTCGACGCGGTCGAGGCCGCCCGTCGGGCGAACGGATGGAGTGACGCCCGCCACCACATCTCCCACATTCAGGTGATCGCGACGGAGGATCTTCCAAGGTTTCGCACGCTGGGGGTGGTTGCCAACGGGCAACCGTTCTGGGCCTGTTACGAGGGCTACCAGACCGAGTTGACCATTCCGTTCTTCGGTCCAGAACGGGCGGCACGCCAATACCCGTTCCGGAGTCTGCTCCGGCACGGGGCCACCCTCGCCTTCGGCAGCGATTGGTCCGTATCGACCGCCAATCCCCTCCTCGAGATCGAGACGGCGGTCCGACGGGTTTCTCCGGAGAACCGGCATGAACGGCCGTTCTTTCCTGACGAGAGGGTTTCCGTGGCCGACGCAATCGCCGCGTTCACCGCAGGTTCGGCCTTCGTCAATCATCTCGAAACCGAGACCGGGTCGATCGAGAAGGGCAAGGCAGCCGACCTGGTGGTCCTCGACCGCAACATCTTCGAGTTCGAATCAATTGGGGATGCGGTCGTCATGGCGACCATCGTCGGCGGTAAAGTCGCCTTCTCTAGAAACGGCGGCGGAATCTGGGAGGGGTGAGTGCCAGACCCGGCGGTGGAGCTCAGCGGAATCTCTAAGCGCTTCGACGATGTCCTCGCCGTCGATCACCTCGACCTGCAGATCCGCGACGGAGAGTTCTTCTCGCTCCTCGGACCGTCCGGCTGCGGGAAGACGACCACCCTGAGGATGATGGCCGGCCTCGAGTTTCCCACTGAGGGGAGCATTCGCATCTACGGCGAGGAGATGGGTCTGCGTCCCCCCAACAAGCGGCCGATCAACACCGTATTCCAGTCGTACGCGTTGTTCCCCCACATGTCGGTTGCCAAGAACGTTGCCTTTGGTCTCGAGATGCAGAGAGTCGATGAGACCGAAGTTCGGGATCGAGTGGGGAATGCCATCGATCTGGTCCGCCTGACCGGAATGGAGAGCCGGAAACCATCGCAGCTCTCCGGTGGGCAGCAGCAACGCGTCGCCCTGGCGAGGGCGTTGGTGAACCGTCCCAAAGTGCTGCTGCTCGATGAACCGCTCGGCGCCCTCGATCTCAAACTGCGCCAGGCGATGCAACTCGAGTTGAAGGAGCTTCAAGAACGGGTGGGCATCACCTTCGTCTACGTGACCCACGACCAGGAAGAAGCCCTGACGATGTCCGACCGGATCGGTGTGATGAATGAGGGATTGCTCCTGCAGGTGGGTTCCCCCGAACAGATTTATGAGCAACCCGAGACCCGGTTCGTGGCCGATTTCATCGGCGAAACGACATTCGTAACCGGAACGGTTGCCGAAGACGGTTTGGTCCGCCTTCCCGACGGAAGCATGGTGAATACCCTCACCGATGTGTCTGCCGGGTCAACCGTCACGCTCGCTCTGCGACCCGAGCGGTTGTTTGTTCTTGCCCGGGAGGAGCGCGGACGACTACCGGGCAATGTGCTCGACGGGGCGGTCACCCGGCGCATCTACCTGGGTAACTCACTCTTCTACGAGGTCGACGTCGGGTTTGCGACGCTGCGGGTACGGCACGAAAACACGGTCGGTGCTCGCCTGTTTGCCGCCGGCGATGAAGTCCTGGTGCATTGGGAGCCGGGGTCATCGAAAGCCCTGGCTGAATGACCACCGAGGTCACTCCGGTCACCCCGGCCTTCGAAGAGGCCGCCGAGCAGGCGGAGCGGCGAAGAGGGTTTCGTTTGGCCCTGCCCGGCTTCGCCTACCTGGTTTTGTTCTTCGCAGTTCCCCTGGTCATTGTGTTCGTCTACTCGTTCGCCACCCGGAGTCCAACCGGGAGAACACTGCTCGAGGACTGGAACCTCGAGTCATACCGTCAACTCGCCAAACCGCTCGTGCTCGAGATCGCCTGGCGGTCCCTGTGGCTGGCAGCCCTTGCCACGGTCATCTGTCTGGTGCTCGCCTATCCGTTCGCTTACTACATCGCTACCCGCCGGCCGGTGGTGCGGAACATACTGCTCGTGCTGGTCATGATCCCGTTCTGGTCCAATTTCCTGGTGCGGACCTACGCCTGGCGGGTGCTGCTCGGATCCGATGGTCCGGTGTCACAACTGACAGAGTTGATCGGATTGGGAGAGACCCGAATCCTCTTCACTCCGCTGGCTGTGCTGATCGGCCTCGTCTACGGGTTTCTGCCGTTCATGGTGCTTCCGCTCTACGCGGCCATCGAGCGGATCGATTGGAGCCTGGTCGAAGCCGCCAGGGACCTCTACGCCTCCGGATGGGCGAGTTTCCGGAGGGTGACCTGGCCGCTGAGCCGGCCGGGCGTTGTGGCCGGTTCGATCCTGGTCTTCATCCCCAGCCTCGGGGCGTACGTCACCCCCGAGATCCTGGGCGGTGCCAAGACGACGCTGCTCGGCAGCTACATCGTCAATCAGTTCCTGGCCGCCCGCAACTGGCCGTTCGGGTCGGCGATGTCCTTTGCGGTGATGGCCGTCATGCTGGCCGCCACCCTGGTCTACTTCCGGGCGGGCGGGAAGAACTTGTGAGAGCGGGCACCCGGCCCCGCGGTCTCAGCGACCGGCTCATGGCTGCCAATTCGTGGCTGGTCTACGTGTTCTTCTATGCGCCGATCTTCGTATTGATCTTCTACTCATTCAACGACAATCGAAACGTCGGTGTCTGGACGAAGCCCAGCTTCCGCTGGTACGCCGAGATGTTCCAGGCCGACGATGTCATGCGGGCCCTGCGGAACTCGTTGATCGTCGCGTTCGTGGCCACGCTCATTTCGACCATTGTCGGGACTGCATCGGCCTTGTCGCTCGAGCGGTACCGGTTCAGGGGCCAGCGCACCTACGATGCTTTGCTCTACCTGCCGATCATCATCCCCGACGTGACCATGGCGGTCATGATGCTGCTGTTCTTCGTGCAGGCTTTCGATATCACCAACGGACTGCTCGGGACCAGGTTGCAGCTCGGTCTGGGATCGATCTCGCTGTCCCACATCGCTTTCAATATCTCGTTCGTAGCGGTGGTGGTGCGGGCGCGGCTCTCCCAGATGGACTCCAGCCTCGAGGAAGCTGCGGCCGATCTCTACGCAACCCGCTGGAAGGCCTTCCGGCGGGTCACCCTCCCGCTCATTATGCCCGGGGTTGCCGGCGGAGCGCTGCTGGCTCTGACGCTGTCGCTCGACGACGTAGTGGTGACCAGCTTTGTGACCGGTCCCGGTGCGACCACGCTGCCCGTCTACGTATTTGGCCTTGTCAAGAGGGGGGTTTCGCCCCTCATCAATGCGGTGTCGACCCTCATGCTGGTAGCCTCGATGCTGTTGGTTGCGGGCTCGTTGTACTTTCAGAGAAGGTCGAGAACCGCCGACTGAGGAGGGTAAATTCGTGGGCACATCACATTCCGGGAGGCATCTGGCGCTGCTCGTCGTGCTGGTGCTCGTCATGGCCGCTTGCGCGGATGATGACGGCACTACGACGACCGCCGACAAGCGGAGGGACGACCACCGTTGCAGCATCCGGCTGCGCGGTCGATCAGGTCGATGGCGACCTCAACTTTTACAACTGGTCCGAATACATCGACCCCGACCTGATTACGGAGTTCGAGAGCAGCTACGGGGTCGACGTGGTCGAGACCTTCTACGAATCAAATGAGGCGATGCTGGCACAGATCCAGGCCGGCGTCGTGTACGACCTGATCGTTCCGTCGGACTACATGATCTCGATCATGATCACCGATGGCTTGCTCTATCCGCTGGACAAGGACGCCGTCCCCAATCTGGCCAATGTCGACGAGCAGTTCGTCAACCCGCCGTTTGATCCGACCGGCGAGTTCTCGGTTCCGTACCAGTGGGGCACGACCGGCCTCGGGGTCGATCTGGCCGTGCTCGGAGAGGACTTCGAGGAGAGCTGGGGCCTGATCTTCGATCCAGACATGAACGCCGGGATGCCGGTTTCCATGCTCAACGACTCACGCGAGACGATTGGCGCGGCCCTCAAGTATCTCGGGTACTCACTCAATTCGACGAGCGAAACCGAACTGCAAGAGGCGGCGGAGCTGATCTCGGCTGCCCGGGACAGCATCATCAAGTTCGACTCAGACCAGTACACCGACGACCTGGTCAACGGTGAAGTGGCCATTTCCCACGGGTACAACGGCAACTTCTTCCTCACGTTCGACGAGATCGACGGCTGGGACGACTACTACTACTTCATGCCGCAGGAGGGCGGGACGGTGTGGGTGGACAACATGGCGGTTCCGGCCGAAGCCGAACACCCGTGCACGGCGCACACGTTCATCAACTTCATCCTCGATGCGGAGAAAGGCGCTCAGTTGACGAACTGGAACTTCTACGCAAGCCCGAACGAAGCGGCCATGGAGTTCATCGATCCGGAGATCCTCGAAGACACGGCGATCTTCCCCGATGACACCACCATGGAACGGTTGGAGTTCATCGAGAACACCGGGGATTTCGAGCTCCAGTTCCAGGACTACTTCACGCAAGCCAAGAGCTAACACTGGATGTGGAAGCTGGGGCGGCGCGATGCCGCCCCAGCTTCGCGTCATTGCCGGGTCATT
This sequence comes from uncultured Actinomycetota bacterium, assembly GCA_963707435.1. Classification (GTDB taxonomy): domain Bacteria; phylum Actinomycetota; class Acidimicrobiia; order Spongiisociales; family UBA4744; genus UBA4744. The sequence goes on along the minus strand of CAVPPF010000005.1, from coordinate 19,889 downwards.
TCACGTTCTTGAGGTCGAACACGACCGTCTGGAGGTCGGTGAACTCCTCGAGGCGGCCGCGTCCCCAGCCCGTGTCGGTTCCCGCTGCACCCCCGAAAGGTTGGAACGTCTCCCAGAAGTCGGTCGAGTCGTTGACCACTACCGTTCCGGACCTGACCCGGTCGGCGTACCAGAATGCCTTGGCGAGGCTGGAGGTGAAAACCGCTGCCTGGAGCCCCAGATTGGACCGGTTGGCTATGGCGATGGCTTCGTCATCGTCGGCGGCAGTGAGGATGGGAAGCACTGGGCCGAACGACTCTTCCTTCGAGAGAGCGATGTCCTCGGCGACCCGGTCGACGATGGTGAAGTCGTAGTAGAGATCGGTAGGAAAGCCCGGGGCCCGGCCCCCGCCGACGAGGACTTCGGCTCCTCGTTGGCGCGCTTCGGCAAGCTGCCGATCCATCTTGGCAGCGGTGGGTTCGTTGTTCAGCGGGCCCATCGTGGTGTTCTCGTCGAAGGGATCGCCCAGGACTGCGGCCGAGGATGCCTTGACGGCGAGCTCGACAAAGTCGTCGCGCACTTCATCGACGACGATGACTCGTTCTGTCGCGCAGCACACCTGGCCGGCGTTGTAGTAGGCGCCGTACACCGCCAGGGAAGCCGCCGCCTCGAGGTTGGCGTCGGCCGTCACGATGGTAGGCCCGTTGCCGGACATCTCCATGATCGATCGCTTGATGCCCATCTGGGAGACGATCTTCTTGCCGGTCGCCGACGAACCCGTGAAGCCGATCGCATCGATCCCGCCGTGCTTGACCAGGTGCTCGCCGATGCGGGCCCCGCCCGGGATGATCGAAACGGCCCCCTGGGGAACGCCTGCTTCATCAAACGCTTCGGCGAGTTTGAGCAGAGCCCAGGAAGTGAATTCGGGAGGCTTGACGATCACCGCATTGCCGGTAGCCAGTCCGGGACCCACGTACTCGAGCGGGATGGTGACGGGGAAGTTCCAGGGCGTGATCGCCGCCCACACCCCGACCGGGCGGCGGAACGTGAACATCCGCTTGTGCCGGTCCGAGGTAGGGATGACTTCTCCGGCCAGGCGTTTGGCGTCCTCGGCGGCGTTGTAGAAGTACTGGTTGGCTTCGGCAATGTCGTCAAGCGATTCGGCGTGGTACGGCTTGCCCTGTTCGAGGGTCTGAATCCTGGCGATCTCCTCTTCGAGCGGTTCGATGGCAGCGGCGATGCGGAGGCACAGCTCGGCCCGCTCGAAGGCCGACCAATGCCGCATCTCTTCGGTGGCGGTCCGAGCGGCCGCCACGGCTCGATCGATATCGGCCGGGGAGGCGAGCGGAACGTTGGCGATGTGCTCGCCCGTCACAGGACTCATGAGTTCGTGGACCTCGTCGCCGGTTCCTTCGGTCCATTCCCCGGCGATGTAGAGCTTGAGATTCTCGGCCACCATGCCACCTCTGGATCGTTGGTCGTGTCTCCAGAATCGTAGGGTCCTGTGCCGCGAGATGGCAGGGAAAGAGGGTAGGATTCCGAACGGTGAGAATGTGCCGGACCGCCCCCTACTGATCGACGGAGCCTTTGTGCTCGGCTCTGCCGAGCCGTTCGCCATTCTTGATCCCGCCACCGGCCAACCGATTGATTCCGTGGCCGCCGCTTCACCCGATCAGGTTGATACTGCCGTGGCCGCGGCCGTCCGGGCCCAGACTGCCTGGCAGGCGCTCTCCCAGCCCGAACGAAGTGCCGCCATGCATGATGTGTCCGCCGAGATTCGCAAACGCAAGAACGACCTGGCCGACATCGTCACGAAGGAAACCGGCAGGCCGTACGTTCGCAACCTGCTCTACGTCGACATGATCGCCGACTTGTTCCGCCAGTACGCCGAGCTGGCCCGTGTCCATGGAGGGCGGATCGCGCCTTCCAACGAATCGGGGCAGCTGTCGCTCGTCGTCCGGGCCCCGTACGGTGTCATTGCGACGCTGGTTCCGTGGAACTACCCGTTGCTGCTGCTGGCCTTCAAGGTGGCTCCGGCCCTGGCCACCGGCAACACCGTCGTCATCAAGCCGGCCTCTGAGACGACGTTGACGACGCTCGTTCTCGCCGAAGTCTTTGCCGCGACGACTCCGCCCGGTGTCGTGAACGTGGTCGCCGGGAGCGGCCGTACGGTTGGAGAGCAGCTGGTCAGCCATGCGCACACCGACATGGTCGCCTTCACCGGCTCAACGGAGGTCGGCGCCGAAATCGGGGCAATGTGCGCGCGCCTGGCAAAACCAACCCACCTGGAGCTCGGCGGTAAGGACCCGGCGATCGTCTTCGACGATGTCGATGCCGATCTGGCAGCCAAGGCTGTGGTCTGGGCGTCCTTCCTCAACGCAGGCCAGGTCTGTACGTCCACCGAGCGGGTCTACGTCCACGGGAGCATGTACGACCGGTTTGTCGAGCGCGTGGTCGAGCTGGCCTCTGGGCTGCGTGTCGGTGATCCGTTCGATCCGGCGACGCAGATAGGACCGATGCGGAACGAGCGGGGCCGCTCCAAGGTCCTCGAGCAAATCGCCGCTGCCAAGGCCGGAGGTGCGAAGGTGCTGACCGGAGGGGCGATCCCGGAGGGGTCGTCGGGTTTCTACCTCGAACCCACCGTTGTGGTCGATGTGGATCACAGCATGGAGCTGATGCAGGAGGAGACGTTCGGGCCGGTACTGCCGATCATGGCGTTCGACGACGACGACGAGGCCTTCGCGCTGGCCGCCGACACACCCTACGGTCTTGGCGCCAGCTGCTACACCCACACCGCGGATCGCGTGCGGCGCGCCTACGAACAGCTGGCCGTCGGCACCGTCTGGGTGAACGACCCGGTGGTCGACAACCTGGCCGCCCCCTTCGGCGGAATGCGGGCGAGCGGCAACGTGCGCGAACTCGGTCTCGAAGGTATGGAAGCGTTCACCTCGATGCGGCACGTGCACTGGAACATGCGACTGGAAGACAAGCCATGGTGGTACGGCGACGAAGGTGACCGAACCTCACCGAGCTGAGGGACCGGCCGGCTGCCAGACGAAAGGGAGAGAGATGGGACTGCAAGGCGAGAAAACGGCGGCATGGTTCGCGCGGGCGAAAGCCAACCTGGTCAACGGTGTCTCCAGCCAGTTCCGCTACTGGGGGGACGACGACACCCTGGTCATCGATCGGGGTGAAGGCGCCTACGTCTACGACACGGACGGCAATCGCTACATCGACTATCAGTGCGGGTTCGGTCCGGTGGTGCTGGGACACGGCCACCCGGACGTAGCGCAGGCGGTCGCCGAAGCGGCAGCCGCCGGGACGACGTTTGCGATGACGTCGACCCGCGAGGTGGTTGCCGCCGAGAAGTTCCGCGCTGCCGTGCCGTGGGTTGATGCGCTGCGGTTCACCAACACCGGCACCGAAGCGACCATGCATGCCGTCCGGCTGGCGCGCGGGTACACGGGGCGGGACGTCGTCCTGAAGTTCGAAGGCCAGTACCACGGCGTCCACGACTACGTGATGTTCTCGACTGCCGGAGCACCGCCCACCGCGTTGGGATCCCGGTACCGGCCGGTCCCGTGGCAGAGCTCATCGGGCATCCCCGATGTCATCAGCTCGTTCATCCGCACACTGCCGTTCAACGATCTCGACCTGGTCGAACGGCTCTTCCGCGATCAGGGCCACACCATCGCCGCCATCATCGTCGAGCCGATGCTCGGCAATGCGTTCGGGATCATGCCGGAGAAAGGCTTCCTGGAGGGGCTCCGCAAGGTTTGCGACCAATACGGAACCGTCCTCATCTTCGATGAAGTGAAGACCGGTTTTCGCATCGCACTGGGTGGAGCACAGGAGCATTTCGGAGTGACCCCCGACCTCGGTACCTTCGCCAAGTCGATGGGCAACGGCTTCCCGGTGGCGGCCATCGCCGGCCGTGGTGAAGTGATTCAGGCATGGGCGAAAGGTGGCATTGCTCAAGCAGGCACGTATTCGGGCAACGGGGTGGCGGTCGCCGCAGCCGGGGCGACCATCGACGTCCTATCCACCGGAGAGCCGTATGCCCGGTTGGAGAAGGCGGGCAGAACTCTGATGGAGGGGGTCGGCAGGATCTGCGCCGACCGGGGGGTGACCGCGCACGTCGTCGGGGTTCCCGCCATGTTCGGGATCGTCTTCAGCGAGGATCCACCCAGGGACTTTCGGGATTCCGCCCACCACAACGATGAGCTCTATGCCGAGGTGGTCGGCGGGATGATCCGGCGGGGGGTCATGCCCGTCGACGATGCACTCGAACCCTGGTTCCTGTGCGCGGCCCTCAGCGACGAAGACGTAGCGACCACGCTGACAGCTTTCGACGAAGCACTCGCCGAATCCACCGCCTGATAGAGAGAGGTCACACCATGCGAATTGCGCTCCTCGGAGCTGGAATCATCGGCGCCGTGGTGGCACGTGATCTGGCCACCTGGGACCGTCCCGACGAGGTCGTGATCGGCGACCTCGACGGGGAACGGGCCGCGCTGGTGGCCAAAGAACACGGTTTCGACCATGCAGCGGTCGACGTCCGAGACCCTGGTTCCCTCGATGCCTTCCTGGCCGGCGCCGATGTCGTGGTCAACGCAGCCCAGTACCAGATCAATCTGGCGGTCATGGAAGGCGCCCTGCGGGCGGGCGCCCACTACACAGATCTGGGTGGTTTGTTCTTCACGACGAGAAAACAACTCGGGCTGCACGACCGCTTTCGTGAGGCCGGCTTGACCGCCGTTCTGGGGATCGGGTCGTGCCCGGGGATCGCCAATGTCCACGCCGGCGATCTGGCCGGTCGCATGGATACGGTCCGTTCGGTCGTCATCTACAACGGCGCAACGGTCGACCCTTCGGATTCCCTCAAGTGGCCCTACTCGCTGTGGACCATCTTCGACGAGATCACCGAACGGGCCATGGTGTTCCGGGACGGGGAGTTCATCGATCTCGACCCGCTCTCCGAGGAGGAGATGTTCTCCTTCAAGGAACCAATCGGGTACGCCAAGACCCATCTCTCGCTGCACTCCGAGGTGGCCACGATCCCGCTCAGCCTGGCGGAGAAGGGCATCGAGGCGTGCGAGTTCAAGATCACCTTTTTCGGGTTTCCCGAAGCCGCTCTGCGGAAGCTGCAATTCCTCGCTTCGCTCGGGCTGGCGTCGACGGACCCGCGCCGGGTGGGGTCGGTCGAAGGCGTGGTTCCGCGCCGGTTGCTGGTCGATCTTCTCGAGGAGCTCAAGCCTGATCCGCCCCGCCACGCCGGATTCAAAGATATCGCCACCGTCGCCGAGGGAACGCGTGACGGTGAGCCGGTTCGCCTCCGTCTCGACACGACGGCCTGGCCGTCCAAGGAACTGCAGGTGGCCGGAGGCACGGTGGTGGTCGGTTCGCCCGCGGCGATCATCGCACGCTGGATGGGTTCGGGGAACCTTGCAAATCCGGGCGTGCATCCACCCGAGACGGTTGTAACGCCGCAGCCCTTCTATGAGGATCTGGCCACTCGCGGAGTGCAGACCTCCCTCACCGAGGAATCTGTCCTGGCCGGTTGACCCGGCCGTCTACGGTGGCCGGGCGCCGGATCACACGACGCAGAACTCGTTTCCCTCCGGGTCGCCGAGGACGACCCAGTAGTCGCCGCGCTGTTCCATCGGTCCGATCACCGATGCTCCTGCAGCTACCAGGCGTTCCACTTCGGCATCGACCAGGCTTTGCCGCTCGTCGATCGGCGTCCCGGGGCCTGCGCTTGCACCGACATCGAGATGAACCCGGTTCTTGGCCGTTTTTCCTTCGGGCACTTTTTGGAAGAAGAGACGCGGGCCGGCCCCGTCCGGATCGACCAGGGCTCGGGCATCGTTCCAGTTCTCCTCCGGTATCCCCATACTCTGAGCCCAGTTGTCCCAGGACTCGAAGCCTTCGGGTGGCGGCTGGACGATGTAGCCGAGGGTCTGTGCCCAGAAGTCCGCCAGTCGGGCCGGGTCGTTCGCATCGAACACGATCTGAATGGGTTTTGCCATGTCTCGCCTTCCGCTCGAGCTATCACGCTAGCCGGGCCGGCAAGGGCCTCGTTATTGGGACTCACCCGATTCTGCGTAGGTTTAGTCTGGCTCCGTGCCGTATCAGATCCGCCCGATTGTTGCCGATGAGCTGCGCGCTTTTGCGCAGGTATGGGAACGCGCCTTCAACTTCGATGAGAAGGATGAAGAGCTCGAAGCACTGAAGAAGACGTTCGAGTTCGACCGGTCGATCGTCGCTCTGGATGGAGATCAGTTCGTTGGGACGGGTGGTGCCGACTCGTTCGAACTGACCACACCGGGAGGAGTGGTCAAGACGGGTGGGCTGACGGCCATTGCCGTGCTGCCCACCCACCGCCGCCGGGGAATCTTGACCGACATCATGCGCTACCACTTCGAAGACGTCCGGTCACGAGAAGAACCCCTCTCCGTGTTGCGAGCGTCCGAGAGCACCATCTACGGCCGCTACGGCTACGGCGTCGCCACCCTGGACGCCGGCTTCCAGATTGATCGACGGTATGCCGGCCTGTCGGCGGAGATCCCGACCCCGGGTCACGTGCGCCTCGTCGAGAAAGACGAAGCGCGCCGGGTCATGCCGGAGATCTACCAACGGCTGGGTGCCGCCTGGCCAGGGTTCCTCAGCCGGAACGACGAGGTCTGGGACCTGTATGTGCGCGACCTGGAGCACTGGCGGGATGGGATGACGGCCAACCGTTACGTCGTCTATGCCGAGGACGGGAACGATCTGGGGTATCTGCGGTACCGGGTTCGGGAGAAGTGGGAGGCGGGGCATGCCGCGAGTGAATTGCTGGCGGCGGAACTGATGGCTTCGACTCCGGCCGCGGAAGTGGCGCTGTGGCGCTATGCATTCTCCGTCGACCTCATCCAGACCATCAAGACACAAACCCGTCCGCCCGAGATGCTGCTGTCGGCGATCCTGGGCGATCCGCGCCGGATGAAGGTCAAACAGAGTGATGGTTTGTGGGCTCGATTGCTCGACATCCCAACATCTCTTTCGAGCCGCCGCTATGCGGTCGATGGGCGCCTGGTCCTGGAAGTGACCGATCCCTTCTTGCCGGACGTCGGTGGTGTCTTCGAACTCGAGGGAGGACCCGACGGAGCGACATGCAGGCCGTCCACGGAGACACCGGAGCTGACCCTCGATGTTGCAGGCTTGAGTTCTCGCTACCTGGGCGACGGCAGCTTCCGGCTGCTCCAGCACGCAGGCCGGGTCGCCGGAGACCCCGACGTCGTTCGCCGAGCCGACCAGATGTTCGGCTGGGACCTACGCCCCTGGTGTCCGCACTACTTCTGAGTCGCTGGTCGCCGGGTCAAGGTCAGCCTTGATAAATCCTTCCTCCAGTCTGGCTCCAGGCGCGACGGAAACGACTCACCCGCTCGGGGTGGCCCCTTGGGTTCAGTGGGTTGTGGTGGTGGGTGAGGCGTGCGCGCGGCCGGGCGCACCTGGTGTGGCCCGCTCAGGCGGATAAGTCAGGGCGGTGCGCGTGTCGCCGGTTTGAGGAATCGTCGTCGCTGGGGTGGACTGGTGGGGTCGATGCGATAGCCGTTGCGGTGCACTACGACGTGGTGGTGGAACCAACATAGGGTCGTGAGGTTGTCCGGGTGGTGGGTTCCACCTCGAGACCGGGGGATGATGTGATGAGGTTGGAGCCGGTAGCGGGATTGGCACCCGTCGGCCGTGCAGGCTCCCTGGTCGCGGTGGAGGATGAACCGGCGCAGCTTGGGTGGGACGGTCCGGGACGTTTTCCCGATCGCGATGGGGGTCCCGTCGGGGCCGGTTTGGAGGACCTCGACCTGTCCGTCGCAGAGGATTTCCTCCAGGGTCAACGGTCCGATACGGGGTCCCGAACAGATCTCAGCGCCGGCTTCACCGTTGGAAGCTGCGGCGAGGCCGGCATCGACGAAGATCGACACCAACGGCGGGCCTATGGCTCCATCGGTCGGGGAGCCGTCGAGGGAATCCTGGGCTAAGGCGACCAGGGCGTCCGCTTGTCGTTGGGATCGGGCAGCGTGCCGACCGTTTGGCAGGGTTGGGAAGTTTTCCGCTCTCTGTTGCAGAGCGTGTTCAATGAGGTGGCCGTCCTGGCCGGGGAACAAACCCCACAGCTTGTAGGAGGACTGGTCCAGGGCAGGTTGGATTGATAGGAACCGGTCCCTGAAGATCTGCTGCTCGTTGCCACGGGTCATCCGGTGGTGGCGGGCCACGACTCGCCGCACTCCCGCAATATCCCAACCCCGCGACCGGGCTACCACGCTTGGGTCGGCCCCGACCGCTGCGAGGCGGGACTCTTCCACCACCCGATCGAACGACACGCCACCGGTTTCCAACTCTTTGGCCAGGTCGGCCTGGTCGGCCAACCGGGCCGTGGTTTGAGTGAGCGAGCGGGCCGTCTCCGGTGCCAGGTCCAGGCGGGCCGCTACCCATTCGGCCAGGGTGCGGGACCCGTCCCCGACCGGCACCTGCCGATAATCGATCTCTGACAACACCCGGAGCTGAGCGGCCCTCACCCGAGCGATGGTGGCCTCCCCGGCGAGGAGAACCTGTTCCAGCCGGTCGGTGCTGCTGTCCACTAGTTCTTCCTGTTTCATAGTTCGAAGGTATCAGCTAGCTATGACAAAAAGGTGCAAAGCAACTCAAACTATTCCAAAAACTCCTCCGTTGGCCACCGTTCACCAGCCGCCAGTCAGCAGTCAGCGGTCAGCGGTCAGCGGTCAGCGGTCAGCAATCGGCCTGACTCATGGGGGGAGCATGCCGTACGCCCTTCGCTTCGGTTGTCGGCCGCTATCTTTTCCCCATGGCCAAGATTCATGGTGGACAGATCATCGCCCGGGCGCTCAAGGGTGAAGGTGTCGACACGATCTTCACCCTCACCGGCGGCCACATCGTGGGGATCCTCGACGGGTGCGTGCAGGAAGGCATCCGGGTCGTGGATGTGCGGCATGAGCAGGCCGCAGTCCACGCTGCCGAGGCCTACCACCGGCTGACCGGGAAACTCGGTGTTGCGACCGTCACGGCCGGCCCGGGTGTCACCGATGCGATCACCGGTGTTGCCAATGCATGGTTCTCGGGTGCCCCGGTGCTGCTGCTGGGCGGTCGCCACTTCATCCGTCAGGAGATCAAAGGCGGCCTCCAGGAGATGGATCATCCGCAGCTTTTTCGCTCCATCACTGCCTGGGCGGCAACCGCCTGGGAGACCAACCGGCTCGCCGACTACATCGCCGACGCTGCTCGCCGGGCCTTCGCCGGTCGGGGATCGCCCGTGTTTCTGGATGTACCCATGGATGTGCAGTTCGACACGGTCGAAGAGTCGGCGATCGCCTGGCCCGAGGGCTATCGACCCTCACCGCCGGGTGTGTCGGCCGTCGATGCGGATGAGGTTGCCGGGCTCTTGTCCCGATCCGATCGCCCCGTCGTTCTTGCCGGAGACGGACTGCGCGGACAGGACGAACTCAGGCGCTTCGCCGACGCGTTCGGGGCGCCGGTGTTCCTGAGCGGCAACGCCCGTGGAGCCCTTCCCTACGGTCATCCGCTCCTGGGCAATCGGAGGCGATCGATGGCGCTCGCCGATGCCGACCTCGTCATTGCGCTCGGGGTCGATTGGGATTTCAGAACCGGGTACGGCCAGAAGATCCACTCCGACGCCCACGTCGTCCAGGTCGATGCCGATCCCACCAAGGTTGGTTGGAATCGACCCGCCCACACGGCCCTGACGGCCGACCCCGGCCGTTTCCTCGCCGGGCTGAACGAGTCCGCCGACCGGTTCTCCGGAGACGGAGTTCGTCCCTGGACCAAGCTCATCCTGGAGGCCGAAGCCGAAGCTCAGGTTCAGGCCGGTTTGGCGGCGGACTCGACCGCCGGGCCGGTTCACCCTGAGCGCTTCGCCCGGGAGGTTGCGGAGTTCTTCGCGGGTTCGATCGTGTCGCTCGACGGCGGCGATATCGTCTCGACCACCGCCAAGTGGCTCCAACCGGCCAACCAGGGCGAGGTGCTGGTCGCCGGTGCGTTCGGAGCTCTCGGTACCGGTGCTCCGTTTGCTCTCGCTGCCCAGGTGGTCCACCCGGATCGTCGGGTGGGAATCGTCTACGGAGATGGCGCGTTTGGTTTCAACGGCATGGAGTTCGACACGTTCATTCGCCTCGGCCTTCCGGTCATCGGAGTGGTCGGCAACGACGGTGTCTGGAACAACATCAAGACCTTCCACCGGGCGTTCTTCCCCGACCGTCTCGTCGCCACCGACCTGGGTATCCGGCCGTACCATGCCATGGTCGAAGGGCTGGGTGGGTACGGCGAATTCGTGGATCAGCCGGACGAAATCCGCCCGGCACTCGAGCGGGCAGCCGCCAGCGGCCAACCCGCCCTGGTCAACGTGCACCTCGCCGAGACCCTCCGGGCAAGCTCCAACTACGCGGCAGTAAGAGGAAGTAGCCGGCGACCAGGAGCGGCAGCTTTCGGAGGAAACTGGAAACTGATCTACAACAGGACGAGCGCCAGGGTGCCGACCACGAAGCAGTAGAGCGCAAAAGGTCGCAGCCCGATCCGCACCAGGGTCCGGATCAGGAAAGCGATGGCCAGGTAGCCGGACACGGCGGCAACCAGCACCCCGACCCACACCTCGGAGGGGATGCCTCCCTCCCCGGCGAGTTGAACGGTCTCGATGATGCCGCCTCCGGCGATGGCCGGTACCGCCAGCAGGAAGGAGAACCGGGCGGCTTGCTCGGCGCCGAGGCCGCGCGCCAATGATGCAGTGATGGTCATGCCCGAGCGTGAGATGCCGGGGAGCAGGGCGGTGGCCTGGGCAATACCGACCAGCACGGCGTCGATCGTGGTTGCCTGCTCCAGCGTCCTCCTTTTCCGAAGGATGAACCCCGACACCAGGAGAACCACGCCGGTCACCAACAGAGCGATTGCTACAGCGGTCACAGATCCCTGAAACACTTCCAACTGCCGTTCGAGCACGATTCCGATCGTTGCCGGGATCGTGCCGATGATCAGCAGGATCACAATGTGGCGGGCCTCAGCGTCCCGCCGGAAATGGAGCATGCGGGCGAGATCCTTCCGGTAGTAGATGAGCACCGCAGCCAGTGTGCCGAGATGCAGCACGGCCGACGTCGCGAGGTCGGGGGGTTCCACCCCGAGGAACGCCGGGACGAGCACGAGGTGTCCGGAAGAGGAAATCGGTAGGAATTCGGTCAGGCCCTGGACCAGGCCCCACAGCATCGCTTCAAGCATCGGCGAGAGGTTAGCCGCCGGCACCCAGCCCGAGGTAGGCAACGTCCGTGGGCTTTCGTGTGACCCGCCGGCGATGATCGATTCGAGGCGCTCAGCTGCCCAGGATGACCGTTACTTCAGATTGGGCTACCGCAGCCGCGGCGCGAGTAGCCGACTCGGCCGGGACGGCAACCAGACCGGCCGGTTCCTCAACATCCAGCGGGTCCCGGGCCGACGCGGGCGAGATGACGATCCCGGGGATGGCTTGGGGTGTCTCTGTGGTCGCTTGCGACAGCACGATGAGGTGGACCGGCTGGCCGGGGAAGGCCCCTTGGGGAAGGGGAGTCTCGAGTATCCACCAGCCGGGCGGCGCGACCACCTGGTCTCTGGCGATGGCCGAGGGGACGATCGGCTCTCCGGCCATCACCGAACGGGATACCGTCCCCACCGGATCTCCCGGGTCCGGCAGCAGACCTGCCGGCATCGCTCTCCATTCGATCATGGCTTCTTCGATCGCAGTGCCTTCGGTGAGGTCAACGGCTGCGAAGGGTCGCAATTCGGTTGGCTCGGGGCGGACGTCCAACCAGATCGCCAGCACGACCAGCAGGGCGGCGGCCGTCCAGCGGAAGTACGGGGGGCGACGGAACCAGTACACGCTGGCAACGTATCGTGCCTGGGCGGCGTTGGGAAGAGGATCGCTCTCCCCGGAGGTTTCTGAGGGGCGCGTGGCTCGAGCGTCGTGGTCGTGCCGGAGCGTCGCTCAGGCAGGCTCATCCACCAGCATCCGCTCGGGCGGTGGCGCAGGCACAGGACCGTGACGTACCTGCGGCTTTGGGAACGAGGATCCTGACCGCTTCTTTCAGCGTGCCCAGCGTCGCCTGGAAACGTTCTACGACGATCGCATGGCTCACCGGGGGGATGTCCCCCTCTATGCCGACGTCGTAGTCGGTCACCACGGAGATGTTGACGAAACACATCTCCAGCTCGCGAGCCAGAACGGCCTCGGGTGCCTGCGTCATGCCGATCACGTGACCGCCCTGCTCCGCATACCATCTGCTCTCGGCCCGGGTGGAGAAGCGGGGCCCCTGGATGACCACCATCGTGCCGCGTTCGTGAACGGTCGCCCCGACCGCCCGGACCGATTCGATCGCCAGGGGGCGAAGCTCGGAGCAGTACGGATCGGCGAACGAAACGTGCACGGTTTCGGGACCTTCGAAGAACGTCGACGGTCTGCCCCAGGTGCGGTCGATGAGCTGGTCGGAGACCACCAGGTGTCCCGGTTCGAACTCCTCGACGAGGCTCCCCGCGGCGGTCGGGCTGATGATTCGGTCGACTCCGACCTCCCGCATCGCCCAGAGGTTGGCGCGATACGGAACGACGTGGGGTGGAAACTGGTGGTTGCGACCGTGGCGGGGGAGGAAGGCAACCTCGACCCCGTCGATGGACCCTACCGTCGGCGGAGCCGAAGGGTCTCCGAACGGCGTGGCAACGGCCATTTCGCGCGCGTCTTCGAGGAACTCGTAGAAACCCGTACCCCCGATGACACCGATCACTCGTCGTCCTTAGCGCCACCCGATTTCGGGCTGCTGGATTTGGACCCGGTCGACTTGGGCTCGCTCGACTTGGTGTCTTGTGACGTGGAACCGCTCGACGTGGTTGTGCTCGATCGGGAGGTGCTCGCTGTTGACCGGCTCGACTTGGAATCGGTCACGTAGAAGCCCGATCCTTTGAAGATGATTCCGGCGGGGTGGAAGACCTTCTGGAGGTTGCCTCCGCACCCGGAGTGCTTGGTGAGGGCTTTGTCACTGAACGACTGAAAGACGTCGAAGCGTTCGCCGCATTTCTTGCAGGCGTATTCGTAGGTAGGCACGGCCGATTGGTTCCTCGAGCGAAGACGGCCATGATATCAAGCCGTGTGACCTGCGCCGTCGGGCAGCACTTCTCAGTCGGCGGCGCCGACAAGGCCGCGGATTCCAATATGCTGCGACCATGCTCCGTACCGTTGCTGTGCTCGGACTCGCCTATCTGATCGGCAGTCTCGACTTCGCCGTGGTCGTCGCCCGCCTCAAGGGTAAGGACATCTACTCGTTGGGCAGCGGCAACCCGGGGGCGTCGAACGCGCTCCGCTCGCTGGGCAAGAAGGCCGGAGCCCTTGTGCTCCTCGGTGATCTCCTCAAGGGTCTTGCTGCCGCGGCGCTCGGAACCTATCTCGGGGGGAGCGCAACGGTCGCGGTTGCCGGCGGCCTGGCTGCCGTGACCGGCCACTGTTACCCGGTGTTCCATCGTTTTCGTGGGGGGAAAGGAGCGGCAACGTTTGCCGGGATGTTGCTGTGGGTGGCTCCCTGGGCAGGACTGGGGATGGTCCTCGTGTTTGCGGGTGTTGTCGCCGCCTCGAAGATCGCTTCGGTAGGTTCGATTGCAGGAGCAGCGCTGGCTTTGCCCCTGGCGTTGTGGCTCGACAGGGTGCGAGGCTGGTCCCTGGTGTGGCTGGGTGTGACCGTGGTATTGGTCATGTACCGCCATCGTGGCAATATCGCCAGGCTGATTCGCGGTGCGGAGAGAAAGGTCCTAGGCGAATGAATGTTGACATAGCGGTGGTTCCTGCGGCGGGGAGGGGCACGCGGATGCGACCCGCGACCCGCGTCGTGCCGAAGGCTCTCATCCCCGTGGTCGACCGACCGGCCATTCAGTATGCCGTGGAAGAATCAGTCCGCGCCGGTGCCCGTGAGGTCATTCTGATCGTCGACCCGGGCGTTGGGACGCTGGTCGAACGCCACTTCTGGGAGGAGGGACCTCTTCCGGGTCTCGACGATGTGAGAATCACCCCGGTTGTGCAGGAGATCCCGCACGGGCTAGGGCATGCGGTGCTCACGGCCCGCGAGGCGGTGGCGGATCGGCCGTTCTTCTGTCTCCTGGCCGACAACATCCCTCGTCCCGGCGGTGACGTGTTGCCGGGGATGGCGGAGGCTTTCGAGGACACATCCGTCGTCTGCCTTCGGCGGCTCACAGCCGAATTCCTCGAACGATACGGGGTCATCGTCCCGGGAACGTGGCGTACCGAGGAGGTTGTCGAAGTGCAGGGAGCGGTCGAAAAGCCCGGAGCTGCCAATGCCCCCTCCGACCTGGGCCTGATCGGCCGGTATCTGTTCGCACCCGAGGTATTTGCCGTCCTCGAGAGCCTGCCGCCCGGGGTTGGTGGCGAGATCCAGCTGACCGACGCGATCGCGCAACTGGGAGAATCCGGCCGTTGCCTGGGATACGTGGCCGGTCAAGATTTGCTCGATGTGGGAAATCCGCTCGGCCTGCTCGAAGCCTCTACCGTGCTTGGTTTGAGTCACGAAGAATGGGGGCCCGAATACCAGGCATACTTGGCCGGGTTGGTAGAAACGCTGTGAGACCGCTGCCGGAGGCACGCCACGACGTACTTGCCGCGGTGCCGCCCCTGCCGGTTGTTGCGGTCGGGCTCAACGAGGCTTTCGGTCTGGTCCTCGCCGAGCCGGTCGTGGCGCCGTACGACGTTCCACCGTTCTCGAACTCGGCCATGGACGGCTACGCGGTTCGTGCCGCGGACGTGCAGAACGCTCCCGTCGAGCTCGAGGTTGTTGAAGATCTCCCGGCCGGCTACGTGGCAACGTCTGTAGTTCGGCCGGGCACGGCCATCAAGATCATGACGGGTGCTCCTCTCCCGGACGGCGCGGACGCGGTGATCCAGGTGGAGCACACCGAACAGCGCGACGATCGGGTTTCCATTGCATCGGCGGTGAGTCCCGGTACGAACGTGCGAACCGCCGGCGGCGATGTCGTTGCCGGGACCGGCGTCTTCGAGGCCGGGGAGCGTTTGGGCGCCGCCCATCTGGGCGTGCTGGCATCACTCGGAGTTGCGCGTCCCCTTGTGCGGCGACGGCCAAGGGTTGCCATTCTGTCCACCGGCGACGAAGTCATGGATCCGTCCGTGGCCGATTTGCAGCCGGGTCAGATCCGCGACACGAACCGGGTGCTCCTCAACAGCCTCCTGGTTGAACTCGGCGCCGAAGTTCTCGATCTCGGCATCGTCCGCGATGATGCCGATCTGCTGCGCGCCACGCTCGACGAGGCCGCGGTCCGCGCTGATGTCATCATCACCTCGGGTGGCGTGTCGATGGGGGAGTACGACCTCGTGAAGTCGGTGCTGCAGGAGCTGGGGCACATCGACTTCTGGCAAGTAGCCATGCAACCCGGCAAACCATTCGCCTTTGGTCTCCTCGGCGGTACCCCGTTCTTCGGTTTGCCGGGGAACCCGGTCAGCGTGATGGTCGCGTTCGAACAGTTTGCCCGTCCCGCCCTCCTGCACATGATGGGTGCCGTCAACCTCTTCCGGCCCCGGGTGCGAGGCCGTTTGCTGGATCCGGTATCGACCAACCCTGAGAAGGTCGTGTTCGTGCGGGTCAAGGCCCGGCCCGGCGAGACCGGCACCTGGATCGCCGAACTGAGCGGCGGGCAGCTGTCGAACATGTTGTCGGCCCTGGCCTACGGCAACGCGTTTGCCGTCAGTCCGGTGGGAACGGGCCGGATCGAGGCAGGCGACGAGATCGATCTCGAGATGTTTACCTGGCCGGAGACACGGACGAAAGACGAGGCCCCGGATGGATGAAGAACGGTTCTCTCATCTCGATGCGGAAGGTCGCGTTCACATGGTGGACGTGGGCGACAAGGAAACGACCGATCGGGTGGCGACCGCCGAGGCCTTCATCGTCATGGAGCCGGCAACCGCCGATCGGCTCTTCAGCGGAGATCTCCCCAAGGGCGATGCGCTGGCGGTAGCCCGGGTGGCCGGGATCATGGCCGCCAAGCGGACGGCCGAACTCATTCCGCTCTGTCATCCGATCGCCATCACCTCCGTCTCGATCGAGATCGGCCGGGACGATCGTGGTGCTGCGGTGCGCGCCACGGTTTCCACGAGGGACCGCACCGGGGTCGAAATGGAAGCCATGACGGCCGCCGCGCTGACGGCACTCACCCTGTACGACATGATCAAAGGTCTCGACCGGGCGGCTCGTATCGAGGACGTTCGATTGGTTGCCAAGTCCGGGGGCCGGTCGGGAGCGTGGACCAGATGAAGGCCGTCGTCGTCACCATCAGCGATCGTGTGAGCCGCGGGGAGGCCGAAGATCGGTCCGGCCCGGCCGCGGTTCGCATCCTCGAGTCGCTTGGTTTCACAACAGATCGAGATCTGGTGCCGGACGGGGTGGACCCGGTCGCCGCCGTTCTCCGCGCCTGGATCGGCAGGCAGGTCGACCTGGTGGTGACCACCGGTGGGACCGGATTCGGACCGCGGGACCTGACCCCCGAGGCGACGGCTCTGGTCATCGAACGGAACGCTCCCGGTCTGGTGGAAGCGATGCGCTCCGCGACGTTCGGCGTCAATCCACACGGCATGCTCTCGCGGGCCACCGCCGGTATCTCCGGTTCGACGCTCGTTGTCAATCTCCCCGGCTCGGTCTCCGGGGTCGAGGAGTCGCTGGCGGTGATCGGGCCGGCGCTCACCCACGCCGTCGAATTGCTCTCCGCCCGGACATCCGACCACGCTCCGGAGGGCCGCAAACGCTCCCCATGACTTGTCGTTGTTCGGCGAAAGACCTAGTCTTCGGCCCGGCACTCAAGGGCGGAGATAGCGTTGGATAACCCTCTTGCCATTCTCATAACTCTCGTGATAGCGGGAGCCTGGGCGGCATATCTGCTTCCGTCGATCTTCGTATCGCGGCGGAATGCTCCACTTCAATCAACCCAGGAGTTCAACCGCATCACCGCGCGGCTTGCCTCAGTGCACGGTCACGCCGTCGAGAACGCCACGCTCGCCCGCCGGCGGGTGCTGTCGCGGCGTCGGAGGCTCCTGGCCGGGCTCGGTCTCGCCGCTCTCACCACGCTGGTCCTGGCCATCTGGCAGGGGTCCTCGAGCTTGCTGATCGCGCATATCGCTATCGATGCTCTGGGCGCCTGGTACGTGGCCATGCTCCTGCAGATCAAACAGCGCCGGGCGGTCCCGGCCGTGGTCGATCTGCGAGCCGTCGAAGAGACGACCGAAGAACGCCACCTGAGGATCGTGTCATCCTCGTAGAGGTAGCCAGTGGATCAACCTGATCTCCAACCACTCGAGGATGCTGCCCGCGCAGAACTCGACGACAAGTACGCAGCTCGCGAGCGGGCGCTTTTGTTGAGCCGGAAGACCATTCGTTCCTCTGCCAATGCCATCCGGTCTCTCCATCGCGGTGAGCTGGCGGAGGCGGAGCGTTTGATGGACGAGGCCGGGGCGCTGGTGACGGAGGCGGCAGCCATGCTCGCCGATCACGGCGATGTGCGGTACGCAGGTTTTGTGGACGACGCCGCCAAGGAGTACGCCGAAGCCCGAACCACCTACGCACTGGCCCTCGGTAGACCGATTCCTTTGCCGGCCGATCTCGGTGTCGGGGTCACCCCCTACCTCAACGGGCTGGGGGAAGCCGTCGGCGAGCTGCGGCGCCGGATGCTCGACTTGCTGCGTGCGGAACAGCTCGACGAGGCCGAATCGGCCCTGGAGGCGATGGAGACCATCCACGGACTGCTGGCCAGCCTCGACTATCCGGACGGGATGACGGGCGGGTTGCGGCGGACCACCGACGTCGCCCGAGCGCTGATCGAGCGGAGCCGGGCCGACCTGACCGCCACCATCGTTCAAGAACGGCTCCGGCGAGACCTCGCCCGGCGGCTCGGCGATACCTGATCGACCCGTTAAACTTCCGGCCGCCCTTGGGGGTGTAGCTCAGCCCGGCAGAGCGCTTCCCTCGCACGGAAGAGGCCAGGGGTTCAAATCCCCTCACCTCCACCCAAGAAAACCCCAGGTCAACTGGGGTTTTCTCGCGCCTGCGGGTGCAGCTCGGTGACGTTGGTTGGGGGCTCTGTCAACATCCTGTCAACAGGAAATTTATGGAAGGCGGCATCAAGGCGCTCGGCGGCGGCCTCGTCGAGGCCTTCGAAGAGGTGCCCGTAGGTGTCGAGGGTGGTTCTGATGGACGCGTGTCCAAGACGCTGCTGGATCACTTTCGGGTGCTCACCTTGGCCGATCAGCAGGGCGACGTGGGTGTGTCGCAGGTCATGGAATCGGCACGGTTCTCCCACGGAGGCACGGACGGCGGGCAGCCAGAAACGCTCGCGGAAGGTGGTTCTGTGCAAGGGGCCGCCCTCGGGTGCGTGGAACACGAGGTCCGACGGACCGGTCGGTTGGGTGGCCAGGTGCTCGGCGAGGGATTCGACGAGGAAGCGGGGGAGGGTGATCGTACGACGGGAGGCGGACGTCTTGGGCTCGCCGAATATGATCTGCCCGCCAACCTCGCTGCACGTCTCGGCGACCGTGGCGGTACGGGCCAACATGTTGAGGCGCCCGACCCGCAGTCCGGCGAGCTCTCCGAAGCGCAATCCTGTGTAGGCCGCGGTTAGCACCAGGTTTCTGTAGCGGGCATCGATGACGCCGGCAAGGACCGCTACCTCCGCCTGGGACAGGAAGCGCATCTCGTTCCGGGTCAGCGGCGGCAGCTTCACACCGCGACAGGGTGATCGCCCGATCAAGTCTGAGTCGACCGCCGACGAGAACACCGCAGCGGCCAGCTGATAGGCCTTCCTGACCGTCGCCGGTGCCTTACCGTCGTTGCGGAGTCCGGCGACGAAGGCTTGTACATCGGCGGAAAGTACCTGGCCCATCCTGCGGTGGCCGAAGTAGGGGAGGACCAGATGGCGCATGATCGAATCGTCCCGAACCTTGGTGGACTCGCGGAGGTGGACCCTCCCGGCCGACCACGTCTCGGCCCACTGGGCGAAGGTTGTGGCAGCCAGCTTGGGGTCGAGCCAATCACCACGGGCCAGGTCGGCGTCCACGCTGGCGGCATAGCGACGGGCATCTCCGAGCTTGGCGAACGTCCTTGAGCGCTGGCGCGCTGATGGGTCACGGTAGAGGACCTGCCACCGATCGCCGCGCCGACGGATACTCGCCATGATCCAACTCCAATTCTCGCTCTCGTCCGCCTGGCTCCGACTGTAGCCCCCGTTCCGAGACCGACGCCTGGTGTCATGCCGTCACCATCGATGGGATGGCCCGGTCGAGTTGGCGCCGATCCAATCCCGGACGTCAGCCCAGCGAAAACGGAGGTGCTTACCGACCCGGAAACCCGGCGGGCCTTGGTGCCGGTGGCGCCAGGCGTAGATCGTTGCGATGGGTACTTCGAGGTAGTCGGCGAGTTGTTGGGCTGAGAGCAGCGGTTCGAGGTTGTTCATTCCCCAACTTTGGTGTGGGACCCTGTTATTTCGATGTTATTTGAGTGTCAGCAGCCCTTTCATTCGGATGCTATTTCGGTTGTTTCCCCTGCTCAGAGTGCCTTTTTGGAGATGTTCGAGATCGGCGCAGACCGGTTCGTTCTGGGGGTATCGGCAGTCGAGTTGGAGGGTTCCTGACAGGGCTACTGACACTCTGCTGAGAGGGTGGTCGTGTCTAGTAGCCGGCATGGAGCCTGTTGGCAGCGTCGAACACAGCGAAGATCGGAACCGCATCGCAGGCCTGGCGTTCGTTGGGTCGGGCCCTGCGATCTCCTTCTCCGAGACGCCGGCCGGCAGCAATTCCGGACTCTGGATCACGAACCGTTCGAAGCAAA
>CAVPPF010000004.1:0-361526 GCA_963707435.1 uncultured Actinomycetota bacterium | reverse complement strand
ATGGTCTGGGCGTGGCGGAAGCGAGATGAGGTCAGAGCCAAGAGTGGTGTCGCAGGCCTGTTCAGCTTGTGGTTCCCGCTGCTCACAACGGGTGTCGCAGCGTGGGCTCTGATGTGGCTGACGCCACGACTCTTCGGCACGTCTCTCGGTTCCCTCAGCCTCTTTCAGCCCGACCTGGTGGTCTTGTTGATTGCTTCGGGTCTTCTCGGTGTCTTGTGGGCTGTGTTCCGGCTCGGGGTGGCCTATTCAGGGCCAACGGCTTCGAACCGCGGGGCTGAACAACCCGCCGGTTAGCCATCGGCTGCTCCAACAACATTCCGACCGCCGAGCGCCCCGCGCCACAACCGACTCGGTGCTCGAACACGGATCTGTTGTTGGGGGATGTAGAGGCACGATACGACCCGGTGCGTCCGTATCGTTCACGACGCCGCGCGTTATGGCGCACTCCGTTCCGAGCCGAACCGGCATTTTGCGCTCTAGACAGAGACCTCCAACCTGATTCCGGAGGCCGGGATAGCCTTGCAGGGGTGCACCCGAGCTCAGGCCGGTCGCGAGCCCTCCGGTAGCCTCCTTCCCATGACCACCGATCGACCGTTGCTCAAAGACCTGATCGACCTTCCTTCGGTGACGGCCCTGGCTGCAGCGGTGGCGGCGGTTTACCCGGCCGCGCAACCCGACGTGATCGTTTCGCAAGTGTTCGACGAAACGTGGCCCGACCGCGAGTTGAAGCAACGCATCCGGCACGTCGCCGTGGTGCTCCACAAGAACCTGCCGGGCGACTATCCGGCTTCGCTGGCCCTTCTCCTGAGCGCTGCCCTGGAGGTGGACGACCTCGGGTTCACAGCGATGGTCTTCAACGACTTCGTAGAGGAGTACGGAGTCGAGTATCCGGATGTCTCACTCCCCGCCCTCGAGCAGTTCACCAAACTGGCATCGGCCGAGTTCGCCATCCGGCCCTTCATCGAGCTGTACCCCGACCGCACGTTCGGGAGGCTCACGGCGTGGGCCGCCGGCGACGATTGGCGGGTGCGGCGGCTGGCCAGCGAAGGATCGCGCCCCCGGTTGCCCTGGGGGAGGGGCCTGCCGTCGCTGAAGCTCGACCCTGCGCCGATCCTGCCGATTCTCTTGATGCTCCGGGGGGATCCTTCTGAAGACGTCCGTCGCAGCGTGGCGAACAGTCTCAACGACGTGTCCAAGGACCACCCCGACCTGGTTGTAGACCTGCTCGCTTCCTGGCAGGACGGGAGCGCCGAAATGGATGCGTTGACCAAGCATGCTCTCCGCACCTTGCTGAAAAAGGGCCACCCGGGGGCTCTCGCCGTTCTCGGCTTCTCATCCGATCCCGCAATCGCTATCGGGGCGGCGAATATTGCACCGTCGTCGATTCCTATTGGAGGATCGGTTGAGCTTCGCTGCGAGATCGTTGCCACGGGTCCGGCGCCCCAGCAGTTGATGATCGATTACGCCGTTGAATACCAGAATGCCTCGGGGACCGGATCGCGCAAAGTCTTCAAAGGCAAGGTGGTCGAACTCGGACCCGGTCAGCAGACCGAGCTGAAGAGAAAGATCAGTCTGCGGCCGATGTCAACCAGAGCGATTTTCCCCGGACCGCACTTCGTTGAAGTCCAGGTCAACGGAGCCGTTGTCGAACGCCTCGGCTTCACAGTCACCACTTAGTCCGCTGGGCCGGGGCAGCGACTGGTTGGTTTGGGTCGGGCCCTTCACAGACCGATGTTCGGGATTCAGCGAGGGGCAAAGAGACGCTGCTGGGCAGAGTGCTCTCTCAACCCGAAACCCTCGCGGACGCCCCGGCAAGCTCCTTGTTGGCACTGTCAACTGCGGGCATTCCAGACGTGAGCGTTGGGAGCCTGCAAAGGGCGAACGGATCCGGTTGCCCATGGTTCCCCACGATGGAACCCCTGCAATCTGTGGCGATCGTCCAGACTGGGTAGGTGCACTGACGCGCCAAGCAATGAGGAGGGGCAGATGAAGGTAGCCATCACTGCGGCGAGCGGTCAGCTCGGATCGCAGGTCGTCGAGGCGCTGCTTGCTCTGATCCCAAGCACGAACATCGTTGGGTTGGCCCGGACCACTGCCAAGGCGAAGCATCTGGGCATCGAGATTCGTCCCGGTGACTACAACGAAAAGGGCCTCCTGGAGGAGTCGCTGCAGGCTGTGGATGCGGTTCTGTTGGTTTCCGGTATGGACGCTCCGGAGCGGCGCATCACCCAGCACCGCAACGTGATCGAGGCTGCACGGAGTGCCGGCGTGAAGAAGATCGTCTACACCAGCGTCCAGGGGGCGGAACACGACACGGCCTTCTCGCCGATCGTTCAGAGCAATCGACAGACCGAAGAGGACGTGCGTTACAGCGGGCTGGCCTGGGCTAACGGGCGCAACGGGATCTACATCGAGCCCGACGTCGAATACCTCGAGAGCTACAAGAAAGCCGGTGGTATCACCAATTGCGCCGGCGACGGTCGATGTGGCTACACCACCCGGTCGGAGCTGGCCTACGCCTACGCGCGGATGCTCACGGAGGACAAGCACAACGGCCGCACCTACAACCTGCACGGAGCGGCTATCACGCAATACGAGCTGGCGGACTACCTCAACAGCACCTTCGGCACCGATCTGACCTACACCCCGATGACCGTCGAGGAATACCGTGCGGATCGGGTCGCCGAGCTGGGTGAGTTCATGGGCACGGTCATCACCGGCATCTACCAGGGCATTCGAGACGGAGAAGCCGACAACCCCAGCCATTATCTCGAGGCCGCAGGCAGAGAGCATGTGAGCTGGCCGGCCTTCTTTACCGGCCTCAGGCAAGAGAAGGCAACCTCATGAGCGAGCCGGAGCGGCTACGGCGAGCTCCGACCGGGATGTAGCTGTCGCGGGCCGATCAGCCCGTTCCGATGTCCCGCCGGTTGAATCCGACAGCGGCGAGCGCCACCAGGATCACACTCAGCCCGATCAGGATGAGCGCATCGGTCGCCACGAACCCGTCCTCGAGAACTCCGGCCCCGTCGTAGAAGTGGAAGACGGAAAGGTTCTGGAACCACTCCAGCCCGGAGATCTGGGGCACGATGGTCGCTCCGAAGTAGCTCACCACCGCCACTGCTGCGGCAGCTCCCATCACCACCCCGCGTCTGCCCACGAAACCGCCGAGGGCCATGACCAAGGTTCCAAACACCAGTGCCAGCAGGCCCAGTTGGAAGCTGGCGGCCAGGAGGTTGTCCAGGGGCACTTCGAGTTCGACGGGCCCGGCCAGGAGCGCGGCGACCGCAAAGACCACGGTTGCGACACCGAGACCGGCAACAGCAACGGTCAGCGCCCGTTGCAACACGAGTGAGATCCTCGATACCGGGTACGTGACGATCAGTTCGAGCGTGCCCGCTTCCTCGTCGGCGGCCAGCAGGCGAGTCCCGAAGGCGATGGCAAAGATCACCGTCAGGACGGGAACCACCAGCCCGTAGACGGTGCTGCCCAGGTAGCCGGAGGGACTGGCCATGTTCTCCCATCCAAAGGCCTGCACCATGGTTTCGGGAAGTGAATCCATGATGGTGTCGAATTCGGTTGGGTCGAAGATCCCGTACACGCCCGTGTAGATGAACGTGGCGCCGGCCAGGCCGATCGTCCAGCCCAGGAGATTCTTGCGCTGATCCCAGAGGGCCTTGCGGGTGATCTCAAGCATGGTCGGCCTCATCGGAGTAGTAGGCGAAGAACATTTCTTCGAGATCCTGCTCCTCGGCCAGGAGCGAAGCCACACCGAACCGGGCGATGGCCTTCACGAACTCATCCGCGCTCCCGCGTAGCTGGCACCTGAGGGTGGATCCTTCGACCGTGACCTTCTCGACACCTTCGATGCGAGCGAATACCTGGGCGGGGACCGGTTCGTCGAAGACGACTTCGACCCGGCGGACCGACCTTTCCCTCAGCGTCTCCACCCGGTCCACGGCCACCAACCGGCCTTCCCGGATGATGCCGGCCCGATCGGCGACCTCCTGCACCTCGCTCAGCACATGCGAAGACATGAAAACGGTTCGGCCCTCCGCCGTCGCCTCTTTGGCCATTGCCTGGAACTCTCGTTGCAGCATCGGATCGAGGCCGCTGGTCGGCTCGTCGAGGATGAGCAGCTCGGGCCGGTGCATGAACGCCTGGACCAGTCCCACCTTCTGGCGGTTGCCCTTGGACAGGCTCCGAATCGTGATCGTCGGGTCGAGTCCAAGCCGTTCGGTCAGCTCGTCGAGGTACCGGCGGTTGATACCGCCTCGGAGTGTTCCGAGGTGGTTGAACAGCTGGCGGGAGGTTTGTCGTCCGTTGACCACGAAGTCGCCGGGGAGGTACCCGACCCGTTTGCGAAGCTCCACTCCCTCGGTTCGAGGGTTGAGCCCCAGCACCACGGCCCGTCCGCTGGTCGGGCGGAGTACGTCGAGGAGGAGCCGGATGGTGGTGGTCTTGCCCGCTCCGTTGGGGCCGAGGAAGCCGTAGATCTCGCCCGCCTCAACCTCGAGGTTGAGCCCGTCGAGGCCGCGCTGTTTCCCGTAGTACTTGGTGAGTGCCCCGGTTGTGATCGCAATCGTCAAAGGTCATCTCCCGGCGGAAAGCCGATCCGCTTGCCATTCTTGCACCCGGCCGGCGGAGCCCTGCCGGCTGCCAATGGCTTCTCTTCTGCGAGGATGGGCCCATGAACGATGCTTCGCTTCCACAGACGGCCGAGGTCGTCGTGGTCGGCGCTGGTCTGGCCGGCCTGGCAGCTGCCACCACCCTCCAGCAAGCCAGCCGGGACGTGCTGGTGCTCGAAGCGTCCGACGGCGTCGGTGGGCGGGTCAGGACGGACCGGGTCGACGGGTTCCTTCTGGACCGGGGATTTCAGGTGATGCTCACTGGGTATCCCGAAGCGCACCGCCAGTTGGATCTGAAGGCACTTGACCTTCGGCGGTTTGATCCGGGGGCGGTCGTCTGGCTCGGCGATCGCGGGTACCGGGTCGGGGATCCGTTCCGCAAGCCGTCAACGCTGCTGGATACGGCCCTCAGTCCGGTGGGCTCGATTGGTGACAAGGTGCGGCTCCTGGCTCTGCGGACGCGCCTGAAGCGGTCCGACC
The DNA here is from genome assembly GCA_963707435.1 of uncultured Actinomycetota bacterium. GTDB lineage: Bacteria > Actinomycetota > Acidimicrobiia > Spongiisociales > UBA4744 > UBA4744. The sequence continues at coordinate 356,421 of CAVPPF010000004.1, read as the reverse complement.
CGAAGGCTCTGCTGCGCGGCGCCGACATCCCGACCCGGCAGTACCTGGCCGGGCTCGGGTTCAGCGATCGGTTCGTCGAGCGGTTCCTCGGACCTCTGTTCACCGGCATCCAGCTCGACCCTGAGCTCGACACGTCGCGCAGGATGTTCGATACGATCTTCCGCTCGCTGACGATGGGCGATTCGGCCGTCCCGGCCGAAGGCATGGGGGCCATTCCGGCTCAGCTGGCTGCCCGGCTCCCCGCCGCCGCCATCCACCTCGATACCCAGGTCGTGGCCGTCGACCCCGCAGGTGTTGTCGTTGCCGGAGGTGCCAGAGTCGACGCCGGCGCCGTGGTCGTCGCCACCGAGGGTCCGGCGGCGGTGCGTCTGCTGGGACTGGAACCGATCGGTTCCCGCTCCGTCTCGTGCGTCTACTTCGCCGCCGGGGCCGATCCCATCGGGGATCCGATGGTGGTCCTCGACGGAGGTCATAGCGGCCCGGTGGCCAATCTGGCCGTGATGAGCACCGTGGCGCCCTCGTACGCTCCGCCCGGCCGGGTGTTGATCGCCGCCGCCTGTCCCGGACCACAACCCGAGGATCTCGAACCGGCCGTGCGGGCCCAGTTGACCGGGTGGTTCGGGCCGTCCGTTGCCACCTGGGACCACCTGCGGACCTATCACATTGCCCACGGGCAACCCGACCAATCGCCGCCGTTCCACCCTAGGGAGAACGTACGGCTCGGTGAAACACTCTGGGTGTGTGGCGATCATCGGGACACCGGCTCGATTCAGGGTGCGCTCTTTTCAGGTCGACGCACGGGCGAAGCTGTGGCGGCCTCGCTCGGCTGATTCGATTGAGCCTGCGGCTAGGCCCGCTCGCGGGCAGGCGGGAGTATCTCGGAACGGTCCTCAGCGGCGGCGGCGATCCTCTTCGCCATCAGCCCGAAGATGACGGCATGAAACGGGATCAGCACGGCCCAGTACAGGCGTCCTAAGAGGCCGCGCGGACGGAAGTAGGCCGTCTGTCGCAAGGTCGCCTCGTTGCCCTCACCATCAGCGCGGAACTCCAACCATGCTTCGCCCGGCAGGCGCATTTCCGCATGCAGGAGCAGCCGGCGGCCCGGTTCGACGGCCGCCACCCGCCAGAAGTCCAGGGCTTCCCCGGGTCGAAGCTCTTCGGGGTGCCTGCGTCCGCGCCGGAGACCGACGCCCCCGACCAGACTGTCGGCCAATCCGCGCAGCTGCCAGGCCCAGCCGAAACCGTAGTAGCCGTTGGTCCCACCGATTCTCGAGAACGCCCAGAACAGATCGGCGCTCGTTGCCCGGGCCGATACTTCCCGATGATCCCGATACAGCGTCCCGCCCGACCAGTCCGGGTCGGACGAGGTGGGTTGGGCAGGTGACGCCTCGGCATCCGACCACCTGGTCGGTACGGCCAATCCTTCGGAAACCTCCAGGGCGCGCCCGACGGCTTCACGGTAGGTCAGGAGCTTCCGCGGGTAGTTCTCCAGGAACGAGGAATCCTGCACCACGACCTCGTTGCGGAGGCTGTCGACCAGGGGTTTGGCGATACCGCTCGGGATGGGAGTGACCAACCCGACCCAATGGGAGGACAGTTTTGGGCTCAAGACCGGCACCGGCACGATGAGGCGTCGCGGCAAGGAGGCCTCCTCGGCATAGATCCGCATCATCTGCTCGTATTCGAGGACGTCGGGACCACCGATTTCGTAGATGTGATCCTCCTCGCCGGTGTCGTGGAGCGCGTCAACCAGGATTCCCAGAACGTCGCGGATGGCTATGGGTTGGCAGCGGGTTCGAACCCACCGGGGAGTCACCATCACGGGCAGAACTTCGGTGAGGTAGCGCAACATCTCGAAGGAAACCGACCCGGATCCGATGATGACGGCAGCCCGCAGCTCGGTGACCGGGGTGACACCGCCTGCGAGGACCTGACCCACCTCGTGTCGGCTGGAGAGGTGCTTGGAGAGGTCGTCGCCGCCGCCCATCCCTCCCAGGTACACGATCCGTCTGACTGCTGCCCGGTCCGCAGCCTGTTGGAAGTTCTTTGCGCCCACCCGGTCGCGCTCGGCAAAGCGGCCGACTCCGTCCATCGAGTGCACCAGGTAGTACGCCGCTTCACAACCGTCCAGGGCTGCGTCGAGTGTGGCCGGTTCGAGGATGTCGCCCCGGACAACTTCCACTTGCTCGCGCCAGGGATCCTGATCGAGCTTGCGGGGATCACGCACGAGACAGCGAACCTGATGGCCCGCCTCCAAGAGGCGCGGGACCAGCCTTCCCCCGACGTAGCCGGTTGCTCCGGTGACGAGAACACGCATAGATGTGTCGAGCCGTGGGATCGGCCGACTGCCTCCTTATCGCTTCTACGGTACTGCCGATTGGTAGGGATGACGGCTACCGCCGCGCAAGTTTCCCAACTTCGACGCAGCCGGTCTTCTAGTGTCGGTTCTGGAAAGGAGCGACCCGATGCATGCCGTCCAGATCTGCGAGACGGGTGGGGCGGAGGTCCTGTCGTGGGACGAAGTTCCGAGCCCGATTCCGGGTCCGGACGAAGTAGTCGTGCGACTCGCGGCGGCGGGACTCAACTACATCGACACCTATCACCGCAGCGGGCTCTACCCCCGTGACCTGCCGTTCGTACCCGGTCAGGAAGGCGCAGGCAGCATCGAGCTGCTCGGTTCGGACGTGAAAGGCTGGCGAATCGGAGATCGGGTGGCCTGGGCCGATGTCGGTGCCTCCTATGCCGAACGGGTAGCCGTGCCGGTTGCCCGGGCGGTGCGGGTGCCCGGTTCCATCGATTTGGAGACGGCGGCCGCGGTGATGCTGCAGGGCATTACGGCTCACTATCTGGCCACCGACACCTTTGCGCTCGGCCCCGGCCACCGGTGCCTGATCCATGCGGGTGCCGGTGGAGTCGGGCAACTGCTCATCCAGATCGCCAACCTCCTCGGCGCCGAGATCGTTGCCACCGCCGGCGGCGATGAGAAGGCGGCAATCGCCGGTGCGGCGGGCGCCGACCACGTGATCGACTACACGAAGGTGGATTTCGCCGAGGCAATTGAAGCGCTGGTTGGTCCGCACTCGATCGACGTGGTCTACGACGGGGTCGGGGCTGCAACCTTCGCAGGCGGCCTGCGAGTCTTACGCCGGCGCGGCTTGATGGTCACGTACGGGAATGCCAGCGGGTCGGTGCCCCCGGTAGCGCCGCTCGAGCTCACCCAGGGGGGCAGCCTGTTTCTGACGCGCCCCTCGATGAAGGACTACATCGCCACCCGGGTCGAACTGGAGAGCCGGGTCAGCGATCTGTTCGAGTGGCTCGAAGAAGGCCGGCTGCAGGTGCGCGTTGGTGACCGGTTCGCGTTGGCCGACGCGGAGAAAGCCCATCGGGCGCTCGAGTCGCGAGCTACCACCGGCAAGGTCCTGCTGATCCCCTGAGGGCAGAATGCTCAGAGCGACGCTGCCAGTTCGGCGACCAGCCCTGCGGCCCCGCCTTCTACCGGTTCTCCGTGCCCGACCACGACCGTGTCAAATTGGAATCCGGCCAGCTTCTGGACGGAGAGGTTGGCGGTTGCCATGTCGGGCGTGTACTGGGGGTTGGCGCCGATCACGCCGCCGTCCTGGCCGTTGAGCGCGTCGCCGGCAATGAGCAAGCTTGCGTCGGGCGAGAGGACGCTGATGTGCCCGGGGGTGTGGCCGGGGGTTTCGATGATCTCCAGGTCGAAGACCTTGTCGCCGTCTCCCACGGAAACCAGTGCTCTCGGCGACGTGATGGCGTCCAGGTCTCCCGCCCCGGCATAGCCGGTCGCGCCGGGGGCTGCGGCCAGGACGGCAGGCAGGCTACCTTGATGATCCGGGTGGCGATGGGTGAGGATGACATGGCCGACGCTGCTCCAGTCGACTCCTACGGCGACGAGTCCGGCCTCGATGTCGGATTCGCTTCCGGCGACTCCCGTGTCGACGATGGCAGCCTCCCCTCCTCTCACCACGATGTAGGCCGACACGAACCCGAGATTGACTCGTTGCCACGAAACGGCCTGGGACGGCTGGGTTGACGTGGTTTCTTCCGGTCTGGTGGTGGTTGAGGTGGGATCACCTGCGGAGGTGGTCGTTGAGACGGTATCGGGGGAACCGTCGGCCTCCGTGCAGGCGGCGAGGCCGAACACGGCGAGGGCCAGGGTTCCCCGGCCGAGGTCGTAGAGAAACCCGCGTCGGCTGATGTCTGGGTGCATGGTCACGTCCTCGTCTGGGTCCCGCCAACTTACCGTGCAGAGCGACCTACCGGCCGGAAACTGCCGGTGCCGCGACTAGGTCCACGTGAGGCTGCTCCGCTTCGACCAGTACCGCTCAGGATCCTCAGCGATGGATGGCAGCTCGCCCGGAACGGGCGTCTCGACGGAAGCCAGGTTTGATGCGAGCTGGTCGGGCGTGGCCGCCCCGCTCAGAACCACGTCCGCCCAGGGCCGGGCGAGGGCCGCGGCCAGGGCCGCTGCATCCGGTGCCGTCCCCGGCAACCAACGCTCCAGCGCCTGCGCCACCGAACCCTCGCGAGCCGTGAGACGGCCGTTGGCCAATGCTTCCTTGACGATCACACCCATGCCCGCTTCGTGAGCCGCTCGCAGCGCCGGTCCGGCCGAAGGCTCGAGAAGGTTCCACGTTGCCTGAACGGACCCGAAGAGACGGACACCGCCCACCCTGACCTGGATGGCCTGCCGGATGGTCTCGCTTTGCGGCGGCCCGCTGACACTCAGCCCGACGACGACCCCCTGATCACGTATCCGCGCCAGGTGCTCGAGCACGGCGTGATCCTCCAGCACGGCGCGGGTAGCCGAGTGAATCTGATACAGCTTCAGATAGTGGCCGAGGATTCCGGTGCTCTCGGAGTACTGCGATTGGAGGTGACCGCGGCTCAGGTCCTTGATCTCATGGGTTTCGGCATCGACCCGCCAATCGGCGGTATACCGGTATCCCCATTTCGAGCCAACCGTGATTTCCTCCGGTTCAATGCCTCGGGCCGACAGCCAACTCGCCAGAAAGGACTCGGCCCGGCCGTACGAGCGGGCCGCGTCGAAATACCGGATCCCGGACTGCCGGGCCGCATCCAGCATGACATGGGTGTGATGTTCGAGCGCCTCAACCTCGCGCCGGCCGGCCAGATCTTTGCCGTGGCCGAGGTTCAAGTAGCCCGGCCGGCCCAGCGCGGCCAGACCGAGACCGAGCGAGCTCACCCTAAGTCCGGTGTCGCCCAAGGGTCCGGTGTCCATGCACCCACTCTACGAACAGGGTTGGTACACCGTGCGGTGATCCACCATCATGGGTGGGCTCATTGAGCCTCCTATGACCTCCACTCCATCTGATCTCCGTGGCCGCCTTGATGGCCTGACGCCGAACGACCGGCAACGTTTCCGCCGCCGGTTGTCCGGGATCGAGCGCATTGCGGACCCCGGCCGCCGTGCGAAGGTTCTGGAGACCATCGCCGGGGAGATCGATGTGGCTCTCCACCGGCTGGCACAGCGCCGGGCGGCCGCTCCGAAGAAGCTCTCCTACCCGGCTGAGTTGCCCATCACCGAGCGGCGCCGGGAGTTGCTGGACACCATCCGCGACCATCAGGTGGTCATTGTCGCCGGCGAGACCGGGTCCGGGAAGAGCACCCAGCTGCCAAAACTCTGCCTGGAGCTGGGTCGCGGCGTCGAGGCGATAATCGGCCACACTCAGCCCCGGCGGATCGCAGCGCGATCGATTGCCGAACGGGTAGCGGAAGAGATCGGCTCTGTCGTCGGGGGGCTGGTCGGTTACAAGGTCCGGTTCTCAGATCAGGTTGGCGACACCACCCTGGTCAAGGTCATGACCGACGGCATCCTGCTGGCCGAGATCCACGGGGACCGCCGCCTGTCCCGCTACGACACGATCATCATCGACGAAGCGCACGAACGCAGCCTCAACATCGACTTCCTGCTGGGCTACCTCAAGACGCTTCTTCCCAAACGGCCCGACCTCAAGCTCATCATCACCTCGGCCACCATCGACACGGAGCGATTTGCCGAACACTTCAACGATGCTCCGGTGATCGAGGTCTCGGGTCGGGCGTACCCGGTCGAGGTGCGCTATCGACCGCTCGACGGTGCGTCCGTCCCGGAACCGTGTGACCAGCCGCAGGGTATTTGTGACGCCGTGGTGGAACTCACCGGGGAAGGGTCGGGGGACATGCTCGTATTCTGCTCAGGCGAACGGGAGATTCGCGACGCGGCAGATGCCCTGGCCGAATTGCGCCTGCCTCATACCGAGGTGGTACCGCTGTACGGGCGTCTCTCCAGCGCAGAACAGCACCGGGTCTTTCAACCGCACCGGGGCAGACGGGTCGTGCTGGCAACCAACGTGGCCGAAACCTCCTTGACCGTGCCGGGGATTCGCTATGTCGTCGATTCGGGAACTGCCCGCATTTCCCGCTACAGCAGACGGACCAAGGTCCAGCGCCTTCCCATCGAACCGGTGTCGCAAGCCTCGGCCGACCAGCGAGCCGGACGCTGCGGGCGCCTGGGTCCCGGTGTCTGCATCCGGCTGTACAGCGAAGACGATTACAACGCCCGTCCTCAATTCACCGAACCGGAGATCCGGCGCACCAACCTGGCCTCGGTCATCCTGCAGATGGCAGCCCGCGATCTCGGTGAGATCGAGGCCTTTCCGTTCCTCGATCCACCGGATGCTCGCACCGTCCGGGATGGCATAGCGCTCCTGGTGGAATTGGGAGCACTGCCGGGAGACCTTCGGGATTCAGTACGGCGGCCGACGAAGTTGGGCCGGCAACTCGTTGAGTACCCCCTCGATCTCCGCCTGGCGCGGATCATCATCGAGTCCGGCCGCAACGACTGCCTCAACGAGATGCTGGTGATCGCCGCGGCCCTCGCCATCCAGGATCCGCGCGAGCGTCCCGTTGAGAAACGCCAGCATGCCGATCAACTTCACGCGCGTTTTCGCGATGAGTCATCCGATTTCTTGAGCTGGCTGCTGCTGTGGGAGTACCTGGGGGATGAGCGGCGAGCTCGCACATCGAGCCAATTCCGGCGGATGTGTCGAGACGAATTCCTCAACTACCGGCGAGTCCGCGAGTGGCAGGACATCCACGCCCAGCTGCGAGATGTAGCCCGCGAGCAAGGGTTGACGCTCAACCGCCGGCCCGCTGCTGCTGAGGTCGTTCACCGCTCGCTGCTGGCCGGCCTGCTCTCCAACATCGGTCACAGAGACCCGGACGGGTTCGAGTATCGCGGTGGTCGGGGCGCTCGCTTCTCCATCAATCCCGGTTCGACCCTGTTCAAACGGTCGCCGGAATGGGTGATGGCAGCCGAACTGGTCGATACGAGCCGGTTGTGGGCCAGGGGGGTGGCCGCCGTCGATCCAGAGTGGGTTGAGGAAATCGCCGCCCATCTCGTCAAGCGGTCGTACTCGGATCCGTGGTGGGACCGGGAGCGGGGCACATCGATGGCCCGGGAAACCGTCACGCTGTACGGCCTGCCTCTCCACACCGATCGCACCGTGCAGTACGAACGGGTAGATACGGCCGGAGCCAGGGAACTGTTCATTCACGGCGCGCTCGTAGCCGGCGAATGGGAGACAGACCACGCCTTCATGCTCCACAACCGGGCCAAGGTCGCCGAGGTCCACGAACTCGAAGCCCGGCGCAGGCGCGCCGGCCTGTTGGTCGACGACGAGGTCATCTTCCAATTCTTCGATCAACGACTTCCCGACGACATAACGTCGGTTCGCCATTTCGATCGGTGGTGGAAGGAAGCCCGGCGCGAGGATCCCCACCAGCTCGATCTCAGTCTCGAGGTCCTCATCGACCCGGCCGCTGATCCTGTCGACGGCGAGGCCTTCCCGGAAGTGTGGGCCCACGGCGATCTAGCTCTCCCGCTCACCTACGAATTCGACCCCGGGAGCCCGACCGACGGGATCACCGTGGATGTGCCGATCCAGGGCCTCGACCGGGTCGATCCGGCGGTGTTCGAGTGGCATGTGCCGGGTCTGCGCGAGGAGCTCATCACCGCCCTCCTCCGGTCGCTTCCCAAGCAGATACGGAAGAGGTTCTCGCCGGTTCCGAACACGGTCCGGACGCTGCTGGACGGCCTCGACCCCGACGATGGCGGGCTGCTCCGATATTTGCGGCGGGAGCTGAGCCGCATCGGTGGCGTTCCTGTTCCGGCCGACGCATTTGATCTCACCCGGCTCCCTTCGCACCTGCAGCCGACCTTCCGGGTCGTTGATGCTGAGGGCAACGTTCTTGCCGAGGGAAGCGACCTGACGGCGCTGAAGACGGAGTTGCGGGAGCAGGCCAGAGCCACGATGGCCGCTTCGGGCCATGAACTCGAGCAAACCGGACTGACCGCCTGGAGCATCGGTGAGCTCCCCAGCGTGGTCGAGGTCGGCGGAGCCGCTCACTCGGTGCGGACCTATCCGGCTCTGGTCGATGAGGGCGCCTCGGTAGGCGTGCGTCTCCTGGCCACCCCGGCCGAGCAGGCCGAAGCCATGTGGGCCGGCACCCGCCGGCTCCTGCTCCTCAACCTCCCTTCCGCGGGCCGCCTGCTCCGTCCGCTGCTCACCAACGAGGCGACGGCTGCGGTGAAGAGCGGTCCCTACGAGGGATCGGCGGAGTGGGCACAGGACTGCCTGACCTGCGCCGTCGATCAGATCATGGGGCAGATGGACGCCCCGGTTTGGGACGGAGTTGCTTTTGAAGTGCTGCTGACCGCAACCCGCGACAACCTGGACGAAAGCCTCACGGAGGTGGCCCGAGCTTCGCTGCGAATACTGGAAACCTTGCAATCGGTTCGCATCGCCGTCGCCCGCGCTCCCGAACGCTTCGCGAGCAGCGTGGCCGACGTCGCGGAGCAGGTCGATCGTCTGGTCTATCCGGGGTTTGTGACCGGGGTGGGGGCAGGCCGCCTCTCCGACGTCGACCGATATGTGCAGGCCATCGAGCGACGGCTCGACCAACTCCCGGAGCACTACGAACGGGATCGCCAGAGGATGGCATCCGTTCGGAAACTCGAGGCGGAGCACGATCGGCTCAGAGAAGCGTTGCCGGGCTCCGTTGCCGTTTTGGAGATTGCCTGGATGCTGCAAGAACTCCGGGTCAGCCTCTTTGCCCAGGCGCTCGGCACTCGTGGCAAGGTCAGCGAGAAACGAATTGCGTTGGCGTTGGCCAAAGTCCTGGTCGAGTAGAAGACGGTATAACGCCGGTTGAGGATTCCGTAGGCTGTGCGTGTGTGGGTGATTGCAGTTTTCATGGCTGTGATGGGCCTCGGCATAGCCTGGATCTGGACGCGGGACATCATCACGGCCGAACGGTTGGACATCAGCGCCGGACGGCTCCGGGGCCGCGAACCCGGGGCCGGGAGCCTCCTGTTGCCTCACTGGATCGCCGAGTTCGGGACGGCCGGCCTGCTGCTGATGGGGTCGATCGGCCTCCTGGTTGAGGCCGGCTGGGGTCGATCCCTGTCCTTCGTAGCCCTGGGAGCCCTCGTCTACACGTCGACGAACTCTCTGGGTTGGGCGCTCGCCGAGCGGGAGCGCCTTCCCTACGCGGTACCGATGGTGGCCGGTACGGCCGGTGGCATCGCCGCCATCGTCGGTCTGTTCATCCTCTAGCTCATCCTGCGCCGCTCCCAGCCGGCCGCCGCCCCATTAGGGTGGTCGTTCATGAGACCGAGTTGGGACGACTATTTCCTCGGATTGGTTGATCAGGTTGGCGCCCGGGCCACGTGTGATCGTGGCAAGAGCGGATGCGTGGTGGTCAGGGAGAAGCGCATCATCTGTACGGGGTACGTGGGCTCCCCATCCGGCCTGCCGCACTGTGACGAAGCCGGCCACGATTTCAAGCAGGTCATCGATGAGGACGGAACCACCCGCCAGCACTGTGTTCGGACGGTGCACGCCGAGCAAAACGCCATATGCCAGGCGGCCCGGTACGGCCTGTCCCTGGAGGGGACGACCCTCTACTGCTCGATGGAACCGTGCCGGGTGTGCGCCATGCTGATCGCCAGCAGCGGAATTGGCCGGATCGTGGCCCGGAGGCGGTACCACGCCGGCCAGGACAGCCGCCGGATTCTGGCGCAGGCCGGGGTGACCCTGGACATCGTCGAGGAAGCCGTTGAGACCTACGAAGGTCAGTAGGCCGGCGTGAACCTGGACGAGGCGAGTTTTCTGGACGTGATCGACCGGACTCCGCTGGTTTCCATCGATCTGGTCGTTGCCGACCGGGGGAAGCGCATCTTGTGCGGTTGGCGGGTCAACGAACCCGCCCGGGGCTTCTGGTTCGTGCCGGGCGGGCGGATCCTCAAAGGGGAGACGCTCGATGAGGCGTTCGGCCGGATCGCGACCGCGGAATTGGGCAACGGCGACTGGCGCCGATCGGAGAGCCGTCTGCTCGGAGTGTTCGAACATCTCTACGAAACGAACTTCGCGAGCGTGCCCGGCATCGGCACCCACTACGTTGTCCTGGCCTATCGGATCGACGTTGATGTCCGGCCGACTCCGCCGGCCGAGCAGCACTCGAAGTACGCGTGGCTGGCGGAATCCGATGCCCGGACGGACCGGTTCCGGTCTTCTCTCCATCCGAACACGGCTGCCTACTTCGACTTCCTCTAAGGGCCCGGAGCCGGAGGCTATGGCTCGATGACCACCGGACGGCTGCTCATGATCCAGGCCCCGGACGCGCCGCACAACTCCTGTTCCGTGACGTACTCGACGAACCCCCCGCCCATCTGGATGACGTCGCCCTCCCGGGCGACGAGGACACCATCCTGGTCGTAGATCCTGAGCGGGTTCGATACGGCCGTGTACCCGAACGGCCACACCGGCACGGTCCGGCCACTGCTGCCGGAATCGGACTCATCTCCGGGGAAGTAGACACAGCCAAGATCTGTATCGAAGCGCAGCTCGAATGTACCGAGCGCTTCCATGCCCCCACCGGCACGATTGGGTTGGGTCGGCAGTTCCACATCTCCGGGACGGACCGGTTTCTGAGCAGGTAGGTCTGCGATCGTGCCGTCGAGGATCTCGATAAACGCGAAGATGTCGACGGCCGTTCCGAACTCGCTTTCGATCCGTGATCGAATGTCACCGTCGAGGTACTCCATCATCACTTCAACCCGGTTGGTGAGGACCCCGACCGAAGAGGCCCACGTCGCCGTCTGCTCGAGGTCGATGACATCGAAGAGGCTGCTTTGAATGTCGAGGAGGGTTGCTTCTGAGTACTCCGCTTCACCGACGACACACACGGTAAGGTCGCCTGCGGCCGCCTCTTCGAGGGCGATCCGGTGGCTCTCAACATCCTCCCCGGTTAGCCACACCGTCATCACGGCGTTGGCGCCGTCCCACCACATTCCGGCGAAGCGGTCCGGGATCGTTTCGGTGTACGCGGCGACGGCGTTCATCGGGTCGTCGGGCGGGTTCACCGAGGTCTTTCCCTGGAGTCCTTCACACGGTGTCGAGAAGTCCGAATCGGCAAACGGCAACGGGTCGAGGATCTCGGAGTCGACCACCAGCAGCTGGGCTCCGTCGTACCAACCGGTCACCTGCAGCATCGCCGGAACGGCATCCGGTGCAACAACGTTGCCGGCGAGCGGGATGCCTGCACAGGCTTCGTCTTGCCCTGCGCAGATTTCCTGGATCCCCCCGGCACCAACCTGCACGGATCCCGTGATCTTGACCAGGACGGACCCTTCCGGTCGCACGACCTCCGGAATGGAGGTAGTGGTCGACGTTGCAGCCCGGGAAGTCACGTCGGCGCTCGGCGCCTCGCCGGAGCACGCGGCCAGCATCAGTACAGCAGCTAGAACGAGGCCGGCCGTTCGAGATCCCATGGTCCCTATTCTCCCGGTGCCGAGATGTCTCTGAGACGTCGGACCGGCACCGGGAGGTTCCCGGCTTCAGTCCCCGGCGACGAAGAAAGCCCACCGACCGTCGATGGTGATCCCCACCCGGTAGCCGATGTAGCCACCGAACGAGTCCCAACCTGCCAGCTGGTCGGCTCCGAAGAGGTCGGCCAGCTCCTGGCGCTGTTCCTCAGTTGCATCCGACCAGTCGGGAAGGGCGTACACGGCGGGCCATACGTAGTACACGTTGCCTTCGCCGACGTCGTAGAGGGCGGGTTCGAGTTCGAAGAGCCGCACCAAATCGGCCAGGGGCGTCTCGCCGTTTGTCTCCAGGTCACTCCAGTAGGCGGCCGGGTCGAATCCTCCTCCGAACGTGTAGCTGGTCCCGTCTCCTTCCGCCATGGAGCCCAGACGCTCAACGTCGCATTCAATGGCTGCGGCCAGGAGCTCCGATCTCACCTCTGATACCTCAGCGGGCAGATCCTCCGGCTGGGCGTCACTCCTGATCGTCAATCCGGCGGCAGAACAGGTCGGTGACTCCGCTGAGGTTGTTGTCGCTGGTGTGGTGGTCGTAGGTCTGTTGTCTCCGGAAGTAGTTGACGTGAGATCGTCAACCGTATCGGTGCCGTCGCCGCATGCGAAAAGCGCCAGGGCGAGCACGCCGACCATGACTCCGGAACGAATTGAGGCTTTCATGTACGTCCTTTCATTTCAACGAGTTGGAACCGCTGGGCGAGGATTGTGCTTCTTGACTGTCCTTCGCCACATATCCCGATCATCGAGGTCGCTGCAAGGTGTGGCAGGCAGCAACTCGGGCTCTCGGCTAGCCGGCGTCACCGGCAAAGGTGAGCTCGACGATGGATAACTCGCCGCCGGTGTCCCGGGCGTAGCGAGCCGAGAAGATGAGCGCGTATCCGTCGTAATCGGGAGGCGAGAACAGCAGTTCGCAGCTGCCGGTACCGGAGGAGTCCAGCTCGCAGGCAGGTACCCACACAACATTCGCAATTTCCGCCTGGCCGGACTCTTCAGCCGTGGCCACGACGCCTGGTTCGGCGATGTCTGCCATACCGGCCCAGTCGCCTTCGATCCACACGTTCGCAAACCACTCGAGGAGATCCTCAGGTGAGGCAGCAACCATTGACTTCGTGGTCGTGCTGGAGGTGGTGCTTGTGGCGTTGCTTCCTGTTGTGGTTGTGAAGCCGTCGGCGACCTCGCCTGCCCCGGTGTCGCAGGCCGCGAGCACCAGGGTGAGAGAACCGATTGCCGCAACCGAACGAATCGAGGCCTTCATGTGATTCCCTTCAAGTAATTGTGTTGCCGGGCTGTGGGGACTGTGTCCTTCCGGTTCTCCGCCACATGTCCGGATCTCCGTTGATTCTTTCGATATTCGGTCGGGAACCTTGCCGGGTGGGTCGACCGTCATAGGGTCGAAGTGAAGCCGAACGTGCTCACCAAGGAGACGATGATGCGAAAATTGCTGATAGCACTGGTGGCGATCAGCTTGTTTCTGGCCGGCTGCGCGGGATCGACCAATGCGGCTGCGCAGATCGCCCCAACAGGAGGAGACCAGAATTTGCTGAGCAACACAATTGCCGTTTCCGGTACGGGTGAAGTGACGGGGACACCCGACACCCTGATTATCGATCTTGGTGTTCAGGTGCTGAGACCGTCGGTGAGCGAGGCTACCGGCGATGCGTCGCGCCTAGCTCAGGCGGTCATTGACGCACTCAAGGCGAACGGTGTTGCAGAAAAGGACATCCAGACCACCAACTATTCGATCTACCCCGAATACGACTACCGCAATGACAATCAGGTGCTGCGCGGCTATCGGGTCAGCAACACGGTCAGCGCCAAGATCCGTGATCTCGACAAAGCCGGAGAGGTCATCGACGCTGCAACCGCAGCCGGAGGCAATGACGCCGTCGTCAACGGCATCCGGTTTGACCTCGAGGCCAACGGGCCGCTGATCACGTCGGCCCGCGAGGCAGCCTGGAACGATGCGAAGGCCAAAGCCGAGCAGCTCGCTGCTCTCGCAGAGGTCCGGCTGGGCAAGGCTGTTTCGATCAGCGAAGTGTCGAGCCCGTCACAGCCTCCGATTCTCTACGCCGAGGCGAGGGCGGAAGCAGCGTTTGACGGAGCGACCCCTATCCAGGCCGGTGAGGCATCGGTGTCGGTGGTGGTCACCGTCCAGTTCGCCATCGAGGGATAACCCGTTCATCACGAAGCTGCCGGAGGCAACTCCGGCAGCTTCCCGGTGGTTGGGAGAGGGCCGCCGGCCGGTAACCTCGGTTCGTGGGCTATGTGCTATTGACCAATGATGATGGGGTGGACTCTCCGGCCCTGCTGCCGTTCACCCTCGCTATCACCGAGATCTCTCCGGTGAGAGTGGTAGTGCCGGCCGAAGAACGGAGTTGGATCGGCAAGGCCATCAGCCGGTTCGATGAGGTGCGGGTCGAGCGAACGGTGCGGAGCGGGGTCGAGTTCTTCGTTGCCGACGGGTACCCGGCCGATTGTGTGCAGTTGGGGGTTCATTCGCTGTTCGGCGAGAAGCCGGACATGGTTCTCTCGGGAATCAACATCGGCTTGAACCAGGGGCTCGGTTTCCTGCTGTCGAGCGGGACCGTCGGAGCCGCCGCCGAGGGTTGGATTGCCGGTCTCCCTGCGGTTGCGTTCTCGACCGGATCGCCGGTCGATCATCGCGGATGGGCAAGAGAGGCGTGGTCGGACTCGTCCGCACCGTTCTGGGAAGCGACTGCCGCACTTGCCGTCGATGTGCTGGCCGACATCCTGGCGGCCGGATACCCGGAGGACGTCGACGTGCTCTCCGTCAACTTCCCTCACGACGCCGGTATCGACTCGCCGCGTCGGATCACCAGCCTGGCCAAGGTCGGGTACGACGGCATTTTCAGAGAACACAAGCCGGGTCGCTACGTCCACGATTTCAACACGGGCTTGCGGATGTCTGGAGATCTGACGGGGTCCGATGTCGAAGCAGTGCTTTCCGGTGCCGTTTCCATCACTCCTCTGCAACTTGCTCATTCCGGTCCGGTCCCCGAAACGTTCCGAGCGTCCGTGGAGCGGGGCCAGCGGTCCTGAGAGGCTCCTGGGTGACAGAACGCTGGCATGGAGAGCAGTGGTCTAGCCCGCTCAATATGTGCTGCTGTCTTAGGTGCCGGAACCTCCAACGCTAACCTTGCGTTCTGTTGATCATGAGACCTTGGTTCGCAATTGCTGGTGCTGTTGTTGTCTTGCTTGCCTCGGCCTGCACCTCAGGGGTCTCTACGGCGAACACCTACGCCGACGAGTCAGGATGGCTTTTCTACCAGAGCGATTGTCCTGAAGTCGATCCACTCATTTTGGGTGTCGCAGATGGGCTTCCGAATGTGGAGTCGACGACCTTGGAGTCGGTCGAGGCTCAGGCCGAGCGGGAGCCTCACTACAAGGTCATACCGAGAAACGGGTGGGTATGGGAACGGCTCAGCGACGGATCTGTGAGTGTGTTCAAGACCGAGGACTTCATGCTCCAACGGACCATTGAGAGCGTTGATGATTGCCCGACAGCATATGTCTTCCCGGCCGGGATACCTGTCGCCTACAGAATCGAGAACAACTGACGCTGCCCGCCGCTGGCAATATGCGATCAGTTCAAGTGACATTTCGTGATACTCGGGTGCACTGGGGTGGCTTCGCTCGCTCAATATGTGCTCTTGGGCGGGGGCGGGGTTTGCTGCGTAGTGTCGTTGGGGTGAGTACGTATGACCGGAACCCTGATGCGTTGCCGGATGGTCAAGAGCCGGTCATTCGCCAGGTTTCAGTCGGGGACGCGACTCTGTATGTCGAGGAGCAGGGTTCAGGTACGGCGGTGCTACTGATCGGTGCTGCCGATGAGGACGCCGAGTTCTATCGAGGGATCGCTGATCGTCTTGCGTCGGGATGCAGGGTTGTTACCTACGATCGTCGTGGCACCCGGCGAAGCGGACGAGAGGGATGGCCGTCCGACTCAGCTCGCCATGCGGACGACGCCGCTGACCTGATCATCAGCCTGGGCATGGAGGATGTGACAGTTCTCGGGGCAAGCGCAGGTGGATTGGTGGCCTTGCGCCTTGGGTTGCGTCATCCGGATCTGGTGAAGACCGTGCTGTGTTTCGAGCCCGGGCTGTTTCAAGCGACCGACGAGGGGAAAGCGCTTCTCCTCCATGGCGAGGCGGCCGTCGAGGAATATCTCAGTGCACACCCCGGTGACTGGTCGGGTGCCGTAGACGTTTTGGGACGGGCAGCGGTTGGTTCGCTCTCGGACATGTCGAGCTTGTTCACTCCTCCGGAGGGAAAAGAGTGGTTTGTCAGTCGAGCCGATGCGAACGCTGAGGCACTAATTCGTGGAGACCTACTCCTCACCCGGGAAACTTTCGACCTGGAGGCGGTCGGCGATTGCCCGACAAACCTTCGTTTCGCCTACGGCACCGCATCTCTGCCGGTCTTTCGAGGAATCGCAACCCATCTTGCGGCATGCCGTGAAGAGTTACCGGACGTTCTCGAAGGCATGGGTCATAGCGTCTTCTACCACCCGGACTCAACAGCGAATTACATCCGTAGCCGGCTGTAAGGACCGCACATAGCTGTCAATGGCGAGCGCTACCGATCAAGTGACATTGGGAGACCCTCGGGTGAAGTGCTGTGGCCTGCTCAGTATGTGCTGCTGAGCGCGACTGATATCGAGTGAGGGCACCGCATCATCATCGGAACGGTTGAGGATGGGGGGTAGGGGTCGCGGGGATCAGTCTCTGGGTTCCGTCACCAAACCATGCCTCTCGGCGCGTCTCCTGAGCAGCTGCGCGTCGTCGTCGGGGAGCTCGCGCTCGGCCTGCTGGAGGAGGAGATGCACCTCCCGGCGCAGAGAGTCTCCCCTTCCAGCCTGAGACTCGGAGAGCATGGCCACGAGGTTGTGAGCGAGATCGATGATCGCCCGAATCACCTCCGGTTGAGCTCCGGCGTTCAAGCGAATCCCCTGCAGGGCAGAGCGGATGTAGTCGTCTCGATCGGGACGGTCCGGGCGGAACAGGCGGCGGTTGTTGTCGCCGATCACCCGGTGCGGCAGATCGCGGGTGAGGACCTCGCCGAGGGGTTCTCCAAGGTGGGTGACGACGTCCACTGCGGTCGCCGGGTCGTTGATACCCGGCGAGAGTGCCCGCAGGGCGATATCGCTCAACAGCCTCAGTCCGAACCCGGGGTCGCCTTCGATCTTCCGGTTCGTCCCGGTGCCGACCGCCTCCCTGATGGCGCTCTCGAGACCCGCCGGAGAGTTAAGGGTCCACACGGTGGCCAGGATGGTGCCCGAATGCACGTAATCTCCGACCTCTACGTCGACTCGGAGCACACCTCCGCCGTCAACGGCGTCGAGCAGCCTTCTGTTGTCTATGGAGTTGACCCAACCCTTCGTTGTTGCCCTGACCCGCAGGGAGGGCTCGTCCGACAGTTGGTCTGCCGCCAGCACAGTTTCGGGAACGGCCTCGAGACGCTCGGGAAGTTCCTGCCGGACCTCATGGGTTGTAGCGTCCGCGATTCGTCGGATCAGCGTGCCGACCTCGATCCGCTGAAGCACGTGGTTGAGGAATGCGACGATGAGGAGCATGGCGATAACCGCCAGGATGATGCCCGCCGTTGTGGAGACGCTCGGGCTGGATTCCTCGGCTCCGTCGGACGGGAGGCGTACGGCAGCCAGGACAAGCAGCGAATAGACAAACGTACCCATGGTGATCCCGATGACTATCTGCTGGAACGTATCCCGGAACAGAACCCCGAGGATCCTGGGCGAGTAGTGGCTGGCCGCCAGTTGCACCGTGAGAGCGGTTATCGAGAAAACGATGGCGGCAACGGTGATGGTGGCACCGGCGATGGTCGACAGGATGGCCCGAGAGCTGGCGACGGTGGTCGACAGAACCGGAATTCCACCCAGCGAACCTAGGCCGTCCACCCACAGCAGCGCGCGGGCAAGGGCGGCACAACCGCCGACGATCAGCGCCGGTATGAAGAAGAGGCTCTGCCGTACTCGGTCGATAAGGTCGCGCGCCCGGTTCCTCATCGCCCCAGGCTACCCGGACCCCAACTCCCGGACCGCCGCGAGATTCCGTACTGTCGTCATCGACTCCCGCCTCTGACGGCGATTTGCCGCGGAGAACCTCAAGGTCGAGGGTGGCGGACCCCCCGGTGTGGGCAAGCGGTTGGCCTGATCGCCGCGCTGCTCACGGTTTGGTGACGGCGCTCCAGGTTGCCGTCACCAGGGTCTCGAGCTGTTCGTCCGTGAGCCGTGTCCCTGCGGCGACGAGCCGCACCGCTACGCCCAGCGACAGGGTGTAGATGACTTCGGTCGGTAGATCAACGATCAAGCCTTCGAACTCCTTTGATTGGGCCGCCTCCAACAGTGGATCACCCGTGGCCAGGTGGCGGGCGTGGGCCTCTTCGTAGTACGGGGATTCCTCGAGCTGGGTGAGAAACCGGGCGCGTTGGGGTTCCTCCGCAAAGAAGCGGTACGAAGATGTGAGCATGTGGCGCCACTGATCTACCGGCCTCGCCGCGGGATCGAAGTTCTCGAGGAAGGCCTCTGCGAGACCGGCCTTGATCTCCAAATAGGTAGCGAAGACGAGTTCGTCTTTGGATTCATAGTGGACGTAGGCGGTTCCCATGGCGACTCCGGCTTCCCTGGCCACGGAACCCATTGGCGCCCCGTGGAAGCCTCGCTCGGCGACCAGGTCCCGGAGGGCTCTGCGGATGGCCGCGGGTCGATCCAGCGTGGGGCTCATGCCTGTTCCATCGCGCCCTCGAAGTCGAAGGCAACTCCGGTCTCGCGCTCGGAGACCATCCAGAGGACTTCGACTCCTCTGTCGATGTCCCGCCGCAAGATGGGCTTGCGCACGGGAGGGCCGTTGTTGCCCCAGCTCGGTCCGTAGAACTCGCCGCCTCTGGCGGTGGGATCGGTGGCCGCCCGCACCTGAGAGAGTGCGCCTCTGGCGGCCGGCATGCCGGTGGTAGCGGCCATCCACTTCCAGAAACCGCTCGAGCGGCCCCCACCTCCCTGTTCATGGGTGTGGATCTGCAGGTTCGTGTAGGCCAGGCCGGGGTGAGCGACCAGGCTTTGTGCCGTGAGTGCTCGTTTGGCGAACTCACGGTGCAATCCGATCCCGAAGTGGAAGTTGGCGAGTTTGGCGCGTCCATACGCGCCCCACGCCGAGTAGTTGCCATCCATGTTGACGTTGTCGGGATCGACAATCCGGCCGGTGAGATGGGCAGTGCTCGTGACAGTCACCACCCGGGCTGCATCGGCGGCCAGCAGTGGCTGCAGCAGTGCCGCAGCGAAGATCCAATGTCCGAGATGGTTGACCCCGAACTGCATCTCGTAGCCGTCGGCGGTCCTGCGTTCTGGCATTGCCATGAGGCCGGCGTTGTTGATCAGGATGTCGACAACGGGATGATGTGCTGCGATCGTGGCCGCGGCAGCCTTGGTGCTCTCGAACAAAGCAAGGTCCAGTGCGACGATCTCGAGGGAGGCTTCGGGATGCGTCTCCTTGATCTCATCGACGGCTGCCCGGGCCTTTTCCTGATTGCGAGCCGCCATGACAACGTGAGCTCCGGCACCGGAAAGCGCTCTGGCCGACTCGAGCCCGAGACCTCCGTTGGCACCGGTAACAACTGCGGTCTTGCCGGTCAGGTCGGGGATATCGGTGGTGTTCCAAGCCATGAAGGGTGTCTCCTAGAATGAATGAACGTTCATCATGTATGAACGTTCATTCACTGTCAAGCGCAGAGCGTGACGGTGAGCGGTAGGTTCTGTCCATGAGCCCTTCCCGTGATCGACCTGAAATGCCTGATGGGTACGGGGTTCCGGAGACCGATGAGGGCCTCATCGAGTGGTCTGCCGTCGAGCGCCGGTTGGTTGCGGCGACCCACTACTGGCTGGCGACCACCCGGCCCGATGGTAGGCCACATGTGGTTCCTCGCTGGGGCGTATGGGTGGATGGGCGGTTCTGGTACGACGGTGCCGTGGACACGATCCACGTGCGGAACCTCACGGCGAATGCTGCGTGCGTGCTCCATCTCGAAGATGGTCGTCAAGCCATCGTTGTTGAGGGCCGGTCTGAGGCTGCCGCTCCCCCGGGGTTGGAGAACGGTGGACGCCTCGCATTGGCGTTCTCGGGCAAGTACGCACCGCTGGGCTACTCACCCGAACCGGGCAGCTGGCAGGGCCCGGATGCCGGTGGCTTGCGAGTTTTCACGCCGGTCAAGGCACTGGCCTGGTTCGACTTCCCGACCGATGTCACGCGATTCCGCTTCTGACCCGTGCCGGCGCCAACCACGGATGCCATGTCGGTCGACGTTCGAGAGGTGCGTGCTGGTGGCCGGGGCACTCTTCGCGCTCGTGCAATGTGCCCGCCTTCGATGAGCCGTGGTGCTCAGTCGCCTGACTTCTCGAAGTAGGACTTGTACGCAGTCAAGTACGCTTTACCAGTTCTGCCGCTGCCAAAGGTCCGGTAGAAGAATCCCAGGAGCCCGGGGGCCTCAACGTCGCTGATGACCGCCCGATGCGTCACGCCGGTTCCGCTCGTGGTGAACTCGTCGGAGAAATGCGACTTCGCCGTAACCGCTGATCCGGCCTCGTACACTTCGTCGAGATCCACCACGACGCGTTCGGCCTCGGTGGTCTTGGAGATGTTCGTGCGTTTCATGAGGCCTTCGTTGGTCCTGATGGTTACAGCGTCAGGGCTCTGCTCAACCAGCTCAACGCTCGTCAGACCCGGCATGAGACTGATGACCTCCACGTAGTGCTGTCCGTGGTTGCTGAGAGCGTCCTTGACCTGCTGCATGCTGCAGGCGATATCGTTCTTCCCTTCAAACCAAATAGACACGCTGGGTCCCTCCAAGAAGATCGGGGCTTCTATCTGGCCCCCAGGCTAGGGATGTTGCGGAGGCGATGTCCGACATGGTCTTCTTGCCGTCCCGGATTCGTCGCCGTCGAATCCCTCTAGCGTGTACCCATGCTCGTTCTGGCTCAGTCGTCTCTGACCTCTGGCGCCGTCGGCTGGCCGGTGGTGCTGGCGTCGCTTTCGTTGATCCTCCTCGCTCTCGGGTTGGCGTGGGCGCTGGGTCTGCGCATCGAACGCGAATTGATTGTGGCGAGCGTGCGTGCCGCCGTGCAGCTTCTCGCAGTTGGCCTCGTTTTCGTCCTCATCTTCGAGTCGACGGGTGCGGCCTACTGGGCGTGGCTGTGGGTGATGGGCATGAGCATGGTCGCGACCGCGGTCGTCGTCCGGCGGGCCAAGTACCGGATTCCGGGCCTCGCCCTGGTAGCGGGATTGGCCGTTGTCAGTTCGGCGCTCATCAGCATTGCGGTGGTGTTCGGCTTCGGAGTGATCGACTACGGCCCCATATCGTTGGTGGTGATCGCCGGGATCACCATTGGCAACGCAGTTCCCTCGGCGGTGCTGGGCGTCAACCGGTCGGTCGACTCGAGTCGGGATCGGGTCGGGGATATCGAAGCGTTGCTCTCCCTCGGCATGGATCGGCGGCAGATCGTGCGTTTCCTGGCACCATCGACTGCCCGAACCTCGCTGATTCCTCAGATAGAGCGAACCAGGGTCGTCGGCCTGATCGCTCTCCCCGGGGCCATGACCGGTTTGCTGCTGGCCGGTGTTGAACCGGTCGAGGCGGTCGTCATCCAGCTCCTCGTGATGTACCTCGTGCTGGGCACCGCGGCGGTGTGTGTCGTCGCCGTTGTGACGGCAATCACCCGGGCTGCGATCACCCGGGAGCTCATCGTCGCCGGTTGGGTGCGTCCTGAGGGACGGGGAACGGGTCGCGGGATGCCTTCCTCAGGAGACGGTTAGGGCCGGTCCGGATGTGCCCGGCCGGGATGCGTTTACGAGTCCAGGTCCCACCATCTCCCGGCAGCCGCCCGGCACATTCGTGGTCCGAACGATCGGTCTGGCGAAAGCGTCTACTCGAAATCCCTGTGTGCCCGGCTGGGGGTCGGTCCGCGCTGTCCCTGGTACTTGCTCCCCGCTCCCTCGCTGCCATACGGTCGGTCGGCCGGCGTGGTCAGTTGATAGAACGAGATCTGGCCGATCTTCATCCCGGGATAGATGGCAATCGGCAGGGTGGCGACATTCGACAGTTCGAGGGTGAGATACCCGTCGAAACCCGGATCGACGAACCCGGCGGTGGAGTGAATCAAGAGGCCGATGCGACCCAGGCTGGACTTGCCCTCCAATCGGGCGACGATATCGCCGCCGAGCCGCACCCGCTCCAGGGTGGATCCCAGGACGAACTCTCCGGGATGCAGAATGAATGGTTCGTCCTCTTCGGCATCGACCAGCGTGGTGAGGTCTTCCTGCGGCGCCTTCGGATCGATGTAGGGATAGCGGTGGTTCTCGAACACGCGAAAGAAGCGGTCGACCCGCAGGTCGATACTCGACGGCTGGACGAAGGACTCCTCGAACGGATCGATGACGATACGTTCCGCGGCGATTGCTTCTTTGATGGTCCGGTCGGACAGGATCATATGGCCCCCCGATGGTCACACTGATGGTAGAGCTCACGCAGCACAGCTGCGCCCCGGGCGGCGGGGCGCCTGAACCGGCATCGGAGACCTGCTGGAGCGGGTGAGGGGAATCGAACCCCCGTTCCAAGCTTGGGAAGCTCGTGTTCTACCACTGAACTACACCCGCCAGTAGGGCGATGATAACAACCGCACATCAAGTCAGGAGAAGACGCTGGCGGCACCCCAGATCGCCAGCAGCACACCGACGCTCCCGAGGAACCAGGCCCGCCCGGGCCGGAATTCTCCTTCGACTCCGGCCGGTTGTTCCCCGCGCCGGTTCTTGTAGATGGCCAATCCATTGCCGATGACCATGGCCAGCCCGATCGCCAGCACGGCTTCAGGGAATATGCTTTCCAACCCGAGGATGTCGTCCATCGGCTGCAACGGTAGCGGTTATCGTTGCTCTCTCGAAAGGAGCGGCATGCCCAGGCACTGCTACGTCCTGCGGGTTTTCACCCGGGGCGAAGAAGGAGGCAACCACCTTGGCGTGGTGACCGATGCCACCGGCCTGACCACGGGGTCGATGCAGGCAATTGCGGTTGACCTCGGATTCTCGGAGACGATCTACCTGGATTGGGAAGAAGGCGAGATTCCCCGCGTGCGGATCTTCACCCCGGGCGGGGAGCTTCCGTTTGCCGGTCATCCCCTCGTCGGTATGGCCTGGACGTTGCAGCAGTTGGGCCCGGGTGGTTCCGACGTGTTGCGCTGCGCGGCCTGCGATGTGGCGATCAGCGCGGAGGGAGACGAAGCCTCCATCGCAGTTCCCCTGGATCATCCCGTCCGTCCGGCTCCCGAGGCGGAGGCAGTGGCGGCCGCCCTGGGCCTTCCGGCCCCCGTATCGGCGCGCCGGGTGGACATGCCGTTGCCCTACCTGCTGCTCGAGGCCGGCTCGGCGGCCGCTGTCGGTTCAGCGATTCCGGCCGGCGAACGGACCTTCGCGGAGCACGGGGCAGACATGGTTTACCTCTACGCATTCGAGTCTCCGGAGACGGTCCGGGCGCGTTTCTTCGCTCCCGGACACGGCGTATTCGAGGACCCTGCAACGGGCAGCGCCGCGGTGGCGCTGGCCGCCGCCCTGCGAACCGGGGGGCGCGTCTCGGGTCGTCTGGCAATCAGCCAGGGGAGTGAAATCGGCCACCCCTCAACGATCAACCTGGCCTGGAACGACCGGCAGGTCACCATCGGCGGGTCGGTGCGGAAGGACGAGGTCCGGTGGCTGGAGATCTGATCCTGTGACGATCCACCGGCTTCCGCTCATCGAACCGGATACCCCGCTCGAGGTTCGCATCCAGGGCACCGAACCGGGACTCGGCCACACGCTCGAAGCATGGACGATGCGGGGGTCGCATGGCGACCCGGTACCCATAGACGTCTACTTCCCCGCCGGACGCGAGACATGGGGAATCGTTGTTGCGCTCCACGGCCGGCGTGGCCATCGCCGGGTGCCGTATGTTCGGGGCGCGGCCAAACGGTGGTCCCGTGAAGGGCTGACGGTCGTTGCCATCGACGCTCCCTATCACGGTGAGCGGGCGCTCGATCAGATTCCCGACCTTGCACGCAACGAGCCTTTTCTGACCCAAGTCGTCGGCGATTTGCGCCGCCTGGTGTCCGCCGTAGGATCAGACGGTCGATTGGCAGACCTGCCTCTCGGGTATCTGGGTTTCTCGATGGGAGTTCTGGTTGGCGTGCCGTTCATGGCGGTCGATCCGCGCATCCGGGCCGGTGTGTTTGCAGTCGGCGGGGCAACCGGGACCGGAACGACCGACCCCGCAACCTACGCCCCGCTCATCCGCGACCGACCGGTTCTCCTGGTGAGTGCAGATCGAGACGAGTTCTTCAGCCGGGCCTCGGTCACGGCACTGTATGAATCGTTTGGCGGATCTCAGGAGCTGCTGGAGTTCCCCGGGACCCACGGCAACTGGCTGCATCCGGGGCGCCGCTACCGCGCCATGTTCGATTTCTTCAGGGCCCATGTGCCCGGTTGAGGTGGCGCAAGCCCGGGGATGAGTTCTGGACGCAAGAGGTCCTGTTCTTAGACTGCACGCCATGGCTGCAGAAGGATCAAAATCGGCGGTGGTCGCCGCCCTCGTCGGAAACTCGCTCATTGCCGTTGCCAAGTTCGTTGCGGCGGCGATCACCTCGAGCGCAGCGATGCTTGCCGAGGCCTTCCACTCCGTCGCGGACGCGGGGAACCAGGTGCTGCTGCTGCGCGGGATCAGCGTTTCCCACAAAGCCCCCAGCACCCGCCACCCCTTCGGGCGCGGCAAAGAGGTCTACTTCTGGAGCTTGATGGTGGCCGTCATGTTGTTCGTTGCCGGCGGGGTGCTCGCCATCCAGCGCGGTATCGAAGCTCTCCAACACCCTCACGAGATCTCGAGCTTCGCGACCAACTTCATCGTGCTCGGATCTGCGATCGTTATCGAGGGATTCACTTTCCGCGTAGCGCTCAAGCATTTCAACAAGGTCCGGGGTTCGCGCGGAATGTGGCGCAGCATCCGTGAAAGCAAAGACAGCGCCCTGCTGGTCGTCCTGCTCGAAGACAGTGCAGCGATGCTTGGCCTGGTGTTTGCCGTCGTCGGCCTGGCACTTGCATGGGCAACCGGTAATGACGTTTGGGACGGCGTGGCCTCGATAGCCATTGGTATCCTGTTGGGGTTGGTGGCCGTGCTCCTCGCAACGGAAACGAGGCAACTGCTGATTGGTGAGGCGGCCGGACGCCGGGACCGGGCGGCGATGCGCATGGCGGTGCTGTCCCTGCCGGAAGTGGAAACGGTCGGCCGGTTGTTGACGATGCACATGGGGCCCGACGAGATTCTGGTCAACCTGGATGTTGATCTCGTTGACGGGTTGGAGGACCGGAAGGTGGAGCAGGTCATCGACACGATCGAGTCGGAGATACGGAACGTCCTGCCGGAAGCCAACAACATCTTCGTTGAGCTGCAGAGCAGGAACGATGGCTGAAGCATCAGCCCCGGCGTCCTCGGCGAACCTGGGACCGGGGTTCGATACCCTGGCTCTGGCTCTGGACCTGCGGTGCTCGGTTGCTGCGGACATCTCGGCGGAATGGAGCATCCAGCATGCTGGCGGCTACGTGCCCGGATCGACGTCCGAGGATGCGGTGCTG
This sequence comes from uncultured Actinomycetota bacterium, assembly GCA_963707435.1. Lineage (GTDB taxonomy): Bacteria > Actinomycetota > Acidimicrobiia > Spongiisociales > UBA4744 > UBA4744. Next base: position 330,843 of record CAVPPF010000004.1, on the reverse strand, counting down.
GGCGCCGCGCAACTGGCCGTCGGCGTGGATCATCCGCTGCATCTCGAAGTTCGGAATGAGATTCCGGTAGCCCGCGGGTTGGGTTCGTCGGCAGCAGCCCGTGCCGCCGGGGCCCTGGCCGCGTGGCGGGCAATCGGTGAGGAACCCGATCCGCATCGCGTGTTCGACCTCGTGGCGATCCTCGAAGGCCATGCCGACAATGCAGCCGCAACCGTGTACGGCGGCCTCCAGGCCGTCACGGTCGGGGGTGATGCCCATCCTCTAGAGCTTCACCACGATCTGGTCCCGGTGGTCGCTGTGCCGGACTCGGTGCTGCTCACCAGCGACGCCCGGGCGGCCCTTCCCGACTCGGTTTCCCGGCCGGCGGTTGTCGGGTCGCTGCAACGGATCGTTGCACTGGTCGAAGGGTTCCGGACCGGTAATCCTGCGCTCTTTGCAGCCGCAGGAGGCGATGAGGTCCACGAGGGCCCCAGAACCGTTCTCAACCCGATCGCAGCGGAGTTGATCGAAACGGCCCTGGCCGCCGGGGCTTTCTTCGCTTGCTGGTCCGGAGCGGGTCCTTCGGTGCTGGCGTTGTCCTCCGCATCGTTGCGACCCCAGATCGTCCGGAGCCTGACAACCCGTCTCGGCCGGCGCGGGTTGGTCTTGACCCCCGACGTCGCGGCTGCCGGAATTACGTGACCAAGTCCCTTCATCGCATGCAGCGAGTAGTTTGAAATGGTGGACGCCGGGGCTGCCTTCGTGGCGAGTGCGATAGAACACCACCTCGGGGCGCGGCCCGAACATGTCACCAAACTCGCTTCCGGATACGGCGAAGAAGTGTTCGAGGCGGTGCTCCGGAACCGCTCGGTCCTCTTCAAGGCCGACCGCGAGGCAGGCAAAGGCAGAGTCGTGCTGGAGGCGTGGGCCTACCAGCGTGCGCGCGAGCTGGGGGCTCCGGCGCCGCGCGTGCTTGCGACCGATCTCGGGCGGGAGAACTACCCGCGCAACTTCATCATCATCGAAAAGGTCTCCGGTGTGCCGCTTTCCCGGGTGGAGCGCGGCACCGACGAGCGCCGTCGGCTCGTTCGCGAGGCCGGATGGGCGATCCGTGCCGTGCACGAGATCGGAATCCCCGGCTTCGGAATACTCGAAGAATCGACCTATCTTCGGAACGCGCAGGTGCAGGGTGAATATGACACCTGGGAGGCATACATATCCAACGTGATGGAGAGCGCGATCGCCGCTCTGCGCAGCAGCGGCGCCATTGATGATGCCGGAGTGGACCGAATCAATCGGGTCCTGGCCGGGCACGTGGACTTCTACGAGCTAGGCCCTGTTGGCCACTTGCTCCACGGTTCGTTCGACCCTGCACATGTCCTGGTCGACGATGCCCGGGTTGCCGGCATTGTCGATTTCGGTGAGCGGCGCAGCGGAGACCCGGCCTGGGACGTCGGCGGATTCCTCATGGAGAACATCGCCGAGACCCGCGACCTGCTCGATGGCTACGACCCCGACAAGCGGCGGGCCGAGGCCTTTGAGGTGACGATTCCGCTCTACGGAGGACTGCGGGCAATCCTGGCCGCCCGTCGTGCGAACGATGAGAGCCGCCCCCTCGATCGGGACCGCCTGCTGGCCGTCGCCGACTCGTCCTTCGCCGCCCTCGGACATCCAGGGTCGTCGCCTCTGTGATCGGTTGCGCGTTTGCGCTTGTCCCGTAGAGCAGGCAAGCTAGTAGCTTCTGAATCCGTCTATCCGAGGTTTGCATGGGCTCGCTGGTCAAGAAGCGGCGCAAGAAAATGAGCAAGCACAAGTACCGGAAGCGCCTCAAGGCCAACCGGCACAAGCGCAAGAAGTAGCCCCGGGCTCTTCCGTACGCAACCGAGGCGCCGAGAACGCCAGGGCTCACCACCAGACTCTGTTCGCCGTGCTGGCGCGCGCCCGTTTGTGCTGGGTGTCCTCGCTAATCGTCGATCTCGAGAACCTGTTTGGCCAGATCGAGATCCTGGCTCCGCACCAGCAGGCTGATACGGCCCAGGGAGACGCCCGGGTACATGCCCCCGACATCGTCGGCAGCGACGGCGGAATCGATTCCTTCCGCGGCGAGATGGGCGCGAGCCAGTTCCGCCTCCGCGGTCGTGAAGCACTCGATGACCTCGATGAAGGCACCGTCCGCCATGGTCAATCGCCTTCCTTGAGGAACTGCTCGATCTCATCCACCAGCTGGTCCGCCAGAGCAGGGTGCACTGCCTCGTCGGAAGACTCCTCGAGCTGGTGGACGTAGCTCGACAGATCGTCGGACGAGTCCATCGCCTGGTTGACGCGTGAGTCGAACTCCCCCGCCTCGACGGCCAGTTCGGTCGCGTCGAGGGTTATCCCGGCAATGAGCGTCGCTTTGGTCAGGAGTGCCAGCATCGCTTTGGGGTTGTCGTTGGCCGCCAGGTAGTGCGGGGTGCCCGCCCACAAGCTGACCGCAGTCATGCCGGCTTCAACGCATGCGAGGTTCAGCACCCCGGTGATTCCGGTCGGGCCCTCGTAGTCGGAGGTCAAGAGCTGGTGGCGTTCGATGACCTCCGGGTCGGTAGCAACCCCGATGATGGGTACCGGGAGTGTGTGGGCGACCTGGCCGATGAAAGCTCCGACGGTGATGACATCCTCGACTCCGACCGCCTGGAGCACCTCGATGACGTGTGCGGCAAAGGTCAGCCAGCGGTTGTGAGGCTCTTCGCCCAGCACGACGACTAGGTCGCGGCTCTGTTCCGGCAGCGGAATCGCGTAGAAGGCAACCACCGGCCAGGTGATGTCCCGGGTACCGCCCTCGTCGATCTCGACGACGGGGCGGCGAATCTGGAAGTTGAAGAACTCCTCGGGCAGGATCACGGCGAACGGTTCGATGTCCTCGAACTGATCGAGAATGAACCCGATCGCCCCGGACGCCGCATCGGCGGCGTCGTTCCAGCCCTCGAACGCGACCAGGGCAACAGGTTTGCGGAGCTCGGGCCGTGCATCCCACTCGACGACATCCATCGCCTCCCAGCGTAGTTGTGCGACCAGATTTGCGGCGGCGATCGATCAGGGTCCAGGACGTGTGAACGTGGCATGCTTGCGCAATGGTCAGTACCCGGCTCGAGCGGTGGATCCGTTCAACGTATCCCGGCATCTCAGCGGATACCGTTCTGCGGGAGCTTGCGGTCCTGGATCGAGCCGCAGAAGTAGCCGGCGGGCAGAACCCCGAACGGATTGCGGCTGCGCTTGCGTTCATCGGCGCGGGCGATATGAGCCGCTTCCGTGAAGCTCTAGAACTGCTGCAGATCGACTGGCGCGATGTGCTCGTCATGGGAGGTCTGGGCGGCGAATCCTGGCCTGCCGATCTCGAGCGCCTGCTGGGTGAGGATTGAAGCCGGACGGTGTCCGGCGCTGCCGAGCGATCTCAGCGGAAGCGGGCACCGTGGATGGAGAAGAAGCTCGCCGCCTCCGGCTGATACCGGTCGGTGCCGTACCACCATCCGCCCCGAACTGTGGAAGGGATCGTGTAGCCCTCGAATGTCGACTCTGATTCGGTAGCGAACCCGTAGGGAATGAGCGACCAGTCCGGCGTCCCGACGTTGCCGTACCGGTGCATGGAGATCTCGCCGACGGCTCCGTCCGGGTTCAGCGTGAGACGAATGTCGACCGACTCCTCGTCGATCACGATGGAGGCCCGAATCGCCCGGTCGCTTTCGGCGGTCCACGCCACGCCGCGATGGGGGAGGAGCGCAGACGGCACCCATATCGATTCCGCGACGACCCGGTGGCGGGATGACCGTGACATGTCGATGCCGGAGCCACGCATGACCGGTATCCCCAGCACCGAGCCGCGCAATGCGCCCTTGCCCTCGAAGTGCGTGTCGACAATCCGGAATGGAAGCGGTCCGATGGTTGTCCTGGCGTTCCAGACGAGCCCGAACGGCGGGGCGAGCGTCTCCTCAGCGGCGATTTCGAATCGAGCAGCGCCGGGGTTTGGTTTCATGCTGCCGGCTTGCCGGAGCGTCACCGAGCGAGCGAGCGGTGTTCCCTCAGCGATCGCATGCCGGAAGAAGCGCTGTACGGGATCCGGCTCCCCGGCGATGAGCTCCTCCGAAAAGGCGAGATCCTCGGGGGGCAATGTGAGCTGAGCGGCGATCGCATCGCTACGACCCATGCGAACATCCTATCTCCGCTCCGATAGCCTGCCGCTACGCTGCCCGGGTATGTCCGCTTCCCCAATTCGCGTTTCCGCCAAAGCCGTCATCGTCACCGATGGAGACATCCTCTTGACTCGCAACCTCCACCCGGATGACCCCGACGGCGAGTTCTTCTTGCTGCCCGGGGGCGGCCAGAAGCACGGCGAATCGCTGGACGACTGCCTGCGCCGCGAGGTCTGCGAGGAGACCGGGTTCGCCATCGAGGTGGGCGATGTCCTGTGGGTACGTGACTACATCGGGGCGAGCCACGAGTTTGCAGCGTACGAACGCAGTGTTCATCAGGTTGAGATCATGTTCGCCTGTTCGGTCGACAGATCCCGGCCACCGGTTCGGGTGGTTGCAGCGGATGCCTGGCAAATCTCGGTCGACTGGGTGCCCCTCAAAGACCTGCCGGGCGTTCGTTTCTTTCCGGCCGCCCTCGTCGGCGGGCTCGTAGCACTCGCCGGGGAGGCGGCAATCGGCGCGCGCTACCTCGGCGACGTCAACTGACAGAGAGTTCCTACAGGCGGAACCTTCTCAGCCGGAGGCTGTTCGTGACCACCGAGACGCTCGAGAAGGCCATCGCCGCGGCAGCGAACATCGGATTCAGGAGACCGGCAGCCGCCAGCGGAATCATCGCAGCGTTGTAGAAGAACGCCCAGAAGAGGTTCTGCTTGATGGTCTTGAAGGTGGCCCGCGCCAGTTTCATGGCCGTTTCGGCCAGGGCAGGATCTCCGGACATGAGGATGACATCGCCCGCCTCGATGGCAACATCTGTGCCGGTACCGATCGCCATACCGAGATCGGCCTGCGTGAGGGCGGGTGCATCATTGATGCCGTCACCGACGAAGGCAACGGTCTTGCCTTGCGCCTGGAATCGGCGGACCTGTTCGGCCTTCTCGCCGGGCATGACCTCGGCCACGAAGTGATCGATGCCGGTCTCCGCCGCGATCGACGCAGCCGTGCGCTGGTTGTCGCCGGTGATCATTGCGACCTCCACGCCCATGTTCTGCAGGGCGGCCACCGCCGGTCCGGCGGTCGCCCGCAAGGTATCGGCGACTGCGAGCACGCCTCTCGCCTCCGCATCCCAGCCGACCAGAAACACCGTCCGGCCCTCACGCTCCAGGCGAGCAGCCTCATCGAGATACCGGTTCGCAATCAGCATGCCCTGGTCGGCCAGCAGTTTCGCTTTTCCGACGACGACCTGCACACCGTCGATCGTTCCGCGCACGCCCTGGCCGGCAAAGTTCTCGAAATCGACGGCCGTACCCAATTCGATGTCCCGCTCTTCCGCTCCGAGCGCCACGGCTCTGGCAACGGGATGTTCACTGGCGGCCTCAACGGAACCGGCCAGGTAGAGGAAACGCTCTTCGTCCTCATCCGTGCGGATGTCGGAGAGGCTCATCATTCCCCTGGTGAGGGTGCCGGTCTTGTCGAACAGGATGCTCTCGATCGCCCGCGAACGCTCGAAAACCTCGGCGCCTTTGAAGATCACACCCAACTCTGCGCCCCGGCCGCTTCCGACCATGATGGCGGTCGGGGTTGCCAGGCCGAGAGCGCACGGACAGGCAATGATCAGTACGGCAACGGCTGCGGTCATGGCCTGGGCGACGTCGTTGGTGGCGATGAACCAGCCCGTAAAAGTCGCCAGGGAAATCAGCATGACGATCGGGACGAACACTCCGGAGATCCGGTCTGCCAGCTTCTGGACGGGCGCTTTGGACGCCTGAGCCTCTTCGACCAGATGCACGATCTGGGCCAGGGCAGTGTCCGCGCCCACCCGGTTGGCCCGGATGGTCAGCAAACCCTGCTGGTTGATGGTGGCTCCGTAGACGGTGTCTCCGGGTCCCTTGTCGATCGGAACCGACTCACCCGTTAGCATGCTTTCGTCGAGCGACGAACGTCCCGTTTCGATGGCTCCATCGGTCGGTACCTTTTCGCCGGGCTTGATCAGGATCATGTCGCCCACCTGCACGTCTTCGATGGGGACCATCACGGGTTGTCCTTCCCGCAGGACCCGGGCTTGCTTGGCTCCCAGCTCCAGCAGCTTGGTGATGGCCGCCGACGCCCGTCCTTTGGCGCGAGCTTCGAAGAAACGGCCCAGGAGAATCAGCGTGATGATGGCGCCGGCCGTGTCGAAGAAGACGGGTTGATCGTTGAAGAATGCCCACACCGAGTAGCCGTAGGCCGCCAGGGTCCCGATCGAGACCAGGGTGTCCATGTTCGCCCCGAAACTGCGGATTCGCTTCAGGGCTGCTTCATGGAACTGCCATCCGAAGTAGAACTCGACCGGTGTCACCAGGGCCCATTGAGCAATGAGACTCCAGCGGGCATCCTGTCCGGTCATCGCCAGGAGGAACACCGGCAAGGAGAGCAACCCCGCCGCGACGAAGTTGCGCCACTGGAATCGGACCTCTTCGTCGTAGCGCTCGGCGATACTCTTGCGCTCTTCCTCTTCTTCGACGAGATGGATCTGATAGCCGATCTTGCCGACGGCGTCGGTGATGCGGCTGAGATCCAGATCCGCACCGTGCACCCGAGCCTCTGAACCGGCGAAGTTGACCACGGCCGCGTCGACGCCCTCTTGCTTGCTGAGGACGCGTTCGATCCGCACGGCGCACGAGGCACAGGTCATGCCGTCTACGTCGAAGATGAAGCTGCCGTCGTCGGCTCGTTTGGCGGTCAGGGTTTCTTCCATGCGGCGTGGATCAGCCCCGGGCGACTTCGTAGCCCTGCTCTTCGATGGCGGTGTAGATGGCATCCAGGGTCACGGCGTCGTCGTCGTACACCACGTCGACGGTCCGGGGTTCGATATGAACCTCGACCTTCTCCACGCCGCCGAGAGCCCCGACCGCTCCCTCGATCGACATCTTGCAGTGATTGCATGAGATATCCGGCACTGAAATGATCTGATTGCTCATAGTTCCTCCGTCGGGGCGGCCGGTCCGGTGACCGCCGCCGTGTACTTCATCGTCTCCATGAGTTCGTCAACGATTTCTGCAGCGCGTCCCTCGGCAACTGCTTCATTCACGCAAGTTTCGAGGTGGTTCTGGAGCAGAATCCGGTTGACCCGCTCCAGCGAAGCTTGCAGCGCCGACACCTGTTTCATGATCTCCGGGCAGTAGCGCTCGTTTTCGACCATCCCGATGACGCCCTCGAGGTGGCCGCGTACCGTCTTGAGACGGTTGAGGGCTGTTCGCTGATGCTGCTCTTTCATGCGATCCAGTGTAGCACCCCACCCGGGGTGGGGTGGGGTGACCCGGCAAAGGTGAGACCCCGGAGGAGGGGTCCGGGGTCTCGGGTGGGCGCCAAACTCAGTGGAGGGCAGTCCGGATGGCGCCGGGGAAGGTTGTTTCAGGTGCTCTCGGCTACGACCCGTCCGCGGACCCGGGGGAAGCGGACCGGAGCGTGGGCGAAGCAATGCTCACGCCGGTTGTACTGGGAGAGGAGCGTGTCGCAGCTCTTGTCGGCGCATACGCGGCCTTCTCCGAATTTGCGCGAGGGTCGAACGCCGCCGCGGAGCCTGTTTCCTTTAAGTGTGTCAGCCATGGGATGGCCTCCTAGGTTTCTATCTGCAGAACCTGTTCAACGCCCGTGCGTTGTCGTTTGTTCCAGGTCCCGGACCTTTTCTTGTGGTCTGGAGGGACTGTAGTTCGGCTCGTTCCTAATTTCCACTATGGAGACATACAAAATTATGTGATCCTCTGGAATGTGTTCGTAGCCGGGAGCATCGCAGATGAAGGTTTCTGAAACCTCACCACGGGGTTAAGAAAAGAGAAACCCGGGCGGCCGACGCCGATCCCGGTGACCGGCGCTCAGCTGATGCCGAGGTGGCGCAGGAACGCCTCATTGGAAGGCTCACGACCCAGGAAATCGCGAAGCAACTCATCCCCGTCGAGCGATCCTCCTCGTTCGAGAATCTCGCGGCGATACTTGCTCCCGACGGCCGGGTTGGTCACGCCCTCGGCGATGAACCGGCTGAACATGTCGAGTCCGTAGACCTTGGACCACAGGTATCCGTAGTAGCCGGCGTCGTAGCCCCCGAGCAGGTGGCCAAAACTGGCGGGGAAGAACGTACCTTCGTGCGGGGGCAGCAGTCCCACCGATTCGGCCCGTTCGTGGATCAGGTCCAAATCGGTGTGGTCCCCCGGGCCGTGGAGGCCCATGTCGAACACGCCGAACGAGACCTGGCGCAGGGTGTTCAAGGCAACGTTGAGGTGGCGCGCCCGCACGAGATCGTCGACCAGTTCCTTGGGGATCGGCTCGCCCGTCCGGTAGTGCCGGGCGAACTTTTGCAGCACCTCGGGCCGCCAGCACCATTCCTCCATGATCTGGCTGGGTGCTTCGACGAAGTCCCACTCGGTGTTTGCGCCTGAGAAGCGCGAGAACCGGGCCGTCGTGAGGGACATGTGGAGGATATGCCCGAATTCGTGGAAGAGGGTTTCGACTTCGGTGTGCTGCAAGAGAGCCGGTTTGTCGGCGGTGGGTTTGGTGAGGTTGGCCACAATTGCCGATACCGGATGGTGGTAGGTCCCGTCCGGGCTCCGGTGGCCCGGGTAGAGCGGAAAGGCGGCAGCGTGACTGAACTTGCCATCGCGGGGGAAGAGATCGGCATAGAAGTATGCGAGATGCCGTCCGCTTTCGGTGTCGAGGATCTGATACAACAGCACCTCTTCATGCCAGGCCCGGGCTTCGACGACCGGTTGGTAGGTGAGGCCGAAGACCTCGGCTGTGAGATCGAACATCCCGGTGATCACGTCCTCGAGCTTGAAGTACTCGGCCACCTCATTGGGATCGACACCAAACTCCCTTTTTCGAAGCTGCGTGTCGTAGTAGCGCCAGTCCCACGATTGGAGGTCCCTCGATCCCGTGTCTCCGGCGAGCATGTCGGCCATGACGGCAATCTCCGCCGTTCCTGCCTGGGAAAGCGGCGGGATGAGTTCGGCATAGAACCGCTCGACGGCCTCGGGGTGCTTCGCCATCTTCTCTTCCATCTGATAGTGGGCCCAGGAGTCGAGTCCGAAGAGGTGCGCGATTCGCTCACGCGCTGCAACGGCTTCTTCCAGCACCGGCCGGTTGGCGTCCACCGCTCGACTGCTGAACTTGAACGAGAGCGTCTCGCGAAGGTCGCGGCGTTCCGCCTGTTCCATGAATGGGACAACGTGCGGGTAGGCCATGGTCACGCGCAATTTCCCGTCGGTGCCCGGCGCCAACCGCTCGATGTACTCGTCGGGAAGACCGGACAGGTCCTCTCGCTCGACCTCGAGGTAATCCTCGTACTCGGCGATGTTTCGTTGGAAGGCCACTTCGAGTTCAACCAGTCGCTCGCGAAGGAGCTGAACTTCGGCCCGGCCCTCCGGGGAGAGTTCATGGCCGGCCCGGCGGAAGTCGCGGAGGACGAACGCAACCAGACGTTCTTGTTCGCCCTCCAGCCGTCCCGCCTCATCGGTCTGTGCATACTCTTTGACCGCCGCAAACAAGTCGGGGCGAAAGCTGAGCTCGACTTGCCACTTCTCGAGCCGTTCTTCGGCATCGCGAGCCACCGCCCGCGCCGCTTCGTCGGGATGGACGTTTCCCAGGAAAGGTCCTTGCCCGTAAGCGGCCTGGAGGGCAACGGAAATGTCTTCGAGGGGCTGGATCGTGTTGGCGAACGAGCGCGGCTCCCCGACGGCAATCAGGGAGCTGATGGCCTTCTCGGCCTCCTCGATTGCATCGGCGACGATGCTGGTGACATCGGCCGCGGTGATCAGCGAGTAATCGACGAGCATGAATGGAGAACCCTACACCGGGCAGTCGTGTCGCACGGAGCCGGGGGCCGGACCGGCACGCTCAAGTCGACGAGTTTCCGGACCGATTTCAAACCATGATGTGGATTCTGTCCATCCTCGGGATTGCAGCCCTTCTGGGCCTGGTAGCTGCGTTGGTCTGGGTTGTGCGCGAAATCCAGACCAGCACCGCAGCGGTTCGCCTCGAACGCCGGCTGAATCCGGTTGATGTGCTCGAGCTGGATCGAGCCTTCGCCCGAATTCAGCGAGACGTGCTCTTCGGCGACTGACGAACCGTCGGGAGCGGCAAGGCTGTGCAACGTGTGCCTCTGCCTCGTTGCGCGCTGCGGCCTCCGAAGTCTCGTGGACTAAGTTGCTCCCCATGGACACAGGATTGGCGGGCAAGGGAGTTGTAGTAACCGGTGGGGCAGGCGGCATCGGGCAGGCGATCGTCCGGGCTTTCGCCGATGAGGGGGCATTGGTCGGCGTTCACTACCACACCTCTGTCGAGGGCGCGGAACGACTGGCGGCGGACGTTGGCGGGGTAGCTCTCGGGGCGGATCTGCGCGTTGAGGCGGAAGCAGACGATCTCATTCCGCGAGCAATGCGGGCGCTGGGGCGTGTCGATGTAGTCGTCGCGAACGCCGGCGTCTGGCCGACGGCCGACGAACCGATCTGGGAGCTGCCGCTCGAACGCTGGAGGGAAACGCTTGACGCCAATCTGACGGCAGCATTCCTGACGGCCCGGGGTTTCCTTCGTCACGCCGCCACCACCCGGCAGGGAAACCTCGTGCTGATTGCCTCGACGGCCGGCGTATTCGGCGAGGCCGGACACGCCGACTACGCAGCCGCCAAAGGCGCCATCCTGTCCGGCCTCTTGCTGAGTGCCAAGAACGAGGCAACCCGCCTCGGAGGTTCGGTGCGCGTCAACGTGGTTGCGCCCGGGTGGACGGTGACCCCGATGACATCCGAAGCGCGCCGGGATCCTGATCTGGAGGCCAGGGTCACCTCGACCATGGCTCTGAAGAAGCTCGGTGCGCCCGAAGATGTGGCCGCACAGGTCGTCACCCTGGCCTCGGACCGGCTCTCCGGGCATGTGACCGGCCAGGTCGTGGTGGTCGCCGGGGGGATGGAAGGCCGGCTCGTGCCGTGAGTTGCCAAACAACCCAGCCGGGATACAATACCCCCTAGGGTATACCCCATCGGGTCTTCACCCTCGTCCCGCTTCGGCGGAACACTGCCGGCCTGCCCGGAGCCGAGAGCCTTGGCGCGCCGATCTCCCCAGGTCGGGTGCGCAGGTACCTCCCTCCCTGCTCAACGTCCGGGCGGCCTCCGGCAGTTCTCCGTTTCGAACCCGCGGTCTTGCTTCCCCACCCCGTCCCGCTCGGAGCGGCGGTGGTTTCGCTTGGAGCGGCGGTTTCGCTCGAGAGGAATCCCGGAGGCGGGCATTGCTGCGGCGGGCCGGTCGGTGCATCGACCGGTGGACCACGGGGCGCGGGGCCGGAGCCGCTGGTTAGGCTCCAGCGCACTACATCTGCTGGAGGTGCAGCCCATGAAGGTCCGGCTCGAATACTGCGCGGCTTGAAACTACACAGATCGTGCGGTCCGCATGATGGAACAGTTGCTCGAGGAATTCGAAGAATCGATCGACGAGTTCACCTTGATTCCCTCTAGCGGGGGCGTGTTCGAGGTGCACGTCGACGGATCCCGCATCTACAGCAAGAAGGCCACCGGGCGTCACGCCGAGTACGAAGACGTCGCGGGACCCATCCGCTCCCGCTAATCCCGTTCTTGCGTGAGTTTCCTGCGCATATGCGCGGTTTCTCACGCAAGAACGGGATTAGCCCTTCCAGGTGACCGGGTTGTCCGGGTAGGGGACGGGTTTGCCGTCGATCCAGGTCGCCAGGATTCCGGTGCTGCGGAGCTCGTCCGGGGTGGCTTCAACCGGGTCGCGGTCCAGGACCACGAAGTCGGCCGGACTGCCGACGGCTAGCGGCTGCGGTTCACCCATTGTTCGGGCCGCATCGTCCGTGAAGAGCGAAAGCGCCTGCGTTCCGGACAGTGCTTCGCGGGGAACCAGGCCACCCCGGTCCCGGGCGGCAGCCATGCCCTGGAGAGGGTGGGGCGCCTCGACCGGACAGTCCGAACCTCCTGCCAGGGGAACGCCTGCCGCAGCCAGGGAGGCCAGCGGATAGGCATCGGGGAGCCGCCCGGGGCCGAGGCGCTTCTCCAGCCAGCCGGCTTCGGACGTCATGAAGGCCGGTTGTACCGACGCCGTGACCCCGCTGTCCGCCAGGCGGCTGATCAGCTCGCCGTTCAGGATCGAGGCATGCTCGATGCGCAGATCCGCCGGATCGGCGCCCTCGGCGAGGAGTTCATCGAACAGGTCAAGCACCCGGGCGTTGGCCACATCCCCGATCGCGTGCACGGCGACTTTCCCGCCGAGACGGAGCGCGGTGCGCGCCCTGGCGCCGACCGCCCTCGCATCGAGACGGAGGGTGCCGGATTCCTCCGGCTGGTCTGCATAGGGATGGCTCAGGGCTGCAGTGTGACCGCCCAGGCTCCCGTCGGCGAACTCTTTGACGCCCAGGAATCGGAGGCGGGGTCCGGCCCGCCCTATCGAAGCAGCGGCCCGTTCCAGTTCTTCGGAATCGCCTGCAATGACGAGGGCGGCGATCTTCAGGGGGAGCCGGTCGGCGATGGAGAGGAGCGATTCGAGTTCATTGCCCGTGTCGCACCAGGGTCCAGTGCCGACGGCAACGATGGCTCCCAGCGTGGTGAGCCCCAGCGTGACGAGCCCCTCGAGGGCCGCCAGGACGGCCGCGGGATCGGGACCAATGCCCATGGTGCTCAGTGCAGTTGCGACGGGTTCGATGGCCGTTTCGCGCAGAATCCCGTTGGGAACCCCGAAGGTGTCGCGGTCGAGGGTGCCTCCGACCGGATCGGTGGCTGCCGGGCCGATACCTGCGGCCTCGAGCGCCCACGTGTTGGCAACGGCAATGTGGCCGCAGTAGCGGTACACCAGCACGGGCCGCTCGTCGGCGGCGAGATCGAGCTCGTGGCGTGTTGGGAGGCGGCGTTCGGCAAGACTCTCGTCGTCGAGGCGGATGGCGACGAGCGGTTCTCCGACGGGCAGGAGGCCCGCAGCCCGGCGGATCCGGTCCAGGACCTCGTCGAGGTTCGTGGCGGCCTTCAGGGTCGGGCGGCTGAGGGAGAGGGCATACGGGACCGGATGCATGTGGGCATCGCGCAGACCCGGGATGATGACGGAATCCGGATATGCAGTTTCCGGGAGCCCGGGCCGGCGCAGCCCGGTGGCCGGGCCGGTTGCTGCGACCAGGCCATCGCTGATCAGGAGGGCGTCGCCGGGGAGCCCCGAGACCGTCCGGATCCGGTCGGCGACGACGAGACGTTCGGTCACCCGGGTGATCCGAACCGTCCGTAGTGGACCAGATCGGCAAGAGGCTTGCGACCCTGCGGCAGGGTGGCGCGTATGCCACCGCGGATCTGCCGCTCACGTTCCAGGTCGGGGTAGCCGAACGCGATCGCCCATCGGCACCCGTGATCGTCGGGGACGCCGAGTCGTTCGCGGGCGCAAGGTTCGCGGTGCAACGTGACCGGGCACGATCCGATCCCGAGGGCGGCAGCAGCCTCCATCATGTTCTGAGCGGCTCTGCCCATGTCGAAATCACCGCCGCCGGGAATTCTTACGATGACCACCACGAGGGGTGCTCCTAGCAGCGGCGTGGTGAAGCTCCCGCATTCGGCCAAGCGCTCCCGCTCCTCAGGATCGGTGATCACCACGAAGGCCCACGGCTGGGTGTTCTTCGAACTCCCGGTCCAACGACCGGCTTCCAGGATCATGTCGACCTGCGCGTCCTCGATCGGGTCGGGCCGGTACATGCGAACCACCCGGAGACCGGTGATTCGCCGGTAGGCATCGAGGGATGGTTCGAAGGACTGCATCGGCACCTCTGCGTTGTCTCGTTCCCGAGCTTACCTGCGGCGCCGGTGGCTCATCCGAGCAGACCGGACGGGATCGCCGCAGCCACCGTGGTCCGGAATGCCTCTTCCAGCGCTGCGTTGGATGCGACAACGGCCGGATCGCCGGGCCGGGCGGGAGCGCCGGTCGGATCGGTCACCCGTCCTCCTGCCTCGCGAATGAGGAGGATCCCGGCTGCCACGTCCCAGGGGGCGAGTTTCAGTTCCCAGAAGGCGTCGTAGCGACCGCAAGCCACCCAGGCCAGGTCAAGGGAGGCGGTCCCCATGCGCCTGATGCCCTGGATGTGCGTGAGTATTTCGCCGACGATGGCCGTGTAGGAGGCAGCGTGTGTGCGGCGGTCGTACGGGAAGCCGGTCGCGACGAGGGCCGCCCCCAGGTCACCCTGGGTGGAGACGGAGATTGGCTCACGGTTTCGGAAGGCGCCATGACCGGCCGCAGCCGTGAAGATCTCGTCCCGGAAGACGTCGATGACAACTCCCACCCTCGGCAACCCGTGTTCGTAGAGCGCCACCGAGACCCCGACGTGGGGAACCTGGTGCAGGAAGTTCACCGTTCCGTCGAGAGGGTCGATAATCCACAGGCGGGTGAGCTCGAGCGGATTTCCCCCGCTTTCCTCGGCCAGGATGTCGTCGTCGGGCAGGGCCTGTCTGATGGTGGCGATGATCGCAGACTCTGATTCGCGATCCGCCTGCGTCACCGGATCGACGGCTCCTTTGAAGTCGGCGCCCGTGAGGCTGCCGAGCCACGGCCGGATGGCGTCGCTGCCGCGGCGAGCTGCTGAAACGGCGATCTCGAGGTCCCGGGCGAGCGATGTTTCCACGATGTCCCGATGTTAGGAGCGGCCGGAACTGCGCCCGTCGGTCTGCACTCCCGGGTCCTATCGCCGGGGCAGGTCATAGAATCCCCCCGTCATGACTTCCATACTCCTCGGCGTGCTCGGCGGCTTGCTGATGTGGGCGGCCTTCCCTCCACTCGGTCTGGGTGCTCTCGTGTTCGTCGCACCGGCCCCGTTCCTCCTGGGCGTGCGCCGTGCAGCGTCGGGCCGGCAGGCCCTGTTGGCCGGGCTGGCTTTCGGGATCGGGTTCTTCGGGCCCCTGTTGGAGTGGATCACGGAGATGGGGGTGATCGCCTGGGCTCCCCTGGTTCTGGTGGAATCGCTGTTCCCTGCCGCCTTTGCCTGGACGCTCTTCCGGGCTCGCCATCGCCCGGATTGGCAATGGATGGGTGTCGTCGTCGGCGGTTGGGCCCTCACCGAACTCGCTCGATCGTATCTTCCGGTCGGAGGGTTCACGTGGGGCTGGCTCGGGTACGCGACCGGCGGCTTTGCCGGCGCCCGGGGCGCGGCGCAGTGGATCGGCATTTCCGGTTGGACCGTGCTCGCCATGCTGGTGGCCGGTGGTCTTGCCTTGCAGCTGGAGACCCGTCGCGGTCGTATCTGGTCGGCCGGCGGTGCGGCGGCCGCGCTGGTGTTGTTTGCAGCCGGGGCAGCCTGGCCTGCTGCAGCCGACGGGCAGGTTCTGCAGGTCGCCATCGTGCAAGGCAACAGTCCCTGCCCGGCGGAACGTTGTGCCGATGAGCGCAAGTTGATCACCGAGAGCCATCTCGATCTCACCCGGAACCTGCCTGCCGGAGAGCTGGATCTGGTGGTCTGGCCGGAGAGTTCGACCGGGTACGCAACGGATCCCATCGAGAACCCCGAGATCGCCGGACAGATCGCAGCCGAAGCCGTTCGTCTGCAGAGCTACCTGCTGGTGGGAGGAGACCGGCCCGTCGACGACGAGCATTTTGCGAACGTCAATCTTCTCTTCGATCCCGAGGGGCGGATCGTCGGGGAGTATCTCAAGACCCATCCGGTGCCGTTCGGTGAATACATACCGTGGCGGGCGGTGTTTGGATGGACGGAGAACTTCCGGGCTGCGCCGCGGGACATGCTGCGCGGCGAGGGTCCGGTCGTCTTCTCAACCGAATGGGGTTCACTCGGCTCGGTGATCTCGTTCGAAGGCGCCTTCGCAAGAATCATGCGGGGCCCCGTCCGCGAAGGAGCGGACCTGCTCGTCGTAGCGACCAACAACTCGAGCTACGGGCTGGGACCGGCTTCCGATCAGTTCATCGGAATGACCCGGATGCACGCCTCGGCGCTGGGGGTCGACGTGATCCACGCTGCCCTCACCGGAAGTTCGACGATCATCTCCAACAACGGCTCGGTTGGTACGGTTTCCGGCCTCTTCACGGCGGAGATTCTCACCGGAGAGGTCAAGGTTCGAGCATCCGGCAACACCCTGTACACGACCGTCGGGGAGTGGCCGTATCTCCTGGCGATCCTCTGGTTCCTTGCCGTGGTGATTATCGCGGTGCGACAGGGCGAGGAAACCCAGGTCCAACGCCGAAGGGCCGCTAGGCGGGCGACACTCTGAGCTACCGGTTCGAGGACGCGCGGTCCTCGCCGGGGACAAACCGGCACGGCATGTCCAGCAACCCTGGATGCGGTGTGTGTGGGGACGTCGCACCCCTCGTCCGACGCCGTTCGCTCAACTCTCGGCACGATCCGACCGATACACCAGCCCGGGCGACTTATCGCACGCTTAACCGTGCCTTGCACGACGGTTAGGTGCCGGTGCGGGAGGCTGAGCCGGGTTGGGGGACCTGTTTTGCCGAGGAACGCCGCGATGAACATGAGGGTATCCATGGAGAGATGGTTCGGGCAGTTTGATGAGATAGGCGAAGGTCCCTCCAACTCGCGAGGATCGCGACGTGCCGGACTGCTGGCGTCGCTGACGGTGCTGCTCGTCCTGGGATCGGCGTTTGTTCTCTTGTCTCCCGGTGCGGAGGCCAAACAGAAATTCATGTCGGGTTTCGCGGAGGCCTACCCTGCCGCCGCCGGCACCTCGCTCGACTCCTGCCTTCTCTGTCATACCAACCCGGCCAATCCTGGGGAGAACAACCTCAACAACTACGGCAAGGATTGGGAAGACGGCGACTTCGGTGACAAGAACTTCCTGGAGCCAGCACTGGTCAACCGCGACTCCGATGGTGATGGAATACCGAACGGCGCGGAGATCCAGCAGCTGTCGCTTCCGGGTGATCCCTCGAGTAGCACACCTTCCACCACGACCACCACGGTGCCCGGTACACCGCCCAACGGTCAAACCCTCTATGCCGCTCGATGTGCGGCCTGTCATGGGGCGAATGGTGGCAATCTGAACGGAACCACGCGAACCCGCACGACCTTCATCAACATCACGCTCAACGGGCAGGGCACCATGCCTGCCCAAACCGGTCTCAGCAGCGCAGAAGTCGGCGCCATTTGGGATTACGTAACGGGAGCGGCGCCGACCACGACCACCACGACACAACCCGGTGCGACCACGACCACCTCGCAACCCCTCGGTGGCGCCACGGTGTGGTCCCAAAACTGTGCCTCGTGTCATGGGGCCAATGGTGGGAACGTTGTACCGACCAGCCTCACCAGTTCGCAACTGAGGTCCGTCGTCAATAACGGCACGGGGACGATGCCGGGCTTCGCGTGGCTGGGTTCGGCTCAAGTCAACAACGTAGCCGACTACTTGCTCAGCCTCAGCGTCCCAACGACCACGGTTCCCGGCGCTACTACTTCCACCACTGCCCCGCGGAGCGGCGCTGCCGTGTACGCCGCGAGTTGTGCTGTATGCCATGGTGCCGACGGCGGGAACTTGCGCGGGAACAGCCTTTCCTTGTCCATGATCAGCTCGGCGGTCACCAATGGGCAGGGTTCAATGGGCGGATTCTCGGGGCGTCTCAGCACGGCGGAGATAAGCAACGTTTCACAATACGTGCGGTCGGTGGGGGCGAGCAATGGTGTGACCACCACGACCACCGCGCCGGGTTCCGTCCCTTCAGGGGCCAACCTCTACATGCAGAACTGTTCTGGATGTCACGGATTGCACGGCGAGGGAGGTGCCGGCGGGGCGGTGGCCGGCACCACACTGACCCGGTCACAGACTATCTCGGTGATTACGAGCGGGGCCAGCGGGATGCCCGCCTACCGCTCTCAACTGTCCGCAGCCGAGATCGCCGCTATTGCCGATCACGTTCTCGGCATGGCCGGTGCCGGCGGAACTGCAGGCACAATCGGGTCAATTGCTGCCCAAGGGGAAGGGACCATCCCGCCTGAGCTGGCGGGAGGGCATGCTCTCTTCGGACAGTTCTGCGCCGCCTGTCACGGCGCAAACGGAGAAGGCGGGCTGGGCGGCGAAGTAGCAGGCATCGGACTATCCGAGGTTGAATTGGATGGGATCATTCGCAACGGTGTCGGTTCGATGCCGGGGTTCGCCGGTCAAATGAGCGAAGGGGAATTGGCCGCATTGGTTGCGTACACCGAAGCGCTTGCATCCGGGCAGGACTTCCGCGCGGCAGAAACGACAACGACCGCCGATCCGAACCCCCAAGCAGCGAATGATGCCACCGGTCCGCAGGCGCTGGATGTGGCCGGGCCCAATGAATCCGCCGGCAACTCGCCGGTTCCCGTCATCGTGGTTTCATTGGTGGCGGGGTTGGTCGCAGCCGGGGCGGCCGTGCTGTGGGCGCGGATGGGCCGCAAACTCATCAGCTAGCCCGGCGCCCGGCCGGGACGGGGACGCCCACGTTGCGTGTCGGGCGTCTCGGATGGCTACGCGGCTTCGTATTCGGTGAGGGCCGCATCCATCGTGTCGATTGCCCAGTCCAGTTCCTCGAAGGTGGTGACCAGCGGCGGAATGAACCGGATCACATTGCCATCAGGACCGCAGCCGATCACGATCATCTCGTGGTCCAATGCATACCGGCCCACGAAATCCATAGCCTGAGGGTCGGGCTCGCGGGATTCGTGATCCTTCACGAGTTCGATCCCGATCATCAGCCCGAGTCCCCGGACCTCGCCGACGGTGCTGTGAGCGGCGTTCAGCTTGTGGAGCCGTTCGAAGGCGTGCGCGGAGAGTTCGCGGGCGTGCGGCAGGAGTCCTCCCATCGCGTCGACCACAGCTCCTCCGGCGGCGCAAGCCACCGGATTTCCGCCGAAGGTCGTGCCGTGGGCGCCTACGGGCCACCGCGCCATGACGTCGGCAGAGGCCCCGTAAGCCGAAAGCGGTAAACCGTTGGCAATCCCCTTGCCCAGGGCGATGATGTCGGGGTCGACGGTGTAGTGATCGGAAGCGAACCACTCGGCCGTTCGACCGAATCCACTCTGCACCTCATCGAAGATCACCATGATGCCGTGCCGATCGGCGATCTCCCGCAGCGCCTCCAGGAATGCGGGCGGCGCCGGGTAGTACCCGCCCTCTCCCTGCATCGGTTCAACGAGAAACGCCGCGATGTTCTTGGGTGTCACCTCGTGTTTGAACTTGTAGTGCAGCTCGTCGAGCGCCAGCTCGGTCGCGGCAGCTTCGGATTTGCCCCACCGGTACGGCCGTGGAAAGGGAGTAACGAAGACCGAACCCAGCACGGGGTGATAGCCGTCCCGGTACTTCGCATTGGATGTCGTGTAGGCCACCGATCCCATGGTGCGGCCGTGGAATGCTCCCCGCATGGTGATCACTCCCTGCCGCCCCGTGACGTATTTGGCCAGCTTGACGGAAGCTTCGACGGCTTCGGCGCCCGAGTTGGCAAAACCGAACTGCTCGATTCCCTCCGGGGTGATGTCCCGGAGCTTCTCGGCCAGTCTGATGACCGACTCGTAGCGAAAGACACAGCCGGCGTGAGCCACACGATCCAGCTGGGCATGAGCGGCCGCGATGACCTGGGGATGGTTGTGACCGAGGTTGGTGACGGCCGTTCCGCAGGCGAAGTCGGCAAAGCGGTTGCCGTCGTGGTCGTAGATCCAGAGTCCCTCAGCACGATCGGCCAGGATGTCGGTGTTGTAGGTCAGGATGGAAGCCAGGGCGTCTTCGGAGCGGCGGAGGTAGTCGGTCATGCGGGTTCCTTTCGCGGGCAGGCGGTGTTCGGCGTGGAGCAACCGTTACGGAGCTGCGAAGAGCGGACGTCGCGCATGGCGGGGGACACATCTGGCGATCCGAAACATGAGCGTATTGTGCCACAGGGAGTAGCGGCCGGTCGCTTCGAAACTCCTAGCGGACGATCAGTTCCAGGATGAGGATGCCGCTTTCCTCGAGTTCGACTTCGAACACACCGGGGATGCTCGCGGTGAAGGTCAGAACCGCCGGTCCGGTCGGGTCGACGGCGGCGGTGAGGTCGTAGCCGTGCAGATGCACCGAATCAGGCGTGTCCGCTTGCACCCGGATCTCGATCACATCGCCTTGCAATACTTCGGCCCGTTGGAGGCCTCCCTCGACCGCACCATTTCGCACCTCGACGGAGATGGTTTCATCTGGTTCGGATACCTCTCCGCCTACCTCGACCGGTACCGACGCTGCCACAGGTTGGCCGTCGAACACGTACGGAGCGTGGTTGTTGCCGTGCAGGCTCACCGTGATGGTGTGCAGGCCTGGATCCAGTGAGGACACGTACGCGGCCGGGCCGTACACCCTGGCCACCTTCACGCCATCGATCGAGAGGTGCGCGTGTCCTTCGCTCCCGGCCGGGTGCGATCCGGCATGTTCGGGTGCCCAGGTGAAACCTGCCGTGTCGATGAAGAGGTTCCACCCTCCGAGGGGGTCCTCTTCGATGCGGATGGCGACGGTCATGTCCGGATCGGCCTGCAGCGGTTCGCCGTCGGCATGCGAGGTCCGGTCCCCGGGGTCCTCGACGATGACCTCAGCCGCAATGGTCGTCCCATCGACCTGGTATTCGGCATGATCGTTGCTGTTGAGCGTCACGGTGATCGTGTGGGTGCCCTGGCCGAGATCCGTCAGGTGGTACCAGGGTCCGTAGAGGCGGTCCCGCTTCTCGCCGTCGACGTAGAGGTGGGCGTGCCCTTCACCAAGCACGAACTCGCGCCCGGAGCGCTCCGGAGCGAAGTCGAAGTTGGTGGTGTCGACCCGCAGGTTCCATCCCGTCATGTCGTCCGGTATGGCAAACAGGCTCACGGTGGGGACTGCCTCGCCCGCGGGGATCTCGAACCCGGCATGAGCATGCTCGCTCGTGTCTGCGCAGGACACCGCGCCGACCGCAATGAGCGAGATCACGAGCCCGCGACGAAGCCGGGCCCGGGTCCTAGACGATGCGGATTTCATGACCCTGATCTGCCGTCACCTCGCCGATGACCCGGCTGCGGTGCCCGTGGTTGGTGAAGGCGGCCTGAACCTCTGTCGCGGCCGTGGAACCGACCATGAGCACAAAACCGATCCCCATGTTGAAGGTGCGAAACATCTCCTCGTCGGAAACCGGTCCCAGGTTCTGGAGGTAGCCGAAAACGGGCGGGACGGTCCAGGCGCTTCGGTCGAGAACGGCGCCGGTGCCGGCCGGAAGGACCCTGGGCAGGTTGCCCGGGAGCGCTCCACCCGTGATGTGGGCGAGTCCATGCACCGCGCCGGTGGACACAGCTTCCAGGACGGCCGGGGCGTAGATCACCGATGGTTCGAGCAGCACCTCGCCGACGGTGCGGCCGTCGTCGAACGAGTCGTCCAGATCGACGTCCTGCAGCAATGCCCGGACCAGCGAGAAGCCGTTCGATCGGAGGTTGGGACTCTGGACTCCGACAACCACATCCCCGACTTCAATCGACGTGCCCGTAATTGCGTCGCCCTCTTCGACGATTCCCAGTGCCGCCCCGGCCAGATCGAAGGAATCGGCGTCCATGACACCCGGGTGAACGGCCGTCTCTCCTCCCAGCAACGCGCATCCGGCCGAGACGCAAGCAGCGGCCACCGACTCGATCAATTCCTGGTCCCGGTCCGGCTGCAGCGCCCCGACGGCCAGATAGTCGGTGAAGGCGAGCGGTCGAGCTCCCACCGCCGCAAGATCATCCACGCACATGGCGACGAGATCGAACCCGAGGCCGGCGAATCGACCCGTCGTCCGTGCCAGCTCGATCTTGGTCCCCACCCCGTCTGTGCTCATCATGAGCACCGGGCTCCGGAAGCCGGCGGGTATGCGGATCCCTGCGGCAAATCCGCCGAACCCGCCGACCACGCGCTCGTTCCACGTCCTTTCGACGGCAGGACCGATCCGATCTACCAGCTCACCGGCTGCGTCGAGATCGACTCCGGACTCCCGGTAGGTCGGCATCACCCCTCGCTTTCGAGGGCAAGCTTGTGCCCGTTGGTCGGCAGGCGGGTCGGGTACCGGCCGCTGAGACAGGCTGTGCAGAAGCCATCCTGAGCGGCCCCGGTGGCCGCCAGCAAACCTTCGAGCGACAAATACGCAAGCGAGTCGCAGGCGAGGAACTCGCCGATCTCCTCAACGGTCTGGTTGGCCGCCAGAAGCTTCGAACGATCGGAAGTATCCATGCCGTAGAAACACGGCCACCGGTAGGGGGGCGAGGAAATCCGCAGGTGGATCTCCCGTGCTCCGGCCTCGCGCACCATGGCGACCAGCTGGCGGGTCGTCGTTCCGCGGACGATGGAGTCGTCGACCAGGATCACGCTCTTGCCGGCGAGGGTGGCCGGGATGGGATTCAGCTTGAGGCGGATCCCTCGATCACGCAACATCTGGCTCGGCTCGATGAACGTGCGCCCGACGTAGCGGTTCTTCACCAACCCGTCGGTATACGGAATGCCGCTTGCTGCTGAGAACCCCTGCGCGGCCGGAATCCCGGACTCCGGAACCGGGACGATCACATCCGCGTCGACCGGCGCCTCGGAGGCGAGGATGCGTCCCATATTCTGGCGGGCAGCGTGGATGTTCTGTCCGTAGAGGCGGCTGTCCGGTCGTGCGAAGTAGACGAACTCAAAGACGCACAGTCGGGGTTCGGCTGGAGCGAAAGGCCGGAAGCTCCGCAATCCAGAAGCGTCGATCACCACCATCTCGCCGGGCTCGACGTCGCGAACGAAGGCCGCTCCGACCAGATCGAGGGCAGCGGTCTCCGATGCGAGAACCCAGCCTCCCGCTTCGAGACGGCCGATGGACAGCGGCCGGAACCCGTGAGGATCCCGCACGCCGATGACATGTCCCTGGTCCATGGCAACGAGCGAGAAGGCCCCCTCGAAGCCGGGGAGGGCCTCCAGCATGGCCCGTTCCAGCTGGCGCCCATCTGCCCGTTCGTCCTGAACCTCGAGCGCGATCGCCTGCAGCATCAACTCGGAATCGCTCGATCCCGCCTGAGGGCCGATCCGCTCGCTGAGTTCCACGGTGTTGGTGAGGTTGCCGTTGTGACCTAGGGCCAGTCCGGTGGAACCCACCTGGCGAAAGGCGGGTTGAGCGTTGTCCCAGGTCGTCGACCCGGTCGTCGAATAGCGTGTGTGTCCAATTCCCAGGTGGCCCGGGAGCCCGGCCAGCGATTTCTCGTCGAAGACCTGGCTGACCAAACCCATGTCCTTGGAGACGGTGACCGTCTCTCCATCGGAGACACCGATCCCGGCGCTCTCCTGTCCTCGATGCTGGAGGGCGAACAGCCCGAACGAGATGAGGTGCGCCGCATCGGTTTCCGGTGCGTAGACGCCGAATACCCCGCAGGCCTCTCCTGGCCTGGAGGATTCAGGCAAGCTGGAAGTGGTCGGGGCTCGCTCCAAGAGCGCGGATTGTAGGCAGCTCGAAAACGGTTCGAGCGTGCCCTGCTCTGCCGTGGTCGAACGCGGGAAGGCACGCTGCAGGGATTTCAAAGAGGCACCGCCCCGAAACGGCTTAACTTGCATCATGGCGGGCTACTGCTTCCGATGTGATGCACCGGCCGACGGTGAAGTGTGCCCACGCTGCGGGGCTCCGCTCTACCGCGAGGAAAGGCACGCGAAAGAGAAGCACCCCCGTCCCCCGACCGTTGGTGAGTCTCCGACCGGCCGACCGCCCGGCGCCGGCCGTTGGGCCATGGTGGCCGTCGTGGCCGTTGCGCTGCTCCTCATCATCATTGCCATCGTTGCCGGCAACTCAGCCGGCGTGACGTGAACGGTGACCCCGCCGGCTCACCCCATCCGGCGCGGCAGCGCACTTCGCCAGACCGTGGTTGCCTCGTCCAGGCCGACGGCAGCGTCGCCCAACCGGATCTGATCACCCCCGAAGGTCCCGATGCGGCGGGCCGGGACTCCCCGGTCTGCCGCCAGAGCTACCAGAGGATCGGCCTGCGCAGGGTCAACGGCAGCGATCAGCCGGTGAGGGTCTTCGGCAAACCAGTTCCCGTCCCACTTTGCCGTGACACCCAGTCCGGACATGATGCACACCTTTGCGATGGCCATGCCCAGGCCACCCCTGGACACGTCGTGCAACACCGGGGTCATACCGGTGGCGGCCAGATGGGCGGCCAGCGCCGTGAGCCGGATGGCCAGAGCCGGATCGGGTGCGCACGGGCGGCCGCCGATCGTCTCGCCCACCACCTTCTGGAAGACGGTCCCGGCTACGTCGGCTGAGCCGTCGGGTCCGAGCAACCACAAGTCCTGGCCGGAGGCGGCCCGGTCGAGACGCGGCGGGTTCTCCGGGTACGGATCGGCCAGGCCGATCATCCCGACGATCGGTGTCGGGTAGATGTCGATCCCATCCGTCTCGTTGTAGAAAGAGACGTTGCCGCCGACCACCGGTATCGCGAGGTGCTCACAAGCTTCAGCGATGCCTTCGATCGTTTCGGCGAATTGCCACATGATCTCCGGCTTCTCCGGATTCCCGAAGTTGAGGTTGTCGACCACGGCCATCGGTCGTGCCCCGGTCACGGCCACGTTGAGGGCAGACTCGTACACAAGATGGGCGCCGCCGCGACGCGGATCCAGGTAGCAGCGGCGCCCGTTCCCGTCGGTGGTCCCGGCCAGCGCCTTGGTGGTTCCTTTGATCCGCAGCAACGTCCCGTCGTGTCCCGGGCCGATCACCGTGTTGAGGAACAGCATGTGGTCGTACTGCTCGTACACCCAGGCCGGATCGGCCAGCGATGGTTCATCCAGGAGTTTGAGCAGTCCGGCTGCCACATCCGGTCGATCAACCGGCGCTCCCCGATTCCACAGGTCGTCGAGCCAGTCCGGTCGGCGGACGGGGCGGTGGTAGACGGGTGCATCTTCCGAGAGTGACGCCGCCGGGACTTCCGCGACCAGTTCGCCCTGTTCGAAGACCCGCAGCAGACCGCCCCTGGCAACGGTTCCGACCCGTGAGGCATCGATCTCCCACTTGGCAGCGACGGTCAGGACTTCGTCGACGTCCTGGGGCGCAACGAAAGCCATCATGCGTTCCTGTGATTCAGACATCAGCAGTTCGGCCGGTGTCATGCCCGGCTCCCGTACATGAACGGTCCCCAGATCGACCTCCATGCCCATTCCCGATTTGGCGGCCGGTTCGGACGTGGCGCAGGACAACCCGGCTGCTCCCAGGTCCTGAATGCCGACGACCAGGCCCCGTTCGTAGAGTTCGAGGCACGCCTCGATCAGCTTCTTCTCTTCGAACGGGTCGCCTACCTGGACCGATGGACGTTTGGCCGTCCCGGCATCGTCGAAGCTCGCCGAGGCGAGGACGGATGCGCCGCCGATGCCGTCGCGTCCCGTGGCGGATCCCAGCAGGACAGCCTCGGTGCCGGGACCTCCCGACTCGGCAAGTACGAGTTGCTCGCGCCGGAGGATTCCGAGGGCCATCACGTTGACGAGCGGGTTGCCTGCGTAGCAGTCCTCAAACGCCACCTCGCCGCCGACGGTCGGCACCCCGACCGCGTTTCCGTATCCGGCGATTCCGGCGACGACGCCCGCGAGCAGGTAGCGGTTGTGGGCATCGTCGAGCGACCCGAAGCGGATTTGATCCCAGACGGCTATGGGTCTGGCTCCCATCGTGAACACGTCACGAAGAATGCCGCCCACGCCGGTGGCTGCGCCCTGGTGAGGTTCGACGAACGACGGGTGATTGTGGGACTCGATGCGGAAGGCGGCCAGCCAGCCGTCGCCGAGATCGATGACTCCCGCATTCTCACCGGGGCCGACGACCACCCAGGGTGCCTCGCTGGGGAAACGCCCGAGATGGGGACGGGAGGATTTGTACGAGCAGTGCTCGGACCACATGACCGAATACATCGCCAACTCGGCATCCCGGGGAGGACGGTCGAGGATGTCGCACACTGCCGCGTACTCACCGTCGGTCATCCCGAGCGCCCGGTGGAGGGGTGTTTGGTCAGACATGGGCAGCGGTCATACTCAAGGCGAAGGATTCCATCAGCACCCGCCCGTCGGCGGAACCGAGCACCTGCTCGATGGCGCGTTCGGGATGCGGCATCAAGCCGGCGACATTGCCTGCCGCATTGGTGAGCCCGGCTGTGTTGCCGAGCGATCCGTTCGGGTTGGCCGCTTCGGAGACGGCTCCGTGCGAGTCCGAGTACCGCAGCACGATGTGGCCCGAGCGTTCGAGGTCGGCGAAGGTCGAATGGTCGGTTGTGTAGTTGCCTTCGTAGGAATTGAGCGGCAGCTCGAGAACCTGTCCGATCCGGGCCGCCCGGGTCAGGACGGAGTCGGTCGAGGTAACCCGGACGTGAACCGGCCGGCAGATGAATCGGAGACCGGCGTTTTGAAGCAAGACGCCCGGCAGCAACCCTGCTTCGCAGAGGATCTGAAACCCGTTGCAGATGCCGAGGATGGGGACTCCTGCCGCTGCCAGGCGTTCCACCTCGCTCATGACGGGTGAGAAGCGGGCGATGGCGCCGGTCCGGAGATAGTCGCCGTGGGCGAAACCGCCGGGGATGATGACGCCCGCAAAGGCGCTCAGGTCCGTTTCTCGGTGCCAAACCAACTCGGCGTCGATGCCGACGGATGCAAGCGCGTAGAGGCTGTCGTGTTCACAGTTGGTTCCGGGGAACACGACCACGGCCGCCTTCACTCCTGAACCACCACCTCGAAGTCTTCCATGACCGGATTGGCCAGCAACTTCTCACACATCGCCCGAACTTCAGCCTCAACGGCGGTGCGGTCGGTACCGTGCACGTCCAGCTCGATGGTGCGGTTGATGCGGACCCTTCCGACACTCTCGAAACCGAGGTCGCGCAGCGCCCGGGCCACGGTGGTCCCCTGTGGATCGGCGATGTCCGGGCGGCGGTGTATGTGAACGGTGACCTTCATGCAGTGGCCTCCAGGTACTCGTCGAAAGGCCGCCCGGCGATGCGTTCGTAGGCCTCCACGTATCGAGCCCGGGTGCCGTTGATTACCTCGGCCGGGAGCCGTGGCGGGGGCGGGGCGTGATCCCATCCGGTCGAGTCGAGCCAGTCGCGGACATACTGCTTGTCGAACGACGGGACCGGCCGGCCCGGTTGCCACTGATCGGCAGGCCAGTAGCGCGAGGAGTCGGCGGTGAGGACCTCGTCGATGAGGAGAAGCTCGCCCCCGGCGTAGCCGAACTCGAACTTGGTGTCGGCCAGGATGACGCCCTTTCCGGCGGCGTACTCCGAAGCCCGCAGGTAGATGTCGATTGAGCGCCGTTGGAGCTCCTCGTAGAGCGCATCGCCCAGCTGCCCTCTCGCCCCGGCCTCCGTCAGGTTCTCGTCGTGGCCGGAGGCCGCCTTGGTGGCGGGCGTGAATATCGGCTCGGGCAGCCGGTCGGCCATGTGCAGCCCGGCGGGGAGATGCTCGGTAGTCGGCCCGCCCCCATCGCGATACTCCCGCCACGACGATCCGTAGAGGTACCCGCGCACCACGCATTCGACCGGGATGACTTCGGCCTTGCGAACGATCATCGCGCGACCGGCCAGCTCGGACCGCTCCTCGGCGGTGATCCCCGGTATTCCGGTGAGGTCGACGCTGAGCAGGTGATGGGGAACGTCCAGGTACTCGAACCAGTGCAGCGACAGGCCGGTGAGGACGCGGCCTTTGTCGGGGATCGGGTCGTCGAGGATGACGTCGTAAGCGGAGATCCGGTCGGAGGCAACAAAGAGCAGCCGGTCGTCATCGATCCGGTAGATCTCACGGACTTTCCCTGATCCAACGTGGTCCAAGGCCGGCACGGGCGGGATGGTAGCGGCTGGTTGGAAACCCGCTACGCATCCGATCGAAGGCCGAGAATCTGGGGACTGGAACGGTGTGCCTGGTTGCATGCGCCGTCCACCTCCACCCAAATGCCTGCGTGACCGGATGCCATCAGCGGATCAAAACACGGGAGGTTACGTGTCTCCCGCTACCCAGGCGATATCGTCCGGCACCGTCTCCGAGAGGAGCACACCGCCCCGCCCGACCGTAGACAGAGCGAGATAACCGGAGTCACTATCGACCAGCAGCCAGTTGCCGTCCGGCGAGAAGCCCAGCAGGCTCCCCGATGTTTCCGAGACCACGCACGCACCTCCGGCTAGGGCGCCGCACACCGACTCCAGGGCAAGCGGAGAGGCCAGGACAATCGTGATCGGACCGTTGGGGCGGTCGAACTGGGCCGCCAGAAGTTCGCCGCCCGGCCCGGTATCGGGGTCTGCGAGGATTCGGCCGCCGGTGATCGCTCCGGCGGATGTGTACACCAACCACTTGTCCGAGGTGATGGAGGGGCCGACGGGGAAGAAAGGCGTAGTGAGTAACGGGCTGTCGCCCGGCACCTGCCAGATCTGCGCCGAACCGACGTCATCTGTTGCGATAACGAAAAGGCTTCGCCGTACCACCCCCACCGCCAGGATGCGCTCGGCGTCCAGGTCGGCGGCGGTGAGCACAGTGTCGATCCCCGCTTCGGTAGGGAGGGTCTG
This sequence comes from uncultured Actinomycetota bacterium, assembly GCA_963707435.1. Taxonomy (GTDB): domain Bacteria; phylum Actinomycetota; class Acidimicrobiia; order Spongiisociales; family UBA4744; genus UBA4744. The sequence continues at coordinate 302,226 of CAVPPF010000004.1, read as the reverse complement.
AATCGCCGACCCGTCCGGCGTGACATGAAAGGCTTTTGTCCCCAGCGTGTTCAAGGAGCTTCCCTGAGCGACGGTTGTGAAGAGGCCGCCATCCGGCCCGAAGAGAATGGAGCCGCGATCGGTTTCGAGGTACCAGCGGGTTGCCTCCAGCTCGCTGGTGGCGATAGTTTCGCCGTCGCCGGGACTCAAGGCGACGGCTCTCACCAGGCGGCCCCCCGCTCTCAACTGAAGCGTTGTGAGGTTTCCGAGAACGAGCGGCGCATTGAGGTTGAGTGGATCCGCCAGAACGACTGCTCGAGCGGGCTCGCTGGCTGCCACGGTCAAGATACGACCGTCAACGTCGGCCGGGGCAATCGTTGCCTGCTCGTTTCCGGAGAAGAAGGTCTCGGATCCGTTCATCGTTCTGCGGGTGATTGCGCCGTTGCGCAATTCCACCAAACTCGATGTGACGAGGGCAGGGTGGGCGATCGGCGAGATGGCCGGATCGTAGACGCGGAGCCTGCCGAAGATCTCCCCGCTCCCTCCGAGCATGGCCGCCGAAGCACGTTCGGGATCGGCGGACCAAACCTGAAGACCGCCGGAGTCCATCCAGTACAAGCCGCTCCCGTCTCCCGACCACGCGAACCCCTGGGCAGGCTCGGTGGTGAGCAGCTGTCGGGTGGTGCCGATCATGGACAATACGGTCAGCCCGTCGCTCCCGTCGGGTCCCACCTGCCCTTCCACGGCGAGGTACCGCTTGAGAGGATCAAAGGCTCCCTCCGTTTGGAGGACCGGACCGGTCCGCAACGGGTCACGTGCCGATGGGTCGAGAAGGTCGTCCCACCGGCGGATGACCCGCCCGGTCAGGTCCCGCAGTTCGAGGCCGGCGTTACCCCAGGCAGCAACCTGGCTCCTCGAAACGGCGATCGCCCGTCCCGGCATCGATGCCCGGCTCACGTCGTTGGTGTCGAGATCCCAGAGGTAGTAACCGCCCTGGAAGGCATTGAGGGCGAGGAGAGAGGAATCGGGTGACCAGGCGAGAGAAGCGATGGCTTCCACGGCAGTTGCTGCCGAGTCGCGCGGTGAGATGATCTGGCCGGACGGCAACGTCTCGGGATCGAGGCTGGGGCCGATGGTCCAGACATAAGGAACCCCGGATGCATCAATGGCAGCCAGCCGGGTCCCATCGGGGGACAGCAGTGGAGGAGCGCTCTCCGGTCCCGGCCCGGGGAGAGGAACAATCTCTCGTTCGCCGCCCGGTCCGGATCCGATCAGCAGCACGTGCCGGCCGGCCTGATCGACCCCGACCAGTCGTCCGTCGGGAAGAGAATCGACGATCACGGTGTCCGGCGAAATGTCGAGCAAGCCGGGGGTCAACGACGGTCCGTAGAGCGTTTCCGGGCGGCTTGATGAGAACGAGAACCCGCCCACCCAGGTGCCCGTTGGAGGCCGCCACACATCCCGGGAGCTACCGGGGGCCGGCACCGTTGTCGTGGTTTGAGCAGTGATGGGTGGCGTCACCGGCGTCTCATCCTCCGGTTCCAGGCCCGAGGGTCCGGTGAGCACAGAGAGAAAGATGATGCCGCCCACCACGAGCGCGGCGATGGGCACCAACCGGGCCGGCGCAATTGGACGCTCCCCTTGCCGGGCTCCTGCCTCGTTGCCGGGGAGGTCGGCGCCGGTCGGTGGCGCCACCACCGGCAGGGGCGGAAGCGGCGGGGACGGCCGGTCGGGTTCGACGGGATCGGCCGGCGGCAGGTGAGCCGGGTCGTCGAGGCGCGGCTCCGCCTGATGGGGGGGTGGACGCCAGGTCTCCGTCTCGCAGGTCGGGCAGAACTCGGAGTCAACCGTCGTGTCGCACACGAAGCAATAGCGATCTGCCATGGAAAAAGGGTAGTGGGAGCAGCAGACAAGCCCCCCGGGAGGGATTGCTCTCAAGCGTTAAGGTCGGCTCCACCGTGGTCGGCATGCCCGGTGCGGTCGAAGTGCCGGTGGCGCCCGCCCATCGCCTGGTGATAGGGGTCATCGAGGACGACCGTTCCGTCTTCCGTGGTGATGAGGTTGATCCCGTACGCCTTCGTCAAGCACTTGGCCGTGAGCACCTCGGCGGGAGGTCCCGACGCGACCACCCGGCCGGACAGCAGCACAACGTGGTCCGCGGCGGCGGCCTCGCTGAGATCGTGTGTGGTCAAGACCACGGTCACGCCGCGGGCCTGTTCGACGGCAACGGCTTCCAGGATCCGGTCGCGTGAAACGATGTCGAGGCCCGTTACCGGTTCGTCGAGCAGCAGCAGGTCGGCTTCCTGGGCCAGGCCCTGCGCCACGAAGACTCGCTGGCGCTGGCCGCCGGACAGCTCGTCGAGGTGCCGGTCGGCCAGGTCCAGTACACCGAGGCGCTCCATCGCGGTTTTGCACACGGCACGGTCCTCTGCCTGGAAACGGCCGAACATCCCCAGACGGCCGTACCGTCCCATGGAGACGACTTCCCGCACCGTGATCGGCATCTCCTCGTGGACCTTGGTGGATTGGAGCACATACGCGGTACCCCGGTGTTTCGGGTAGCTGACCAGCACTCCCAGTTCGCCACCGACGGGCTCGAGCAGGCCGCCAATCGCATGGAGCAGAGTGGATTTGCCCGATCCGTTCGGCCCGATGACGGCCGTCACGGTTCCGGCGGGGATATCGAGATCTGAGGCGGCGAGTGCCAGGCGGTCACCGTGGGCAAGCTCCAGCCCGCGGGCGGTGATGGCGATGTCTTTCATCGACATTGGTCGCACACTCCTTGCAGGTCGAGGCGGTGACCGGTGACGGTGAAGTCGAACCGCTTGCCCACCTCGGCAACGATGTCGGCAACCGTAGCTTCGAGATCTACCGGAACGGCTACATCGCTCGTGGCCCCGCACTCGACGCACGTCATATGGTGGTGATGTCCGCTCAACCACTCGGCCAGCTCGTAGCGCGCGACACCAGCTTGATCGGGGAACCGCTCGATCACCTCGGTCTTCTCGAGCACAGAGAGAGTCCGGTAGAGCGAAGAAAGGGGTATGGCGCCTCCCATTGCGGCCGCGAGGTCTGCGGCCGATTGGGGACCGGGCGACCCGCTGAGCGTCTCGACCACCATCCGCCGGGCAGGAGTGAATCGTGCCTGCTCCGACTCGAGGCGGCCTTGTGCCGCCGCCAGGGTGTCGTTTCGTTGACGCATCGTGAAGCCAATGCTAGCTTCTATTGCGAATGAGAACCATTCTCATTCAAGGAAAGATTGGTCATGAAACGTTATGTCGCTTTGGTCGTGGTGATGGCAGTCGCGGGATCCGCCTGCAGTTCTGCAGAGAGCGCAGCCGACGATCGGCCGCTGGTGATTGCTACCACGACGATCCTCGGCGATATCGTCGCCAACACGGCCGGAGATGCCGTGCAGGTGGAAGTGCTGATGCCGGTTGGTACTGATCCGCACGACTTCGCCGTATCGGCCCGGCAGGCCGCTCATCTGCGGGACGCATCCCTGGTGATCGCCAACGGAGTTGGACTGGAAGAAGCTCTGCTGGATGTGATCGATGCGGCCGAGCAGGACGGCGTCGAGGTCTTGAGGGTCGGCGAGCTGCTGGATCCGCAACCCTTCGTGGCGGCTCCGGAACCCGCCGCGGATGACGGGACCGAAGGTTCGGCCGATCACGACCACGAGAACGGCCTCGATCCCCACGTGTGGATGGATCCGATCAGAGTTGCCGATGCCGTCGACCTGATCGCCCTGCGTCTCGCATCGAGCGCAAGGGTAGATGTTGCAGCTTCGGCAGCCGCCTACCGATCCCGGATCCTGGAGCTGAACGATCAGATTGCAGAGATGATCGACGGCGTGTCACCGGACCGCCGCAAAATGGTGACCAATCACTTCTCCTTCGGGTACTACGCGGCCCGCTACGAGATCACCATGCTCGGCACGGTGATCCCCGCCGCCACCACGGGGGCAGAGACGAGCGCGGCCGACTTCGCCGCTCTGGTTGATCTCCTTCAGCGCGAGGGAGTGTCCGTCGTTTTCGCCTCGGTCACAGAACCGACGACGCTGGCGGATGCCCTCGCCGAAGAGGTGGGCTACGAGGTGAAGGTGGTCAAGCTCTACACGGGATCCCTCGGTGAGCCAGGATCAGGCGCTGAGACCTACATCGATATGATGCTCTCGAGCACCCGACTCATTGTTGAGAACCTGTAGTGCGGGAGGGATCCGCATGGAGTGGCTGATCGAACCGCTTTCGGAGCCTTTCATGCAGCGCGTGCTGGTGGGAAGCGCGCTGGCGGTCATGACCGCCTCCCTGATCGGAACCTGGATCGTCCTGCGTGGGCTCAGCTTCATGGGCGATGCTCTCGCCCACGGGGTGACTCCCGGGATTGCCCTGGCTTTCGCTCTCGGCTTCAACCTGACGCTCGGCGCCATCGGCGCAGCAGTGGCTATGACGCTGGGAATCAACCTGGTACACCGCAAGGCCGGTCTGCGGGAAGACACCGGCATCGGCCTGCTCTTCGTCGGCATGCTCGCCCTCGGGGTCATCATCATGTCCCGGCTGCCTTCCTTCTCCAGCAGCCTGGCGACCATCCTGTTCGGCGACACGCTCGGCATCAAGCGCGAGGACATTGTGATCCAGGCGCTGGCTGCGGTGGTCACCCTGGTCGCGATTCTGATCTTCTACCGGGCGTTCCTGGTGCTCTCGTTCAATGAGGAAAAGGCCGAGATGTTGGGGCTGCGGCCCCGTTTGGCACACCTCGTCATGCTGTCCTTGCTGACCCTGGCCATCGTGACATCGTTCCGCACGGTGGGGACCTTGCTGGTCTTTGCGCTGATCGTGGCTCCCCCTGCCACGGCTTCGCTGATGGTTCGGCGGGTGCCCACCATGATGGCAACGGCCGTTGTCTTTGGATTCCTGGCGGTGCTGAGTGGCCTCCTGATCAGCTGGTACGCCGACACCGCGGCCGGAGCAACCATGGCGGGGGTCTCGGTGGCCCTCTTCTTTCTGGTATTGGCCCTGCGGGAGGTCTGGGGGAGGAAACGGGTGGCGAGCCTGCAGCCCTGAACCCGGCCCGCAGGTGCCATCGCAGCCTGCCCGGGCGCTTGCCCGGATCGCCGGTTGGTCCCCATTCCCATGAAACATCTACCATGCATTTGCTATGGGTAAACACCGCTCCTCACGCGCGGACCACGATATGAGTGCCCGATTGCGCCGGTTGGCGATACTGTTCGGCGCCACCGGGCTAGTGCTCGTGGCCATCTCCGGCTTTCAGGCCTGGAGGGCGTATCAGGACATCGAGAAGGTCACCTTCGGCGACGCCGTGGCGGCTGCCGAGAATCTCGCGACCATCCCGGCTGCTGAGGTCGAAGAGCTACGGGAGGCCGAAGATGCCTCCGAGGAGCTTTCGCAAAGCGACGACTCGCTGAACCTCGAAGCCGACGTCCTGGCCGATCTGCTGAGACGGAGAGATGAAGACGGACTCGAGGCCGAAACCGTCTCGTTCCCATTCGTTTCGAGTCCCAAACTTCCCGATGAGATGTTCACGTCCTATTTGCTGGTTGGAGTAGAAGGCGGTTTTCGCGCAGATGCCATCATCTTCGTACTGCTGCCGGAAGGCGGTTCGAGCCCCCCGCTCATGGTGTCCCTGCCCCGCGACCTCTACCTTCCCAACCCGTGCACACAGCGCTACACGCGCATCAACGCCGGTTTGGTCGGATGCAAGGGCTACGCAAGCGGTGCGGAGTTGCTCTCCTTGATGGTTGCCGATTTCACGGGCATCGAGGTTGATCACTTCGCACGGATCGACTTCAGTGGATTCCAGAAGGTCATCGATGCTCTGGGTGGAGTCGAGATCTGCGTCGAGCACGCGGTGCGCGACGCCAAGTCCTTTCTGAACCTGCCCGCCGGTTGCACGCAGGCAACGGGTTCGCAGGCATTGGCGTGGGTCCGATCCCGGAGAACCCAGGAGTACGTTGACGGTGCGTGGCGAACCGTTGCCGGGGTCAGCGATTTCACACGGCAGCAGAAAGAACAGGACATGTTGTTCAAGATCGCCGGCAAGCTCAACTCGTTCTCGACGTTCTCGTCGTTCTCGCAGCTTGCCCAGAGCCTCACCGACACGGTGGCTCTCGACCAGGGGTTCTCGTTTGGGGATGCTCTCTCGCTGGCCTGGGAGATGCGAGGTCTGAAATCCACCGATGTGTTGCGAGTGAACGTAACCACCCGGAACTATGTGACGACGGCGGGGGCCTACGTGCTGCTGCCAACTGCGTCGTTCAACGAGCGTCTCGCTCTCTACTACCCCGCAGCCGCACGCTAGAGCGGAGATTCCCTCCGAAGTTCTCAGTTCCCAGTGGGGCTTGCCGACTCTTGCTCCACCAGCTCGAACGTGGTTTCGATCGGCACGTTCCCGCGTACCGCGACCGCTACCGAGCACATCTCGGTGTGACTGCGGTGGATGGCCGCTTCGACCTGATCGGCGGTGAGGGCCCGCCCGGCTACCCGGTAGTGAAGGCGGAATCTCTGGAACTTCCAGGGGGGATCGGGCTCCTTCGTGAACGCGACTTCGATCGACAACCCGGCAAGGTCATCGCCGAGCTGTGACACGAGGTCGACCCCGGAGCACGACGCCAGTGCCATCGGCAACAGGTCCGAGGGACGTACCCCCAGCTCCTGGCTCCCGTCGATGTCCACGGGTATTCCTTTTGAGTCGGTCCCGTCGAACCGGCGTTGACCTTCCCAGGTGACCGTCACTGCCGCCATCGCCTCGTACCTTCCGTCGCGAATCCCCGGCAGCCAAATCGGATCTGCTATTTCGTGTCAAATCCAGGGCTCTGTTTGGGAGCAAACGGTGGTCCCGGTAGTGCACGGCGGCTCGACGCTGGCTAAGTTTGTCGGGTGCACCTTTTAACGGCGCACGAAGGAGGATCAGATATGAGGAAACGACTACCAATCTTGGCTGTGCTGCTGGTATTTGCGCTGATTGTGGCTGCCTGCGCAGAGACCACCGAGGACACAACAACCACCACGGCAGGCGCCGGCGACACAACAACAACAACGGAAGCGCCCGCCACGACCGATACCACTGAAGCTTCCGGACCGAAGACGATCATCATCGGTACGACGGATACGATCTCCAGCTTGGATCCAGGCGACGCCTATGCCGTCCACGACTGGGAACTGATCAAGAACACCGGTGAGGGATTGCTGGGTTGGGAGCCTGGTGAGCTGACGCTCAGGACCGGGCTGGCCGCCGACTTCCCGGACGTCTCGGACGATGGTCTCACGTATACGTTCACGTTGCGTGACGGGATCCAGTTCGGTGACGGAACGGAGCTGACTGCTTCGATGTATGCAGATTCGCTCAACCGTCTCTTGACGATTGGGCCCGACTGTCCCAACGGGGTAGCCAATGCCCTGGCGACGCCTTTCATCGAGAGCATTACCGCTCCCGACGATTCGACGATGGTGTTCCAGCTGACCCGGCCGGTGGCTTTCTTCCCGCAGCTCACTGCAACGGCGACGTTCATGCCCGGCCATCCGGACCTGTTCCCGGCCGACGAATGTGTTCTGTATCCGGAAGCACCCGTCTACGGGGTGGGCCCCTGGTACATCAGCGAGTACACGCAGGCAGAGCAGACCGTGCTCGAGCCGAATCCCTACTACACAGGTGTTCTGGCTCCTCAGGTCGACCGGATCATCATCCGCTACTTCTCGGACCCCCAGACGATGGCTCTGGCAGTCCAGAACGGCGAGATTGATGTTGCCTGGCGAATCCTCGGACCAGAGCTGGTTGCCGAACTCGGAGGTGTCTCCGACTTGACGGTTGGGGCGATCGAAGGTGGCGCCATTCGCTACCTGATCCTCAACTATGCCCTTGCCCCGATGGACGATGTCAATGTCCGCAAGGCGGTAGCCGCCGCCATCGACCGTGACGAAATCGCCGATGTTGTGTATGGCGGACAGGTGGCGCCTCTGTATTCGATGGTGCCTCCGGGGTTCCTCGGCGCGACCGAGACATTCGACCTCCTCTATGCATCACCCGATGTCGATGCTGCCCTCGGCTTCCTAGCCGACTCCGGGTACAGCGTCGACAACCCGGTTGAGCTGGAGTTGTGGTACCCACCCGAGCACTACGGTGCCGCCACGGCCGACTGGATGGCGCTCATCGAGCAGCAACTCGAAGCAACCGGTGCCATCAACGTCACGTTGGAGGCTCAGGAGTGGAGCACGTATGTCACGGCCCTCACCGGCGGTGATGCGTACCAGACGGGAGTTCTCGGCTGGTTCTTCGACTTCCCGGATAGCTCCAACTATCTGGAGCCGTTTGTGCTCAACGGCGGCCTTGGGACGGAAGTCACCGACGCCGACAACGTGCCGGTCAACGCTCGAGCGCAAGAACTGCTCGACCTGCTCGATGCAGCGTCGGTGGAGACCGATCTCGATGCCCGAGCCGCGTTGTACGAGCAGGCTCAGGAAGCGTATGCAGACCTGGTGGTGACGCTGCCGCTGTTCTTCGAAGCAGAGCATGTGGTCTTCCCCGACTACATCACCGCGGTCGGCGGTACGGCTTCGCCGGGCACGCTCGGTATTGGTCCGAACCTAGAGTTCTACTACTCGGTGCTCGACACCAACAAGTAACCACAGAGCCGAACCAAACGGGAGCGGGCCCTCGGGCCCGCTCCCGTTTCGCTACCCTGGCTCGGGACGTGTCGCCTCTTACGCTCATAGTCCTGATCATCGGGATCCCGGCGCTGGCCGGTCTCGTCTATATCTTCGTGCGCGGCTCGTCCGGCCTGCGACGCTACATCGTGACCCGGATCGCCCTGACCCTTCCCATGATCTTCATCCTGGCCACGTTGGTGTTCTTCGTCATGCGCATCATCCCGGGCGATCCGGTCAGGTCGGCGTTGGGTCCTAAAGGGAGTCCCGAGACCGTCGCACGTATGCGCAATCAGCTCGGCCTCGACGATCCCATGCTGGTGCAGTACGGCCGGTTCCTCGGGGACATGGCCCAGCTCGATTTTGGGAACGCACTCACCGGGGGCCGGCGGCCGATCATTGATGAGATGAGTGAGCGCTTCCCGGCCACCCTGGAGCTGGTGATTCCCGCCACGATGGTCGCGCTCGGGCTGGGTGTTATGGGCGGCTCCTTGGCCGCCGCCCGTCGAAAACGCGCGACGGACTACTCGCTGCGCTTGTACTCGGTTGTGATCTATTCCATTCCCATTTTCTGGCTCGGGCTGATGTTGCAGTTGTTGTTCGGGGTGAGACTCGGCTGGTTTCCCATCTCCGGTCGTATCGACGCCGTCGTCGGTACCACGTTGGATAGAACCACCAACATCCTGCCGGTGGACGCACTCATTTCGGGCAACTGGGAGGCCCTGGGCAGTTCGCTGTGGCACCTGGTCCTTCCGGTGGCGACGCTGGGGTTGATTCTGTCCGGCGTCTTCGTGCGTCTGACGCGGATCAACGTCATCGAAACGCTGCAGATGGATTACATCGCTGCCGCCCGGGCCCGGGGCATACGCGAACGTGTGGTTGTGTACCGACATGCGCTGAGGAACGCCATGATCCCGGTCATCACGCTGATCGGGCTTCAGGTCGCCATCCTGCTCGCCGGCGCCGTTCTCACCGAAACCGTGTTCTCATGGCCCGGCATGGGTCAGTACCTGGTTCAGAGGATCTCGGCCCGGGACTACACCGCTGTGCAGAGCGTGGTGACCATGTTCGCGATGTTCGTGGCTCTGATCAGCCTGGCGGTTGACATTATCTACTCGCTGGTCGATCCGAGGGTGAGGTATTGAGAGAGATGAGCACCACATGGCGCTGACCGAGAAGCCTGGATCCGAGTTCGACCCTCCGGAGGACTGGCAGTACGCCCTCGAGAAGGTCGGCTTTGTGCGCCGGATCCTGCGGGCCCGTCGCTGGTACGGGGCCGATTGGTGGTTCGTATCGATTTCGAGCTTCATGGTGCTGATCTTCATCATCCTCGGTCTCTTTCCCGGAGTTTTCGCACCGTATGGTGCGGACGAACGGGTCGGACCCCGCTTTCTTGCGCCCGGTGCCACTCCCGACGTTCCGATCCTGATCTCGCTGGCCGGATCGGGCATCGTGGATGTCGAGGACATGGCCCAGGAGAGCGGCCGACCGCCCATCGGGGTGGTACGGGGAGTTCCGACGGCCGAGGCGCTTCGGCAGCAGGCGGCGCTCATCGACGATCGCTTGCGGGATGAAGAAACCGCGCTACGCCTGCGGCCGAACATCGTCCGGTTCGATACTCTGGACGAGACCCTTCAGGCGGTGGCGGACGGTGACGTGCTCGCTGCCGTCGTGCAGTCCTCGGAATACGAGGCATTGAAGGATCAGTTCCCGACCCTCGAGTCCGGCAACACCGTTACGGGCGAAGCTGCCTCGCAGGGGGGATTTCTTCTCGGCACCAACCAGATCGGGCAGGACGTTCTCAGCCGCCTCATCTGGGGAACGCGCATAGCCCTGATCATCGGCTTCAGCGCCTCGATCTTTGCTCTCGTGATCGGAGTGCCTCTGGGCCTGTTCGCCGGTTACACGGGAGGAAAGATCGATCGTCTGCTCACCGTGGTGATGGACAGTCTCTATGCGTTCCCGGGATTGATCCTCGCCATTGCGATCACGGCGGTTCTCGGTCCGAGCGTTTTCAACGTCATCGTGGCGATCGCTGTTCTGTACGTCCCGACCTACTACCGGATCGTGCGCGGGCAAACGCTTTCGGTCAAAGAAGAGTTGTACGTCGAGGCAGCCCGGTCGCTCGGTGCACGCGGCCGGGAGGTCTTGCGCCGCTACATCTACCCGAACGTGATTCCGTCTGTGGCGATCATCTTCTCGGTGAACGTGGCCGACGCCATTCTCACCGGGGCGGGCTTGGCCTTCCTGGGTCTGGGATTGCCGCCCAATACTGCCGACTGGGGAATCGATGTGGCGCGGGGTCAGGAGTTCATCCAGGCCGCATGGTGGCTGATCACCTTCCCGGGCCTGGCCATCATGATGATCGTGCTGGCTTTCACGATGATGGGAGAAGGGCTCATGGAGATCTTCAACCCGAAATTGCGGGAGCGATGATGGACGACGTCCTGTATTCGATTCGTGACCTGAGCGTGGACTACAACACGAGGGTCGGTGCGGTGAGGGCCGTCGATCATGTGTCCCTGGACATTCGCAAGGGTGAGATCCTCGGCTTGGTGGGTGAATCCGGCTGCGGCAAATCCACCCTGGGCAAAGCGATCATGAGGCTGATCACTCCTCCGGGGCAACTAGCCGGCGGAGAGTTGTGGTTCGAGGGGCGCGACCTCATGAAGATATCCGAAAAGGAAATGCGAGACGTTCGCGGGGGCCGGATCGGCATGGTATTCCAGGACCCCATGACATCGCTCAACCCGGTTCAGCGAGTGATCGAACACCTCACGGAGACCATTCAGACTCACGAACCCAAGGTATCCGACATCGCGGCTCGCGAACGTGCCGCCACATTGGTCGAGAAACTGGGTATCCGTCACGAGCGTCTCGACGACTACCCCCATCAATTGTCGGGCGGGATGCGCCAACGTGTCATGATCTCGCTGGCGCTGGCATTGCGGGCCGGTCTGGTGATCGCTGATGAGCCGACGACCTCACTCGATGTCATCGTCGAAGCCAAGTTCCTCGATCTGCTCCGGGAGCTTCGCGACGAGTTCGATCTCACGATCCTGCTCATCACGCACAACATTGGTGTCGTGGCCGAGGTGGCCGATCGGGTGGCCGTGATGTACGCAGGCCGCCTGGTTGAGCTGGGAGACGTCTTTGAGGTCTTTGCCGATCCACAACACCCGTATACGAAAGGCCTGCTCAAGTCGGTTCCAAACATCGACCTGGACGGTGCCGAACTCTTCAAGATGGAGGGGTCGCCTCCGAATCTGCTTCACCCTCCGTCGGGCTGTTCCTTCCACCCGCGCTGCCCGGAAGCGATGGATGTGTGTCCGCGGTTCGAACCTGGTTTCGAGCCGGTGACCGGTGACCACTTCGCAGCATGCTGGTTGTATCAGGAGCAACCATCGCTCGGGGGTGCCATTCAATGAGCGATCAGGTTCTGGTTCGTGTCGAGAACGTCAAGAAGTGGTTCCCGGTACAGCGAGGTTTCCTCGCCAACCTGCTGTCCCGTGGTCACGTTCAGAACGTTCGCGCCGTCGACGGGATCAGTTTTGATATTCGGCGCGGCGAGGTGTTCGGTCTGGCCGGGGAGAGTGGATCGGGAAAATCAACCGTCGGGAAGCTCGTCCTCCGACTGCTGGAGCCGACCGAGGGAACGGTCGAAGTGGATGGTGTCGATCTGGGTACCCTGACCGCAGAAGAGCTTCGCAAGGCTCGTAGCAAGATGCAGGTTGTGTATCAGGACCCGCTTGCGTCGCTCAACCCGCGGATGACCATCGGTCAAGCTCTCGAGCACCCGGCTCAGATCCACATGCCCGAGCTGACCGCGGACCTCCGGCGCGAACGGGTGCTCGAGATCCTCGGCGAGGTGGGCATGACGCCGCCCGAGTTCTTCTACGACAAATACCCGCACCAGATCAGCGGGGGACAACGGCAACGGATTGTGTTTGCCCGTGGTTTGATCACGAGGCCCGAGCTGATTGTGGCCGACGAGCCCATCGCCATGGCGGACGTATCCGTGCGAGCGCTTTTGCTCGACCTGATGATGCAGATCAAAGAGGATTTCAATCTCACCTACCTGTTCATCACGCACGACCTGGCCACGGCGAAGTACGTGTGCGACCGGATCGCGATCATGTACCTGGGCCGCATTGTCGAAGTGGGCACGCTCAAGCAGGTGTACGAGAACCCCCGGCATCCGTACACCAGGGCCTTGCTCAAGGCGGTCCCCGTTCCCGATCCGACCCATCGTCGTTTCGAACCTCTGCCATCGGGCGAAATCCCTAATCCGATCAATCCCCCGCCGGGCTGCAGTTTTCATCCCCGCTGTCAGATTGCTCAGGCAGGCATCTGCGACGGGCTGGAACCGGCCCTCCTCCCCGTCGCCGGCGACGAAGGGCACCTGGCATCGTGTCATCTGCGAACCGGCGCCCATCAGGATCTCGATCCGGAACGGCCCGAGGCGGTCTGATCCAGAAACAAGCGGTCGGGTGGTCTGCTGATAGCTTTGTTGTCATGGGCGCCTGGCTTCGTCGTTATGGCACCACGGCCGCTGCGGTCTTCCTGGGAGGATCGTTGTCGATCGCGTTCGGCCTGGCAGGCCTGCACCTCGTCATCGACGGGCTCGATCCCACCCGCATTGACGAGTCCACGACGAGCGCGGCCGTTCAGCTTGGAATACCGCGCGGCTTGCGCGACATGGGTGTGATGGCGACGATCTCCGGCATCGTCATCCTGCTCCTCGCGCTGGTGGCGATCATCGCCCTGCTGGGTGTGGCCGCCAGGCGGCAGGGATACCGCGAAGCCGCTCTCGGGGTCTTTGCTGCCTTCGCCATCGTCATGATCCCGCTCGGTGTCAGCGGGCAGATGGCCGATCCGCCCGCGGAGAACGCACCCGTGGGGATCCTGGTCGGGGTGGTTTGCGCGCTGGTGGTCGTCCTGCTGGCGGTGCCGGCCACATCGTTGACGTTTGACCAGGCCGAGGTGGACCGACGGCGAAAGCGAGCTCGCCGGACCTAAACGTCGCGTCGGATCTCCAGGGATTCGAGTCTCTCAAACACAATGGCCGAGTTGGCCAGGAACCTCCCGATCGAGAAGCACGCTGCCAGCCGTTCGGGCGGCAGATCGACCTCCGGGTCGTCCTGCAGCAGTTCCTGCAGCTGCCCGGTGCCGTCCCAGGCGGCCAGTGCGTTGCGCTGAACGATCCGGTATGCAGCATCGCGGCTCAGACCATGCTCGACGAGAGCCAGCAGCACGGCCTGGCTGAACACGAGGCCACGGGTTGCTTCGAGATTGGCCAGCATCCGGTCCTCGTCGACCTCCAGGCTCTCGACCAGGCCGGCGAACTTGACCAGCATGTAGTGCAGTACGTGGCAGGCGTCCGGGAGGATCACTCGCTCGGCTGAGGAATGGCTGATGTCGCGCTCGTGCCAGAGGGCAACGTTCTCGAGACCCACCTGCGCGTAGCCCCGGAGGAGGCGTGCCATCCCGGTCATGCGCTCCGAGAGGATCGGGTTGCGCTTATGCGGCATGGCCGACGATCCCTTTTGGCCGGGCCGGAACGCTTCGCGGGCTTCCCTCACCTCCGACCGCTGCAGGTGGCGGATCTCGGTAGCAAATCGTTCGATCGAAGCACCCGTCAACGCCACGGCCTGGAGGAATTCGGCGTGCCGGTCGCGGTGGGTCACCTGGGAGGAAGCCGGTTCGATCCGCAGCCCGAGGTGCTCGCAGACATACCGCTCGAGGCGGGGAGGGGTATGGGCGTAGGTCCCTACCGCGCCGCTGATCTTGCCGACGGCTACGGCCCGGCGGGCCCGCGCAAGCCGTTCATGATCCCGGGCCAGCTCGAAAGCCCAGGTGGCCAGCTTCAAGCCGAACGTCGTTGGTTCCGCCCAAATGCCGTGGGTACGTCCCAACATCGGCGTGTCGCGATACTCCATTGCCCGGGCTTTGACGACCGAGAAGAGGTCTTCGATTCCGGCCAGCAGGAGGTCCGCGGCTTCCTTGAGCAGCACTCCCTGGGCGGTATCCAGGACATCCGACGAGGTGAGCCCGTAATGGACCCACTCACCGCCGGTGACCGTGTTCTCGGCGAGGAGATCGACGAACGCCGCGAGGTCGTGGTTGGTGATTTCCTCACGCGCTTTCCACGCCACCGGATCGACGGGATCGGCATTCCGGACCGCAGCGGCCACTTCCGGCGGTGCCACCCCGAGTTCACTCCATCCTTCAACGACGAGAGCTTCGACTTCTTGCCAAACCTCCAGCTTGCGTGCATCCGACCAGATCGCCGCCATGTCGGGCAGGGTGTAACGGGGGATCATGGGGAGGAAGTTACCAGTTTCCAGTTTCCAGCTGCCAGAACGAGGGCTGCGGCGTAGGTTTGCCAAGGAATGAACCCCCCGGGGGGAAGACCGGGGGGTTGCCGAGGGTGGGTCCGTCTGTGGGTTAACGGACTCGCCACTCCCACTTGGTGCCGACATCGATCGGACGGAGCACCTGGCTGATTCCGTGCCAGATTCCGTTGCTGGCGACGTTGTCGAGCTTGCTGCGCACCAGGAACGGGTCCCAATCGTTGCGGTCATTGTCGATGAGCCGAACGAGTGCCCGCTTCTGGTTGAGCACGTCGACCGTGAACGATGCACCCATCACCGAGGTCAGCGATACGCCGTCAGCCTGAAGCGCCGCTGCGGAGTCGATTGTCGCGCCTGCAATTACGTGGTATTCGACGATGGTATTGACGGTCTGAAGATCCACCACGCTCAAGATGGCGGGGATGATGTTGGACTCGTCACGAATCCACTTGCCCGTGAGGTCCCAGGCGAGCAGTTGGAAAGCCCGGTCGTTGGGGAGGAAGGCCGTAATCCCGCCGTCCACGACCTGCGCGGCTGCTCCGAGTTGAGAGGTGACTTCGTTGCTGGGGTCGAGGATGGCCTTGACGACTTCGCCGATGATGTCGAAGTCGTACCGGTTGCGGTCGAATTCTCCATCGGCGTCGGCCAGGATTTGCTCGGCCAGGGTTGAAGGAACGGCTGCCGCGGGCAGAGCCATGACTCCGACCAGCAGTGAAGCGCTCAGCAAAGTTGCGATCGTGCGTCGCATGAGGGTTTCTCCCGTGTAGCTTGCCCCCTCTACGGTTCGCCCGTTCGGCCTGGATGACAGAATCTCACAGAAAGTGAGATCTCCCGTTCCGGGAACCGGCGAACGGCCGGTCTTCAGCCGAGGGTCTGCTCGGCCAGCTCTGCTCGAAACTCCGCCAACCGCCTCGCCAGCCCCGCGTCTTGCAGGGCCAGGATGGCGACGGCCAGCAGGGCGGCGTTGGCCGAACCGTCGACGGCCACCGTTGCTACCGGAATTCCGGTCGGCATCTGCACCGTGGCCAGCAACGCGTCGAAGCCCTGCAACGAGGCGCTGAGCGGCACCCCGATGACCGGAAGGAGTGATTTGGCGGCCATGACCCCCGCCAGGTGGGCGGCCTTTCCCGCACCGGCGATGATGACCGAGAATCCGTGATCGGCGGCCGTAGCTGCGAACTCGAAGGCCGCATCCGGAGTCTTGTGCGCGGAGAGGACCCGCAGGTCGTACTCGACACCGAACCGGGCCAGGGTATCGGCTGCCGCCTGCATTTTGGGCTGATCCTTGGCAGATCCCATCACTATCGCGACCTTGCTCATCACGTACCTTTCGCTAATCCGGCGATGTCCGATCGATACTGCTTTCCGTCGAATCTGATGGCCTCAGCAGCGGCGTAAGCCAGGTGGCGAGCTTCGGCCAGGGAGTCGGCGGTCCCGACGACGTTGACGACGCGACCTCCGCTCGTCTTCAGGGTTCCCACCTGACGGGTGGTGCCCGCCTGGAAGACGGTGACCCCTTCCATCGCCGCCGCGGTTGCGACGCCCCTGATCGGATCGCCCGGGCGGGGGCTCTCCGGGTAGCCGTAGGCGGCCAGCACCACATCCACGGCCGCCTTGTTCGACCAGGTGAGTTCCAGGCCGGCCGCCTTCCCGTCGAGACAGGCCAGGATCACCTCGAGGAGATCCGTGTCGAGCAGGGGAAGAACCACCTGCGTTTCGGGGTCCCCCAGGCGGCAGTTGAACTCGAGCACCCGGGGACCCTGCTCGGTGAGGACGAGGCCGGCATAGAGGAAACCCTGGTAGGGATTTCCTGCCGATTCCATGTGCCGCAGCACGGGTCTCATGACGTGGTCGACCGTCCAGTCGACCAACCCGGCGGGAAGATCGCCGACCGGCGAGTAGCACCCCATGCCACCGGTGTTCGGTCCCTGGTCGTTGTCTCGCAGGCGTTTGTAGTCACGAGCCGGCTGCAGCGGAACGGCCTCCCGACCATCGCATACCGCGAAGACGCTGACTTCCGGCCCGGCGAGATAGTCCTCGATGACGATGGTGCGCCCGGCCTCGCCGAAAGCCCCTTCAAGGCAGCGGTCGACCCAGGCACCGGCCTCGTCCAGATCGCTGGTGACGAGGACCCCCTTGCCGGCTGCCAGGCCGTCGGCTTTCACCACGAAAGGTCCCGGCTGCTGCTGCAGGTACTCGAGGGCCGGCACCCGATCGGTGAAGGTCTCAGCCCGGGCTGTGGGGACTCCCGCTTGTTCCATGATCGACTTGGCGAACGATTTCGAAGATTCCAGCCGGGCTGCGGCCCGGGTGGGGCCGAACGATCTGACTCCTCGCCTGGTGAGCGCATCGACGACTCCGGCGGCCAGCGGTGCTTCCGGTCCAACCACGACCAGGTCGATGTCCTGTTGGCCGGCGAACGCCGCCACCGCGCCGGCATCGGTCGGCGAGATCCCGTCGACCACCGCACCGAGTTCGGCCAGACCGGGGTTGCCGGGGAGCGAGGTCAGGCTCGTGAGAAGGTCGCTCCGGACCAGTTTCCAGCCGATGGCATGTTCGCGCCCCCCGCCTCCAAGCAGGAGGACGTTCATGACGACCGGGTGAGGACTTGTTTGCGTTCCGGCCCGACCGAGACCCAGCTGATGGGAACTCCGGTGCGTTCCTCGATGAACTCGATGTACTGCTGGGCCTCGTTGGGAAGCTCCGAGAACTTGCGCACGCCGGTGATGTCCGTTTTCCAGCCCGGAAGCTCCTCGTAAACGGGAGCGCAGTTGTAGAGAACCCGCTGCTGCCGGGGCAGTTCGGTGTACGTCTCGCCGAGCGAGCTGTATGCCACGGCAACCTCCAGCGTGTCGAATTCGGAGAGGATGTCGAGCTTGGTGAGGAAGATGTCGGTGAGGCTGTTGATCCGGGCCGAGTAGCGGAGAGCGACGAGATCCAGCCAGCCACAGCGTCGCCGCCGCCCGGTCACCGTGCCGAACTCTCCTCCGACGGTGACCATGGTCTCACCGACCTCATCGGACAACTCTGTTGGAAAGGGCCCGGTGCCGACCCGCGAGATGTAGGCCTTGGCTACGCCGACGACTCGATCGATAGCTTTCGGCCCGACTCCTGATCCGGTCAGCGCACCTCCAGCGGTGGGACTCGATGAGGTGACAAAGGGATAGGTGCCATGGTCGATGTCGAGCAGCGTCCCCTGAGCGCCCTCGAACAGGACTTCTTGATCGGCTTCGATCGACTGCCAGATGAGCAGCGACGTGTCGGTCACGAAGGGGAGGAGTACCTCTGCATAGGCGAGGTACTCGGTGGCAATCCGCTCGGCGTCCATCGGCAACTGGTTGTAGACCCGGGTCAGGAGTTTGTTCTTGTCGGCCAGGGTCACAGCAAGCTTGTCTCGGAAGATCTTCGGGTCGAAGAGATCCTGGATTCGGATCCCCTGCCGGGAGTACTTGTCGGTGTAGGCCGGGCCGATGCCCTTCTTGGTCGTACCGATCATCTGGCGGCCCAGATACCGTTCCATCACCGCATCGAGTTTGCGGTGGTAAGGCATGATCAAATGGGCGTTCGAGGAGATCCGCAACCGGGACGGGTCGACGCCGCGCTCGGTGAGCATGGCGATTTCATCGAGCAGCACCTTCGGGTCCACGACGCATCCGGAGGCAATCACCGGCGTGCAGTTCGGGTACATGACCCCGCTGGGGATCAACGACAGGGCGAAACGTTCCGGCCCGATGACGATGGTGTGTCCGGCATTGTTGCCGCCCTGGTAGCGAACCACCAGGTCGGCCCGTTCGGCGAAAACGTCGGTGACCTTTCCTTTTCCTTCGTCGCCCCATTGGGCGCCGAGGACGATCGTGGCGGGCATGCAGTGGCTCCTTGGTGGCCGCGGAGCCCATGGTAGTGGTGGAGAGGTGGCCGCACCTCGGTGCGGTCGAAGCCGCCACAAGTCCACGTCGGAGCCGGATAGGGGTCGAGGGATCACTATGCTCAATCACCTGGAACCGGAGGGATCATCGTGCCGCGCATACGCGCCGCAAATATCGAAGAACACAAAGAACTGACCCGTGGACAGATTCTGCAGGCCGCCCAGGAGCTCTTTCAGGCTGACGGGTACACGGAGACGTCCCTGGGCGACGTTGCGAACCGGATCGGGATCGGCCGAACGACTTTTTATGAGTACTTCACCGACAAGGAAGATCTGCTGTGCTCCCTGGTCGAGGCGACCCTGCCCGGGATCATCAGCGACATCATTGCGAATGTGCCCCGGGATGTGAGCCCTGCCGAACAGCTCTCCCACCTGGCCATCGGGATGGTCGAGTTCGTGTCGACCGATGCCATGCTGGGGAGAGTGCTCCATACGGACGCGTCGCGGCTCTCTCCTTCCGCGCAGCTCCGGGTCCGGGAGACCCACCACGAATTCGCCAATGAATTCATGCGCATCTACATGGAGGGGGTCGGATCCGGAACCCTCCGACCATACCCGCCCGACCTGGCCGGCCGGTTCCTCCAGGAGCTGATGATGTCGGCGGCCCGCTCGTTGATCGCCCTCAAAGATCCTTCCGAGCGTCTGCCGGAGGTCACCCGCAGCATGGTCGATTTCATGCTGCACGGTCTCAGCGCCTGATGACCCGCCTCCTCTTTCAGGGAGGGAACGTCTTCGATGGAACCGGAGCAGCCCCGGCGCCCGCCGATGTGGTCATCGAGAACGGACGGATCCTCGAGGTCGGGACGGGACTCGACGGCGACCAGGCCGTCGATTGCACCGGATCCCACCTCCTGCCGGGTCTGTTTGACACCCACGTTCACGTCCTGCTCAGCCATATCGACATGTGGCGGATCCTCCAGACCCCGATCTCCTATCGGTTCTTTGAGGCTGCCAAGAACCTCGAGGCGACACTCCGGGTGGGGATCACCACGGTCCGGGACGCGGGCGGCGCCGACCTGGGCGTCAAAGAGGCAGTCGACAACGGTTTGATTGTTGGGCCGCGGTTGCAGATCTCGCTCATCATGCTGTCCCAGACCGGCGGCCACGGGGACGGATGGATGGCCTCCGGCGGTCTCGTCGATGTCTTCCCTCGCTATCCGGGACTGCCGGACCCCGTTGTCGACGGTGTCGACGAGATGCGGCGCAAGGCGCGGGAACTGATCCGGGCCGGCGCAGACGTCATCAAGGTCGCTACCTCCGGCGGAGTGCTCTCACCGCGCGACGACCCGACCCATGCCCATTTCCGATTGGCCGAGCTCGAGGTTCTGGTTGAGGAGGCCACCGCGGCCGGTATCAGCGTGATGGCCCATGCCCAGGCAACAACCGGCATCAAGAACGCCATCCAGGCCGGAATTCGTTCGATCGAGCACGGGATCTACCTCGATGATGAGGCGATCGAGATGATGCTGGAGCGGGGCACCTTCCTGGTGCCCACCCTCGTCGCTCCGACCGGGGTCCTGCGGGCGGCCGAAGCGGGGGCTCAGATCCCGGAGGCTTCACTGACCAAAGCTCGTGACGTGATCGAGGCTCATCGCGATTCGTTCGGCCGGGCCGTGAAAGCCGGGGTCAAGATCGCCATGGGTACCGACACCGGCGTCACTCCCCACGGCGAGAACCTGTCCGAGCTGGCCCTCATGGTCGAAGGCGGGATGACCCCCTCCGAGGCCCTGGTGGCCACCACCCGCACCGCCGCCGAGCTGATGGGTCTCGAGGACGACCTGGGGACACTCGAGCCCGGCAAACGAGCCGACCTGGTTGTCGTCGACGGCGATCCGCGCGACGTGGAAACACTTCCCGATCGCATCACCGGGGTCTGGAAAGACGGCCGCCGGGTGGTCTAAAACCGGGTTGGGGGCCTCAGCTAGGTTTTGGGGAAGAACTAGTGATGTCTCTTGCCGGAGCAGCCGATAGGTAGAGAGAGGCTGCAAGGCGGGCTGAGCTATCCCGGGCGGCGCGGAGGATCGATGCTGGAACGTGGACTCAAACTCAATGCCCCCGCCGACTTCCGTATGCCCGATCTCACCATCGGGGAACTCGATGTGGTCAACGGATCGTGGCGATACCTCGATGCCACCTACTACGACACGGCTGATCTGCGTCTGGCTCGCTGGGGCTGCAGCCTCAGGTACCGAACCGACCAAGGGTGGACGGTCGCGTTGCCCCCGATCGAAGATCGGGAGCTACAGCAGCGCCGGTACGTCAGTTTCGAAGGCGCCTGGGATCACATCCCGGACGAAGCAGCGGCTCTGGTGCGAGTGTTTGTGCGTCGCGCCCCCCTCAAGCAGATTGCCCGGTTGCGCACCGTAAGGAAGCCGGTGCTGCTGACCGACGGAACGAGTAGAGCGGCGGCTGAGATTGTCGATGACGACGTGTCGGCGTATCTGGGCCGGGGTCCGGCAGGCCGTTTTCGGGAGATCCTGGTCGAAGTAGCCGAGGGTGTTGATGAGTCGTTGCTTGGAGAGATTCTCGTAAATCTTCGCAGAGCCGGGGTCGGCTCGATAACGCGTCTCAGCAAGCTCGGGCGGACGCTCGGGTCGGCGGCCCTCGAGGATCCCGATGTCGTGGTCAAAGAACCCGGCGACGATGCGAGCGTCGGTGAAGTGGTGACGTCGGCAATTGCCCGCTCGGTGCTCCGGTTCATCGTTCACATGCCCGGCGTGCACCTGGGGGAGGACCCGGAGGCGCTGCACCAGGCACGGGTCGCAACCCGCCGGCTTCGCTCCGACCTTCGTACCTTTGGTCCCCTGCTCGATGAGGATTGGGTGGCGTCGCTGCGAGAAGAGCTGCGGTGGATGGGCGGAGCGCTCGGAACCGTTCGGGACATCGACGTCCTCGTCCTGCGGTTCGAGCAGATGTCTCGCAAGTTGTCGGATGTGGACCGCTATCCGGTGCGTGTGATGATGAACATGCTCCACGCCGAACGGGTGAGGCGGCGCAACGCGCTACTCGTAGTGGCCGGCCAGGATCGGTATCTGGAACTCCTCGATCAGATGGTCGAAGCAGCCAATCATCCTCGCCTGCTTCCCACCGTCGATCAGGTGTCTCGCGAAGCTTTGCTCGACCTCGTCCGAACACCGTTCGATTGGCTCAACCAGACGATCATGGAATTGCCCGACGAGCCTGCCGACCCCGACCTCCACCGAATCCGGATCCGGGCGAAACGGGTTCGATACGCGGCGGAGGCCGTGGCTCCGATGGTGGGCAAGAGGGCCGCCCGGTTCGCGGTGGCGGCTGCTGCGCTCCAGGACACACTCGGCAACCTGCAGGACGCGGCGGTTGCGCACGCCTGGCTGACCCAGGCGGCCCAGCTCCATCCCGCGGTTGCTTTCACGGCGGGCCAGCTGGCCGGGTTTGAGCTGATCCGGGCAGAGTCGGCACGGACGAGCTGGAAGGCGCAGTGGCAGGAACTCAACCGCGGGAAGCTGCGGAGCTGGATGTGACCCTTGTGCGGGCGGCCGGTGGTGTGGTGGGCCGGTTCGATGATGCGGGCAGCCTCCAGGTTCTCCTGGTTCACCGCTCCCGCTACGACGATTGGAGCTTCCCCAAGGGCAAGCTGGACGAGGGGGAGTCCTTCGAAGACGCGGCGCTGCGGGAGGTTGCCGAAGAGACCGGCCTGATCTGCCGCTTGGACGGAGAGCTTACCCCGGTTCGCTACCTCGACGCCTTCGGCCGGCCCAAGCTGGTGCGGTACTGGCGCATGACTTCAATCGAGGGCGACATCCGCGATTTCGTCTTCAACGCCGAGATCGACGACGTGCGCTGGGTCGGGTTGGACGAGGCGGATTCCTTGCTGAGCTACCGGCACGACCGCGAGCTGCTCACGGGCCTCCGGGATCCCCGATCCGGGATCGTCAGTCCTTGAAGCCGCCTGCCGGCTCCGGCAGATCGGGCGGATCGGGATCGTAGGGCAGTGCCACCGTGATCCCGTCTTCGGTTCGGGCAGCGAAGTTCTTCAGCATCCAGGCCTGGGAATCGAGTAGTTCCTCGTCAGGTTCCGGTTGGACGCGGGTGTACGTGCCGTCGGCATGGAGCTGCCTCGCCTGGACGTTGTCCATGAGGTGCACGAAGAGGACCGAGTCGCGGATCAGCTGCAATGCTCGTTCGCTGACCGGAAAGAGGACTTCCACCCGGCGATTCAGGTTTCGGGGCATCAGGTCGGCACTGCCAAGCAGCATCTCCTCGTCGCCCCCGTTGCGGAAGTAGAAGATCCGGACGTGTTCGAGGAAGCGGCCGACGATCGATGTAACCCGGATGGTCTCACTCAACCCTGGAATCCCCGGTCGCAGTGAGCAGATTCCTCTCACCTGCAAGTCGACCTTCACCCCCGCTTGAGAAGCGCGGTAGAGAGCTTGAATCATCCTTTTGTCCACGAGGGCATTCATCTTGAACGCCAGGTATCCATCTCCGTAGTCGCGCTGGCGTTGGATCTCGCGTTCGATGCGAACGGCGAACTCCTCCCGCATGGTGGTCGGGGCGACGAGCAGCCTTCGGTACTCGGTCTGGTGCGCGTAGCCGGTGAGTACGTTGAAAAGCTCCGAAACGTCGGAGGCTATGTCCTCGTCGCAGGTGAAGAACCCGAAGTCGGTGTAGATGCGGGCGGTGACCGGGTTGTAATTGCCGGTGGCCATGTGTACGTACCGGCGGATCCCTGATGATTCGCGGCGCACGATCAGCAACAATTTGCTGTGGGTCTTCAAGCCGACCAGGCCGTACACGACATGGACCCCCGCTTTTTCGAGCTGTCGAGCCCACCCCAGGTTGTTCTCCTCGTCGAAACGGGCTTTCAACTCGACGAGTACGGAAACCTGGCGGCCGTTCTCGCGGGCTTCCAGGAGGGCATCAACGATGGGCGAATTCGGCCCCACTCTGTACAGAGTCTGTTTGATGGTCAGGACCTTCGGATCCCGGGCCGCCTGGCGGACGAGCTCGACCACCGGGGCGAAGCTGTCGTACGGGTGGTACGTGAGCACATCCTGCTGACGCATCACGGCAAACAGGTCTTTGGCTCCCCGGAAGGCAGGCGGAGTGGCCGGCAAGAACGGTTCGAACTTGAGATCCGGGCGATCGACGTCGGTGAGTTCCATCAGGTCGGCGAGACCGAGCGGGCCTTCCACGGTGAAGACCTGATAGGGCGCCAGACGGAGGTTCTTGGCGAGAACGTTGCGCACCCACTCGGGCATCTCGTGGTCGATCTCCAGGCGGTCGGCCGATCCGAACCGCCGCATCCCAACCCCCTGTTCCACAGCGACGGACAGGTCCGCGGCTTCGTCTTCTTCGATCTCGACGTCGGCGTCCCGGGTGAGCCGAAACGGGAAGGCGGCCTGTACTTCCACGCCCGGGAACAACAGGTCGAGGTTGGCCGCGATGACCTCCTCGATCCACACGAACGTGTTGGAGGTTTCGACCAGGCCGAGGCTCTCGTAACTGTCTGCGCTTTCCTCGCTGGGAACCTTGAGTAGGCGTGGGAAGGCCGGGGGCACCTTCAGCCGGGCAAAGCGCTCTCCCCGGACCGGGTCGTTGACCAGCACGGCGAGGTTCATGCTCAAGTTGCCGATATGCGGGAACGGCCGCCCGGGATCGAACGCGAGTGGGGTGAGGGCGGGAAAGATCTCACGTTTGAAATGACGGCGCAGCAGCTTCTTCTGCTTCCCCTTGAGTTCGTTGTACGACAGGACGGATAGATCAGCTTCTTGCAGAGCTTTGCTCAGGTCGCTCTGCCAGCAGTCCATCTGGGCGGTCAGCTGGGGGATCAGTTCGGTGCGGAGGGCAGCCAGTTGTTCCGAAGGGGTCATACCGTCGGGCGGCCCGGCCAGCACACCTGATTCCAGCTGACGGCGAAGGCCGGACACGCGGATCATGAAGAACTCGTCGAGGTTGTTGGCGAAGATCGCCAGGAACTTCACGCGTTCCAGGACGGGGTGGCGATGATCGAGGGCCTCTTCCAGGACGCGACCGTTGAACTGCAGCCAGCTGAGCTCCCGGTTGATGAACAGGGAGGGATCCTCCAGGTCCGTCAGCGGGACGATATCGGGGTGGTTGTCAGAAACCATCATCAAAGGGTGGGAGGGCCTCATCCCAGATTCATCGGCAGGCCAATGCCTTCAATATACAGATTCCTCGGATTGACCAGCCGGTAGCATGACGGCCCGTACATCCTTGGAAGGTTCTCGTGAAGACGATCATCCTGTTTCGACACGGAAAATCAGACTGGGATGCCTCCTACGGAGCCGATCATGAACGCCCCTTGGCCGCTCGGGGGCGCAAGGCAGCCGACCGGATGGGCCGATTCCTCGCGGGGAAGGGCGAGGTCCCTGATCTGGCGATTTGCTCATCGGCCGTTCGCGCCCGGGACACCCTCGATCGGGCAATGCGGGCGGGCAATTGGGGATGCAAGGTTGAAGTGCGCGACGACCTGTATCTTCCCTCTCCGCACGGGCTGCTGGAGGTTCTCCAACAGCAGTCCGATGAGGTCTCATCCGTGATGCTGGTCGGGCATCAGCCGGCCTGGTCGGGAACCCTCTCGCTGCTGGTGGGAGGCGGCGATTTCCATTTCCCGACCGCAGCGATGGCCCGGGTCGACGTCGCCGTCGAGCGTTGGGAAGCGGTCGATTTCGGTCTGGGACGGCTGCAGTGGATGGTGACGCCCAGGGAACTCGCCGACCGTCCGTGACGCCCGGCGAGTTCGGTCTCTTGCGCCGGTAACGCCTACCCAAACGAAACCCAGGCGACGTCGGCAAGGTTGTCCAGGCTGCTGGCCTTCAGGCCTATCTCGGACAGGGTGTAGACGAGGTCGCCGATCACCAGCGAGCGATGTATCTGCGCCCGACCGTCGTACCAGTACTCGCCCTCGGCGATGCCGTTCTTCTGCACCGAGTGTGTGACGGTGCCGACATCGCTGATGCCGTCCCGATTGGCGATCACGCCGATCGCCCCGGCGAACCAGTCCTCCCGACCGTCTTCCCACGACCAGGCTTGGACCGGCAGCATGGTGAGACCCGTCGCCGGCCAGTAGAGGAACGCCCGGTGGTCGTACTCGACTTCAGACCAGCCGTCTTCAATCGTCATCTTGTGGATCCGCTTCGGGTTGGCCGGGTCGCTCACGTCGAAGACGGCGACCTGGGTTCCCTTGGTGCGTCCCTGTTCGTCGGCATCCTGCCCGATCCCGAGGAGGGTTCCATCGCCGATCGGGTGCAGGTAGGCCGAGTAGCCGAGGATCTTCAACTCGCCGAGCACCCGGGGTGCCCGGGGGTTGGAAAGGTCGATCGTGTAGAGCGGGTCGGTCTGGCGGAAGGTGACGACATAGGCGGTGTCACCCATGTAGCGGACGCTGTAGATCCGTTCGCCCCTACCCAACTCTCCGACTTCGCCGATGACCTCGAGCACGCCGTCGTCGGCACGGAGCACCGTCACGAAGCTCTCCGAAACGGTGTTGTCGCGCCAACCCCACCAGTCGGGTTCGGTGGTCGTGGCAACACGGAGGTCGCCGTTGTGCTCCGACATCGCCCACTGGTTGAGGAGGAACCCGTCGACCTCCCCGGAAGCGACGTACACCGCCGCGGCCTCGCCGCTGATGTCGAACTGGTGGATTTCCGTGGTCAGGCCGCTGAACTCCTCCGGTGCGGAAACCTCGTCGAGAAGGCCCCAGTCGTGCCAGCGCTGGGTGGCGACGTAGAGCGAGTTCTGCGAGGCATACACGGTCTCGCCATCGGCGAACACGCCGACGGCGTCGGCCGGTTCGAGACCCTCGGAGAGGTCTATGGTCATGACGGTGAGCGTTCCGAGCCCGGAGAACTCCTGGGGAGCGAAGGTCCGCTCACAGTCGAGCAGGGTACCTTCGGTGGTGAAGGTTCGATTGCCGCGCTCTTCCTCCATCACGAAGTAGGGGAGCCAGTTGTCGATGGCCGAGTCTTCAATCACTCGGCGGTTATCCCGTTCGGCCTCTCGCTCGGCCCGGAGCCCCGAGCCGGTCGGGTAGACGAATTCCAGGCCGGTCGGATATGAATCGACGACGACCCTTGCCGTATCGCCGACCATGCGGGCGCTGAGGTAGGTGCCGTCCACGAACAGGGTCGTGACAACGTGCATGTCCCCAGGGTCGGAGATGTCGACTTCGGTGAACACGGAGATACCCGCCCCGTATGAGGGGACATCCGGGTTCCAGATCTCAGGCGCCAACCGAACCGGGACATCCCACTGGTTCGACCGGGACATCACCAGGAGCGTGTCGCCGGCGAGCAGCATCTCCTGGGCCCAGCCGTCCTCGAGCCGGAGCGAGCCCAGCAACTGCGGGGCGTCGCCGCTCACGTCGATGTAGTGCAGCACGCCCTGAGCGATGGCCAGGATCCTGGTCCCGTCGGTCTTGACGATGTCGGGCTCGTCGACTCCAGCTTCCTGGACATTTGTCGTGGAATAGTCGATTCCTGCTTGCGGGCCGGAGTTGCGGCCGGCTGCGCCGTCGGACGGAACGGCGGCGTCTTCCATGGCCATCTCCTCGACCGCCCACGGTCCGCCGCCCCACTGGCCGTACGGAAGTCCGTACGGACCGACCAGTTCGAGGGCATGCTCTTTGACGTATTCGAGCAGTGGCTCGCACGCGTCGAACGGTTGCAGGGCGAATCCCATCGCCACCGGGGCACCAAGGACACGAGTCGTCGTAGTGCCGGCCGGATGGGTACCTGGGTTGACCGCTCCCGTCGTGCACGCTGCGATCACCAGGGTCATGGTGACGAATATTCCGAAGATCTTTCGCATGGGCTTCTCCCTCGCTGTTACTCCTCCGACGCAGAGAGTGGCGGTGAGGTTCCCGAGGTGGGGCTGAGGGACGCAGGAAACGTTCACGTTGCGTTAACCGGGCGGCTGCGTTGGGGTCACCTTGTGCTCCTACGGTGAGCACCCGCATCAAGCGTCCGCCCCACATGCAAGATGTACGAAGGAGTGAAACGATGATCAAACGCAGACACCGGCTGGCAGCGGTTGTCGCCGTCCTGACGTTGCTTGTGGCAGCTTGCGGCGACGGCGCCGGCGACACCACAACCACCACTGCAGCCGGACCAGGTTCCACGACGACCACGGCGGGCGCTCCCGGAGAGGGGATGCTTCCCGCCGTCGATCCGCTCGACACGACGGGGGACATCGTCACCGCCGGGAGTTCGACCGTTTTCCCGCTGTCGGAGGCGATGGCAGCCAGATTTGAGGACGAGGGGTATGGCGGACGAATCACGATCGACAGCATCGGATCCGGGGCCGGGTTTGAACGCTTCTGTGATCAGGGTGAAACAGACATCGCCAATGCGAGCCGTCCCATCAAGGACTCAGAAGTTGATTCGTGCCGGGCGATAGGGCGAGAGCCGATTGAGTTTCGCGTCGGCACCGATGCGCTGGCCGTCACCGTCAGTCCGACGAACACATTTGCCACCGATATCACCTTTGAGGAACTCGCCGCCCTCTTTTCGACGGCCACGACGTGGCAAGACGTCCGCCCGGACTGGCCGGCCAACCCCATTCAGCGGTTCATTCCCGGAACCGACTCGGGCACCTTCGACTATTTCGTCGAAGAGGTTTTCGACGAAGACGAAGCACCGATGCTGGCGGCCGGAAACACGCAGCTCTCCGAGGACGACAACGTGCTCGTGCAGGGAATCGAGGGAGACGGGTGTGATCCCTCGAACCCCTCCACCACCTGCGCGATCGGGTTCTTTGGGTTCGCTTACTACTCGGAGAACTCAGATCAGCTCAGGGTCCTGGCGGTTGAAGGAGTGGAACCGAGCCAGACGAACGTCGACGCCGGCACGTACCCGCTGGCGCGGCCGTTGTTCATCTACAGCACGTCCGACATCATGAAGGACAAACCGCAGGTAGCAGACTTCATCAACTTCTACCTGACCTACGTCAACGAAGAGATCATCGACGTCGGATACTTCCCTGCCCCCCAGGACGCCCTCGACGCTGCCAAGCAGGCATGGCTCGACGCCATGAGCTGATCGCCCTGCGGCGGGGTGGGTGGATCCATTGAGGTGTTCCCACCCCGCTCGAGAACGCTAGGACCACTATGGCCACCGAAGTACCAAACGCCGGAGACCTACGGGCGACCAGCCTGAAGAAGCGTCCGCGCCCGGTCGAGATGCTGATTCAAGGGTCGCTGTTCGTGGCTGCCGCCATTTCCGTCGTCACGACGATCGGGATCGTCTACGAGCTGGGAAAAGAGGCTTTGCTCTTCTTCCAAACCGATGATGTGACACTGGGCGAGTTCTTCTCCTCGACCACGTGGCAGCCGGCCATCCTCGACTTCGGAATCTGGCCGTTGGTTCTCGCCACCCTCATCGTCAGCGTGATCGCCATGGTGGTAGCGCTGCCGATCGGCCTCGCCACGGCGATCTACCTCAGCGAGTATGCATCCGAGCGCTCACGGGGGATCCTCAAACCCATTCTCGAAGTTCTGGCAGGTATTCCTACAGTTGTGTACGGGTACTTCGCCCTCACCTTCATGACACCGCTGCTCAGGTCGATCCTCGGCGACGGAGTCGTCGAGATCTTCAACGACGCCTCGGCCGGAATCGTCGTCGGGATCCTCATCATTCCTCTCGTCAGTTCAATGGCCGAGGATGCCCTTCACGCGGTGCCGATGTCGCTTCGAGAGGCTGCCCACGCGCTCGGGGCAACCAAACTGGAAACATCGTTGCGAGTCGTGCTGCCGGCCGCTCTATCCGGGATTGCGGCCGCGTTCGTCGTCGCCATGTCCCGGGCCATTGGAGAGACGATGGTGGTGGCGATCGCGGCAGGCGCCGGACCCAAGAACTTCACCTTCGGACAGGACGGCCTGTTCTCCTTCATTCTCAACCCGTTTGTAGCGGGCGAGACCATGACCGGACACATCGTCCGGATCTCCGGTGGTGACCTCAGCTACGACTCGATCGACTACAACAGCATCTTTGCCATCGGCTTGACTCTCTTCCTGATCACGCTGGTCTTGAACATGCTCAGCAGGCGTTTCGTGGCCCGTTTCCGGGAGGTGTACGAATGAGTCTCCCGCCCGGATCCCTGTATCCCGAAGGAGAAGAACTGACCAGGGCCGTCGTCGGGCGGCACCGCCGTGGCACCTTTTTCAAGTTGAGCTTCGTCGTCGCCCTGATGCTCGCCGTCATCGCGCTGCTCACGCTGCTGGTGAAGGTGATCGATTCCTCCTTCGGTTATGTGGCGTTGCAGAATGAGGTGCAACCGCGTGAGCTGGTGGCCGGCCTCGGCTACGGGGAGGACGTCGACCTTGTGGATCTCTCCAAATCCGATCTGGTTGCGCTCCTGCAACAAACGATCACGAACAACGTAGGCCGTCGTCTGGAGCGTGAGCAGCGTTTCTTCGACGACCGCCTGGTCTTCGAGAGCGAGGCGAAATACGCCGAATTGTGTTCCGGCCCCGACCCGGTATCGGGCTGTTCAGCCCCGGCGCGGGATCAGGCAGGCGTTTATCAGCTGGTCGTTGAACGAGTCGTACAGCCGACGGTGCTGCGAACGTGGACTCTCTTCGAGTCCCTGCTCGCCCGCAGCGAGGTGGAGGCCGAAGCGACCGCTGAATTCCCGCAAGCTGAGCTGGTGTTTCGCTCCTGGTTGAGCGGACGCTTTCTCGTGAGCCCGCAAGCGCCCGACCCGGCAGTGGCTGGAGTGCGAACGGCCGTGCTGGGCTCACTCTGGATCGTGGCCATCACCCTGTTGTTCTCGTTTCCGGTCGGGGTGGGAGCAGCCGTCTACCTGGAGGAGTACGCGTCGGACAACCGCATCAACCGGCTGATTCAGACCAACATCAACAACCTGGCCGGAGTGCCATCGATCATCTACGGGATGCTGGGTTTGGCCATCTTCGTAAGGGCCCTCGAAGGGTTTTCGAGCGGAGCATGGTTCGGGGTCGGTGAAGGCACCACGGCCAACGGGCGAACTATCGTCGCGGCAGGCCTCACGCTGGGTCTGCTCATCTTGCCCATCATCATCATCAACGCCCAGGAGGCCATTCGAGCCGTTCCACCCTCCCTGCGCCAGGCCGGCCTCGCCCTTGGTGCCACGAAGTGGCAGACGACCCGTGCGCATGTGCTGCCCAACGCGCTGTCGGGGATCCTCACCGGCACCATCCTCGCGGTTGCCCGGGCGCTGGGCGAGACGGCACCCCTGGTTGTCGTCGGAGCTTCAACGTTTATCACCACCGATCCCGGCGGGCCTTTCTCAAAATTCACGGCGCTGCCCATTCAGATATTCCAGTGGACATCGCGCCCTCAAGACGAGTTCCGAAACATCGCCGCGGCCGCCATTCTCGTGCTGCTCGTGATGCTGTTGACCCTCAACGCGACCGCAGTTTTACTCCGCAATCGATATGCAAGGAGACTTTGACATGCCGACCGACGATCCGCGAATCGCCGGGATGGCGACCGGAGTACTGGGGCAGCCGGTTACCCATGCAATGGAGGCTGTCGACATGAGCGTGTCCTACGGCTCGTTCCGGGCCGTGAAGAATGTCTCTTTGCAATTCCTGGACCATCACATCACCGCGTTGATCGGTCCATCCGGGTGCGGGAAGAGCACCGTCTTGCGCGCCTTCAACCGGATGAACGACCTCATCCCGACCTCCCGGGTAGAGGGACGGGTGTTGTTCCACGGCGACGACATCTACGACGATGCGGTTGACCCCGTCGAAGTTCGACGGCGGATCGGCATGGTGTTCCAGAAACCCAACCCGTTCCCGAAGAGCATCTACGACAACGTTGCCTGGGGCGCGAAGGTGAACGGGTACCGGGGCAACATGGACGACCTGGTCGAACAGTCACTTCGCCAGGCTGCCCTCTGGAATGACGTCGAGGACAAACTCGATCAGTCCGGATTGTCGCTCTCGGGGGGTCAACAGCAGCGGCTGTGCATTGCGCGAACGATCGCGGTCAAGCCGGAGATCATCCTCATGGATGAGCCAACGTCGGCCCTCGACCCGATTGCCACGCTTCGAATCGAAGAGCTGATTCAAGAGCTCAAAGAGCTCTACACGATCATCATCGTGACTCACAACATGCAGCAGGCCGCCCGCGCTTCTGACTTCACTGCGTTCCTCAATATGGATGAAGACCGTGCCGGCCAGGTGGTTGAATATGGAGTAACGGCCGACCTCTTCACCAAACCGCAGAAGCAGGAGACCGAGGACTACATCACGGGAAGGTTCGGATGACGGAACCGAGACGCCACTTCCACGTTGAGCTCGAGGCGATCCAGCAGGAGCTGGTGCAGATGGCCGGCCTGGCCGAGCAGGCGGTGGGCAGGGCGGTAGTTGCTCTGGTTGAAAACGATGCCTCTCTCGCGGGGGACGTTGTCGCCCGGGACGCCGACATCGACGAGAAGTACCTTCTCGTGCACCAGAAGTGGTTGGAAACGATGGCTTTGCAGACGCCGGTGGCCGGAGACCTGCGGCTGATGTCGGCGATCCTCCACCTGCTGGTCACGCTGGAGCGGATGGGAGACCAGGCGGCCAACATCGGCAAGATCGTGATGGCGATTGAGGGGCATGCCCGGGAGCCGGCGATTCTGGAGCAGCTTCGGGAGATGGGAGATCTTGTGCAACCCATGGTGAGAACAGCCATGGAAGCCTTCGTGCAGCGGGACCTCTCGATGGCGCTGCTGGTCCCCGAAATGGACGAACCGGTGAACCGGCTGAACCGCAGCATGGCCCAGGTAGTTGCTCGATGCGCTCCGGATCAGGATGTTCTGGAATGGGCCGTCCCGATGCTGATGGTGTCGCGAGCGCTCGAACGGGTTGGGGATCAAGCCGTGGACATTGCCGAGCAGGTGGCGTTCCTCCTCACCGGTGAGTTTCAGGAGTTCACCCGACCGGACACCGAATGACATGACCGATCGCACACACCGGGTCCTCATTGTCGAGGATGAAGCGAGCCTGGCGGATTCGATCCGGTACAACCTCGAGCGGGAAGGCTACGAGGTCGTAGTAGCCCACGACGGACGTGAGGCCATGCGGCTGGTGCGAAAGGAATCGCCCGATCTCGTCTTGCTCGACCTGATGTTGCCGATGATGTCAGGCCTGGACGTATGCCGGTCCCTCCGGGCTGAGTCGAGTGTTCCGATCATCATTGTTACCGCCAAGGATGGTGAGGCGGATAAGGTGGCAGGCCTCGAGTTGGGCGCCGACGACTATGTCACCAAGCCGTTCGCGATGCGTGAGCTCATGGCTCGCGTGGGAGCCAATCTGCGGCGGGTGACTATGGGCGAGCCTGTGTTCAGCCCGGAGCAAGATGAGATACTCGAAGGCGGGCCGGTTCGGTTGAACATCTCCCGGCACGAGGCGAGTGTGCGGGGGAAGCAGGTCGAGTTCCGCCCGAAGGAGTTCGAGCTGATCTCGACCTTCTTGAGCCGGATGGGCCGGCTGCTCAGCCGGGATTTCCTGATTGACGAGGTCTGGGGCCCGGGTCACTACGGGGAGATGAAGACCCTGGATGTTCATATCCGTCGGATCCGGAAGAAGATAGAAGAGGACCCGCACAAGCCCGTACATCTCGTCACGGTGCGGGGCCTCGGATACAAGTACCTCGATGGCTGAGGAACCTCGCAAGACCCTCGTCGGCCGCATTGTGACCTGGTATGCGGTGACCGTCGTGATTCTGCTCGTCGGATTCGGCCTGATGCTCAACAGCGTTCTCAAGGCCCAGTTGGTGGACGATCTCACGGAGTCCCTGGAGTCCCAGGCATTGCTGTTGCGCGCCATCGTCGGCTCCGAACGTGACCTCGGGGGCACGGTCTCAGACTGGGCCCGGGCCGAGAGCTTGCGGGTCACCGTGATCGACTCGAGCGGGACGGTCCTGGCCGATTCATCGCGCGAGCCGCTGGGGATGGAGAACCACGCCGATCGGCCGGAGGTTCGTGCGGCACAGTCGGGAACGACGGGGGTTTCATCACGAATCAGCGCCAGCGTCGGTGTGGAGTACCGCTATGTGGCGGTTCCGCCTATAGCCGGCGGATTGATCGTCAGGGTGGCCGAACCGATCAGCGTAGTTGACGAACGTTTGCGCGCGTTGCGCGTTGCCATCGCCCTGGCCGGGGCGAGTGCCGCGCTATTGGGGTTTGGAGTCGTGTGGCTGGTCGCTCGACGGATCGTCCGGCCCATAAGGGGATTGACCGAGTCGGCCGGGCTGATGGCATCCGGAGGCCGTCCGGCGATCATCGAAGGAGCCGACACCGTCGAGCTGCAAGGCATGGCCCGGGCCGTGAGCCAGATGGCCGATGAGTTGAATAGGAGAGTCCGGCTCAGTGAAGAGGAGCGCCGATTGCGGGACGGGATCCTCGACGTACTTGATGAAGGCGTGATCCTGATCGCAATGGACAACTCCATCGCATTTGCCAACGGTTGGGCGCGCACGATCCTCGGAAGCCGCTCCGGGCTTGCGGAGTTGCCCGGCCCGCTCCAGGAGCTTGCAAGGTCGGCTCGATCGGCCTCCGGTCCCGTTCACCGAGAGTTCGAGTTCGGCATTCCAGGTCGTCGTTTGGCCGCCACGGCCATGTTGCCGGACTCGGAGGGCAGTGTGTTGCTCGTGCTGCAGGACGTCACGGATGCTGCCCGGGTAGAGGCTATGAGAAGGGACTTCGTAGCGGACGCATCCCACGAATTGAAGACCCCGATTGCCGCTATTCGAGCGGGGGCCGAGACCATCGTCCGGGCAATCGATGCGGACCCGGCCGCAGCCAGGACGTTCGCCGAGCAGGTGAACGCAAATGCGATTCGCCTAGGGCGGATCGTGGTAGATCTGCTCGACCTGTCACGTCTCGAGACAGAAGACCTGGTCTTCGATGTGGTGAGGTTGGACGAAATCCTCACTGATGAGGTGGAGCGCCTGGACGACGCCGTCGACGATGTGCGTGCGGAGTTCAGCCTGGACGTGGTACCCGTGACCGTCTCGGGAAGCGGACCGGACCTTCGACTCGCGATTCGCAACCTGCTCGACAATGCGCGACGCTACGCGGCGGGTGGCAGGGTGGTAGTCGGAGTCCGGCCTTTCGAGGGTGAGGCCGTCCTGGAAGTCGCAGACGATGGGGTGGGGATCCCGAGTCGCGACCTCCCGCGCCTTTTTGAGCGTTTCTACCGTCTCGACGTTGCCCGATCGCGACACACGGGCGGGACGGGCCTCGGACTGGCGATTGTCAAGCACGTGGCCGAACGCCACGGTGGGCGCGTCGAAGTCGAGAGTGAACTGGGGGCAGGCTCGACGTTCAGGTTGGTAGTGCCGCTCGCAGCTCAGCCGTCCAAACCCGCATAAGGTGCCGCAGCGTCGGGCCTCGAGCCGGAACCCGCTGCCTCAGTCGCGGTCTGCCTTGGCCTCGTCGTAGTAGTCGAGGCGGTCGATCGGCATGACTAGTGACGTCAGGATGTTCATCAAGTGGGCGGTGATGCGCTTGAAGTACCGGTAGAGCAACGCTCGCGGAACCGCCTCGCGGCCGGGCCGTTCGGTCTGCAGTTGCTCTTCGACCAGTTCGTCGAATTCATCCTGGAGATCATCGCCACCTTGCAACAGGGAATGGGCCGCTTCCAGGTCTTTCTCGCCAAACACCCGGGCGGTCTCACCGATGAGCTTGGAGATTTGGTCCCGGTACCGCACGAGGACTTCGATGTCATCGCCGTCCGACAGGTCGATCCCGCTATTGGCGATGTCCCAGATGTTCTTCGAGTAGTCACCGATCCGCTCGGCGTCCTTGACGACGCTCATCGAGGCCAGCACGAGGGGGATGTCTGCTGAGGTGCCTCGCACACTCACGTGCACGACGAGCTCGCGACGCACGGCGCGCTCGGCTTTGTTGACGCCTTTGTCGGTCTTGCGGATGCTCTTTCCGACGAGCGCCGGGTCGGTGCCGCCAATCAGGGCATTGATCGCCGTATCGAACGTGTGGCGGTCGTCGAGAATCATCTGGCGAATCTGCGATTCGATCCGCTCGAGCTGCGCGTCTCCGCCTCCTCGGAAGAAATCAAGCACCATGGTTCACTCCCATCCTTATTGCAGTATCAGTATCCCAATCAGTGGCACGAAAACGAAGCCCCCGATGACGTAAACGATCACAATCGACTTCCGCACTTCCGCAACGGTGGCCAGCTTCTGAGCTAGGAAGACAGGGATTCCTCTGAGCTGCGGGATCGGATAGAACAGCAGGATGCCGCTGATGTTGAACAACGTGTGAACCAGGGCGATGACCAGACCCTCGGGCCGTTCGGTGGCGAGGGACGCCAAGAGGGCCGTGACCGTTGTGCCAACGTTGGCTCCGAGCGTGATCGGGTACGCGTTGCTGAGCGTGAGAACCCCGGCCGCGATCATCGGGATCAGCACCGAGGTGGTGATGCTCGATGATTGAACCGACACCGTCATGATGAGACCGATGGCCATCGCGGTCACGCCACCGCCTTTGGCCAGCACCGCGTTCATGGACCGTTCGATGTTGCCGGCGACGACCAGTTTCATGTTCCGGGTGATGTAGGCCAGTGCCAGAAAGATGAAGGCAAGTCCCATCACGAGGAGCAAAATCCCCATCAGGGTGTCACCGGCGCCAAGGCTTTCGAAGATATTCTCCAGGAGCTTGACCGGCGCTTTGACGGCTGCCTTGATCGGGCTGTCCGGAGCCTCGAACCCGACGTTGCTCGACCTACCCAGAAAACCCGCCAGCGCCTCTGCAGATTTCGACAGGAACTTGGTGGCGAGTTCCAGAGGAAGGAGTACGGCAACCGCCATCAAGTTGAAGAAATCGTGCATCGTTGCGCCGGCGAATGCTTTTCGGAACTCCGTGCTGCGGCGTAGATAGCCGAGCGAGGCAAGCGTGTTGGTCACGGTGGTACCGATGTTGGCGCCCATGATCATCGGCACGGCCAGCGGAACCGACAGCGTTCCGGCTCCGACCAGACCGACGATCGTGGCGGTCGAGACCGACGAGGACTGCACGAGGACCGTCGCCAGGATGCCGACGAACAGGCCCGCAATCGGGTTGGAGACTCCGGCGAAGAGCGAGTCTGTGAAATCTTCCCCGAACCCCTTGATCCCGGTCTCGAGCGCCTTGACGCCGACGAGGAAGAGATAGAGCAAGAACAGGACCAGGATGACCCGGACTCGCACAGGGATGTTGCGCCTGGTCGTGGTCTCGTCCGTCATGATCGCACCTGATCGTCCGCCGGTCGGGGGGCTTGTAGTCGGCCATAGTAGATGCGTCGTGTGGCGCGCGAACCGGGATAGATGCGTACGCTTCAGGAGTGGAGAACGCTGTGCCCCGGGTAGCGGTGACTGCCAGCATCGAAGCTTCGGCCGGGATGGCCGCCGAGCTGGTCGCAGTCGGTCTTCGTCCGGTTGCCCTCCCATGTGTTCGCATTCAGCAAGCGGATGACGTCGACCTGGTTCGCGCCCGTGCATCGGCCGAAGAGGCCGATCTGATCGTCCTGACATCCTCGCGAGCCCTCGACGTCCTGTGGCCCGAAGGTCCGATTCCGGCCACTCCGATCGCCGTGTTGACCCCGGCCGGAGCGGCCCGGGTCGAGGAGCGGGGCGGCCGGGTGGCCCACGTCGGCACCGGGAACCCTTCCGACTTCACGGCCTATCTCATCCGTAAGGCAGCCGGTCGGCGGGTTGCCTATCCCCACGATGAAGGCATGGATCCACGGATCACTATTTCGCTTGCAGATGCGGCCGAGGAACTGGTCGCCGTCGCCGTGTACGGATGGGTTCCCGTAGGCCCTTCGCTCGATGAGGTTGAGGCGGTGGTCTTCGAGTCTTCGCTGGCGGTTGAGGGCTGGATGGAGGCGCGTGACCTAGCGGGGGTCGTCGCCGCGGCGATCGGTCCGGCGACGGCCGCGGCGCTGCGGAGGTACGGCCGCGGTCCGGACATCTTGGTCCGACGCCCTCATTTTGAGATATTGGCCGAGACCCTGGCCAGCGCGTTGTTGACCGGCTAGCACCATCCCGGAGGGGAGTAGCCGAGCTCGGTGAGGGCCTGGGGGAACGGGGGACGGTCTCCCAGCAGGAACAAGAAGGTCAGAGCCGGATGCCGGTTACCGGTTGGCAACGGTGGCGGGCCCCCTCTGCCTGCTGGTTACCGGTGACTCGCCACCGGCTGTTGCTCGTCGTGGTTTCCGTCGAGGTGAGGGGTGGGGATTTGTCCCGGTGACCACCAAACCGACTTTGCCTGGGGGTCATGGCGGTAACCCCGCCGGACTGATAATGCGTATCTTCCGAGCCAACCGGCACCTGCGAAGATGGCGGCACCCGCGATCCAGGTAATTGCGGATCCCATGGGGATTCCTCCTGCTGTTCTTGGTACGGCCGGATATATGATCTCGGTCGTATGTGGGTTCGTTCAACATCAAAGAGAGGGCCGCTTTCAACGACCCTGCCCTCAGTGGAATACTACTCGGTCCCCAGCCTTTCGGGGCGTCAGCGAATCTCGTCCTCATCGGCATCGGCGATCAATGGGGGGACCTGTCCGCCGCCACCGTGGCCACCTCCGCCCGGTACCCACCAGACGGACTTGGAGCCTTTTGCGTGCCCATAATCGCCCCGCCACACCGAGCGGGCGTACCGGACGAACCATCCCAAGATCCCGAGAGCCCCAACGGCGAGGATCCACTCATACCATTCCATACGGATTCCTACTGCTGCAATACAGCTTCCAGGAACTTCTTGGTACGGTCGTGCTGGGGGCGAAGCAACACCTCGTCGGGTGGTCCGTCCTCAACGACTACACCTTCGTCCATGAACACCACACGATCGCCGACCTGGCGAGCAAAGCCCATCTCGTGGGTCACCACCATCATGGTCATGCCTTCCTCGGCGAGCTTCCGCATGACATCGAGCACTTCGCCGACGAGTTCTGGATCCAGAGCGCTCGTGGGCTCGTCGAAGAGCATCATGTCCGGGTCCATCGACAGCGAGCGGGCGATCGCCACCCGCTGCATCTGGCCGCCGGAGAGGTTGATCGGGTACTCGTCGATCTTGTCGAGCATCCCGACTCTCTCCAGCACTCTTCTGGCTGTCTCATCCGCCTCTTCCTCAGACCGATTCAGCACCTTGCGTTGAGCAATGGTCAGATTGCGCAACACGGTGAGATGCGGGAAGAGGTTGAACTGCTGAAAGACCATGCCGATTCGGGCCCGGACCGCGTCCACGTCGGTCTCCGGATCGGTGAGGTCGATGCCCTCGACCAGCACCTGGCCGGAGGTAGGGATTTCCAGGAGGTTCACGCACCGCAGCAGCGTCGACTTGCCCGACCCGGATGGTCCGATGACACAGACGACCTCGCCGGCATTGACCTGGAAATCGATGCCACGAAGCACTTCGAGATCGCCGAAGCTGCTTGTGCAGCTCCAGGATCTGGATGGGAGGAACGTTCTTATCCATGGTTCACCTCGCCCTCGCCGCACGCTTCTCGAGTTGCGCAACAAATCTCGTCATCGGGAGCGTGATGATCAAGTACATGAGCGCGATGACAATCAGCGGCGTTCCGTTGAATGTGTCGTTCATGAAATCTCGCCCGAATTTGGTTAGCTCCTTGGTGGCGATCGTGGTACCCAGAACGAACAACAGCGAGGTGTCCTTGATGAGGATCACCAACTCGTTGGTGAGCGGCGGGATGATGATGCGGAATGCTTGCGGCAGGACGATGGACCTGGTTGCCGCTCCTTTGGTCATGCCCAGCGAGCGAGCAGCTTCCATCTGGCCACGGGGAACCGCTTCGATTCCGGCCCGGATGGTCTCTGCCATGTAGGCGGCGACAACGATCCCCAAACCGACCGTTCCTTTGCCGAGCGTGCCACCTGGAATCCGAACGCCCATGGCGATCGGTAAGCCGAATCCGACCAGGATGATCGTCACCAGGGCCGGAAGTCCTCGGAACAACTCGATGTAGGTCGTGGCGATCCACTTGTACGGCTTGATATCGGATCTCTTCATCAAGGCCAGGATGAGGGCCAGGATCAGCCCGAACGTGAAGGCCAGAGCCGTGTAGATGATGGTGTTCTTGGCCGCAACGGTGATGACCTCCGGGAACATCTCCGCGGCGATTTCGGGATTGAAGAATGCCTTCTGAATCGTGGGCCAATCGGCTGCGATCACCACGATGGCGAATATCAGGATAAGGGTGCCGTAGAGGATTCCTCGACGGATCTTTGCTTTGGTCGACTTCTTCATGACGCCGTCCCCAATCTCCAACGATAAGGGGGACCCTAGTCGGGTCCCCCTTAGGCTGACTTCTCAGATTGGCATAACTACTCGGTTTTACCTGAAGTACTTGTCGTAGAGAGTGTCGTAGGTGCCGTCGGCCTTGACGGCGGCCAGTGCGTCGTTGACTGCCGTCAGCAATGCTTCCTTGCCCTCTTCCTTGACGGCGAAGCCGTATTCCTCACCGGTCGGGTAGGTGGCGACCACGGTCAGCGAGTCGTCGGTCAGCATTCGCTCGGCGTTGACCGGCAGGTCCTGGAGGATGCCCTGGATATCGCCGGCTTCCATCGCCACGAACAGGTCGGCGCTCTCGCTGAAGCTGACCACGTCCACGCCGCCGGGGTTGTTGTCGTTGGCATAGGCCTCGCCGGTGGTTCCTGCCTGCACGCCAAGGCGCAATCCCACGAGATCGTCGTAGCTGGTGTAGCCCGAGTCGGCCTTGACCATCAACGACTGATCGGCGTCGAAGTAGCCGTTCGAGAAGTCGATGTTCAATTCCCGCTCTTCCGTGATGGTGATCGCCGAGGCGGCAATGTCG
Organism: uncultured Actinomycetota bacterium; assembly: GCA_963707435.1. Lineage (GTDB taxonomy): Bacteria > Actinomycetota > Acidimicrobiia > Spongiisociales > UBA4744 > UBA4744. Next base: position 261,499 of record CAVPPF010000004.1, on the reverse strand, counting down.
CACTCGTTGCCGACCATGGCCGTGCCGCTGGTGATCGAGTCGAACCCGGAGTCGATGAACACGACCTCCAGGCCGAGTTCCGCTCCGATGGCCTCCATCAGCTCAACGTCGAAGCCGGAATAGGCGCCGCCCTCTTCGAACTCGAACGGTGCGTAGGGAATGTCCGAACATACCGTCAGGGTGTCGGCGGTGACCAGGTCGTACTCGCCGCCTGCTCCACCGCTACAGGCCCCGGCTATCAATGCAAACGCCAGCACCAGCACCAGTGCCGCCGTGCTTTTCCTTCTCATGGCCCTTCCTCCTCATGTGTGGTCGAGGGTTCGGCCCTCCGACCGGTTCCCCTCCTCAGGATGTTAGGCGCTTCGATTCCAAGGGCCTGCCCAAACGGCGTACGCGGGTTGGTCTATTCACGCCATTCACTAATCTGATGATTCACGCATGCGGTTGTCCGGTCGGCGGGCCATCGCTCTATCTGAGGTTGATCTGTGACCACAACCGAGAACTTGCTCGCTCGTGTGACCGGGCCCGCCGATTTGCGGGAACTCGAGTCCCGATCAGCTGACGCAGCTCACCGGAGAGATCCGTGTCTTCCTGGTGGACGTGATCTCACGGACCGGCGGCCATCTCTCGCCCAACCTCGGAGTCGTCGAGCTGACCCTCGCCCTGCACCGGGTGTTCGACAGTCCCACCGATCGCATCATCTGGGACGTCGGCCATCAGGCGTATGTTCACAAGCTGGTCACCGGTCGCCAGGGTGAATTCGAAACCCTCCGCCAGTACCGGGGAATGACCGGCTACCCGAGTCGAACCGAAAGCGAGCACGACTTCGTCGAGAACAGCCACGCTTCGACCTCGCTGAGTTATGCGCTGGGCATGGCGCTGGCCAAGCAGCGAGCCGGGGATGACAGCTACACCGTCGCGGTCATCGGGGACGGCGCCCTCACCGGCGGCATGGCCTATGAAGCCCTCAACCACATCGCAGTGCTGCAGCCACCCAGGCTGATCATTGTGGTGAACGACAACGGCCGTTCCTACGCCCCGACCGTCGGTGGTATCGCCGCGCTGGCCCATCTCCGGTTTGACCCGCGCTACGAGTGGACCAAGAAGACGATCGGGAAGATCCTGCGGAGCATCCCGGCCATCGGCGAAGGTGCCGACGAACTCGCCTATCGCCTCAAGGAATCCGTCAAGCAGCTGATCGAGCCGGGAACCGTGTTCGATGCCCTCGGCCTGAAGTACTCGGGCATCATCGACGGGCACGACATCCATTCAATCGAGGAAAACCTCCTCCACGCCCGGTCGTTCGATGAGCCTTCCGTTGTGCACATCATCACGGAGAAGGGCCGTGGCTATGAGCCGGCGCTGAACAACGAAGAGGACAAACTGCACGGCGTTGGAGCATTCGACGTCGAGTCCGGCCGTCCGGCCAAATCGGAACTGAAACTCACCACCGTCGCCGGTCAGGCTCTCGTGGATGCCGCCCGGGACCGGGAGGACCTGATTGCCATCAGCGCCGCGATGGTGTCGCCGACCGGTTTATCGGCCATGGCAGCCGAATTCCCCGACCGGGTGATCGACACCGGCATTGCCGAACAGCATGCGGTAACCCTGGCGGCCGGGTTGGCGATGAGCGGCTTGCGGCCGGTGGTGGCCATCTATTCGAGCTTCCTGCAGCGAGCCTTCGACCAGATCGTGACGGATGTTGCGATGCATGATCTGCCGGTCGTGTTCATGATCGATCGGGCGGGTATCACCGGGCCGGATGGTTCCTCCCATCACGGCGCCTTCGATCTCTCGTATCTGCGGATGATCCCCAACATGACCATCGGGGCTCCGGCCGACGCCGATGAACTGTGCGGCATGCTGGCGACCGCATGGGACACCGCCGGCCCGATTGCGATCAGATTTCCGAAGGGCGGCGCCGGTGCGTTGCCGACCCTCCCGGCAACCCCGCTCGAAATCGGCGTTGCAGAAATGATCCAGGAAGGCGAGGACGTCTTGCTCCTGGCCGTCGGCAGCATGGTCGAACCGGCCGTCAAGGCGGCCGGAATGCTGGCTCAGCAAGGGATCTCCTGCGGGATCGTCAATGCCCGATGGGTGAAGCCTCTCGATGAGCGCTTGGTCGAGTGGGCGGCCGGCTACCCGAACGTCGTGACGCTCGAAGACAACGTGACCGCGGGGGGTTTCGGGGCGGCGGTACTAGAAGAGTTCTCACGACATGATCTGCCCTGCAAGGTGTCGTTGCTCGGCCTCCCCGACCGTTTCCTACCTTCTGGATCGGCCACGGATATCGCTGCAGACGTTGAACTCGATCCTGAATCCATCGCACAACGGGTCGCTGAAATCGTGAAGGGCGCCTAACAGCCCGATTTCCTGGTTCAAAGGTTGGTGTTTCGCCGGCGTGCACGTGCACCCGACGCACCAAACCGGTTCCGAGGAAGTGCAAATGGGTGACTGGTAGCCGGCAACCGGTGACCGGACTCTGCGAGCCGAACGAGCGAGGTTTCAGTTGAAACCGACCACCCGAGGTGGCTATGGTCGCATCACCCGGGAGGACTCCCGGTACCCGACCATGTTTGGGAGGAGAGGGATGATCAAGAGACTATTGCTGCTCGTCGTAGTGCTGGCCATGGTGGCTACAGCCTGCGGCGGTGACGGCGCCGATGAAGAAACCACGACAACAACGGCAGCAGACGGTGGCGGTCAAACCGCCAGCGAGGGCGTTTACGCCGAGGTTGTAGCCAGAGGTGTCCTCAATTGCGGTGTGAACAACGAAGTCTTCGGCTTCGGGTCGATCGACGCGGACGGGAATTTCGCCGGTTTTGACATCGACTATTGCAAGGCCGTTGCGGCAGCAGTACTCGGCGATGCCAACGCAGTCGAATACAAGGCCCTGACTGCTCAACAGCGGTTCACCGCCCTGCAGTCCGGCGAGATCGACGTGCTGATTCGTAACACGACCTGGACGGCCAGCCGTGACGGGGCAGAAGGCGGAACCTTCCTGACCACAACGTTCTACGACGGCCAGGGCATGATGGTGAAGTCCGACAGCGGCATCACCTCCATCGAAGATATGGCAAATACGACCGTCTGTGTGCAGTCGGGAACGACGACCGAGCTGAACCTCGCCGACCGCTTCCTGGCCGGTGGGTTGGCCTTCACGCCGCTGACCTTCGACTCGAACGACGAGCTCCGGCCCGCGTTCGTGGCCGATCAGTGCGACGGTTGGACGTCCGACAAGTCACAGCTCGCAGCATTCCGCGCCCAGAACCCCGAAGCCGATGGCGGCCCCGAGGCCTGGACAATCCTGCCCGAGACGTTCTCAAAAGAGCCGCTCGGTCCGATGGTGCTCGACGGTGACTCCCAATGGGCCCAGGCTGTGAACTGGACTGTGTTTGCCACCATCCAGGCTGAAGAGTTCGGGTTGAACTCGGGCAACGTCGAGAGCTACTCGGGTGACGATCCCAACATCCTGAAGTTCCTCGGTCAGCCGACCGGCGATCCACCCACCGTCACGGACCCGGGTCTCGGTCTGCCGACCGATTTCGCGGTCAAGGTGATCAGTCAGGTAGGCAACTACGAGGAGATCTACAACCGCAACGTCGGCCCCGATACCCCGCTCGGACTCGTGCGCGGTGTCAACGACCTGTGGACCCGAGGCGGACTGCTGTACGCCCCGCCCTACCGGTAATCGAAACCAAGGCGGGGGACCGGCATTCGCCGGTCCCCCGCTCTCTCTTGAGTGAGGTGATGTGGCGGTAACTACGGACGACGTCGGCGCGGTGAGACCACCGTTCTGGCGAGATGTCAAAGTTCTGCGCGTGGTCGCCCAGGTCGTTGCCGGCGTGGGTACTGTGGCCTTGTTCCTGTACCTCGGACGGAACCTCACCACCAACCTCACCGCCGCCAACATCCCGACGGACTTCGAGTTTCTCAAGCAACCGGCCGGGGTCAACGTCACCGGATCGGATTTCAAGCCCTCACAGCCGATCTCGGACATCATCTTCCTGGGAATCAAGAACACCGCAGCCCTCGCCATCGTCGGCATTCCCCTCTTGACCATCCTCGGAACCCTCATTGGTATCGGCCGTCTCTCCAGCAACTTCCTCGTACGAAAAGCCGCCACCGTCTACGTCGAGACGCTGCGCAACATCCCACCGCTGCTGGTGATCATCTTCACCAATGCTGCGGTGATCCTCTCCCTACCACGAATGCAAGATGCCATTACTCCGGGCGATCTCTTTGTGATATCCAATCGCTTCCTGGCGATCCCGTGGGCAAATGCCGGAGACAATTCGGGGACCTATCTGGCCGTGCTCGGGGTCGGAATTCTCGCCTCGATTGCTGTGTGGATCTGGCGAACCAGAAAATTCGACGCGACGGGAACGCCTCATCATCGCTTCGCCTGGGGAACCGGGACCTTCTTGCTGTTCGCCATCGTCGGCTTCTTCGTCCTCGGCCGGCCGTATTCCCTGTCCCGGCCCGTTGTGGTTGACGGCCGCTTCATCGAGGGTGGCTATCAGACGGTCGGGCCGTACATTGCGGTCCTGCTCGCTCTCGTGATCTACACCGCCAGTCACGTGGCCGAGATCGTGCGGGGCAGTATCCAGGCGGTTGCCAAGGGTCAGACCGAGGCCGCCAATGCCCTGGCTTTGAGCAGCTTTCAGCGACTCCGGTTCGTGGTATTGCCTCAGGCTTTCCGGATCGCCATTCCCCCGCTGATCAACCAGTTCCTCAACTTCACCAAGAACACCTCCCTCTCCATTGCGATCGGATACGCAGAAATCACCCTGGTCGTGTTCCAGGCGATCGGCAATGCCAAACCCGCCCCGCAACTCATTGTCATCCTGATGGGTTCGTACCTCCTGTTCTCGCTGTCCATCTCGCTGGTCATCAACTTCCTCAACCGGCGCTTGCAACTGGTGACGAACTGATGGCGGCGCGTACGGAGACTGCCCTGGTCCGCCGGGAGTCTCCGGCAGTCCGTTGGGCCAAGGACAACCTGTTCCCCAACTGGTACAACTCGCTGCTCACGGTGATCTTCGGGGTGCTGTTTCTTTGGGGTGGCTTCACGCTGTTCCGCTGGATCTTCTTTCGCGCCGAGTGGGAGATCGTCCGGGCAAACCTGACCCTGTTCATGGTGGGAAGGTTCCCCCGGGACGAGCTGGCTCGAATCTGGGTGAGCAACTACCTGATCGCCGGATCCATCGGGCTGATGGTTGGCGCCTCAACGGCGTCTGCGGCGGCGGCCGCCAAGGAAGCCGGCTTGCCGTTCGACCGCTCGACGCCCCGCGACTGGATCCAGCGCTTCTGGCCGATTCTCCTGCTCATCGTGATCCTGCTGCAATTCAGCCGCACCTGGACGCCCACCATCATGACCATCGGGATGGTGGCCGTCGGCGTCGCCCTCCGCTACGTCGGAGTGCATCTGCCCAAAGCCATTCGGCGCTACGCATGGTTGATCACGGCGATCATGCTGGTCGGCGCCTTCGCGGCTTTGTCATGGTTCGGTGGAGTCGAACTCGACAACTGGGGCGGTTTGCACCTCACGATCTTCATTACGGTGGCCGGTATCGTCCTGGCCTTCCCCCTGGGTCTCTTGTTTGCCCTGGGGCGCCGTTCGAGCTTGCCGCTGGTTCGGTACCTGTCGGTTACCTACATCGAGTTCATTCGCGGGGTTCCCCTCATCACGCTCCTGCTGATGGGCGCGTTCGCTCTGCTGTTCCTGCTGCCCCCCGGCACACAGCTCGGAGCCGTGGCCAGAATGATCGTTGCGATCATGCTCTTCACTGCGGCCTATGTAGCCGAGAATGTCCGTGGCGGGTTGCAGGCGGTTCCCAAAGGCCAGACCGAAGCCGGGCAGGCGCTGGGGCTGGCCCCCTGGAAGGTCATGCGCCTCATCGTCCTGCCCCAGGCCTTGCGAGCGGTGATCCCGGCAATGGTCGGCCAGTTCATCAGTCTCTTCAAAGACACCTCCCTCCTGGTGATCGTCGGCATTGTCGAGCTGCTCCAGGTTTCCTCAATCGCCAACAACCAGGCCGAGTTCTTAGGGAGAGGGCTCGTCGACGTGACCTTGCCCTTTGTCGCCCTGATCTACTGGGTGGGTTCGTACACGATGTCGCGGGAGAGCCGGCGTCTCGAAAAGAAACTGGGAGTAGGAGAACGATGACTCAGAACAACGTGTATTCGGACGCGACCCAGATCAGCGGCGACGTGATGATTCAGGTGATCGGAGTCGACAAGTACTTCGGTGACTTCCAGGCTCTCAAGGGAATCAACCTGAATGTGGGCAAGCAAGAGGTAGTGGTCGTCATTGGCCCTTCTGGATCGGGCAAATCGACGCTGATCCGGTGCATCAACCGGCTCGAGAAACACGACGCCGGCCGCATCATCGTCGACGGTATCGAACTATCCGACGACATCCGCAACATCCAGGAAATCCGCCGTGAGACCGGCATGGTGTTCCAGCAGTTCAACCTGTTCCCGCATCTAACGGTGCTCGACAACATCACGCTTGCTCCCCGGCAGGTCAGGAACAAGCCAAAAGACGAAGCCGAGCAGATTGCCATGGAGATGCTCGAGCGGGTCAAGATCCCCGAGCAAGCCCGCAAATACCCGGGCCAGTTGTCCGGCGGCCAGCAACAACGGGTGGCCATCGCCCGGTCCCTGGCCATGCAGCCCAAGGCACTGTTGTTCGACGAGCCCACCTCGGCGCTCGACCCGGAAATGATCAAAGAGGTGCTCGACGTCATGCAGGAACTGGCCGAGTCGGGAATGACCATGATCGTGGTCACCCATGAGATGGGATTCGCCCGGGCGGTTGCCAACCGGGTGCTGTTCATGGCCGACGGCGAGGTGGTCGAAGTGGGCACGCCACAGCACTTCTTCGAAAACCCCAGCGAAGACCGGACCAAGCTCTTCCTCAGCCAGATCTTGTAGCCCTCCGGGCGTACTTCGTAATTGGTACTTCGTAGTTCGACCCGGTTCTCTTGGGTGCCCGGGCGTGATATGTCGGGTGGGTGCACGACTACCGGAAGCTCCACGTGTGGCAAAGGAGCAGGGCATTCGTGTTGCGAATCTACGACGTCACTCGGTCTTATCCGGTCGACGAACGGTTTGGATTAATCCAGCAGCTGCGAAGGGCGGCAGTTTCGATTCCATCGAATATTGCAGAAGGTGCCGGGCGAGATAGCTCGGCCGACTTTCGACGCTTCCTCCACATTGCGCATGGATCAGCATGCGAGGTGGAGACCCAGCTCGATATCTCGTTCGACCTCGGGTATCTAGCGGAAGAGGTCCACAGTCGGCTCCTGTCCGATCTGATCGGGATCAAGGCGAAACTCGCCGGCCTCGAGCGCAGTCTCGCCGATTGAGGTGTGTACAAAGTACAAAGTACCAAGTACAGAGTACGAAGCGGCGCTAGCCGCTTCCCGTGAGGCTTTCCGCCACTTGCTTGGCCTCATCCGGTCCGGTCGGGGGATAGAACACCAGGTAGTACTCGTCGCATCGATCGGGTCCCTCGACCCAGGCGACACCCCAGAGGCCGTCTCCGAGCTCTCCCAACGCTGCTTCGGTGCCCCGTACGTTGATCCTCTCCGTCGTTCCGATCCAATACGTAGGAGGCAGACCACCCCGGACGAAAGCGACCACCGGGTTCCCGGCGTCGTCCGTCCATCCGGTGACGATGGTGCCCGGCTGGAGGGTGTAGGCATCGAGGGGTACGGCCGAGACGTCGGGTTGGTCGTCGACCACGCGATCGGGAAGGATCGTGGGAAGGAAGCCGGGCGGGTCGCAGGCCTGTGGTGGTGGGACCGTTGAAGCGGTTGTTGTTGAACTGGTGGTTGTCGGGCTGGGGATCACGATTGTCGTCGGCGACGTGGTCGTCGGCTCGGCGGCCGGGGCGCAGGCGGCCAGAACGAGCATCGCCATGACGGTAAACAAGGATCGAGCTGTCACGACAGGGGAGCGTACCCGGGCGGGCGAGATCGGCGGGGATTGTCCGTCTTGGTTCAACCCGAAGAGGCATCGGGGCGGTGGTACCGTGAGCCGACTGCACGACCACCAGAGAGACGGGGAGACCGTGGACCCGAAACAGCGCGCCGAGCGAGCCATTGCCGGAGTTGAGACCGATCTCGCCGGGCTCAGTCGGTGGATGTACGAGCACCCGGAGGTCGGGTTCGAGGAGCACGAAACCTCGGCGCGGCTGGCGGAGTTCTTGAGCGCCCGGGGGTTCGCCGTTGAGTACCCGGCGTTTGGACTTGAAACGGCGTTTGCCGCCCGGGCCGGGTCTGCGGGCCCGGAGGTCATCATCTGCGCCGAGATGGATGCCCTCCCGACGGTCGGCCATGCGTGCGGACACAACATCATCGCCACCGCGGCCCTCGGCGCGGGTGTGGCCCTCGCCCCGCTGACGGATGAACTCGGGTTCCGGCTGACGGTGCTCGGCACCCCGGCCGAGGAGAAGATGGGAGGCAAGGTCGATCTGATCAATGCCGGGGCCTTTGCCGGCGCTGCGGCTTCGATGATGGTGCACCCGTCCAACAGCGATGTCGTCGACCCGAACGTGCTGGGGGTCCGGCACATCGACGTCGAGTTTCACGGAAAGGATTCCCACGCTGCATTCGCCCCACAACTGGGGATCAATGCTCTCGACGCGTTCGTGCAGGCCTACGTCAATGTCTCGACGCTGCGTCAGGCGCTGTACCCAACCGACAAGATCCACTGCATCATCACGCACGGCGGCGATGCACCCAACATCATTCCGAGCTACACCCGCTCTTCCTGGTACGTCCGGGCGGCTACCCGGGACCGGATGGAGGAACTCTACGACCGGGTCATGGCCTGTTTCGAGGCTGCTGCGACGGCCACCGGATGCACGTGGAATGTCGAGCAGATAGGCCACCCGTTCGAAGATATGGTCAACAACGCGGTCATGGTCGAGCTGTACGCGGCCAACTCGGCATCACTCGGACGGCCCATGGGACGGGGAGTGGATGAAGAGCCCGGGGCCGCCGGATCGACCGACATGGGCAACGTCAGCCATGTCGTTCCTTCGATCCACCCATTCCTGACCATCAACCCCGGGGAGGCGGTCAATCACCAGCCGGAGTTCGCTGCTCATACCGTGACGGCCGACGGGGAACGAGCGATTCGCGACGGCGCCCTGGGTATGGCCTGGACGGTGATCGATCTGGCGACCGGCGATCGGTGGGAAGAGCTGAAGCGGAGCTGAGCTGCGCCAAGCGAACGGGCGGCCTTGCGGCCGCCCGTTCAGGAGTCGGTATCTGATGACTGGTTTGTTACCTCTCCGGTGGCGGGACCGGACGGCGGAACTCGGTGCGCTCCGGACGGCCGATACCGGTGGCACCTTCGGCGGAGAAGAGCTCGCCGATTGCTCCGATACTCGACATGATCCCGCTCAACTCCAGCGGCAGGAACACCTTGGTCGACTGCCCGTCGGCTATGCCCTGCAAGGCTTCCAGGTAGCGGATGGCAATCAAGTCGGGAGTCGGGTCACCGGTATGGATGGCCCCGAACACGCGCTCGATGGCCTGTCCTTCACCCTCGGCCACCGTCAGCTTCTGGTACTTGTCTGCGTCGGCCACGCGTTTGATAGCTTCGGCCTGACCTTCAGCCTCGAGGATCTGCGCCTCCTTGACACCTTCGGCGCGGAGGATGGCCGACCGCTTCTGACCTTCGGCTTCGGTGACGACGGCTCGCCGATCCCGCTCGGCCTTCATTTGGCGGTGCATGGCGTCGGTGACGTCCGGCGGTGGCTCGATTCGCTGGATCTCGACCCGGACCACCCGGGTACCCCACTTGTCGGTGGCGTCGTCGAGGATCTCACGGAGCTTGGCGTTGATGAGCTCACGGGACGTGAGCGCCTCGTCCAGTTGCAGGTCGCCGACGACGTTTCGGAGATTGGTTTGGGCCAGCTTGGTGACCGCCAGCACGAAGTTGCTGATGTTGTACTTCAGCTTGACCGGATCGGTGGCTTCGAAGTAGATGACCGCATCGACCGTCACAACGACGTTGTCCTTGGTGATCACTTCCTGGGGTGGAACGTCGATGACCTGCTCGCGCATGTCAACCTTGAGCAGCCTCTTCACGAACGGCAAAACCCACCGAAGGCCGGGATCGACCGTTCGCTGGTACCGGCCGAGAAACTCGATCAGGCCCTTCTCGAAGGGTCGAACGATCCGGAGGCCGGCCCCGGCAAAGACGATCAGCACAATCGCCAGAATGACGAACAGGATGATTAATGGTTCCATGCAGCCCTCTCTTTCGCGCCGTTAGGCAAAACTAAGACTTTGGTGCGCTGGCGCGCACAACCAAACGGGTGCCGCGAACCTCGGTAATGGTCACCGCGGTACCCGGTTCGATGACGTCTCCGTCACTGGTGGCCCGCCACTCCTCCGATTCGACCCGCACCCGGCCCGTGCCGGACACCGGATCCACAAGCTCGAGCACGATTGCCGGCTTGTTCAGATAGCGGTTGGCCCCCACGCTCTTGGTGTCTTCAACGTCCTGCTTGTGGATGAACCGTTGCAGGTACACGAGGGTGCCGATCGATACAACGAAGAAGGCGATCCATTGCCAGCCGACGGCCACACCTACCCAGGCCAGAGCCCCGGCAACGACGCCACCGACCGCAAACGGGAGCAGGAAGAACCCTGCCGTGAAGATCTCACCGACGGCCAGCACGACGGCCAACCCAGTCCACAACCAGCGCCAAATATCGTTTTCCATGGGCTGATTATCGCAGATGGAACCGTCAGTCCGTCGGGAATTGTGTTCGCGACCGGCGGTCGTCGTTTCCAGTCGGTCGGCCTGCGGCCGCATTCCAGTCAATCGGGCGAACCTGATGACGGGCAACCGGCCACCGAAGACCGTCTCCTATCCTCCCGGGCATGGAAAGAACGAGAACTATCACCTGGGACGACACGCGTGGAAGCCTGATGGCGGCAGCCTCCATGAGCGGACTCGAGTACATGAGAGCGATTGCGGCCGGTGACCTTCCTGCAGCTCCGATCGCCCGCCTGCTCGGCATGGCGATGGAGGAGATCGATGAAGGCCTGGCCGTCTTCTCCATAGAACCGGCCGAGTATCTCTATAACCCCATCGAGTCGGTCCACGGAGGGGTAGCGGCCACCGTGCTCGATTCGGTGATGGGGTGCGCGATCCACACCACCCTTCCGCAAGGTGTTGGCTACTCGACCGTCGAGCTGAGCATCAACTATGTCCGGCCGATAACCACCGAAACGACGCGCCTCTACGGCCGGGGCGAGGTAGTCCACTCGGGCCGCCGGTTGGCAACGGCCGAGGCCCGGTTGACCGATGCCGGCGGCCGTCTCTACGCCCACGGCACCACCACCTGCCTGGTCATGAAGGTTGATCCGGGCCAACCCGGTGAGTAATCGGTGTCGCGAGTTGGCGTCTGCGGGTAGCCGACGATTGACGGCTTGGCCGCTACGCGGCCCGGAACACCAAACCGTCCTCACCCACGTCCGCTTCCACCACGTCGTCCTCCCGGAACGTCCCGTCCAGGATTTGCAATGCCAGCTTGTCGGCGATCTCGGTCTGGATGAGCCGTTTGAGCGGCCGGGCACCGTAGGCCGGGTCGTACCCCTCGGTGGCCAGCCAGTCCTTGGCTTCGTCCGTCAACGAGAGGCTGATCCGGCGGCTCGCCAGACGAGCCCGTACATGGGTGAGCTGGATGTCGACGATTTGGCGGAGGTCGTCCCGGGTGAGCCGATGGAACACGATCACCTCATCGACCCGGTTCAAGAACTCGGGGCGGAAGTGCGACTGCACCACGGCCATGACTTGTTCGCGGACCTGCTCGTCGTTGCTGGTCGGTTCGATGTGCTGTGATCCCAGGTTGGATGTCATGATCAGGACCGTGTTGGAGAAGTCGACGCTCCGTCCCTGACCGTCGGTCAAGCGGCCGTCATCCATGACCTGAAGCAACACGTTGAACACGTCGGCGTGCGCTTTTTCGATCTCGTCGAGGAGGATCACCGAATAGGGACGCCGGCGGATAGCCTCGGTGAGCTGCCCGCCCTCGTCGTATCCAACGTAGCCGGGAGGGGCGCCGATGAGCCTGGAGACGCTGTGTTTCTCCATGTACTCCGACATGTCGATGCGAACCATGGCCCGCTCATCGTCGAACATGAACCACGCCAGGGCCCGGGCCAGCTCCGTCTTTCCGACCCCGGTGGGGCCCAGGAAGATGAAGGACCCGATGGGCCGTTGCGGGTCCGACAGGCCGGCTCGACTGCGACGGATGGCGTTGGCAACGGCCGTGACCGCCGCGTCCTGACCGACGACGCGCCGGTGCAGGTGGTCTTCGAGCCGGATCAGTTTCTCGACCTCGCCTTCCATCAGGCGGGAGACGGGGACACCCGTCCAGCGGCTGACCACCTCGGCGACGTCTTCCTCGTCGACCTCTTCCTTCAACATCTTCTTCTGGGCCTGCAGCTTCTCCAGTTCCTGCTGTCGCTCGACGAGACCTCGTTCGAGCTCGGGGAGCGTTCCGTATCTGATCTGGGCGGCCAGTTCGAGGTCTCCGCCGCGCTCGGCTCGTTCGGCTTCGGCCTTGGCCTCCTCGGTCTGCTGCTTGATGCTGCGGATCCGGCCGATCTCTTCCTTCTCCAGGTTCCAGTGGGCCTGCAGGCCTTGCGACTCCTCCTGAACGTCCGCCAGTTCCTGTTCGAGTGCAGTCAGGCGTTCCTTGGAAGCCTCATCGGTCTCCTTGGTGAGTGCCGCCCGCTCGATCTCCAGCTGTTTGCTGCGCCGCTCCAGCTCGTCGATTTCTTCGGGCATGGAGTCGATTTCGATTCGCAGCCGTGAGGCCGATTCGTCGATCAAGTCGATCGCCTTGTCGGGCAGGAACCGGCCGGTGATATACCGGTCGGAAAGCACGGCCGCCGCCACCAGGGCCGAATCGGTGATGCGGACCCCGTGGTGCACCTCGTACCGCTCTTTGAGCCCGCGCAGGATACCGATCGCATCCTCAACACTCGGGGGGTTGACGACCACCGGTTGGAATCGCCGCTCGAGGGCCGCGTCCTTTTCTATGTGCTTGCGGTACTCGTCGAGGGTCGTTGCGCCGATCATCCGTAATTCGCCCCGTGCGAGCATCGGCTTGAGCATGTTCGATGCATCCATTGCACCTTCGGCGGCACCGGCTCCGACGATCGTGTGCATCTCGTCGAGGAACGTGATGATCTGGCCCTCCGATGCCTTGATCTCGGCCAGCACGGCCTTGAGGCGCTCTTCGAACTCGCCGCGATACTTGGCTCCGGCCACCATGGCGCTCAGGTCGAGGGCAACGATCCGCTTGCTCTTCAGGCCTTCGGGGACGTCGCCGTTCCCGATTCGCTGGGCCAGTCCTTCAACGATGGCCGTCTTGCCGACGCCCGGCTCGCCGATGAGAACCGGATTGTTCTTGGTTCGTCGCGAGAGCACCTGGATGACCCGCCTGATCTCGTCGTCCCGGCCGATGACGGGGTCGAGCTTCTGCTGGCGAGCCATCTCGGTCAGGTCGCGCCCGTACTGTTCGAGCGCCTCGAACGTTGCCTCGGGATCCTGGCTGGTCACGCGCTGATTGCCCCGGATTTCGGTCAGGGCTTCCAGCATGGATTGCGCGACGGCTCCTCGGGCGCGCAGTGCCTCGCCCGCCGGGCTCTTCGAGGTCGCCAGGGCCAGGAGGAGGTGTTCCACGGACAGGTAGTCGTCGCGCATTTCCGTCCGGCGCGACTCGGCAGCCTGGAAGACCTCGAGGAGGCCTTTCGAGACCGCCACCTCGCCGCCGTACACCTTCGGGAAGCCGTCGAGCACTGCGTCGAGGTCCTTACGGAGGTCGGGGGCCTGGATACCGAGCTTCGCCAGGAGCGGATAGGCGATGCCGTCTGTTTGGTCGAGAAGACCCAGGAGCAGGTGGGCAGGTTCGACATACTGATGGTGGTCCGCGGCGGCGAGCTCCTGGGCGCGCACCATTGCCTGTTGTGATCGGTGCGTGAATCTGTTGAAATCGATGGCCATGACGTTTGCTCCTGTAAGGTCTTCTCAGAAAACCCATTTCGTAGTCACGGTATTCCAATAAATCTAAGTCTAAGTCTATCAGATTCAGGAGTTCGCATGGAGTCCAAACCCCCGGCTGAGTCGCTGACGACGATGGCGCAAGTCATGCAGATCACCGACGCAAACACGGCCGGGTTCGTACATGGTGGTTCGATCATGAAACTCGTCGACTCGGCTGCGGGCGTCGCCGCCATGCGCCACGCCCAGCGGCGGGTGGTTACGGCCCAGGTCGACTCGCTCACGTTCCATGCACCGGTCCACATCGGCGACGTGCTGAGCCTGACCGCCTGCGTGACCCAGGCCTGGAACACGTCCATGGAAATCGAAGTCACCGTCCACCGGGAGGACCCGGTATCGGGAGACACCGATCACACGACGACTGCCTACCTCACGATGGTGGGCCTCGACGAGCATGGACGCCCGGTGGCCGTTCCGGGCGTAGCCCCGGAGAATGTCGAAGAAGAGCGCAGGCAGCGGGAGGCAGAAGCCCGCCGGCAAGCGAGAATCCGACTTCGACAGGACCTCGAGACCGATTGAGGTGGTTCTAGAGAACCGTCGAGAGCCTCCGGTTGATGGCGTCGAGGATTGCCTTGACGGTGGCCGCCGAAGGGTCGTGATCGCCGACCAGCGCGCTGCCGACCAGGGACTCGCCGGTTTCCGTGAGGTTGACCTGAGCGAGTGCAACCTGCACCACCCCGAGGTCCTGGGTGGCCACGGCTTCGAGGTCGAGGTGGAGGCGGCCTTCGGTGACCTTCTCGACGGCGTCGAGCGTTGCTTCCCCCACCAGGCGAGCACGGTGCCCGGGGCTCGACGAGCCGATTGCCTCTCCGTGGAACGCGATCTCGCCCCACTCCAGGGTGATCATGACGCGAGCATCGTCGCCGTCTTCTGATTCGGAAATACGGATGATTGCCGGTCGTTCGGTCATGCCGGGGAGGATAGCGGTCCGGCCGCCGGTTCCCGGGCTCCTAGGCGAACACTGCCCGGCCGTCGGCCCAGGCCCGCAGCGATGCCACGTCCTCACGGCGCGACACCGACAGGGGAACGGTGGCCGCCAGCTCCTTCATCAAGCTGTCGGTGGTCAGATCACCTTCATCGGCGAGCGCGCGGTACAGTGCCCCGACGACGACGGTCTCCAGTTCGGCCCCGGAGAACCCTTCCGACGCGGCCACGAGGGGAGCGAGATCGAAGCGACCCGGGTCCTGGCCGCGCTTGGCGAGATGGATGGCGAAGATATCCGCTCGCTCGTCGGTGCCGGGCAGATCGACGAAGAAGATCTCATCGAACCGGCCCCGCCGGAGCAATTCCGGTGGCAGGGCGGAGACATCGTTGGCGGTCGCCACCATGAAGACATCGCCGCGGCGTTCCTGCATCCAGCGGAGGAACGTGCCGAGCAGCCTCCGGCTGACGCCCCCGTCGGCGTCGCCCGATGATGCCAGGCCTTTCTCGATCTCGTCGATCCAGAGGACGGCCGGCGCCATGGCTTCAACCGTCGAAAGGGCTGCGGTGAGCCGCTGCTCGGACTCGCCGATGTACTTGCTGTAGAGACGGGAAGGATCCAGCAAAACCAGGGGCAATCCCCACGTGTGGGCCAGGGTCTTGGCCACGAGCGATTTTCCACATCCGGGGACCCCGGCGAGGAGCACGCCCCGGGGCGGGTCGAGGCCCGGCAGTGAGTCGTCGGAGAGCATGACCCGTCGTCGCAGCCGGAGCCACGACTTGAGGCCGGCGAGTCCGCCGATGGTGTCCAGCGTGCCGACGTCGGCTTCTACGAGTTCGAGGATGCCGTCCGAATTGAGCAGCTCCGCTTTGGCGGTCCGGAGGGCCGGGATGTCTGCCGGCGATATCTGACCGTCGCGCAGCGCTTCGCGCTGGACCAGCCGTTCGGCCTCGGTGATCGTGAGGCCGAGGAGAGCATCGACCATCTGATCGACTTCAGCCGCATTGACGACGACCGGAAACGAACGGGCGGCGAAGGTCTCGAGGGTTCTCTTCACCAGCGCCGCAAGTTCGGTTCGGTCGGGTGGCTTGAGCGACCACTGGTGGGCGAGGCTCTCGATTTCCGGAGGCACTTCGTTGCGGGGCCCCGTGAGCACGAGGGTCTGGCCCCGCCTGGCTCCCTGGGCTACCTCTTTGATGCGCCGGATGACGATCGGGTCGGAGAGGACTGGATGGACGTCCGCAAAAACGAACACGCCCGGACCGGATAGGTCGCCGACGAATTCGAGGGCCACGTGCGGGTCGATGGTCTGATACTGGGCGTGGTGGCCATCCTTGGCCAGCCCGCGGTGGCCGACCACGTCCACACGGGGAGGTCGAGCCGTTCCGCCGCCTGGCGGATGATGTCGAGCAGACGTTGCTCCTCCTGTGCCTCCACCAGCAGCAGCGGGTATTGGGAGGCGAGCAGCACCGCCAGATCGTTGGTGTTGTCCATCACGAGTGGTTATCGGACCGGTTGGGAGGGGTACTTAGGATTCTTGTCCGTTCTTGCGTGACTTTCCTGCGCTATGCGCAGGAAAGTCACGCCGGAATCGAACGGGTGCGGATGCGCACAATATGGACATGACCCCCCGGTATGAGGTGCTTTCCCACACTGCCGACACGGGCATCGTCGCGTATGGGCCGACGCTCGCGACGGTCTTCGAGAGTGCCGCCTTCGCCATGTTCGATCTGATGTTCGGGATCGGTGAAGTGGAGGGCGTGCATCGGGTCGAAGTCGTGGTGGCCGCGGCGACCCTAGAGGAACTGCTCGTCGACTGGCTGAGCACGCTCCTCTTCGAGGCCGAGACGAGAGATCTGGCTTTCTGTTCCTTCCAGATCGACACGCTGGACGATACCCATGCCGCCGGCCGGGCCATCGGAGTTCCGGTTGCTTCCGTAGAGCTGATCGGACCGCCGGTCAAGGCCGTCACCTATCACGATCTCGTCATAGCCCGGGTGCGGACAGGGTGGTCGGCCCGCGTCCTGTTCGACGTTTGATTTCGCGCGGAACTCCGGCGATCATCGTGGGTCGAACTACCGGGAAGCCAGAGATTCGGCTTCCCGGTGTTGTGTGTCCGACACGTTTGGGCACCTCGTGAAAGTCAAGAATCAGTCCCTGGTAAACCCCGGGCGTAGGAAGGGAGAGCTTGTGCTCAAAGAGTTCAAGGAGTTCATCAGCAAGGGGAGCTTGGTCGACATCGCCGTCGGCTTTGTGATGGGCGTTGCGTTTGCGTCCGTTGTGTCGGCGTTCGTCGGCAGGATCGTCAACCCGCTCATCGGAATGATCTTCAATGTATCCAGTCTCGACACGTGGATCACCTTCGGCAACATCGACGAGGCTACCGGCCTGCCGGCCGGTAGCGTGGGAGCCTTCTTCGGTGCCCTGCTCAACTTCGTCATCGTTGGCTTTGTGATGTTCGTGGTGGTCCGGGCCTACAACAAGATGAAGGCGGCGGAAGAGGAAGCGCCGGCCGAGCCGGCCGAGGAGATCGTCCTCCTCACGGAGATCCGCGACTCGCTCAAGCGATAGCCCTCCTCGACCCTGGTAAAAGGCCGGCCTCCGGGCCGGCCTTTGCGCGTACAGTGGAAGTGATGGAGCTGAGCCGGATCGACGAGTGTGTTTGGGAGATTCCCCGTCGCGGAGGGATGCGGGTCCCGGGTCGTATCTTTGCCTCCGAGCAGCTGATTCTGAAGGCGGAGGAAGATCGCGCCATCGTCCAGGTCGAGAACGTCGCCCACCTGCCCGGGATCGTCGGGGCGTCGATGGCCATGCCCGACATCCACTGGGGATACGGCTTTCCGATCGGGGGAGTGGCGGCCACCGACGTCGACGGCGGAGGGGTGGTCTCGCCGGGTGGGGTCGGGTTCGACATCTGCTGCGGGGTGCGTCTGCTGGCCTCCCGCTACACAGAGGAGGACTTCAACCTTCGCCGCGCCGGGGTTATGGACGAACTCGACCGCCGCATCCCGCGCGGGCTGGGGAGAGGAGCGATTGCCGGCGCCGGATTGCTGGGAAGTGTTTTGAAGGACGGCGCCCGGGCAGTCCTCAGTGCCGGATTCGGATGGGACTCCGACCTCGACCGGTGCGAAGAGCAGGGTACGTCCCGGGGAGCGCAACCCGAATCCATCGGACCGCGGGCGCTGGAGCGGGGAGCGGGCCAGCTGGGATCGCTGGGGGCCGGAAACCATTTCCTCGAGGTCCAGGTTGTCGACTCGATCCACGACGAGGCTGCCGCCCGCGCTTTCGGACTCACCGAGGGCATGGTGTGCGTCATGATCCATTGCGGCAGCCGCGGCCTCGGACACCAGACCTGCACCGACGAACTCAAGGTGATGGGTTCGGCCATGCAGAAGTTCAACATCGAGGTTCCCGATCGGCAGCTGGCCGCAGTCCCCGTGGATTCTGCCGAAGGTGACCACTACCTGGGCGCTATGGCCGCCGCCGCCAACTTCGCCTGGGCCAACCGCCACGTGCTGGCCCACGAAGCACGCCGGGCTTTCGCCGCTGCCTTCGGGACCTCACCGGAGCAGACCGGCATGCAGCTCGTCTACGACGTCGCCCACAATCTGGCCAAGATCGAGACCCAGGTGGTTGATGGCCACACACGCCGGCTGTGCGTCCACCGCAAGGGCGCGACCCGGGCCTTTGGGCCCGGCCATCCCGAGCTTCCGGAGGACCTCCGGCCGGTCGGCCAGCCGGTTTTGATCCCGGGCAGCATGGGGACCGCTTCGTGGGTGCTCGTCGGAGTTGCCGGAAATCCGGCCTTTGCGACGGCGGCGCACGGGGCGGGTCGCCTGATGAGCCGCAAGAAGGCCAAGCAGCGCGAAACCGGGTACGAGGTGCGCCGGGGTCTCGAGGCGGACGGCATATCCATTCGTCCGGGTTCGGTCAAGTTGCTCGCCGAGGAGGCCCCGTACGCCTACAAGGATGTCGATGAAGTGGTCGATGCCTGCGCCCGGGCCGGCTTGGCGGGCCGGGTGGCGCGATTGCGGCCCCTCGGCGTCGTCAAGGGCTAGCTGTGACCACCTCTATTTAGTGGCGGTGATCACCCCGACGGGTTTGGGGACCCTCCACACGCCGTGGAGGGAGATCATCCGCTCGGCGTGGGCCCGCACGGCTGCCTCGACGGCTCGTTCCTCGTCTGCCGTGAGGGGCGGATCCTCTTCCTGAGCGAAGTGGGTCGTGGCCAGGTATGCCACCGGGTCGTCGGGCCCGGCAAACAGGAACGCGTTGTCAAGCCGGTCGTATTCGGCGTCACCGAACACCTCGTCGATCTGGATGAGAGCGTCCTCGGCCCGGTAGGCGGAGGTTGCGGCCGTGGCGACGGGGTCGCGGCCGGTTCCCGCCACCGCTTCGTCCCACACCGCGTAGAGCTCCCGGCTGTGCTCGCG
Organism: uncultured Actinomycetota bacterium; assembly: GCA_963707435.1. GTDB lineage: Bacteria > Actinomycetota > Acidimicrobiia > Spongiisociales > UBA4744 > UBA4744. The sequence goes on along the minus strand of CAVPPF010000004.1, from coordinate 242,041 downwards.
AGTGTTCAGGGTCACGGCCACCGTGCCTCCTCGCCGGAGGACCCGGCGGGCGTCCCGCAGCGCCCCGGCCCGGTCGGGCACGAACCCCAGCATGTGGTTGAGACAGGCAACGTCGAAGGATGCGTCCTTGAACGGAAGTTGGCCGGCCGCGGCCGCCACCAGGCTTGCCCGGCCTCTTCGGGCGGCGGCCCGGAGCATGCCGGGGAAGAGGTCGATGCCGACGACCCGGGCCGCCCGGCTTTGGAAGTACGGGAAGTACCGCCCGTTGCCGCACCCCACATCCAAAAGCTCGGCCCCCGCGTCGAAAGGTATGCGATCAGTCACCCACCGGCGAACGTCCCCGCGGTATTCGGAGAAGCGCTCGTGCATGTCCTGGCGGGCCTGCAGCAGCGCGTCGTCGCTGTACTGGGCGGCTACGGGATCGGTCATGGGAAGAAGCTATCAGCCTGGAGGAGTCTGGTTCCGGTGCTCCACGATCGACGGCCGGCTACTCGAAGAGATCCTTGAGCCGTCTGCGCACGTCGGGGTGGAGATGCTTGCGGAGGATGATATCGCTGCGGTAACTGCGGTGAACCTTGGCGATCTCACGATCGACCTGTTCTTCGGCCGCGGACAAATCGACCTTGATCCGGGCGAGCTCTTCCTCGAGTTTCACAACGCGTTCCCGCAGTTCCAGAACCTTCTTGACGCCCTCGAGGTTGAGCCCTTGTTCGGTCAGTTCCTGGATGAGGGCGAGCCGGTTGAGGTCCTCCTGGGAGTAGCGACGTGTGCCGCCCGGGGTCCGGTACGGCTCGATCAGGCCGCGGCGCTCATAGATCCGCAGCGTTTGAGGGTGGACGCCCGCCAGTTCCGCAGCAACGGAGATCACAAAGACGGCTTGTTTTGATTGGCTTCCCCTATGGGCCATGTCACACCTTCAGATGGGAGCGTGGGTTCTCATCGGCTTCGAACTGATCGTGAAAATCCTGCAAGGCCTTCTTTGCATCTCGCGACAGTTTGGTCGGCACGACCACTTCGATGGTGGCAAGCAGGTCACCCTTGCGACCCCGCGGCCGGACCACGCCGCGGCCGCGGACCCGGAACGTCTTGCCGCTCTTCGTGCCGGCCGGGACCTTGAGCTTGACCGGGCCGTTCAGGGTCGGCACATCGATCTGGGCTCCGAGGGTGGCTTCGGTGAAGGTAACCGGGAGCTTGACCGTGAGGTCGTCGCCCTTGCGCTTGAAGATCGGATGGGGAGCCACGTGCGTCTTGACCAGGAGATCTCCGGCGGGTCCGCCGTTGCGTCCCGGTGATCCCTTGCCTTTGAGGCGAATGGTTGCCCCGTCGCGGACCCCTGCCGGGATCTTGACGTTGAGGGTTCTCGATCGCATCTCGGTTCCGCGCCCGCCGCAGGTGTGGCACGGTTGCGGCACGATCCGTCCCGACCCGGCACAATTCCGGCACGGCTGGGTCATCGAGAAGAAGCCCTGGCTTTGCGCCGTCATCCCGCTGCCACCGCACACCGGACACGTGGTAACGGTTGTGCCCGGTTCGGCCCCGCTGCCCCGGCACGTGCGGCACGATGCCTCACCCTGGACACCAACGGAAGTGGTCACCCCGGCGATGGCGTCTTCGAAAGAGAGGTGGAGTTCGGTGGCCATGTCGGCACCACGTTGGGGGCCGCTCTGGCTCCGACCACCGAAACCGAACAGGTCGCCGAGTCCGCCGCCCGCACCTCCGAGCAGGTCGCCGAGGTCTTCGATGCGGATGCGCTGGCCGGCTCCGCCGAAACCGCCCGCTCCGCCGGCGCCGCCGGGCGAGCCGAATCCGCGGAAACCTCCCGAGTCGACCATCTGGCGGACCTGGTCGTACTCCTCGCGCTGCTCCTTGTCGGATAGCGTTGCGTTTGCCTCGGAGATGTCTTTGAACCGCTCCTCGGCCGACTTGTCGCCCGGGTTGGCATCAGGATGATATTTCTGGGCAAGCTTGCGATAGGCCTTCTTGATCTCGTCGGCCGACGCGGTCTTGGAGACCCCCAGGACTTTGTAGAAGTCCTTCTCGACCCAATCCCTATTCATGATCGACCGCGACGAGGGCGGCCCGCAGCAATCGGCCCTTGAGCGCATAGCCACGCCGCATTTCTTGAGTGACGATCAACCGGCCGTCGCCCGGCTCCGGCGCCAGGACGGCTTCGTGCAGTTCGGGATTGAACTCGGTCCCGACGCTCGGGATCGGCTCCAGGCCTTCTTTCGCCAGGGTGTCGAGCAGCAGCGTCAGAGTTCCGCGCACGCCGTCGAGGAGCTTCTTCTCGGCCGGGGTCTCCGCCTCAGTGGTCAGGGCGGCCTCCAGGGTGTCGATGACCGGCATGAGACCGACCACGACCCGCTGGGAAGCTCGCTCGATGTTCTCCGCTTGATCACGCAGCATCCGTTTGCGGAAGTTGTCGAAGTCGGCCGCGACCCGTTGGAGATCGGCCAGGTACAGGCCGGCCTCTTCGCCGCGCCGCGGCCAGCTCCTTCAAGAGGAGCTGGACGGCTGCTTCATGATCCTCGGGGAGCTCCAGGCCGAGCGTATGAGGGTCAACGAGCGGAGGCTCGGAATCGACCACGATCTCCGCCACGAACGTTTCTTCCTCGCTCCGGGGCGGGACCTGCTCCATTCCGTCGGTGGCTTCTTGCGACACGGCCGCTATCCCTCATCGCCCTCGTCGATGATCTCGGCCTCGACGACGTCGTCATCGTCGTCGCCGTTGTCGGCGTCACCGGCCGGGGCACCTTCAGATGTCTGCTGCTGGTAGAGGCGCTGCGCCAGGGCTTGCGAGGCCTGCAGCACGGCGTCCATCTTCGGCCGGAGGGTTTCCGGAGTTGCATCCTTGTTCTCGGTCTCCGTTCTCAGCTCGGTCAGTGCCGATTCGATCGCCGCCTTCTCCTCGTCGTTGAGTTGATCGGCTTGCTCGGTCAACAGCTTCTCCGTCTGGTGAACCACCTGCTCGGCCTGGTTGCGAGTCTCGGCAGCTTCGCGTCGAACCCGGTCTTCCTCGGCGTGTGCTTCGGCATCTTTGATCATGGAGTCGATGTCCTCGTCGGCCAGCGCGGTTCCGCCGGTGATAGTCATCGCCTGCTCCTTGCCGGTGCCCAGGTCCTTGGCCGTGACGTGGACGATTCCGTTGGCATCGATATCGAAGGTGACTTCGATTTGCGGGAGACCCATGGGTGCCGGCGGGAGGCCGGTGAGCCGGAACTTGCCCAGGCTCTTGTTGTCGTTCGCCATCTGCCGCTCGCCCTGCAGCACGTGAATCTCGACTTCCGGCTGGTTGTTCTCCGCCGTTGTGAAGATCTCCGAGCGCCGCGTCGGGATCGTCGTGTTGCGCTCGATCATCTTGGTCGAGATACCGCCCTTGGTCTCGATGCTGAGGGTCAGCGGGGTCACGTCGAGGAGCAAGATGTCCTTGACATCACCCTTCAGGACCCCCGCCTGCAACGCGGCACCGGCGGCGACCACTTCGTCCGGGTTCACTCCCTTGTGGGGTTCCTTGCCTGCGGTCAGATCGCGAATCAGTTCCTGGACGGCCGGCATGCGGGTCGAGCCGCCCACCAGCACGACGTCGTCGATATCGGCGACTTTGATCCCGGCATCCTTGATGGCTTGATGGAACGGTGCCTTGCACTTCTCCAGCAGACTGTCGGTCAGCTTCTGGAACTCCGAACGGGTCAGCTTCTTCTGGAGGTGGAGCGGTCCCTCGGCGGTAGCAGTGATGAACGGAAGGTTGATCTCGGTTTCGGCTACCGAGGAAAGCTCGATCTTGGCTTTCTCAGAGGCTTCCTTGAGTCGCTGCAATGCCATCCGGTCTTTGGAGAGGTCTACGCCACTTTCCTTCTTGAACTCGGCGACGAGCCAATCCATGACGGCATCGTCCCAGTCATCGCCTCCCAGTTTGGTGTTGCCGCTGGTTGACTTGACTTCGAATACGCCCTCGCCGATATCGAGAATCGAAACATCGAAGGTCCCGCCGCCGAGGTCGAAGACGAGCACGGTGTGGTCGTGCTTCTTGTCCAGCCCGTAGGCGAGCGAGGACGCGGTCGGCTCGTTGATGATGCGGAGCACTTCGAGGCCGGCAATCTGACCGGCTTCCTTGGTGGCCTGGCGTTGCGCATCGTTGAAGTAAGCGGGAACGGTGATGACGGCCTCGTTGACCTTGTCGCCGAGGAAAGCCTCTGCATCCCGCTTGAGCTTCATGAGGATGCGCGCCGAGATCTCCTGGGCGGTGTACATCTTGCCGTCGATGTCGAACTTCTTGTCCGTTCCCATGTACCGCTTGACGGACCGAATGGTGCGGTCCGGATTCGTGATCGCCTGACGCTTGGCGACCTCCCCCACGAGCACCTCATCGTCCTTGAACGCTACGACCGATGGGGTGGTGCGCTGTCCTTCTGCGTTGGGGATGATGGTGGGCTCTCCGCCTTCCATCACGGCGATCGCGCTGTTGGTGGTCCCCAGGTCGATGCCTACTACTTTTGCCATGTCTTCACCTCTGAACTCGTCGGACGTCGAAATTTAGCGTAACCACAGTGTATAACCTGAGTGGGGTATTGTCATATTTCATCTTTCTGACCTTTTCTCGGGGGGCGGTTTTGCGGGTTGACCCGGGGGCAGCCTTGCGATACAATACATAGACACTCATCAATATATGGGAGCTGGAATGGTTGATATCAAGGAAGCGGTCCGCAAGCGCTATGCCACCGCCGCGCTGCAGGTTCGTGAAACCGGCTCGTGCTGCGGGCCCGATCCCGCTGCCGGCGACGGCCTCGGTGCCGAACTCTATGCCGCACTCGACACCGAAGGCCTTCCCGACACAGCCCGCTTGGCCTCCCTCGGTTGCGGGAACCCGACTGCCGTTGCGGCGCTGGCGGAAGGCGAGGTGGTGCTCGATCTCGGGTCCGGCGGGGGTCTGGATGCCTTCCTCTCCGCCCGGCGGGTGGGACCGAGCGGGAAGGTCTACGGACTGGACATGACCGACGAGATGCTGGAACTGGCGCGTCGCAACCAGACTGAGGCGGGTATCGAGAACGTTGAGTTCCTCAAGGGCGAGATTGAGGCGATCCCCCTCCCGGACGACTCGATCGACGTGATCATCTCGAACTGCGTGATCAACCTATCGGTCGATAAGCCCGGCGTCTTCCGCGAGGCCCATCGGGTGCTCAAACCGGGCGGACGTTTTGCCGTTACCGACATCGTCACCACGCGGCCGTTCACCAAGGAGGAACAGTCTGATCTGGCGTCCTGGACGGGGTGCCTGGCCGGTGCCCTCTACCGCGAGGATTTCGTGGCCGGTCTCGAGCAGGCAGGCTTCCGCGAGGTCGAGATGGAGGTAACCCACCCCGTCGCCCCCGACGCGGTGAGCGCCATCATCCGGGCGGTTGCCTGACCTGGGAGACACCGCAGATCCCGGCACGAGATTTCGGGTCGAATGATTAGCACCCTGCTGATCCGCAACGGGCGGGTCATGGCACCGGATGGTTTCATATCGTCCGACTTCGCCGGTGATCGGAGAGTCCTCGAGAGGAACCATCGCACCGGGGAACAAGGCGGACCTGGTGTTGCTCGACGAGCACCCTGGGTGTGGTCGCAACCATCGTCGAAGGAGAGCTGGTGTTTGCGGAAGAAGGATTAGCTCGAAGGCTTTTCCGCTCGGCCTCGTGATCTGACGACATTTGTTCTGTTCGCAGGGAAACCCGGCGGGTGTTTCTTTCTCGCCCGGTGAGTAGTCTCCGTGGTCTTGAGAGAGAGGGCGCGCGACAATGGAGCGGAGAATCTGGACGGTGGGGATACTCGTCATTGCGATGATGTTGATTGTGGGGGCTTGCGCGACAGGTGCCCAGACGACCGAATCGCTCGTGGTGCTCATCGACAACGATGAGGGCCCGATCACGCCGGCGAACTTCAATACGTTCATCGGTTTCTGGATGGTGGGGTGGGTCTACGATCCTCTGTTTGCGCGATCGCCGGACCTCGAACCGGTTCCGGCGCTGGCGACGGAGGCATCACCAAGCCCAGACGGGTTGACCTGGGAGATTGCACTCCGTGACGACGTAACCTGGCACGATGGCGAGCCCTTCACTGCCGAGGATGTCAAGTTCAGCTACGAGTTCCTCATTGCAGCGGGCCGGGCTCCCAACCTCGGTGCCGTGGATTCCATAGAGGTCACCGGCGATCACAGCGTGACGATCCGGCTTTCTCAGCCCGCTCCGTTCTTCGTGAATGAGGGACTGGCCGGTTACTACATCCTTCCGCAGCATGTTTGGGAAGGCCAGGAGCCCCTGAGTGGAGAACTGAACCAGTTTCAAGGGGAGATTGGCACCGGCCCCTTCGTCCTGGACGAGATCGTCCCCGGTGAGACGTATACGTTTTCCGCCAACGCCGACTATTTTCGCGGAGCCCCAAAGGTCGAAACCTTGATTGCCAAGGTGGTGAAGGACCGGACGCAGCAATTCAGCCAGCTGCGGACGGGAGCGGCTGATGCGGTACTGGCATCGGTCCCGCCGGCTCAGGTCGACCAGCTCGAAGGCGACGAAGGTATCGAGGTCTTGCGCGGATCGGACTTCTTCAACTACGTGCTGTACGCCAACGGTTCGCGGCCTCCATTTGATATCCCGGAGGTTCGAACGGCAATTGCCACAGCGATAGACACAGCCTCCTTGACCGAGACCGTCTTCCTGGGACGCGGAACTGAGCTGCCGTTGAGCTGGTATCACCCGGACCTGCCCTGGAGCGAGAATATCGGCCACGACTTCGACCCGGGGAGAGCCGCAGAGCTTCTCGACGAAGCCGGGCTCGCGGACTCGGATGGCAACGGCGTTCGGGAGTTTGGCGGCATTCCCGCCGAATTCGACATTCTCTGCGATGCAAACAATCCAACAGAGGTGCGCACCGCGGAGTTGATCGGTGGGTGGCTCGCCGACGTTGGCATTGACGCCTCTCCCGCCTGTATCGACATCGACACCGCCGTCTCCCGGATTTGGCCCAGCTTCGCCGCCGTACCCGATCCGGACTACGACCTGGCCGTGTGGGGCTGGTCGGCAGGTGTCCAGACTCAACGAGGCTTCGTACGAGGACTCGTCGATGGCGACTTCGGCGGAGTCGGGTGGGCAAACCTGACGGGCATCGCCGACCCCACGCTGGATGCTCTGCTGGCCGAGTTTGTGACTACGCCGGATGAGGAGAGGTCGGATGAGCTGTCGACGCTCATTCAGGAGCGGATTGCCGAAGCTCTGCCATTCATTCCGTTGATGTCACCGGCCGGAAACTTCGCAGTGAACTCTGACGCATACGACGGTTGGGTCTTCATGCGCGGAAACGGGATCATGACACCGTGGTCGTTTGTCGAGGGTGAGTGAACCGGAGGAGATTCCTGCCGGAGCTCTGAGCCTGGCGCAGCGATTGTTTCCGGGTGCCGGATCGCTGAGCTGGCACCCGCTGGGCAGCGGCGGCATCAGCCGTGTATGGCGACTGGTGGTCGGCGACCGCCCGGCTGCGAACGCCGTGATCAAGGAGACCGGCTCCGTTGGCTCTGATCCGGACTTCGTTCGTCGTGAGGCGGCGGCATACCGGGACGTGCTGCCCCGGCTCGGCATTCGGACACCCCGGCTGCTCGATTCCGTTGAGCACGGTGATGTTCGCTACCTGGCGCTCGAGGATTTGACGACCGGGTACGGGTTTCCTGCGGAAGACCATCGGTGGACTCTTGACGAGTTCAGATGCTTCTTGCCCGGCTATGCGCATCTCCACGTAGAGGGACGGGAGGTTGGTCGCCGACCGTGGATGCTCGAGTACGGGCAGCCCACCTGGTCGCCGGACGCGGTGTCATCGCAAGCCCTCGATCTGGCTCGACTGGGAATATGGGGCGACCTGCCGGGACTCTCAGCGATGGCTCGACGGGCCTTCGAAGAACTTGCGTCTTTGGACGGCTTGGACACCATCCTTCACCTCGATGTCCATCCTTCCAATGTCGGGCTGCGGCATGCACCACCCTGCCGTTGTGCGCTGATCGACTGGGATATGACCGGCTGGGGTGCTCCCGAGTTTGATCTCGCCTACCTGGACATCCAGCCTTTCGGGGCTTCGCTGGGCGTGGATCGTGAACTGGTTCTCGACATCTATTGGCGAGAGCGGGAACGGCTCGGAGGGGCGGTACCGGCCGCTGCCGAACGCAACCGCAGGCAGCGTGTGGCGGACGAAGTCTTCGCCCTGGCTCTCGTTTCGGTGGCACACAGATCGGTGGTTCAGCCTTACGCCGGGGGGAGCAAGCCGGCGAGGTACTGGAATGTAATGCGACCGCTCCTCTTCGAGAAACTGAACGGATTGCTGACACGATGAGCGCTCAGAAGCGCGGCGGGCGGGTTGGGGAATACCTGCTCACGCTGCTCGTTGCGGTATCGATCAACTTCTTTCTGCCGCGTGCTCTTCCCGGCGATCCGCTGGCTCTGATTGCAGGAGATGCGGTCCGGCAGATGGGACCCGAGCGCATCGCGGCCCTGCGGAGCGCCTACGGCCTCGATGAACCGCTGCTCTCGCAGTACTTCGGATATCTCAGCAACCTCGTGCGCGGCGATCTCGGTACGTCGTTTCGGTACAGCGGCGGACGCCCGGTTCTCGAGGTTCTCGTAGATCGCCTCATGTGGACGGCCCTCCTGGTCATCTCGGCCCTGGTCATTGCCACCGTCATTGGAGGTGCTCTCGGAGCGCGGGCCGCATGGAGTCGCCGGGGTGGTCTCGGTCAGCTCTCCTTCATGTTCGCGTTGCGCTCTATGCCCGTGTTCTGGCTTGCCATGATCGTTATCCCGATCTTTGCGGTGACGCTCGGCTGGTTCCCCAGTGGTGATTCTTACTCGATACCCCGGCCCGATGGATGGGCGGGAGTCGCCGATGTGGTCCACCACGCCGTGCTTCCGGTGGGTGTCCTGGCAATCAGCTACGTTCCGGTTGCCTACGCAATGATGCGGGCGTCGGTCATCAATGTGTCGAACGAGCCCCATCTGCTCCTGGCCCGCGCCAAGGGTCTTCCTGATCGCGCCGTGCTGTATCGCCACGGCGTTCGAAATGCAGCGGCTCCGGTCATCACGATGCTGGCGCTCGACTTCGGCCAATTGCTGGGCGGGGTGATCCTCATCGAGACCGTGTTCAACTATCGGGGTATTGGTGCGATGATGTTCGAGGCAGCCAAGACCCGCGACTATCCCCTGCTCCAGGGCGGGTTTCTGATTTTCACGGTTGGAGTGCTGGCCATCAACATGTTCACCGAGTTCTTGTACCCGCGGCTCGACCCGCGCCTGCGGAGCCCGCGATGAGCACACTGCCACTCGACCCTGCCGTCGCACTGAGACGCTGGCAGAGATCGGCCGGCTGGGTGGGCCTGGTGCTCCTGGTAATCCTGGGCCTGATGGCTCTTGTCCCGGATTGGTTCGCGCCCTTCGATCCGACCGAGACGGTCGGTCCCCCGCTCGAGCGACCCGGACCCGTGTTCCGGCTGGGAACGAATGACATCGGCCAGGATCTGCTCAGTGAGCTCATATGGGGCACCCGGGCATCGCTCGTGACCGGTTTGAGTGTCGGTGTGCTTGCCGTGGTGATTGCGCTGGGTTTTGGACTGCTGGGAGCTATCTCCGACCATTGGCCGGGGCGTCTCGCCATGCGTTTCGCCGACCTTGCGCTCGTCCTGCCGTTCTTTCCGCTGGTCCTCGTGCTGGGTGCATACGTGGGTGGAGGACGAGGAGCGGTGATCACGCTCTTGACGGCGGTCTTGTGGGCCGGCCCGGCCCGCGTCATCCGGGCGCGAGCGCTGAGCATCTTGCGCGAGCTCTTCGTGGATGCGGCTGTGCTGGCGGGCAGCAGCCGGTGGCGGATTCTGGTCCATCACGTTTGGCCCGCATTGCGTGAGATTGTCGCAGTCCAGGTGTTGTTCGTAGCCAGCGCTGCAATCCTCGCCGAGGCGGGGTTGAGTTTCCTGGGATTGGGCGATCCGACTCAGAAGAGCTGGGGGACCATGCTGTTCTTCGCCCAGGCGAGTGGTGCGGCGCTGGGCGATGCCTGGCTCTGGTGGGTCTTGCCCACGGGTCTCCTCATCACGATCACCGTGCTGAGCCTCGTTCTGATCAACTACGGACTCGAGCCGCGATTTGATCCCCGCAACGAATGGCTCCCCCTCGACTAGCTGATCGCTCGCTCGATAGTGTCGAGCATTCGATCGGTGTCCGTCCCGATCAGCAATCGAGAGGTCGCGGCCTCTTCGGAAAGGGCGGTTATCCACTCGAGGTTGGTCATCCAAACCGGATCGGTGTCGTAGAACATGCTGTTGGCAATCAGCACATCGGTGACCTCCTTCGGGTCCACCTGATGCTGGACAGTTTCCGGGTGGTCGTGGCGTTCCAGGAGGAATAGGAAGATCCTGTTCGGGCATACGGCTTGGCGCTGTACGTGTTCCGGCGCGAAGGCGGCGAGATTCACGAAGTACTTCGTTTCGGACCGAATCGACTCCTCAATGGCGTGCTCTCGCACATGGGGCCATGCGTCGAGGGCACCCCGTCGCAGGCTCACGCGGCCGACGGGGAAGGCGTTGAACCGGAGACCTCCCGGGCAGCCGTCAACGAAGAGAAGACTGTCGGACAGGAGGAGGAATCCCCTGTCCAAGGCAAGCCGCAGAGCCGTGGTCGATTTCCCCGAGTCGTGGGGCGCCACGAAGGCGACCAGGGTGCCATCTCGGTGCAGGGCCGTTGCGTGGAGCATCCCGTACCCGGACCTGATGAGGAAATTGGTCCAAATGGTGTCGATGATCCAGCGAGCGATCAGCCCGGGTTTGGAAGCCAGGTCGGGCCCGAGAATCACGACGGAGGTGCCTGCCCGCAAGTCGACATGTGCCTGTCCCCAGCGGCCGACCCGCATGGCGAGCCAATCCTCCGATCCGACGTACAGAATCTCGTCGGGGAGGTGGCCGGCCGGGTCGACTCCTGCTCGAAACTGATCGTCGACGACGATGCGCATGGTGAAGTCTCGACCGGACGGCGCGGCCGTCGAGTATGAGCGTGTGGCCAGGTCCACGGCCTCCATGACCCCCGGGTGGTTGCTCGTGACGGTCATCTGATGTCCGAAGATCCTCGAGTCTTGATGGTGCACCGGCGCACTGGACTTGCGTCGCCAGAAGTCGTCCAGCGCATCGCGGTGGTGGTTGTACGCGTCCCTTGATCTATCCACGGGTGGACCGACCTTCTCCTGGTTGGCCATGGCGGGGAAACCGGTTCCTGACCGCCGCAAGGGCGACGCGCCACGCTTTCTGCAAACGGCGCTGCAGGTACGCAACCGGCCACCACCGGGTGTCGGCCAACTTATGTGACGTGAGGATTCCCTCCGGCTCAGGAAAAGCGACACCGGCAAGGAACCGCTGCCACTCCCGCCTGCCGTGTACGAGCCTGGAGCGGGCAATCAGCACCGAACCTACTCGTTCTGCGGCATCGGCCGCGTCGTAGCTCGTCCGCGTCAACTGCCCGTAACCCGTCCGGTCGACCCAGGTCCGCAAGCGCGGAGGGGTTGCGGCTCGCAACGATGCGTTGACATCGGCGGGAACTGCCGAAGGTGCGTACCGGGCGAGGAACGCAAGAGCGGGGAATATGGTCCTCGCCAAACGTGGGTTCGCGAGCTCTTGCACCCGGGCCCAGCTCGAGGCGTCGAATCCTCGAGCCAGCAGTTCGAGGTCGCGCAGGTGCGAGAGCATCGGATCACGCCGGACCCAGTTGTTCGACGCATGCAACGCAGTATGGAAGAACAGCGCAGCCGGCTTCAGCACATGCACCCCGGGAACTTCGAGAAGCTGGTCGACGTCGCACTCGCTCCACAATCTGGTATCCAGCTGTATTCCTAGGTTGGCGATGTCATCAACCGACTTCGTGTGGAGATCGAGTGGCCGAAGGTGGTCGGGTGACCAGGATTCGGGATGAACATCGCCCCGAACCCAGACCGTCGATTTGGGCTGGTTCCCAAGCTGCCGGTAGCCGAGGCTTTGAAGAATGCCCGCCGCAGCAGCGTAATCCGTTTGGTGAATCATCAGGTCGATGTCCCGCATCGCTCGGGTCCTTGGGTCCGGGTAGTAACGGTCGGCCAGCACGAGTCCCTTGAGCGGAACGGAAGGTATTGATTTTTCGGAGAGGCTGGCGAGAACCTCGGCAGCGTCTTCGAGCAGGCGTCCGGTGCGTGCACGAATCAGCATGTCGACGGACTCCAGGCGAGTTCGTACCGCGGGGTCGATCTGCACGCTGTCTTCGTCGGCCCGAGCCAGCAACCACGGGATGGCGCCTTGCCAGTAGGCCAGCCATGCGGCCACGTTCCACTCAGGAGTGTTCCAGCTCCCGACGTCCCGGGCGGTCCCATCCTTGGTCAACCATTGAGCGAGCGACTCGCCGACCCGCTCGACGAGAGCGTCGGGACCTCCGGCCAGCGAGAGAGGCTCAGCGGGACTAGCGGGGGGGTTCATCGGATTCCCCATCCTGTTCGAAGTGTTGAAGTTGATGGAGCGAAGCGTACAAGCCGCCTCGCTCGATCAACTGCTGGTGGGTTCCGGATTCGGCCAGACGTCCACCGTCCAGCACGAGTATGAGATCGGCGGAACGTACCGTCGAAAGGCGGTGGGCGATGACAAACGTCGTCCGACCTACCATGACGCGTTCGAGTGCCTCCTGGACCAGCCGCTCCGAGAGCGAGTCGAGGTGTGAGGTCGCCTCATCGAGTATGAGAATTGCGGCATCTTTGAGCAAGGCTCGAGCGATGCCGATCCGTTGCTTCTCGCCGCCCGAAAGCCGCTGGCCCCGCTCGCCGACATTGGTTTCGTAGGCCTGAGGAAGCGCTGCGATGAACTCGTGGATGTTCGCATTTCGACATGCGGCCTCTATCTCCTGTTGTGTCGCTTCGGGCCGGGCGTAGCGGAGGTTGGCCGCGATCGTGTCGTTGAACAGATAGGCGTCCTGGGTGACCATGCTCACATGCCGGCCCAGCGAGCTCAGGGTGAGGCTTCGGATGTCGTGTCCGTCAAGCGTTATGCGGCCCCGGGTGACGTCGTAGAGTCTCGGGATCAGGTAGCTGATGGTCGTCTTGCCTGCTCCGCTCGGACCCACGAGGGCTACCAACTGACCGGGATCCGCCTTGGCCGAGAACTGTTGGAGAGCCCAGCGCTCGGACGCATGCGCCGAAGTCGTTGGCCCGGCCTCGATTCCCGGCCGCCACTCCGATGCCTTGATCGCGGACTTTTCTTCGACCACCGGTCCGGCTGGATAGCGAAACCACACATCGTCAAACTCGACGGAACCCTCCGCCGTCTCGAGGTCGAGTGCCCCGGGCGTATCGGTGATATCGGGGACCATGTCGAGCACTTCGAAAACGCGTTCGAATGAAACGAGAGCGGTGGCGAATTCAACCCGCGCGTTGGAGAGATTTGAGAGGGGTGAATAGAGCTGATAGAGGAGCGCCGCAAACATCACGACGGTCCCGATCGTGAACGCCCCCTGGATCACCAGGAAGCCGCCGGCTACGAAGACCCCCGCTGTTCCGAGCCCGGCGATGGCCCCGAGCATGGCTTGAAACCATCCCCCGATCAGCTGGCGGCGAATACCCAGTTCGGCGATCTGATGGGCTTCCGAAGAGAAGCGGCTGTTCTCGAACTCGAAGCGGTCGAACAGCCGCACCATGAGCGACCCCCCGACGCTCATGGTGTCTGAGGAAATAGCGGCCAGCTTTGCCTGATGCTCCATTTGGTCTTGTGATGCCCGGCGCAGCAAGCGAGCTACCCATCGCGCGGCGAAGACGAACAGTGGGAGCGCGGCCATCGCCAGCAACGTCAGGCGCCACTCCGTCACAAACAGCACCGTGCCTACCGCCGCAACCATCACGACATTCGACCCGGTCGTGACGAACGTTCCGGTGATCACGTACTGTGCACCGACCACGTCGCTTTGGAGGCGGGTCAAGAGCGTGCCGAGGCGGGTGTGCGTGAAGAAGCGTATCGGCATGTTTTGGACATGCCGATAGGTATTGCGCCGAAGATCAAACACGATCCCCTGGGCTGCCCGGGCGGCCAACCATGCCTGAACCGTTTCGAACCCGGCCCGGAAAAGGGGCGCCGCGATCATGCCGACTCCGAGCAAGGCGAGGAGCCCCCGGTCTCTCCGTGGGATGGCTGTATCGATCAGTTCGCGCATCAAGTAGGCGGGGACGAGAGCGAGGAGCGAGCCGACCACGATCGCCAGAAAGGTGAGGGTGAGCTCGCGACGGTACGGAGCGGCATAGCCCAGAACCCGCGTGACCGTCGGTTTGGCGAGCGACGGTTGGTCGTGTGCTTCGTCGTAGCGCAGATATGCGGGCCAACCGATGGTTACCTCCCGGGCGCTCTCAGCCTATCGGCATCTGATCCAGGGCCTGGACGCAGGCCGCCTTGGGAAATCAAAGGTTGTAGACGTTCGCGAGTCGTACTCCTGGCCCCACCGGCTCCCGAGCCGCCGCCTGTCGAACCCGGTGCGCTACCTCCTGTTGATCGAGCATCAAGACGATCTGTCTTGGCATATGGACAAATTGTCTATATAGTTTACCCCTACGACGAGGAGCCACGCTTCATGAGAACATTTGCCAAAGGCACGCCGGTTATCGTGGCCGAAGGCCTCCACAAGTCCTACGGCGATACCCAGGCCGTGATCGATCTCAGCTTCGAGGCTCGGGCCGGGAGCGTCTTTGCCCTGTTGGGACCGAACGGGGCAGGCAAAACCACGACGATCAACATGTTGACGACCCTTTTGCCCATCGACCGGGGCCGGGCATCCGTTGCCGGGTTTGATCTGACGGGTCAGCCCGAGGCTGTTCGCGAAGTCATCGGGTTGGCCGGACAAGCGGCTGCCGTCGACGAGAAGCTCACCGCCCGTGAAAACCTCGAGATGTTTGGCCGCCTCTACAAGCTGCCGAGAACCGAGCGTCGCGCTCGAGTTGAGGAACTGATCGAACGGTTCCGGATGACCGACTACGCGGATCGGACCGTTGGTACGTACTCGGGGGGACAGCATCGAAGGCTCGACGTGGTGGCCAGCCTCATTGCCAATCCTCTGGCGCTGTTCCTCGACGAGCCGACTACCGGACTTGACCCCCGGAGCCGCACGGAACTGTGGGAGGAGATCCGCGGGCTGGCCGATGCGGGGACTGCCGTGGTGCTGACCACGCAGTACCTCGAAGAAGCCGATCGGCTCGCCGACTACATCCTGATCATGGACGAAGGCCGGGCGGTGGCAACGGGAACGGCTCGGGAACTCAAGGATGATCTCAAGCGCGATGTCCTCGAGGTGCACTTCGCGTCTGAGGGCGATCTGGCTCGGGCGACAGAAGTACTGAAAGGCCATGTTGGCGAATATGGCGTGGCCGCAAGAACGGTGACTATTCCCGTTCCCGGCGGTTCGGCGAGCAGTCTGGGGCTGCTCCGTCGAATCGAGGATGCGGGGATCCCTGTTGTTGACTTCCACTATCGACGTCCCACCCTCGACGACGTATTCCTCACGCACACCTACAGCGTCACAGCCTGATTGGAGCCCTCGCGATGACCGACTTCTCCTATTCCCCTCCCACCACCTCAGACAAACTCCGTTGGGCATTTCAGGACACGGCCACCATTACCTGGCGGGACATGGTCCGGACCTCCCGGCAGCCCGAGATGCTGACTTTTGCAGTGATCATGGGCATGTTCTTCCTGCTCCTCTTCAACTATGTGTTTGGGGGCGCGATCGGTGCCGGGACCGGAGTCGATTACATCCAATACCTCGTCCCCGGCGTTTTCGTCATAACAGCACTGCAGGGTGCCCAGCAGACGAGCACCGGTCTTGCTCAGGATTTGTCGGAAGGGGTGATCAGCCGGTTTCGTTCGCTCCCCATGAACCAGGTGGCGGTCATCGCCGGCCGTACCGTCGCCGATGCGGCCCGCAACATCATCGGAGTGCTGCTGGTTGCCGGTGTTGGATACCTCATGGGGTTTCGGTTCACTTCGCTGGGAGGAGCCATTGCTGCTCTCGCCCTGACGATAGGAATTGGATACTCGTTCTCCTGGCTGGGAGCGGCGATCGCCGCCAAGCTCCGCAACCCGGAGATGGTGGGGATGCTGAGCATGTTCTGGCTCTTTCCTTTGATGATGGCCAGCAGTGCGTTCACTCCCACCGCCACGATGCCGAAGTGGCTCAAGGCTTTTGCCGACAATCAGCCCATCTCGGTTGCATCCGATGCGGTGCGGGCCCTGGTCGACGGCCGACCGGCCGGATCGGACTCCTTGTTTGCCGTCGTCTGGATTGTGGTGCTGCTGGCCATCTTCATTCCGCTGACGACCCGCCTCTACCGAAAGGTTTGACGGTGGGGGGAACTCGCCAGAGCTCACGTCCGCAGGAGAGGATCGCCGAGGCGGCTATGGCCTTGCTCTCGGAGCGCGGCCTGGCCGGCGTCACCATGTCCGAAGTGGCCCGTCAAGCCGGAGTGGCTCGTCAGACCCTCTACAACCATTTCGCCGATGTGGAGAGCATTGTCACGGCCGTCATCGAACAGCACGAGCAACGGGGATTGACCCACGTCCGCACGCTGCTCGAAGGCCATGAAGGCGCTGCCGCGAAGCTGGAACAACTGATCCGGCACTCGGTCGCGATGAGTGCCCATGGCGGCGCCCTCGCTTCACTGGAGGGCCTCCTGTCGCCGGGGGCCCAGGAGGTGCTGCGGGCTCACCGCAGCCAGACCGAGGAGATAGTCCGCGAGATCCTGCAAGAGGGAATTGCTGAGGGGGCTTTCCGTCCTGATCTGGATCCGGAGGCCGACGCCGCTTTCATCCGGGAGGTGCTGACTCCTCAAGCCGATCAGGTGGAAACGAGGGACGTTGCCCGATTGGCCGGAGCAACGGTGCGGTTCGTGCTGGCTGCGGTTCGGGCGCCGTAGCGGTTCAGATTCGGTCGGACCGGCAGGGGACTGCAAGCCGCTAGCTTCGGGTACGACGAGGCGTCGAGGAGGAAGCATGACCGCGCAGCTCTACATCGATGGAACGTGGACCGACGCAGCCGAGGGCGGCACCCTCGAGACCAGGAATCCGGCAACCGGTGAGGTGATCGCCGAATATGCGGCCGGATCGGAGGCGGACGTCGATCGGGCAGTTGCCGCCGCTCGTAGGGCCTTCGACGAGGGCCCCTGGGGGCCCGATTCCGCGCCGCGTGAGCGCGCCACGATCCTGTTCCGGGCAGCCGAAATCATGCGCCGTGACCGGGAGAAGCTGGCCGAACTCGAAACCCGCGACAACGGCAAGCTGTACTCCGATGCCCTCGAGGACATCGACGAGTCGGCCTTCATGTTCGAGTACTACGCCGGGTGGACGACCAAGGTGATGGGGACCATTCCACCGGTCGGACCGGATGCCATGAGCCTGATCGTCAAAGAACCGATCGGCGTCGCCGTCCTGATCACGCCTTGGAACTATCCCGTGCTCATGGCCAGCCAGAAGATCGCTCCCGCGCTCGCGGCCGGTTGTACTGCCATCCTCAAGCCGGCGAGTCCGACTCCGCTCACCTCCTTGGAGCTGGCGAGGATCCTCGAGGAGGCGGGCCTGCCCCCCGGGGTGTTCAATGTGATCAATGGACCGGGGTCCAGCATCGGCGATGCACTGGTGACCCATCCCGGTGTTGACAAGATCTCCTTCACCGGATCGGACGAGGTCGGAAAGCGGATCACCAAGCTGGCCGCCGAGACCATGAAGCGGGTCACGATGGAGCTGGGGGGCAAGTCGCCCAACCTCGTCTTCGCCGACGCCAGCCTCGCCGCTGCCTACGAGGGGAGTGCCATCGGGGTGTTCTACAACCAGGGCGAGGTGTGCTCCGCAGGTTCGCGTGTGCTGGTCGAGCGGTCGATCTACGACGAGGCGCTGGACGCCATGAGCCAATACGCGGCCGATCTCAAGCTGGGCGACGGCATGGATCCTGAATCCACGATGGGTCCGCTGGTGACGTCCCAACATCGCGACCGTGTCCAGAAGTACATCGAAATCGGCAAGGAGTCCGGGGCCCGCCTGGTCTTTGAGGGACGGGTGCCGACCGCCGCCAATCTGGCCGGCGGGTACTTCGTGCCACCGACCATCTTCGCCGACGTCGACAACCGGATGACGATTGCTCAGGAGGAGATCTTTGGTCCGGTGATGGCCGTCATTCCGTTCGACGATGTCGATGATGCCGTTCGGATCGCCAACGATTCGATCTACGGTCTGGCGGCATCGGTGTGGACCAACGACATCACCAAGGCCCTGAAGGTTTCGCGAGCTCTCCGGGCCGGGATCGTGTGGATCAACGACACCCAGCCTGCCCCGTCCGAAGCCATGTGGGGAGGCTACAAACAGTCCGGAGTGGGCCGTGAGCTGGGCCCGTGGGGCCTCGAGTCCTTCCTCGAGACCAAACACATCTACATCAACCTGGAGGGCTAACGGTCTGATTCGCTCCAGGTCGAGAACGGATTGGCTACCAGGCTGGAGTTGAAGTAGCGGGGGTCGCCGGTGACCTCTTCGCCGATCCACGACGGGAAATCGATGAGCTGGTCTTCACTCTCCAGCTCGACCTCGGCGATGATCAGGCCGGCGTTGTCTCCAGAGAATTCGTCGATCTCCCAGATCAGACCGGCGTGCGTTATCTCGAACCGCCGCTTCTCGATCAGGGGGCGCTCACACAACTCATCGAGCATTTCATGGGCTTCTCCGGCCGGAATCTCGTATTCGTACTCGCGGCGGCTGGCGCCGGTCGATATCCCTTTGATTGTGAGGAAACCACGATCGGCGATCGTCCTGACCCGGACGGTACGTTCTTTGACCGTTGAGAGGTACCCCTGGCGGTAGTCCACTCCATCCGCCCGGCCGCGCCAGTCGTCGGACGCCATGAGGTACTTCCGTTCGATTTCCATGCCCATGCCGTCTCCTTCACATGCCGAGTGCGCGCCGGATGGCCTGTTGATAACTCTCGTTGGGTCGGTCGGTGATGCCCAGTCGGTCCGCGACGGCCGAAGCGATATCCAGATCCTCAGACTCAACCGCTACGGAGTGAACGCCGGACCCGTTGATCGTCACCTCGGTAAACTCCTGGATGCAACCCTCCTGCAGATAGCCGTGGCGCTGTTTAGCCACCCGTGCCGTTGCCATTCCTGCTTCCCCGGCCAGGACCAGGAAGTCGTCGAGATCCAGCGGTGTATCCCGGCCGACCGACGGTTGGGACACGGCCAGGTATCCCATTGCTTCTGCCGAGGAGGCAGCGGAAAGCGGAAAGGCCTCTTTGAAGATGGGAGTCCATAACTGAAAACCTTGCTGGATCCGCACGAGCTGCTTGATATCGAGTGTCCCGGAACGGATCTTGACGTTGAGATCGGCTCGGGGATGCACCAGGTAGGTCTCCTCGCCGGCTCGCACGCCCTGCGGCTCGCAATGCGCCGCCAACCGGGCGGCCAATTCGGAGAGATCCGGCGCCCACACCCGGTACTCGTAGCGGGGAGTCATGGCGCGAACGGTAGCCTGCAGGATTTTCGCGTGCCCGAAGGGGTCTCGGCGAGCGAGTGACGTAAAAAGGAGGGGCCGAAACGGCCCCTCCATTCTTGTTCCCTGCGGTGTCGCCGCCTGGTTGGGCCTCCAGGCTACGGAAGTGTCCCGATCCAGATCTGGCTCGGCTCTGAAGTGAACTCCGAATCCTGTACGGGGGCGTTCGGATCATGTGGCTGGACGGCCGCCAGAGCCATGTCGTCGACTACCGCCGGCGCCGTGACGCTTGTACCGGCTCCAAAGGCTTCGTCGAGTGGCTGAACACTCCACGAGGTCCCGTCCTGTGAGAAGAGGAGGAGTGATTCCTGGTCGGCAGCATCTGCAGCAGGAAACGCCTCGAGCAGGATTGTATTCGGTCGTCATGAGGGTCCTCGGCCCGGGTCGGACGCGGTCCCAACCAGGGTCGAGGGGGCACGCCGGTTTGGGCCGGAATCCTCTATCTTCTCCGATTCGAATGGAATATCGTTCATAACGTTCACAACGAACTGAATGTTATGGAGGTACGCAGTGGACGATCGTGACCGGCGCTGGGCCGCGATGCACGAGCGGCTCACCAGGATGCTTGAAGATGTCGGGTTTCCCCACACGGTGGCGCGGGTCTATACGGCGCTCACCCTGGCTGAAGGCGAAGGGCTCTCCACCAGCCAATTGGTTGAGGAACTCGGGGTGAGCAAGGCTTCGGTGAGCAACGCCACCCAGTTTCTGGTCGGGACCGACCTGGTGGAGCGATATCGGGTCCGGGGATCGCGAGAAGCGCACAACCGGATCATCAAGGGCGTGTGGGGCTCGATCCTCGCCAAGAAATTCGCAGCGATCGGGTACATCCGCCGCTCAGCGGAAGAGGCTTTGGCTCTGGATCCCGACGACAAGGCTCGGGAACGCCTGCTGGAGATGCACGACGTGTACTCCTTCTTCGAGAGAGAGTTTGAGACGGTCATGGACCGTTGGAACGAGAGGATGAACGCATGACGGACGCCGCCATCAAGGTCGAAAATGTCACCTTCGCCTACGGTGACCTCGAAGCTATCCGGGGTATCAGCTTTGAGGTTGCATCGGGCGAAATCCTCGGGTTCCTGGGACCAAACGGCGCAGGCAAATCAACAACCATCAAGATCCTCACCGGCCAGCTCACGCCGAAGTCCGGCACGGCCCGGGTGCTGGGCGTCGATGTGACGCAAGACGATCCCGTCATGCAGGCGCAGATCGGGGTGTGCTTCGAGGAGAAAAACCTCTACGACAGCATGTCCGGGCAAGAGAACCTCAAGTTCTACGCCAGCCTCTTCGGGATCAAGGATGTGGACACCGATGAGCTACTCCGGCGCGTTGGCTTGGCCGACCGGGCCAAGGATCGCGTGGCGAAGTACTCCAAGGGCATGAAGCAACGGCTGATGATGGCCAGGACCCTGGTGAACTCGCCAAAGGTGCTCTTCCTCGATGAACCGACCGACGGACTCGACCCGGTGTCCTCGCAAGCAATTCGCAAGCTCATCCAGCAGGAGGCCGACCGGGGAGCCGCGGTGTTGCTGACCACCCACGACATGAACGAGGCCGACGAACTCTCGAATCGGGTCGCCTTCATCAACGAGGGTCAGTTGTACGCAATCGACACCCCTGAAGCTTTGAAACTGAAGCACGGCAAGCGATCGATACGGGTTCGCACGCGCGAAGGGTCGGGCGTCAGCGAGCAGATCGTCTCGCTCGAGGACGCCGGCGCCGGTGAGGCGCTGAGGACGGCCGTCGGTTCGCCCGACCTGATGACCATTCATACCGAAGAAGCCACGCTCGAGCACATCTTCATTCAAATGACGGGGAGGGGGTTGGAAGGATGACCCGGCCCGTCTCGCGAGCCGCCATCGTCGGGTCCATCGTCAAGAAGGACCTGACCGAGTACAGCCGCGACCGGTTGTGGATGTTCCTCACCCTCCTCGTGCTGATCTTCATGATCCTGATCTTCTGGGTCCTGCCCGACCGGGTCGATGAATCGATCCCCGTCGGCATTTCCGGCTTGGGGGACCCTGCGATTCTGGCCGGCCTGGAATCCACCGAAGAGGAAGGTCTTCGCCTGGTCGGGTTCGACTCCGCAGCCGACCTCCGATCCGTGGTGGCCGGCGAAGCCGACGCCTGGCAGACCGACGGTCGCGTCGTGGTGATCCCGGACAACTCCGATGTCGAGAAACCCGACGGAGCGGAGAAAGCCAACGTCGGTGTCGGGTTGGCCTTTCCGGCCGATTTCCTGGCGGCCACTGCTGCCGGAAACCGGACCACCGTCGAGATCTTCGTCGATGCGCAGGTCCCTGAAGAACTCAAGTCGTCGATGTCGAGCCTCGTGAAAGAACTGGCGTTTGCCGTGGCCGGAAGCCCTCTGCCGGTGGACACCGCCAACCCGCAAGAGGTCTACACGGTGTTGGGTCAGGATCGGGCCGGGAACCAGGTCACGCCCCGAGAGAGCTTCCGGCCGTTGCTGGTCTTTCTGGTTCTGCTGATGGAGATGTTCGGGATGTCATCGTTGATCGCTCGCGAGGTGCAAACGAAGACCGTGACCGCCCTGCTGGTCACCCCGGCGACGACCGGGGACGTGCTGGCCGCCAAGGGGATCTCCGGCGCGGTGCTCGGGCTGGGCCAGGCTGTGATCCTCATGGCCGCCATCGATGTTCTGGGCAACGAACCACTGTTGATCGTGACCTTGATGCTGCTCGGGGCGGTCATGGTGTCGGGCGCGGCCATGGTGGCCGGTTCGCTCGGCCGCGACTTCCTGAGCAACCTCTTCTACGGGATGATGTTCATGGTCCCGCTCATGATCCCGGCATTCACCGTGCTCTTCCCCGGCACGGCGACGGGTTGGATCCGGGGGCTTCCGTCATATCCTCTCGTGCAGGGCCTGGTCAAGGTCTCCACCTATGGTGACGGCTGGGCGGAGGTTCTCCCCGACGTTGGGGCACTGTTGGCCTGGTGTGTTGCGCTCTTCGGGCTTGGTTGGGTTGTTCTGAAACGGAAGGTGGAGACGCTATGAGCCTGACACGTACGTTCAAGGTGCTCGGCAAGGAATTCCGTTTGGGACCTCGCTCGCCGGTCTTTCTCTGGGTCCTCTTTCTTCCCGTGCTCTTCACGCTGGTCATACAGGTGACGTTCGGATCGCTCTTCGACCCCCAACCGCGCCTGGGAATCGTCGATCAAGGCAGCTCCACGATCACGACTGCCGTTCAAGGCATAGAGGGGATCGACCTGACCTTGCTCGACAATGCCGACGACCTGAAGGCCCAGGTTGAAGCGGACAACCTGGATGCCGGCCTGGTACTCCCGGCGGGTTTCGACGACCAGGTCCGCTCCGGGGCGCGGCCACCGCTCGAGTTCTACGTCGGGGGAGAGAGCCTGGCCTCCAACCGCATCATTCTGGCGGTCACGACCGTCGACCTGGTCAGGGAAATCGAGGGAGCCACGCCACCGGTGGATATCTCGGTCGTTGCCCTCGGTGACGAGGGGTTGCCGATTGCGGTGCGGATGGTGCCGTTCATCATGATGTACGCACTGGTCGTGGCAGCCGTTTTCCTCCCGGCGTTCAGCATCGCGGATGAACGCGAGAAAGGCACGCTCAACGCTTTGATCGTCACCCCGGTCAAGCTCAGCGAAGTCATCACCGCCAAGGGGTTTCTGGGAGTGATCCTGGCGCTCGCCATGACAATCTTCACCCTGTTCCTCAACAACGCCCTCGGAGGGGATCCGGTCGCACTGTTGGTCGTGTTGTTGTTCGGTTCGATCCTCTGTGTGGAGATCGGCCTCATTTTCGGAACGGTGTCAAAGGACTCCACGGCGGTGTTCGCGCTGATCAAAGGGACCGGAATCCTGCTGATCGGACCGACGGCGTTCTACATCTGGCCGGATTGGCCGCAATGGATCGGCAAGCTGTTTCCCACCTACTGGGTGATCAACCCGATCTTCGAGGTGTCATTGAACAACGCCGGCCTGGGGGATGTGTGGGTTGAGCTGCTCGTGGCCGCCGGAGTCATCGTGCTCCTGGGGGTCGCGGTGGTGGTACTCACCAAGCGGCTCGGACGCCAGTTGGCCACCGCCTCCTAGAAAAGGCGGTTTTGGTGCTCGAGGTGCCGGAATATCGAGCAAGTTAGGCGCCAGAGCCTGCTGTGTTGCTTGCTTCTCATGCGATTCTCATCTCGCTCTCAGCGTGCTCCTATACGGGGGGCAGTACAGTTTTGGCAGAGCGAAGCGAGGGATTCCTATGACAGACGGCAATGGCGCCAGAGTGCTGATCGCCGAAGACGACCGGAGCGTGCGGCAGTCGCTGCAGCGCGCGCTCCGCTTCGAGGGCTACGAGATCAGCCTCGCCGTCGACGGCGCCGAGGCGCTCGAAGCGGTCAAGGAGGACCGTCCCGACGCGCTGATCCTGGACATCATGATGCCGCACGTGGACGGCCTCTCGGTCTGCCGGCGGATTCGCTCGAAGGGCGACGACCTACCGATCCTTCTGCTCACCGCCAAGCACGAGGTCTCCGACCGGGTGGCGGGACTCGATGCCGGGGCCGACGACTATCTGGTGAAACCCTTCGCCCTCGATGAGCTGCTGGCCCGGTTGCGAGCCCTCTTGCGCCGGACCGCACCGGAAGACCTGGGTGGTCCGCTCACCTTCGCCGACCTCTCGCTCGATCCCGAAACCCGGCGCGTGGAGCGGAACGGGCGGGCCATCGAACTGACGAAGACCGAGTTCGATTTGCTGGAGCTGCTGATGCTCAACGCCGGCATCGTCCTCACCCGCGACGTCATCTACGAACGGATCTGGGGTTTTGATTTCGGGACATCTTCCAACTCGCTCGACGTGTACATCGGCTATCTGCGCCGTAAGACCGAAGGTGAGGGCGAGCCGCGCCTCATTCACACGGTCCGGGGCGTTGGATATGTGCTGAGAGAGAAATGACGCTTCGCGCTCGCCTTTCTCTGCTTGTCGCGATGGCGGTCGCCCTGACGGTGGCTGCCGTGGCCGGCGCTGCTTATGTCTCGGCATCTCGAGAAGCTCGCGGCGAGATCGATGAGTTCTTGACGCAGAGGGCTGCAGCGCTGACGGCTCTCGGGGAGTTGGGCAACCGGTTTCCCGCCTCCCGTGAGATGGGGATGGGCGGATTCGGGGTCTTCGACATTTTCGGGCCCGACTCGGCCTTTCAGGCGTTCGACAAGGATGGCGAGGTCGTGGCGTATCTGCGGGGTGGTCCGGCCTTGCCGATCTCGGAAGACGATCGGGCGATAGCCGGCCAGCGAGACCGCTTCACGAAGCGCGATGTGTGGGTCGACGACGTTCACTATCGCATGCTCACGGCGCCCTACGGAGACAGATACGCAATCCAGATCGCTCGTGATCTCACGGAGACCGATGCCATCGTCAACGGGCTTCGCCTGCGTTTGTTCGGTATCGGAGGCCTCGGTGTCCTGCTCGCCGCCCTGATGGGCTGGCTGGTGGCGGGCCGGGCGTTGAAACCCGTTGAAGACCTGACGGCTACGGCCGAGCATGTGGCGACCACCCAGGATTTCGATGCCCCCATCGAAGTCGAGAGGAATGATGAGGTCGGCCGCCTGGCCGCGAGCTTCAACACAATGCTGCGGGCGCTGGGCGCATCGCGCCGGCAACAACAACAGCTGGTAGCCGATGCCAGCCACGAACTGCGAACGCCGCTCACATCCCTGCGCACCAATATCGAGATGCTGGCCAGGTCCGACGCGATGGATCAGACGGAAAAACAGGAGCTGCTGACCGATGTCACGTTCGAGCTGGAGGAACTGACCGACCTGGTCTCGGAACTGGTTGAGCTTGCAACCGATGCGCGCGTCGCCGAAGAAGCCGTTTCCGAAGTGGACCTGGCCGACCTCGTCGAACAGGTAGTGGACCGGGCCCGTCGGAGAACCGGTCGCACGATCGTTCTCGACGGCGCGGACTCCATGGTCCAGGGACGCCCCGCCATGCTCGAGCGGGCCGTCGGCAACCTGATCGACAATGCCCACAAATGGAGTCCACCCGACGCGACCATCGACGTCTCCGTGCGAGATGGCAAGGTCGAGGTGGTCGATACGGGCCCCGGCATCACAGAGGCCGATCGGGTGCTTGTTTTCGATAGGTTCTACCGGGCTCCGGAGGCCCGGGCCATGCCCGGGTCGGGTTTGGGACTTGCCATCGTCAAGCAGGTCGTCGATCTGCACGGCGGCAGGGTGTGGGCCGACCAGGCGCCGGATGGAGGGGCACGGGTGGGGTTTGAGATTCCGGCCGTTTCAGAATCCGGCGAGTAGCCGTCGATTCTCATCGCCTTCTTAAGTGGGCTTCATCCGCTCTTCACCTCGGCGTCGAATCATCTTGTGAGAGACACATGATTGGGAGACACCGTGAGTAACGACGACCATCCTCGCACCGAAGAACCGGCTGCAAACGATCCGGTTGAAGACGCTTTGGCATCTCCGTCCGCCGAAGCAGGAGACGCAGTGAATCGGGCGGTACCACCACCCGCGCGGCCTGCTGCAGAGCCGATGGGGCCCGTGCTCGACGGCTACCGGACGGTTCGTCCGGACGTTCCAGAACGTTTCGAGACTCGCTCCGACGCCCGGGTTCCGCGAGAGTCGTCCCGGGTTGCTCAGCCATGGCCTTCCGGACCGATCCCTCGCCCTGCCCCGACGGTTTCGGCAGGGCCGGCCTCTGCCGCTCCTGTGGCTTCGGGCGACCGTCGCCGCGGCCGGGTGCTGGTCCCGATGGTTTCGGCTTTCCTGGGAGCCGTCCTAGCCCTCGCAGCCGTCGCCGGAGTGGGCGGTATCAATCTCCTGGACGAGGCAACCACCACAACGACCACCGTCGCGGTTGATCAGGCGTCCGAGGCGTTGACCCCTGCGTCGAGCGGCACGGCCACCCTGCAGTTGCGCGAAGCGAACGTCGATGCCGTTGCGGTCGGTGAGGTCGTCATTCCTTCGATCGTCAGTGTGCAGGTCGGCCGGACCGGCCCGACCGGATTCTCGGAGTTCGGATCTGGTTCGGGAGTGGTCTACGACACCGAGGGTCACATCATCACGAACGACCATGTGGCTGCGGGGGGATTGGAATACCAGATCGTCTTTGCCGACGGCCGTGTGTACGAGGCGACGCTGGTCGGCACGGATGCCGTCACCGACCTGGCCGTCCTCAAGATCAACGCCGACAACCTGGTGCCCATTGAGTTCGGCTCGTCAGACGATCTGGCGGTTGGCGACCCCGCGGTTGCCGTTGGAAACCCATTGGGACTGGCCGGCGGGCCGTCGCTGACGGTCGGGGTGCTCTCGGCTTTTGACCGCCAGGTTCAAACCAGCGTGAACGACATCCTTCACGGCATGCTGCAGACCGACGCCCCGATCACTCAGGGATCCAGTGGGGGCGCACTCGTCGACGAGACCGGACGCCTGATCGGAATCACCACCGCGGTTGGGGTCTCTTCGGTTGGGATCGAAGGGATCGGCTTTGCCACGCCCGTCGAGATCGTCGAACGTGTTGTCGAAGAGTTGATCGCGAACGGAAGGGCAGGAACTGCCTTCCTCGGTATCGTCGGAGGAACGTCGTTCGACACTGCCCCGGACGGCGCCCTGGTTCCGGCGGGAGTCGAAATCGGATCGGTCGAGCCGACCGGCGCCGCCGCATCAGCCGGTCTTCGGGCCGGCGACGTCATCAACTCGTTCGAAGGTATCGACGTCCAGACGATGGAGGATCTGATCATCCTGTTGCGGCGCTCCCACGTCGGGGACGAGGTTCAGTTCACCATCAGCCGGTCCGGTGCCGTGGAAACGGTCGACGTGATCCTGGGCGAGAACTGAGGCAGCCGACTGCCGACTGCTGATCGTCACCCCAAGCCCAGGGTGGCGGCCTTCCTACGAACGAACGCTTCAGCCCCGGACAGTCGGGCCAGGACCCGGCTGCCTATCCATGCGCACAGGATGCCGATGGCCATGCCCCCGAGCACGTCGGTCGGGAACCACAATCCGGCAATGATCCGTCCGATGCCGAGGCCCACTCCCAGGCTCAGCACCAGCACCCCCAGATCGCGCCGCACCGTCCAGAGAACGGCTCCCAGTGCCACGACGGTTGCCACCGGATGCGCCGGGAACGATGAGTTGATGGGCTCATAGAAGAGCACCGTCACGTCGCCGAGCTGTTCGAACGGTCGCGGTCTTCCGATGGCTATGTTGAGCAGCGCCACGACCAGCTGGGTGATTCCCAGCGCAACCAGGCCTTTGAGGGCGGCGTGCTGGAACCGTTTCGTCTCACTGCCCGCCCGGCCGGCAAACCAGAGCCACGCCACCGCCAGGGTGGCCATGAGCGGAATCAGATAGTCGCCGATCACAAAGCGGATGATTCCATCGACGACGTCCGATCGGCCGGCCAGATCGTTGAGCCATCGGAAGACCGTCTCGTCGGTCTGGTTCATGAGGAGCGCTCCGACCCGGATCCAACCAGAATCCGGGTCTCTTGATCACGAAGCCGGAGTTTCCGGTCCGGCGCTCGTCTGAGCCGACCGACGCCGCGCGCGAAGAAGACGGCACCGGTCCACCCTGTGCAGAACCACAGCGCCTGCCAGTGCCCCGACAGTCCGCCCGCCGTGTCGTTGATGTTGCGGGCGCCGGCGAGGGTTTCCAGGGTGGCCCTCGCCCATGACGCGGTCCCGGTGACCGGGTCGGGGGGTCCCCAGGGTCCGGCCACGGCCAGTGGGATCAGGTAGAAGAAGGCCATCCCGCCGATCAGGAGACCGGCACCGGCCACAGTGGTCATGCACCGCCGCTTCGCCAACCACAGGCGGCGTCTTCCCGAGCGGGCGGCCGCCAGCTGCACAATGCCCAGGCAGCAGAGAAAGGCCATCAGCAGGTACTGCCAGGCGAACATGAGGAGCACCGCGAGTCGATCCATGGTCATGCCCCTTCATCGCCAAGTTTACGCTGCAGCGGCGGACCGTCCCAGTGCCGATAGGGCCGGGTCGCCAGGAGGCCGCCATCTGCCATCTGGGCAGCGCTGAAGGAGCCTGCAAGAATCATCACATGGGTGAGACCGTCAGGGAAACGAAGACCGAACCCCGGCTGTCCGAAGGGGACGGGGGCCATGACCGCTTTGCGCACTACGTGAGCAAGGCAGACATCGTCCGCAGCAACGTCGAAGGTGTTCCGGTGATTGCGCTGTGCGGCAAGAAGTGGATACCCAATCGGGATCCGAGCCGCTATCCGGTGTGCCCTGCCTGTAAGGAACTCTTGGGCCGGATCAAGAACCGCGCCAACAACTGACCGGATCTAACCGACGGTTTGTTCGCGCGCCCGCTCGAGGATGAACTCGTACTGCTCCTTGGTCACCGGTTGCACGGAGAGGCGGGAGCGGTTGAGGAGAACCATGTCGGCGAGTTGCTCGTACTCCCGCAACTCGGGAAGTGGCACCATCCTTGGTAGCTTCTCGACAAACTTCACGTCGACCATGATCCACCGGGGATCGTCGGGGTCCGACGTCGGGTCGTAGTACTTGTTGCCCGGATCGAACTGGGTGTGGTCCGGGTACGGACCACTGGCAATCTCGGCGATCCCAACGACCCCGGGCGGCTTGGCGTTCGAGTGGTAGAACAGCACCCGGTCTCCAATCTCCATGCGGTCCCGCATGAGGTTGCGTGCCTGGTAGTTGCGGATGCCGTCCCAGTGCTCGCTCCCGTCGCGCTCGAGGTCGTCGATCGAGTAGTCGCCGGGTTCTGACTTCATCAACCAGTACTGCATGAACGCATTGGTAGCACACGAGTCGCCGGAGATCACAACCGGCCACTCTTCGCCACGTCGCTACGCTCCCGATATGGAGTATCGACCGGTGTCGATTGCAGCGGCAGTCACAGCTCTCGAGGGGCCGTGGCAGCCCGCTGATCTCGTGTTGGTCAACGACGTCGTCGTTCGGCTTGCCCGCCTCCACGGCGAGTTTCCCTGGCATCACCACGATGAGGACGAAATGTTCCTCTGCTGGGACGGTGAGTTCCGAATTGAGATGAGGGACGCCGAGTCGCTGGTGCTGCGCGCCGGCGAGATGTTTGTCGTCCCGGCCGGCGTCGAGCACCGCCCGGTTGCCGAGCAGGTCGCTCATGCCGTTCTCCTGGAGAAGGCGGAGACGCTCCCCTACGGGAACTGAGGCTTGGCCCCGATCGGGCGGCCGTTGCGGACGCAGCGAACCCCCGACTCGAGAGAGCAGGCGGGAGGGGGGAGGGGGCCTGCTGCCGAGTCGGGGGTTGGTGCCGTCGGGGCAGGGTCAGGCGGAGGTGTCGCTCCCATTCACGTCATCGTCGGGAGTCCCATACCATCCGCCCGGCCCGGGAAACCCGTGTCCGTGACGATGGAACCGATCGCCAAGATCGAACTTGAATCCAAATCCCGGCATATCGCCGTTGATCATGGATTCCATCATCTCGGCCATCCGGGACCGGATCTCATCGGCCCGCTCCCGCGTCAACCGCTCGTCCGCTACGAGCGTATCGAGCTGCTCGTCGAGGCCCGCCAGCGCCGTGTCGAGGAAGTCCTCCACCGCAATCCCGGCGCTCTCGGCGAGATCGGCAAGAGACGATCCTGTGACCAGCTTCTCGTGCAACTCGTCGGCGGTGAGACCGAGCGCTTCGGCGATGCGGTCGAGGCTGAATTGGCCTTTGAAGTCGAACCCGTCGAAACCGCCCCGGCCGTGGAAGTGATCCCAACCGAATGGGCCGACCTTGCCGGGGTGTTCGCCGTTCACCAGGGCTGTGATCCGCTCGCCGAGGGCGATCCGTACTTCTTCAGCCTTCTCCGCAGTGATCTTGCCGTCGGCAACGGCCTCGTCGATGCGGGCCTCCTGGTCGGCCACGAGCGCTGCGATCACTTCGTCGGTCTTGTCGCCGGCGACATCGGCGATCGTCGATCCATCCTTGAGCTGCTGGGCCAGCTCGTCGACGTCGATGCCGAGTACCCCGGCGGCAATCTCGAGGTGGGGCGTTGCCCGGAGGCTCCTGCCAAAGCGAACGAAACGCTCCTCAAAGGCGGCGGCGATCTTGTCGCGTTGATCCCCGGTGATGACCCCTTCGTCGACCAGTCCGTCGAGGACGTCGTCGAACGTTTGGTTGAATACCTGATCCTCGGTCTCCTGGGCGACCGCCGACGGTTCTGCCCCCAGTGAAACGGCCACCAGGGCCACTCCGGCAACCAGCGCAAAGATCGCCAAACCGATCACGGCTTTCCGCATGCAGTACCTCCGAACTTCCTTGCCGTGAACGTTATGGCCTGTACCTAAGAGAGGGATGAAAAACGCATGAGAATCGGCGGGCCGGGTCGGGCCCTACCTTGCGGACTTGGCTGCCTCGTACTGAGCGATGTACTCGTCGACGGAGGTGGCAGCAATGGTGCGGCCGATCAAATCGAGAGGGAGGTCATCGATCCGGCGAAACCGCACGCACGATTTCCCGACGTCGTACCTCTTGCCCGTGGCCCGGTACTGCTCCTCGAAGGACGCCCGGCTCTCTTCCGACGAGTAGATGCCGTTCAGGTAAACGGCCATGTGGTTCTTCTGTGAGGCGAGGGCGGCGTATCCCAGCGGCTTCTTGTTGTAGGTATCGGGGTACCGTTCGAGGGGGATCTCGTAGGAGATCATTCCCCAGTTCATCGCCTCCTCGTATCCGTCCGGCAGATTGGCGAGAATGACCGCCCGAACCTTCTCGATGGCGGCTCGTCGATCGTCGGGGAGTTCTGCAAGGTATTGGTCGACCGTGGTGGCTTTGGACTGCATGGGGTTGGATCCTATCGAAACCTCGCCGCCTCTATCGGATCGCGGTCGCCCCCGGCTCTCAGGCCTCGGAGGGAGACGCGAGAGCCGGGGGCGGAAGTTCGCCGCGCGGATGGTCTAGGCGTTGGTGTCTGCTGAGTCGCTTGGCGCGTCGTCGAGATCTGGTCCCGACCCCGGTCCCATGCCACGATGCCCGCGATGGCCGAAGGCCCGCCGCCCTTCGAACTCACCGTTGACCATCGCCTCGATCCGGTCCGGTGCGTCCGCCCGGATCTCGTCGGCCTCTTCGGCGGTCAGTTTCTCGTCGGCGACGGCCTGGTCGAGTTTGGCGTTCGCCTCGGCAACCAGGGCCTCGATGACGGCATCTGCCGTCGAGCCGTTGGCTTCGGCGACTTCGGCAATGCTCTGTCCGCCGCTCAAGGCGTCCCGCAGTGCCGTGGCGTCGATACCGATCGTTTCGGCCACCGTCTCCAGGCGGACCCCACGGTCGGATCGGCCGTGGCGCCCCTCGAAAGAACCTCTCCGCTCGTTGAGAGCCGTGGCAATCTGGGCGGCCTGGTCCTCGTTGATCACCCCGTCCTCGACCAGGCCGGCCAGGACGTCCTCGATCGTCTGCGGCGCCGTCGCCTCGGTACCCTCGGAGGTGACCTCCTGGGCGGCGGCTGCGTCGGGCGACTGTACGACCAGTGCGACGGAGAACCCGCTCAACACGATCGCCGCGGCCGCTATGGCTGCGATGGTCTTCTTCATGTATTGCTCCTTTCGTGGTCCATCACTGGAGCCACTATCACCCCCGCCGCTAAGACAACGGTGAGCGCAGCTGCAGAATCACGTGAGAACTCGAATCGGCCGATGGCTGCCGTCTCCCCGGCGACCGGGTAACGTCTGCGGATGCACGGACTCAGCTCTCGAGCCGAACAGCGACTGCGCGACGAGTTGATCATCTGGCTCACCACCGTCACGCCGGCCGGCCTGCCGCAGACTTCGCCGGTGTGGTTCCTGTGGGACGGAGCCGAATTCCTCATCTACAGCCTGCCCGGCACGGCTAGGACCCGGAACCTCGAAGCCAACCCTCGCGTCTCGCTCAACCTGGACGGTGACGGCCAGGGTGGAGCGGTCGTCACCATCGAGGGCCTGGCGCGCCTCGATCTCCACGCCCCTGCTTCCACGGACGTTCCCGACTATGCGGCGAAGTACCGCCAGAAGATCGCGTCTCACGGGTGGACACCGGAGAGTTTTGCCGCCGACTATCCGGTCCCCATCCGGATCACGCCGACCCGGGCGAGATCGTGGTGACCCTCGACGGTCGGTAACGACCTCCGGGTCGGCCGGCGGCGCGAACGGCGGCCGGCGTCGAAGTTGTCATCGCCGGTAGGCTCTCCGTGATGGAAGGCGCCCCATGCCACGCCGGTTGACTTCCGCCCCCAGGTGGGCGGCCGGGGTGCTGGCGTTTGCCGTGCTCGTGTTGGTGGCCCTCGCCGCCCTGGGAGCCCGGGGGTTGCCGGGGACCGAAACGCGGCCCCCTCCCTTCTCGATCGATTTCGATCTGCTCGCCGTGGCCCGCATTCTGCTTGGCATCCTGGCAGGGTTCGGCGCCCTGCTGTTGATCCTGCTCCTGCTGCCCGGCGGACCACCGATCGAGCTTCCCGAGCGCAAGAAACCATCGACGATGAAGATGCTGGCGGGCATCGTCCTGCTGTTCGCAATCCTGCTGCTCCTGCAGCCCCTCTTCGGCCGGTCCGAGCAGGAACTCCCGCCGGCGGAGCCGGGAGATGCCGTAGCTCTGGTCGAAACACCCGGCGATCAGGCAACCGGATCTCGCTGGGGCTTGATCATCCTGGGTGGCGCGATCCTGCTGGTTGTGTTCGGCGTTGCCGCAGCCGCTCGCCCCGTTCATGAAGAGCCGGAACCGGAAATCGCGGAGGTTCCCTTCGTGCTGACGGGCGTTATCGACTCCGTGCTCGCTGAACTCGAGCACTCGAAAGATCCTCGCCGGGTGGTGATCGGCGCGTACGCGCGGATGGAACGTGCTTTCTCTATGGCCGGATTGCCCCGGTACCCCAGTGAGGCCCCGCTCGAGTACCTGGCTCGATCGTTGCGCCGCCTCGACATCAGCCGGCCGGCCGTCGGCCGGCTCACCCATCTGTTCGAAGTTGCCCGCTTCAGCGACCACGAGATCCTCCCCGAACTGGGAATCGAAGCAGTAGGTGCGTTGCGGAGCATCAGAGACGAATTGAGCGGAGCAGTCTCGTGAGACTTGTGGTCGGAACGACGGCACTCGTGGCTGCCCTCGTTGCGGTCGTCCTGTTGTGGTTCGACGGGCCGGTGGAGTTCACGGGTTATCAGGTGCTGCTCCTCGTTCTTGCCGTAGCAACGATGCGTCGGCTTCGTCCACCGGAGGCCGAAGAAGAACTCGATGAACCGTTCCCGATGAGGATCAAACCGCCGGGACGTCCCCACCACTCCGTTCCGCCGCAGCTCGAGAAGATCGAACGGTTGGTGTCCTTTGGCGGGTCGACCGCTTTCGACGCCGAGTGGCGATTGCTGCCGTTCCTGAGGAGTATCGCTGCGGAGCAACTCGCCACGCGGCATGGTGTGGGGCTGGAAGAACGTCCCGACCTGGCCGTTCGCTTGCTGGGGGACCCGGGCTGGGAGTTGCTGAACCCGGACCGGCCCCTTCCGGGTGACCGTATGGCACCCGGCCTCGACCTGGCAGACCTGGATGCAGCGGTGACCGCAATCGAAGGGCTCTAGTCCGAACGGGAGAACCCAATGAATATCCAGAACGTGGCAGACCTCGGGCGGCAGCTGGTCGACGAGGTGGAGCGAGCCGTCATCGGAAAGCGCGATGTGCTGGAGCTGATGTTGATGGCGCTGCTCGCAGACGGCCACGTACTCATCGAGGACTACCCGGGTTTGGCGAAAACGTTGATGGCCCGCTCGTTTGCCCAGGTCACGGACCTGAAGTTCAGCCGGGTGCAATTCACCCCTGATCTGATGCCGATGGACGTAACGGGATCTCCCGTCCTCGACCCGGCCACCTCTACCCTTTCGTTTCGGCCCGGTCCCATCTTCAGCAATCTGCTCCTGGCGGACGAAGTCAACCGGGCGCCGGCCAAGACGCAGGCGGCGCTGCTCGAGGCAATGCAGGAACGGCAGGTGACCGTCGACGGCACCACCCACCGCCTCGATCGTCCCTTCCTGGTGGTCGCCACGCAGAACCCGATCGAATACGAGGGCACGTACCCCCTCCCCGAAGCTCAGCTCGACAGGTTCATCGTCCGGATCGGCGTGGGATACCCCGCTCCGGATGACGAGTGGACTGTTCTCGACCGGAGGTTGGAACGCCGAACCGACGAGGTCGACCTCAACGTGATCGTCGATGGAACCACGCTGCGGGCGATGCAGGCCGCTGTTGAAGAAGTGCATGTCTCTGAGTCGGTGGGTCGCTATATCGTCGACCTGGTCGTTGCCACCCGGCATCGCAACCGGGTACTGGTTGGAGCCAGCCCGCGAGGGTCGCTGGCCGTCATGAAGGTGGCTCGCTCCCGGGCGAGTTTGCAGGGTCGCGACTTCGTCACTCCCGACGATGTCAAGGCCGTGGCCGTGCCCGCGTTGGCGCATCGCCTGATCCTGCGCCCCGAACTCTGGGTCCAGGACGTTCAGGGCGAGGACATCGTGCAGGAGTGCCTCGAGCTCGTGCCGACACCGCCTGCGGTGCCCGACCGATGATGGTTCGGCTGAGGCAACGGTGACCCGGTCGGCCACGCCCCGGCTCCGCACGTTTGCCGTAATTGCCGTCCTCGGGCTGGTCGGCGGGTTGGCGGCGGGTCGACCAGAGCTGGCGGCAGTCGCCGCCCCGTTTGTGGTCTTGCTCGGTATCGGCTTGATGGTCTCTCATGACCTTGTCTTGAAAGCCGACGTGAGCCTGGATCGGGACCGGGCGGTGGAAGGCGAGGAGATCCTCCTGGTGATCTCCTCGGGAACAGAACCCCGGGTATCGCGGCTGGACTTTGAAATCGACCTGCCGAACGGGGTGGTGATCTCGGGAGCCTCGAGCGACAGCGGCAGGGACCCCGACGTGCTCGAACGAATGGTGGTCGGGTTCAGGCCGGGGGGATCCGACCCCGGCCACCTGACGCTCCGATTGCTCTGCAATCGGTGGGGTGCTCATCGCATCTCACGGATCCGGGTCCGGAGTCGTGACACGTGGGGGCTGTTCACCTACTACGAGGAGCTTCAGCTCGACCTGGGATTCAAGGTTTTCCCGGAGACCGCGACCTTGCGCCGGCTGCTGCGGCCCGCCGAAACCAGGCTTGGCTTTGGAGATCTGGTCTCCCGTGACAAGGGAGACGGCATGGAGTTCGCTGATCTGCGTCCCCTGACGCATGGCGACGATCCCCGGCAGATCAACTGGCGGGCTACGGTCCGGGGCCGCGGGGTATGGGTCAACGATCGGCATCCGGAGCGAAATAGCGATGTAATTCTGCTCGTGGACACCCTGTCTGAGCCGCGCCGCGGGGTCGAAGCAACGCTCGATCTGGCCGTGCGGGCGGCCGCCGGACTGGCAGCAGGTCATCTGCGGCGCAACGATCGGGTGGGTCTCATTTCCTTCGGCGAGCCGCTCCGCTGGTTGCAGCCCGGTATGGGAGACGTGCAGCGCTACCGGATCCTCGACACGCTCATGGAAAGCCGGTCCAGGAGACAGATGTTCTGGCGAGGGGTGAATGCCGTGCCCCGGCGTGCGCTGCCGGCCAAAGCGCTCATCATCGGCCTGAGTCCGCTTCTCGACGAACGAGCGATCAACGCGTTCGCGGATCTGCGAGGGAGGGGCTTCGACCTAGCGGTGATTGAAATCCCGGCGGAGCCGTTCGTGACGGAGCCGGCCACTCCGGAGGAGGCACTTGCCCGTCGCATCTGGGCGCTGCAACGCGCCGCAACTCGAGACCGTTTCCTGAGGCACGGCATCGCCGTGGTGAGATGGAATCCGGAGGAACCCTTTCAACACCCGATGGCGGAGGTGGAAGCATTTCGACGAAACGCGATGCGCGCGCTGGCTTGATCCTATCGGTGGTAGCAATCGGCCTGGCTGCGGGGCTGGCGGTCTACCCGCGGGCGGAGCTGGAGCCGATCAGACGGCTGGTGCAGGGCATCGGACTGGTGGGCGCCGCACTCATGATCTCGGCCATGCTGACCGGTGCTCCCTGGGTCGTCGGGTGGGCGACCGCAACCCTCGTGACGGAATACGGCTTGTCGCTCCTGGGGCGGCCGGCCATTGATCCCGGGGCACCGTTCTACGCTGCAGCGCTCTTCCTCATGGTGGAGGTGGCGTACGCGGCGCTCGAACGACGGGGCCGTATCGCCGGACTGCCCGGCCGGCCGGGGCGGGATGCGGGGAGGATGATCGGATTTGGCATGAGCGCCCTCGCCGTTGCTTCCCTCGTCCTGGCGCTTGCTTCGCTGCCGATTGCCTACGGCATATTTGTTCAGGTGGCAGGGGTTGCGGCCGCCGCGGCAGTGCTTGCCACGCTCGTTCTGCTGGTTCGCCAGCGCGCCTAGCCACAGCCCGGGAAGGTGCCGGGCCCGGCACGGCCACGGTGGAGCAGCCGGCCACGATCGATCGTGCGGCGTCTACGGTTGCAGGACGGCGTCCTCGATGATGAACCGTCGCCCCATGGCATCGATGCCTGCCAGTGTGCCGCGGACGGTCACCCTGGTTCCGGCTGCGACTTTCGTCGGCAGCCGGCCGGGTATCGCCGCAACTGCTTCGACCTCGACCGATCCGAAGAGCTCGTTGCGGATCGTGGCGACGAGCAATGTCACCCGGGTCGGGTCGTTCGGGCCGATTCCGGTCATGATCGACCGCACCTCTCCCGGCCACTCGACGGACCGGCCCTGGTATTCCTCCTCGAACCGTCTGGCTATCTGGAAGCTGAGGCCTCTCTTGGAGAAGAGCGCCGCGGCTATGTCATCCGCGGGTGCACTCGAAGCTGCGGGTGGTGGAACCAGCTCTTCGGGTGCTTCCCGGACAACCCGGGGTGGGACGGCTGCCCGCGGAATCGGATCGGGCAGCTTCTCTGCGCTGTATGGATCGGCCGGAAGGAACCGCGGCGGTGGAGGGATGGGTTCGCGCACAGGAATCGAGCGTGATGCCGGCCGCGAGGGTCCGGTCGACGCCCCCTGCAGCAGCCGGGCCGCCGCGATGAGACGTTCGGCAGTCTTCGTGAGGGTCCCGGCATCCCGCTCGATCCCGTTCTTCTCGTAGCTCAGCTGCTCGTCGGTGATCTTGATGGATCGGTAGTCGCCGATCAGGTCGAGCAATTCTCGCCGGGTCGTTGGCGACAGACGCGCCGAGAGGCGTTCCGGGTCAGAGGTCTTGATGGAGAAGGTACGGTCGAATTCCTCATCGCCGATCTTTGTGTCGCCCATCCCCAACATGGCTGCTGCTTTACCGAAACCGGTCTCGCGGCTCATGCGCAGACCCAGGCCGAGCGGCGGATACCCGATTCGATATCTTGTCCGTGCCGAGTTCGAGGAACTGCTCGAAGAGGACGCGACGTCGATCGTCACGCTGAGGCTGCCGACCTGGCCGGCCAGCTTGGGACGCGAAAACATACGACCGGCCTGATAGCCGAGTTGTAAACGGTCCGCCGCACCTTTCCATTGTGCCTCGTAGCGTCTGGAGGCGGTCGAGGCGGCGGCCACGAACAGCGCGACCAGGCCAAAGACAATCGGGATCAAGAGTCCTTCCATGCCCCGATTCTACGAACCGATGGGACGGCCCCCGGTTCTTTCCCGTCCGGAGGACGGGTGATGGAACACCGGGCTGGTTGTGCACGACGCCCCCTGCGTTGGGGAGGAATGTGAGGGGAGCACGGACGGCGAGATGGCTGCGGGCGGGTCAGCCCTTCCGAAGCGCCTTGGCGATCTTGCGTTGTCTTCGTCTGCGCCGCCACACAAAGCCCGCGATTTCGTCGAGGACAACGAAGAGGATGGCCGTCACCAGCAGCATGGTGATGCGTGAGGTTTGGAAGGTCCAGGCGAGGAACTCCACCTCTACGGCTTCGGTGTTCTGGACGGCGAAAATAGCGAACAGAACCAGCAACACGAGTCCGATGGCAACGGTGATCGAAACCCCGGCGCGGGCCGGTTGAGCGGATTCGGCAGCCGGTACGGCTGCGCCTTCGGTTTCTCGTCCATCGGTCATCGCATCCCCTCTCTGGCCGTTACCGCGACCCTACCGCAGTCCCGGGACGCTGCGGCCCTCAATGGTGATAATCCGGCGCCGACCAAAGCAAGCCGAAGCTTCCGACCGGGTGCCTACCCGGCACTCGTTCGAGCCCGGACCGGCAGAGTCTCCAAGGTTGCCTGCCCGAGAGCAGAGCACGGTCGCGCGTGCTCTACGCTATGGGCGGAGGTCATGATCGTGATACGGGTGCTGACGATTGAGGGCGGGGGTGTACGCGGGATCATCCCGACGAGGCTTCTCGCTGCGCTGGAGTCCCTGGCGGGCGCCCCGATCGTCGAGCTGTTCGATGTGCTGGTCGGCACTTCCACCGGAGGCATGTTGGCCCTCGGCCTGGTGACCCCGGGCGAAGATGGGCGTCCCGCCTATCCGGCTCAAACCGTCGGCGATATCTACACGTCCCACGGTCACTCCATCTTTCCAAAACCGGCCTCTTCGCTACCCCGCAGTCTCCAGGAAGCTCGCGAATGGTGGG
Source organism: uncultured Actinomycetota bacterium (assembly GCA_963707435.1). GTDB lineage: Bacteria > Actinomycetota > Acidimicrobiia > Spongiisociales > UBA4744 > UBA4744. The sequence continues at coordinate 202,977 of CAVPPF010000004.1, read as the reverse complement.
TATCGGCAAGCTCGAATGCCGCCATATTCGGCTACAACCCCGACGCCGGCAACGCCCGGTACTCACCGGAGGGGATCGAAGAAGCCTTCGAACAGTACTTTGGCGATCACCAGCTGTCCGAGGCGCTGGTGGATGTGGTTGTTACCAGCTACGACTTGCAGACCAAGAGCCCGGTGCTGTTCCGGTCCCGTGACGCCAAGCTCGATCCGGAGAACGATCTCCTGATGCGCGATGCAGCGCGAGCTACGTCGGCTGCCCCAACCTATTTTCCGCCGCTGGAGATGGCGTGGGAGGGCGTCGACGATCGGTTGCTGGTCGACGGAGGCGTGTTTGCGAAGAACCCGGCCATGATCGGATACATCGAAGGTGTCACCAGGGCGCGTGAACAGGGACTGCGTGACGCGGATGTAATCGTGGTATCGCTCGGCACCGGGCGCCCCAAGCGAACCCAGGCATTGACGTACAAGGAGTTCGTGAGCCGAAGCTGGCTGAGGCTGGCCGAGGATGTGTTCCGGGCGGCAGAGGATGGACAGGCCGCCCTGCACGACCAGGTGCTGACCACGCTGATCGGCGATCATTACTGGCGGTTCCAGACGGTCCTGGCCGAGGGCGCCAGCTACGCCATGGACGATGTCAGCGACGAGAACGTCGAGGCATTGAAACACCTGGGGGATCAGCTGGTGGGAGAGCGTCTGTCCGATCTGAATGCACTGGCGAAGCGACTGAGGGCCGACCGCTAGCTAAGAGCCATCAGGACCCGGTTTCCAGCCTCCAGCTGTCAGCCATCGCGAGAACTTGTGCTGCTGCCGACTGGCGGCCGCCCGCTATTGATCCAGGAAGATGTCGAGCTGGAGCTTCCCTGCGTCACCGTACCCGTACTGGTCAAAATCGGTCACTCCGGACTCGGCCAGCACCTCTTCGTCGATGTAGAACTGACCCGTGTTCTCGCGGGCGTCTTTCTGCAAGATCACGTAGGCAGCGTCGGCAACGATCTCGGGCCGGCGGGACTGGGCCATGGCCTGGTCGCCGCCCAGCAGGTTTTGGACCGCGGCGGTGGCGATGATCGTCTTCGGCCAGAGGCAGTTGGCGGCGATGCCGTCGTCCTCCAGCTCTCCGGACAAACCAAGCGTCACCATGCTCATGCCGTACTTGGCGATGGTGTACGCCACGTGGTTCTTGAACCAGTGCGGTGCCAGGTTGAGCGGAGGGCTGAGGGTGAGAATGTGGCCGTTCTCACTCTCCAGCAGGTACGGGATACAGGTCTTGGACACCAGGAACGTGCCGCGAGTGTTGATGTTCTGCATGAGGTCGTAGCGTTTCATGGGCAGCGATTGCGTATTGGACAGATTGATGGCGCTGGCATTGTTCACACAGAAATCGATCCCACCGAACAGTTCTACGGCCGCCTCGACGGCTGCGACGACCTGGTCTTCGTTCCGGATGTCCCCGACGATCGGCAGAGCCCGCCCTCCGGCCTCTTCGATCTCGGCGGCCGCGGTATAAACGGTTCCCGGCAGCGCCGGGTGCGGGTCGGCCGTCTTGGCGATGAAGGCAACGTTGGCTCCGTCGCGTGCGACCCGTTTGGCGACGGCCAATCCGATGCCACGGCTGCCCCCTGAGATGAACATGGTCTTGCCGGTCAGTGACGGCATAGCAACTCCTCAACGACGTAGCTGACGTGAGCCTACCGGTGTGTCAACCCTCACCGGCGCGGCGGAATGAAAGCATCGCTGACCGCGTCGAGGGCGCGATTGATGCCGCGCTTGAGACGGCTCAGGGCCATGCGAACACCGAAGATGGTCGACGCCGTGAATACCGTCAGGGTTGAGAGGGCAACCGCGATCGTGGCCGGTTCGAGCGGGCCACCGAAAGCGACCGATCCGATGCCCACGGCTCCGACGGTCGCAACGGCGCCGGTCGCCAGCAACGCTTGTCCTGTTCTGCGCAAGCCGGCCGTGTTGGCTTCGATCGATACCAACTGCTCGCCGGCTTTGACCTCCCGGACCCGGTGAGTCACCCCGCGGGTGTCACGGAGCGCTCCCGTGCCTTGACCCAGCTTCAGTCCCATGCGAATAGAAGTGATGGGATGGGAGTCTTTCTCCCAGAGGATGCCGTCTTCGAAATGGCGTCGCGGGCGGAGGCCCTCGTGGTTCCGAAACCAGGTCTCTGCGGCGGCTCCCACGCGGCTGTTGTTTCCTCTGATGACGCGGGTGGCCATCACCTTGTCCGGGGCCAGCACCTTCTGCCAGACGGTGTCCAAACGGTCGTCGAGCGAGACGCCTGCCTGGTGTTCCGCCAGCGCTCGCAACAGGAAGTCGGGTTCCACGTTGAGTTCACCGGCCATGCGAATGAGCCGGGCTCGATCGATGGGCTCGACGCTGCGAGTCGATTCATCGGTCTGCAACTCGATGGCGCGTCGCAAGATCTTGTCGGCCTGATCGGCGGGGACCGGATCCTCGCCGGGGAGGCGATCAATGCCGCCGGAGGCTTGCTCGGGCCGTTCCCGGCGCGGTTCGAATCGTTGCGTCATTGTTCCACCAGTATGGCGCGAGTGGGACGGGGGCCGTTCAGATTTGTGAGATCGAACGCAACGCCGTCTTGGGCCCGTACTTCGGTGCGCGGATACCGCCTGCTTTGAGGAGGCGGATCACCCGCCCTCGATGCCCACGGTACGGCTCGAGCAATTCGAGCATGCGGGAGTCGTCGGCGCGCGGCTCTGCGGCCAGCGCCCACGCCACCGTGTTGGGTATGTGGTAGTCGCCGATCGGTACGGCGTCGGCGTCGCCCAGGGCTGCACCCAGGACGAGCGCTGCCGTCCACGGGCCGATCCCCGGGAATGCAGTGAGCCGGGCGAACGATTCGGCGCGGGTCATGTCCGCTATCTCCTCGAGTCTGCGAGAGCGTTTCGCCACGAAGCGGAGCAGGTCGGCCCGTTTCTGCTCGATGCCCAACTCGTGCAATTGCCAGTAGGGGATGTCGGCCAGGACATGCGGAGCGACCGGCAACATCAGATTGAGGGGTCCCGGGGCCGGCTCGGAGAACCTCTGCTGCAAAGCCCGCTCATTGCGGTGTGCTTCTTTCGTCGCGATCTTCTGGCCGAGGATGGCCGGGACGATGGCCTCGAAGACCCGGTCCGTTCGACCGATGCGAAGGCCTCGCTTGCGCTTCTGGAGATCGCGGAGCACCCGGTGGGTTGGTATGAAGTCTTCAGGGTGGTCGTCGAAGCCGAGCAGCCGGGGGGTTTGGTCGAGGATCCACTCGGCACCGTCGCCCCACGCGGTCGCGTCGATCGTGAGTCCGGACCGTTCGATGAGGACGGTGGCCGGGCCGACCGGGGTGCGGGTCGCCCACCAGCCGCGCCCGGCGGCTGCGTCGGCGTTTCCGCTTCCCAGAGTCAGCCGGAGATCGAGATCCTCCGGTCCTTCCAGACTTCGTTGCTTCACGTTTTCGAGGTCACCTCAATGGCTGTGCCGCCGGGTCCGGAAGGTATCGGGGGCCCGATGGTTTGTGCCCGTTAGGGAAATCAGGGTACCGGCTCACCGGTGCAGTGTCCGGGTGGCGAGCACCCGGCAGGAGCGGGAAAGGACCTAGAGCGCTCGCTGCAACTCGTGGTCGGTGATGGCACCCTCGTCGACCAGCCGGCGTTCGGCACGGCCGTAGAAGTGCTGGCCGATTTCGAGGGCCCCGCTCGTGTAGATATCGGGCCGGTAGACGGACATCACGGCGGCCAGCAACCGTATCTGGAATCGCGCTTCCACGCACGAATCGACGGTCCTGGCCTCCAGAAGCGAGTCGATCATCTCGTCGAATACCGGCTCGAGGTGGTCCGGGCGGTCGATGCGATCCAGCAACTCGTCGCGTCGTGCCAGAAGCTCCTCTTCGGTGTGGTGGGAATCCTGCCGGGTCATCCGGAGGAGCATGCGAAGCTCTCGTTCAAACACTTCGTGACGAGGATCGTCGTCGGCCGGGGGAGGGGGTGGGGCCCGATGGGCGTCGCGCACTGCAGCCAGCAGGGTGTGAGTCCGATCGAGCGTGATCGTGACATCGCCTCGATCATCGATCGAGACCTCCAGCTGGTTTTCCCTAACGCGCGAGTCCTCCCGACCGCCCCGAGCTGCGCTCATGGCCTACATCGTATCGCTTCCGCCTGCTGATCGTGAAGGATCACGAGGGGTCATTCCGCACAATGTCAATCGAGCCAGCCCACGCGGCACCACGTACGACGCTCACAGGATGGGCATCGCATCCAGCGGTTGTACTTGATCAACGGGACCCACACGCTGACTCGCAGTATCCGGGCAACAGCTTCCCCCACCTGGATTCGTTTGTGCTCACCGCACGATGAGCACTCAACGACCACCGTGCCCGGAGCAGGTGTGGCCGTTGAGAAGAGAGCCTGCCGACCTGGTGCGGTCGGCGCCTGGTCGGCCGTCCCGGGCGCGCTTTCGAACAGCGCTCGTTTGCCTTGCGGGTCGGAGGTATTCACGTGGCCTCCAGGGTTTGCGCCAGGGCACGGTACGCCTCGGCGGCGGTGGACCGGCGGGCGTGCTGCAGAACGGACATGCCCCGCGCCGGAGCTTCGGCGACGCGGACCGTCTTGGGAATTGGTGGCTCCAGGACTTCGATGCCGTAGCGATTGGGGAGGTCTTCAACCACCTCGCGGGCCAGGCGGGTCCGCGAGTCGAACATGGTGGCGACGGCACCCAGCACCTTGATCTTGCTGTTCGTATAGGCCCGGACATCGTTGATTGTCTCCAGCAGCTGGCCGACACCCCGGTGGCTGAGCGTCTCGGGTTGCAGAGGGATCAGCACCTCACGAACTGCCGTGAGGCCGTTGATGGTGAGGATTCCGAGCGAGGGTGGGCAGTCGACCAGCACGACGTCGTAGGAACTGATCACCGGCTGGAGCGCCTTGGACAGCACGTACTCGCGACCGGTCTTGGCCAGCAGGTTGATTTCGGCGCCGGCCAGGTCGATCGTGGACGGCAGCAGGGATAGGTCGTCGGAGACGACGATGGCCTTGGCGGCGGTGGTCCGCCCGAGCATGACATCGTGGATCGAGCGCTCTAGATGCTCGGAATCGATCCCCATCGAGTAGGTGAGGCACGCTTGTGGATCGAGATCGACGAGCAGGACGTTGCGGCCCCGTTCGGCGAAGGCCGACCCCAACGCATGGACCGTTGTGGTCTTGGCCACTCCGCCCTTCTGATTGGCTACGGCGATAACCCGGGTCATGACCGCGATTGTAGGTCGGGCAGTCGTGCGGCGATCGCGTTGTTCGGACGATCAGTCGGTTGGATCGAGGTTGAGTGCCGCTGAATTGATGCAGTAGCGGAGCCCGGTCGGTTGGGGGCCATCGTCGAAAACGTGTCCTAGGTGAGAGTCGCATCGGGCGCAGCGAACCTCGGTCCTGACCATACCGTGGCTGGTATCCACCACCGTCGTGACCCGATCGTCGGCCGTCGGCTCCCAGAAGCTCGGCCATCCGGACCTCGAGTCGTACTTCGTGTCCGAGGAGAAAAGCTCGGCGCCACACGCCACACAACGGAAGGTCCCATCCTCCTTGGTCTGGACGTACTCGCCCGAGAATGGCGGCTCCGTTGCACCCTGCCGGGTGACGGCAAACTGTTGGGGCGTCAATCGAAGGCGCCACTCCTCATCAGTGGTGGGCAGCTGGTCGTCGGGAATCTCGGGCGGCATGGTTACTCCTTAGGCGTCTCCGGATCCAACACCTACGGCGTCGGGATCGTTCCATTCTCGTCCCATGGCGAGCAAGAAGCCGGTGGCGCGCTCGGCACGGGGATAGCGATCTACCAGCTCCCGAAAGGCTGGTCCGTGGCCCGGCTCGCGGAGGTGGGCAAGTTCGTGGACGATGAGATAGTCGAGCACCCAGCCGGGGAACCCCGCTACCCGGCTGGAGATCCGGATGGTCCGGTCCCCGGGAGTGCAGGAGCCCCATCGGGTCCGTTGATTGTGAACCCATCGGATCGAGTCCGGCACCGGAAGGTCGTAAAGCCTGGCGAGCCGTCGGGCCCGACTCGACAGGTCGATCGGCCCGGCAGCAATCCGCCGTTCGAACCTCGACCTCATCAAGCCGACCCAATGAAGCTCCTCCGCCCGGCTCATCGAGGCTGGGATCGCGACCCGCAGGACGTTCCCGATCAGACGAGCCTGTACGGTCTTCTTCCTGCGGTCGCTGCGTACGACTTCGACGTTCACGATCGGCGATGCTACCGGCCGGCGGTGACAACCGACGGACGAATGGAGCAGTGTGCAATCTTTGCCGCGCAAGCCAGGATTTGCAGTATGCTAACAATTGCAAGCACAGGAACTGCGATGCGATCCACCGATCTCCCCCAACTGACTCCGGTTGAAACGACGCTGCCGAACGGCACGGTCGTTTCGCTGCGTCCGCTCGGCCCCGAGGATCGGGAAAGACTCGCCGTGGGTTTTGAACGGCTCTCCGTGGAGAGCCGGTACCGGCGTTTCATGACTCCGACTCCCCGTCTCTCCGCCGGAGAGCTGAACTACTTCAGCAAGATCGATTATCGAAATCACTTCGCCTGGGGCGTGCAGGTGGTGAAGCCGGACGGGCTGGACGGTGCCGGGGTCGCCCGATTCGTACGCCTGGCCGATCAGGTAGACGCGGCCGATACGGCCTACACGGTGCTCGATGAGTACCAGGGAATGGGGATAGGACAGGTGCTCTTCCGGGCTCTCGCGATTGCCGGTCACGTGAACGACGTGCGCGAGTTCCACTTCGACGTGTTGTCCGACAACCGGCCGATGCTCGGGGTCCTCCAGAAGTTCGGCGTCCCGGTGGACAAAGTATCGGCCGGTATCGTCCACGCCGTTCTCGACGTGGACTCATTTGTGGCAGGACTCGGTTCGTGGCCACCGGCCGCGGCCCTCTCCGATCTCGCGAAAGCGGTCCAAACGTCGACGAATTCCCCGTAACGGTCCCCCTAGCTACCCGGCCCGTTAACATCGTGGCGCACAGCGGAATATGGTGGACTCCTAGGAGGGCCATGGGGCTGTGGCAGCGGACCGCACCGGTCAGTTTGGTGTTACCTCGCCTGTGCGGTTCCACGATGCACGTCCACGACGAGAGGTTTTGACAATGGGTGATGAGCGCAAGTGGGTTTACGGCTTCGACGAGGTCGAGGCCGCCGAGTCTTATGTGGGAGGCTCCTGGGACGGCGTCCGTGGATTGATGGGGGGCAAGGGCGCCAACCTCGGCGAGATGACCAGGGTCGGGGTGCCGGTCCCGCCCGGGTTCACCGTTACGACCGAAGCCTGCAATGCATACCTGGAAGCCGGCGCGAAGTTCCCGGGAGCGATGTGGGATCAGGCCCTTGCCGCCCTCAAGCACGTTGAGGAGCAGACCGGCAAGAACTTCGGTGATGCCTCTAATCCTTTGCTCGTGTCGTGCCGTTCGGGCGCCAAGTTCTCTATGCCCGGGATGATGGACACGGTGCTGAATATCGGACTCAATGATGAGGTCGCGGTCGGCATGGTGAAGCTGATCGGCGACGAACGGTTCGTGTACGACTCCTACCGCCGCCTCGTGCAGATGTTTGGAACCGTCGTGCTGGGCCTCGAGACGGAGCCGTTCGAAGAGGTGCTCGCCGAGTACCGGAAGCTGCACGGCGTCGACAACGACGCGGCACTTCCTCCGGAAGCTCTGAAGGAAATCGTCGAGAAGTTCAAGGGCCTTGCACCGGCCTTCCCGCAGGATCCGATCGAGCAGCTTCGGCTGGCCACGGAAGCAGTGTTCAAGTCATGGAACGGCAAGCGGGCCTTCGACTACCGGAATGCGGCCAAGATTGCTCACGACCTCGGCACCGCCGTCAACATCCAGACGATGGTGTTCGGCAACATGGGTATGGACTCGGCGACCGGTGTTGCGATGACCCGGGATGCCACGACGGGGGTCGATCACATCGAAGGCGACTTCCTCGTCAATGCCCAGGGTGAGGACGTGGTGGCCGGAACCCGGCCCACCAAGGCGATGGACGACATGGCCGTTGAAATGCCCGAGCTGTACGAGGAGTTCCGAGCGATCGCCAAGAACCTCGAGAACCACTACCGCGAGATGCAGGACATGGAGTTCACCGTCGAGCGCGGCAAGCTGTGGATTCTCCAGACACGTGACGGGAAGCGGACCGCTCAGGCCGCGGTGCGGATCGCCGTGGATCTGGCCGAGGAAGGCCTGATCACCAAAGAGAGAGCGGTGATGAAGGTCACGCCGGACCAGGTTGACTTTTTCCTACATCCCCAGTTCTCCGTGGAAGCCAAGGCGGCGGCGGTGGAGGCCGGGTCCCAGATCGCCACCGGGCTCAACGTTTCGCCGGGAGCCGCGGTCGGCGTGGTCGCTTTCGATGCCGATCTCGCTGAGAAATGGGCCAAAGAGGACGGCAAGAAAGTCATCATGGTGCGGCCGGAGACAAAACCGGACGACGTGCACGGAATGCTGGCCGCCGAGGGGATTCTCACCAAGCTGGGTGGTCGGACGAGTCACGCAGCCCTCGTTGCCCGCCAGTTCGGGAAGCCGGCGGTGGTCGGCGTTGCCGGTCTGGACATCGACATGGCCAACCGGCAGATGACCGTGGACGGCAAGGTCGTCAAAGAAGGAGACTGGATCTCGATCGACGGGACCATCGGGGAAGTCTTCCTCGGAGCTCTCGAAACTGTGATCCCCGACCTCTCCGATCCGTGGCTGAGCAAACTCCTCGGCTGGGCGGACGAGTTCCGGACTCTGGGAGTGTGGGCCAACGCCGACTACCCACTCGATGCCCAGCGCGCCCGTCAGAACGGGGCGGAAGGCATCGGCCTGTGCAGGACCGAGCACATGTTCTTCGAACCGGAGCGCATCCCGGTCGTGCAGAAGATGATCACCACCGAATCCGACGACGAGCGCCGTCAGGCGCTCGACACGTTGCTCCCGCTGCAGCGCGAGGATTTCGCCGGCCTGTTTCGGGCTATGGACGGATATCCGGTGATCATTCGCCTCATCGACCCGCCGTTGCACGAGTTCCTTCCGGCGTTTGAGGATCTGACTGCCGAGATGGCGGATCTGCGGATCAAAGCTGCGGCTGGTGAAGATGTCGCCGCCGAGATGGCCGAAACCGAGGTCATGCTGGGGAGGGTTGAGGCTCTTCGTGAAGCCAATCCGATGTTGGGCACCCGCGGGGTGCGCCTCGGGATCATGATGCCCGATCTGACCAAGATGCAGGTCCGGGCCATCATCGAGGCCGCCTGCATCGTCAGCAAGGAGGGTGTTGATGTGCACCCCGAGGTGATGATCCCGCTCACCAGTCATGTCAACGAGCTCAAGCGTCAGCAGACGGTGCTGGAGGCAGAAGCCAAGGTCGTTATGAAGGAGCAGGGGGTCGAAGTCGACTACAAGTTCGGCACGATGATCGAGATCCCTCGCGCCGCACTGACGGCCCGCGAGATCGCGGAGTACGCGCAGTTCTTCTCGTTCGGGACCAACGACTTGACCCAGACCACCTTCGGCATCAGCCGGGACGACGCCGAGTCGGGGTTCCTCATCAACTATCTCACCGAGGGGATCCTGGCCGAGAATCCGTTCGCCTCGATCGACGAACCGGGAGTCGGCAGACTCATGCAGTGGGCCGTCGAGGAAGGTCGGGCTGCCCGCCCGGGCCTCGAGGTCGGCATCTGCGGTGAGCACGGAGGGGATCCGAAGTCGATCGACCTGTGCCATCGGTTGGGTCTCAACTACGTGAGCTGCTCGCCCTTCCGGGTCCCGATCGCCCGCCTGGCAGCCGCCCAGTCGGCCATCACCCACAAATAACCCGTTCTTGCGTGAGTTTCCTGCGCTATGCGCAGGTTTCTCACGCCAGAACGGAATTCACCACCCGGTCGACACTCCGATAGCGGTAAGAGCTACCACGATCAGGCCGAACACCATCTGGGTCCAGCCGACCGTCTTGGCCGGCACCGGCGGGCGGGCGAGACCGTAGAACGCACCAAGACCCAGGAGGAAGATGGCCAGCGCCGAGAGCAACGGAACGATCGCGAGGGCGGCCGCCAGGCCAACGACCAGCAGCGCCGCGACCTGAGCGGCGTAGACGCCCGACCGGTCGTGCGGCTGGTCTTTGGCTCTCCGCACTTGCGCCCGGGCGAAGATGATGGCTGCGAACGATCGAGAGGCGAGCACCAGCCAGAGACCGAATGCCGCCGCCCAGTCCCAATCTGCTGCCATCGCGATGGCTGCTGCGGCGGAACCCATGGCAATCCCGCCGGCCAATTCCGGGATCAGTCCGCGGTTGCGGCTCTGGGCATCGGCTCGCAGGGAAACTGCTGCAAAGGGCATCGCTACGACGAGCGGCCACCAGAACGGCCCCGTTGCGGTGGCCACAGCCAGAACCAGACCGGCCAGCGCCAGCGCTCCGTAGCCGAGTGCAAACCACATGGCGACGCGGGTGCGGGGCAGTCGGCGCTTGCGGACCAGGTCGGTCGAGACCAGCTTGACCGGGCGTCGCGCCAGAAACACGGCGGCGGTGGCAACGGCCAGTCCCCACCCGGCCCGGGTGGGAGCAACCAGGAGCCCCAACAAGATGGGTTCCAGCGTGAATCCCCACCCGCCGTGCTCCGTGGGGAGGCCGATGGATCGGAGGCGCACCCGGGCGGTATCGGTCATGGGGTTTCCGTTTCTTTCCGGGAGCGTTCCGCACGTGGCCGGATGGCGCAACCGCTGAGGTGATCGTTGACCAGGCCCATGGCCTGCATGAAAGCGTAGACGGTGGTTGGACCGACAAATCTCCAACCCCGCTTCTTGAGGTCGTTGCTCATGGCGGTCGATTCCGGCGTGATCGATGGCAGGTCGGCAGGAGGCCCGGGACGATCGGGGGCGTAGCTCCAGACGTACGAAGCCAGGGACCCGAATTCGTCGATCAGCTCCAGCGTGCGCCTGGCGTTGTTGATCGTCGCCTCGATCTTGCCGCGATGGCGAACGATTCCGGCATCGTCGAGCAGCCGGGCGACGTCCGTCTCTCCGAATCCGGCCACGCGGCGGATGTCGAATCCGGCGAAGGCCGACCGGAAGTTCTCGCGTTTGCGGAGGATGGTCAGCCAGGAGAGACCGGCCTGGAATCCCTCCAGGCTCAGCTTCTCAAAGAGACGGACGTCTTCGGTGACCGGGAAACCCCACTCCCTGTCGTGATAGTCCACATAGAGGGGATCGGTGCCCGCCCACCAGCATCGAAGGATGTCCCCTTCGCCCATGCGCACAACCTGGTCGGCCATAGACCCGGATGCTACGACGACATGATCAGGGTTGGAACCGACGGATCGTCGGGTCCAACATCGCCCTACGAGGCAGGCGTTGCCCCGTCCGGATGGGATTGGGCGAGGGGTGGACCGACCACCTCCATCCAATTGCTCGCAGCGATCTCCCGGTAGACATCAGGATCGACCGGTCCGGCCGGTATCCGGGCGTGCTGCTCGAAGAACCGTTCCATCCCGGCCGGAGTGAACATCACGAGGATCGTGGACGGTTCGGTTCCGAGGTTCTGAAAGCAGTGGGCGGTTCCTCGCGGGACGAAGACAAATGAACCAGTTGGTGCATCATAGAGCCGACCATCGGCAAGGAATCGGAAGTGTCCCTCGAGGATGAACCACATCTCGTCTTCGCGGGCGTGCACGTGCTGGGGAGGTCCATCCTTTGGCCCGACGGTGACCTCGAGGAACGCAAAACTGCCGCCCGTGTTCGTCGTGCCGGCCTTGATGGTCGCCGGTCCTCCGGCCGGACCCCGGACGATCTCGCCACCGCCGGGTGTCACCACAAAAGCGCCTGTTGTTTGAGCCACCGCAACCCCACTTCTGCGGCTCGCGAAGATCGCGATAGCGCTGCCGGAGTCTATGGCGGCTCGCGGAGATACGGTGCTCTTTCGTCACGGATCTTTCCGGACCACTAGCGTCGTTGCAACGGAGGGATTGGCTTGGAAACCATCATCCTCGCACTCATGTTCGTGGGTTTTCCTGCCCTGGCGGTCTACGGCGCAAACCGCAACAAGGCCCTGGAGTGGTTGAGCCCGGTCGTTCTCTGCTACCTGTTTGGAATCCTCCTGGGCAACATCCCGGGCTGGACCCCGGATGCCGACCTGGCCAACACGGTCACGGAGATCACCGTGCTGCTCGCCATTCCCCTGTTGTTGTTCTCGACCGACTTCCCGAAGTGGTTGCGGGTGGCCCCGAAGGCCGTCCTCTCCTTCGGCCTGGCCACCCTGGCGGTCATGGTGGTTGCAGCGGTAGCCACCGTGGTTTCGAGCAACCAGGACCCCGAGACGTGGAAGATGGCCGGAATGACGGTCGGGGTGTACACGGGCGGCACTCCCAACATGAGTGCCATCGGTCTGGCCCTCGAGGTGAGCGACGAGAAGTTCGTCCTGGTCAACGGTGCCGATGTAGTCCTATCGGCGGTCTACCTGCTGTTCCTCATGACGGTTGCCCAGCGCGTGCTCCTCAAGTTCCTCCCGGCCTTCCAACGGACGGACGTAGGGGAGGAATCCCATAGCTCGGGCATGGAGGCCGATCCGGTGCAGGCGTTGAAGACCCGCCCCCGGGATGTGGCAGGAGCGGTTGGTCTCTCCGTGCTGGTTGCCGGCCTCACCATCGGGGCGGTGTCGGTCTTCGACGCCTCCCTCCCCATTGCACCTGTGATCCTCAGTGTGACGACACTGGGCGTAGCCCTTTCGTTTGTCCCCCGGATCCGCAGCCTGGCCGGCGCCTACGAGACCGGGCAGTATCTGCTGCTGATCTTCGCGGTCGCCATCGGGACGCTGGCCAACCTCGGCGAGATGGCCGACGCCTTCTCGACGGTCTTCGTTTTCGTGGCGATCGTGCTGGGAGCTTCGATCTTGCTCCACTACCTGCTGGCCGCCCTGTTCCGGATTGATGCCGACACGGTGCTCATCACGTCGACGGCAGCCGTCTTCGGCCCGGCCTTTGTCGGCCCCATCGCCGCGGTCTTGAAAAATCGCGAGATTGTTGTCTCAGGACTCACGACCGGAGTGGTCGGCTACGCGGTCGGCAACTACGCGGGACTGGCGATTGCCTACCTTCTCCAGCCCTGACGACCCGGCCGTGAAGCTTGCCTTGCGCTCAAACCTGGTAGAGGTTGTCCAGCATCTGCAGCACGATCTCGTCGACCATCCCCTGATCGGGGAGGGTCGTCATCATTCCGTACAGGGCGGCCTGACCGGTTTGCGAAGCCTCGGGGTTGGCGCGGACCTCGTCGACGGCCGCGGCCAGATCGGAGAGGAAACGATCCTCGAGACCCGCATGCACGGGTGTGACCATCAAGTGCAGAGAGGCGGGCTTGACCTGGCGATCCATGTGCCATCCGCGCTCGTCGAGGAGATCCCCAATGGCGTAGATGTCGATCTCGTCCGACGTGAAGGCGAAGATGCTCGCCGGCGGTTCTCCCAGCACCCGGAGGCCGGGGATCTGTTTGATCCCGTCGAGCAGGCGACCGGTGGTTTCCATGATGCCGGCGGCCTTTTCGAGATATCCGTCTCGCCCGATGCGCTTGAGCGCCGCCCACGCAGCCGCGATCGGACCGCCGGGCCGCGTGCCGGCCATGCTCGGGGATGCATAGATCCCTCCGGGCCAGCCGGTCGAGACATGGAACTGGTAGCGGCGGAGCGCCGCGCCCCGGTACAGAACCGTTGAAGCTCCTTTGGCAGCGAACCCGTACTTGTGAACATCGGCGGACATGCTGGTGACTCCCGGTACCCGGAAATCGAAACTCGGAATCGGATAGCCCAGTTGCTCGACCCAGGGGAGCAGAAAGCCGCCCAGGCAGGCGTCGACGTGGAAACCCAGGTCGTGTTTGAGGGCGATTTCGCCGAGTTCCTCGATGGGGTCGATGATGCCGTGCGGGTAGTTCGGTGCCGAGCCGACCATCAAGATGGTGTTTGGACTGATGGAGGTTCGGACCGCGCCGAGATCAACCCGCAAGTCGTCGTCCAGTCGCACCAGCACGGGTTCGACTCCGAAGTAGTGGCCAGCTTTGAGGAAGGCAGCATGAGCGGTGACGGGCAGCACCATCTCGGGGCGCTTGATCTCCGGATGAAGGTCGCGGGCCCGGTCGCGGTACGTCTTGACCGCCATGAGAATGCTCTCTGATCCGCCCGAGGTCATCGTGCCGACGACCTCGCCGTTCCCGTTCAGCATGGTTGCCGTCATGCGGACGACTTCAGCCTCGAAGCGTCTCAGGCTTGGAAACGCGATCGGATTGAGGGCGTTCTCGGAGAAGAACGTCCCGTGTGCTTCCTTCAGGAAGGCCGAGTGCTCGTCTCCGGCGTGGTAGACGAGACTCCAGGTTTGGCCGGAGTGCCAATCGGCATCCCCGGCTCGAAGCTCTCGCATGTGATCGAGGATGTGCTCCGGGCTGAGGCCCTGATCCGGGATGTGGGGTAGGTCCATCTCGCTCAACGACACCTCCTCGCTCGCAAGCGACTGTAGTGGGCGACACCTCCTGGTGGCGGGCTGCAACGAAACCACCCCGATCTCGCCGAGCGGCGAAACGAGACTCGTCCGGCTCCCGCCGGCGTTCGACAGCCGCCACACGTGAATCCTTAACAACCCGGAAACAACTCCCTCCAGGGCGTGACAATCTCTCGATAGCCCGTACGCTGCTTCCCCATGGAAGCAACGAACGTTCAACCGCGCCGCTGGTTCGCAGCCCTCGCCGGAGGGGTCGCGGCGCTCTTTGCCCTGGGCGTCTCGGAGTTGCTGGCCGGAATCCTCGCAGCCGTTCCTTCGCTGATCGTCTCGATCGGCGCAGCGGTCATCGACCTCGCTCCGCCGGCGGTGAAGGACTTCGCGATCGAGACCTTCGGTACGGCCGACAAGCCCGCCTTGATCATCGGCATCGTGGTCCTCTCGGTCATCTTCGGCGGTTTGCTCGGTCTGGGCGGTCTTCGCTCCCGGTCCGTTCCCTCGATCGGGTTTCTCGCCTTTGGTGCGCTGGGCGCCGTCGCCGCCATCCGCGACCCGCAGAGCGACGCTGTGCCTTCGATTCTCGTTGCGGCGCTCGCTGCCGGAGCCGGACTTGCCGCATGGTTCTTCATGATTCGTCGGATCGGTCAGCCCGAAGCTTCCAGCGTTGAACCCGACCTCGCCCGCCGGGCTTTCTTCCGGGGCGTTGGCGCGTTCACACTCCTGGCCGGTATCACCGCCGTCGCCGGCCGGTTCCTGGTCGATCGAGTGAAGATGGCGACCAGCCGGGCAGAGGTGGTCTTGCCGGCCGCAGGAGAGCCGCTCCCGGTTCCCGGTCCGGGCACCTCGCTCGATGTCGACGGTATTTCCCCGATCGTGACGCCGAATGATGCCTTCTACCGAATCGACACTGCCCTGTCCGTGCCGCGGGTCAACCTCGAAACCTGGTCGCTCAAGATCTCCGGCATGGTCGGCCGACCCTACGAGCTGACCTACGACGACATCCTCGATCTCCCGATGGTTGAGCGATACGTGACCCTGTCCTGCGTGTCGAATCGAGTGGGCGGGGGTCTCGTCGGCAATGCCAGGTGGCTGGGAGTGCCACTTTCGGACCTTCTCGACCGAGCCGAGGTTCAACCCGGCGCCGATCAGATCGTCGGACGTTCGGTGGACGGTTTCACCGTTGGTTTTCCAACTGAGGCAGCCTTCGACGGACGCGAGGCCCTCCTGGCGGTCGGGATGAACGGCGAGCCCCTCCCAACGGATCACGGCTTCCCGGCCCGTCTCGTCGTTGCCGGTCTGTACGGCTATGTGTCCGCCACCAAGTGGCTATCCGAGATCGAACTGACGGGATGGGACGCGTTCGATGCGTACTGGGTTCCGAAGGGCTGGGCGAAAGAGGCACCGATCAAGACGCAGTCCCGCATCGACACGCCTCGACCGAACGCCCGCGTCGTGGCAGAAAAGCGGCAGATCGCCGGGGTGGCCTGGGCGCCGGGACGGGGCATCAGCCGGGTGGAGGTTCAGGTCGATGGCAACGGTTGGACGGAGGCGGAGCTTTCCGAATCGCTCAGCAATGACAGCTGGCGGCAGTGGTCTATCAACTGGGACGCCGAGCCCGGTACCCATGAGCTGCAGGTCCGGGCTACCGACGGGAACGGCGATACGCAGACCAGCGAGTTCCGGCCGCCCCGACCCGATGGCGCTACCAGCTACCACACCATTTCAGTCGTCGTCGAGTAGCGAGGTCCGAACGCCGGGGCTCGCCTTCCGGCCCGAACCGCCTGGAACCCGGGGTAGCGACTAGCTCTTTCGAACCGGCTTCTCGATCGTGTTCCAGTCGATCGGTTGATGGCGGTCGAGGCGGCGATCAGCAGGCGGCATCGGGTACTTCAACCCGTTTCCGCAGTTGAACAGCATCACCCGGTCTGCCTGGTCGATCCGGCCCTCGGCCAGGGCCCGGCGGTACGCCGCATAGGTGGCAGCCCCTTCCGGGGAGAGCAGGAGACCTTCCTGTCCGGGAACGTACTTCTGGGCCTGGTCGATTTCCTCATCGGTGACGGCGATTGCGAACCCGCCGCTCTCCTTGATCGCCGCCAGGATCAGGAAGTCGCCGATTGCCGCAGGTACCCGGATTCCGGCCGCAATCGTGTGGGCGTTGTCCCAGGACTCCGCGTGATCGGCTCCCGCTTCGTAGGCGCGAACAATCGGGGCACAACCGGTCGACTGGACGGCGACCATCCTCGGTAGCGGTTCGCCCAACCATCCGATCTCTGCCAGTTCGCGGAAGGCCTTCCACATGCCGATCAACCCGGTTCCTCCGCCGGTCGGGTAGAAGATGACATCCGGGGTCGCCCACCCGAGTTGTTCGGCCAATTCCAGGCCCATGGTCTTCTTTCCCTCGATCCGGTAGGGCTCCTTGAGTGTCGAGAAATCGAACCACCCCATCGGCTCCTTCCCCTCGGCAACGATCCTGCCGCAGTCGTTGATCAGTCCGTTGACGCGCCACACCCTGGCTCCCTGGAGTGCAATCTCTCGCACGTTGACCTCAGGCGTGTCATCCGGACAGAAGACGAAGGTTTCGATACCGGCCCGGCTGCCGTACGCGGCGAGGGCCGCGCCGGCGTTGCCATTGGTCGGCATCGCCAGCCGGGTGAGCCCCAGCTCCCGGGCCATGGTTACCGCCATCGCCAGACCGCGAGCTTTGAACGAGCCGGTCGGCAGGCGGCCCTCGTCCTTGACCAGAACCTCGGCGCTGCCGGTCTCGGCTTCGATCTTGTGGAGCGGCACCAGCGGGGTCATCGACTCGCCCAGCGAGACGACGCTGGCCGTTTCCCGCACCGGCAGGAACTCCCGGTAGCGCCACATGTCCGGCGGGCGGGCAGCCAGCGTGATCCGGTCCAGGCTGTTTGCCAACGCCGACAGGTCGTATCGGACCAGAAGGGGCTTTCCGGCCGTCGATAGTCCATGCACCCGGTCGGCGGCGTGGTGCTCGCCGGTGGCGGAGCACTCGAGATGAGAAACAAAGGTAGGGCGGTCTTCGGTCAGGTTGGCCGAGTGGGCGAGCATACCGGCAGAGTGTATAGCTAGGAGATCGAGCGAATGTCACTAGCTCGGCCGGTTGCGTGCTGGGCCGGCAACACTCCCGTATCCAGAAACATCCGACCGGGAACGCCGGTCCGAACCAGCCGTTTGTTGCCGTCCGGCAGCGGGAGGTTGTTGGTGAGGCGTACGACCAAGGCGGCTGCCTTGTCCACAGCCGAGAGCAACGCTCATCCCCGTTCCGAGGAAACGATGCCACCTTTGGTCCGACGTCGGGACGCCTCCGTCGTTTTCCGGCCGGAACCGGTCCGCCCGAACCTACCTCACTCGGTTCCGTGGCAGGCAGCGCAAACTTGCCGGTCATCCGCCATACCAGAGTGGTCGGGCACATCCGGGACCTTTGACGCGCCGGCAACTCCTTCAGCGTGGCACGACATGCACTCGTTCCGATCGGCGTGATCGGAGGGGATCAACGGTGCAGCCACAGTCGCAGCTGTCGTGGTGGTCGCCTCTTGAGTAGTCGTGGTCGCCTCGGCGGTGGTGGTGGTCGCCTCAGTGGTAGTGGTGGCTTCCGTGGTAGTGGCTGCCTGGGTAGTGCCGGTGGCCTCAGTAGTGGTGGTCGTGGCAGCATCGTCGCCCCCACAGGCAACCGTCACCAGAGCAAGGGCAAGAGATATCGTCAGTGTTCGGATTCTCATCAGGTTTCCTTCCGCGACACGGGCTATACGCCCGATTCCATGGTCTTGGCCAGAGTTGAAGCACGGAGGTTATCCAATCTCTCGCACTAGCCGACCTGGAGCTGCGCAGGCAGCCACGCATCCGGGGGTGCGGTTCCATGGCGACCCCGGGTGTTCGCAGGTTGCGGGGTTCTACTTCCCCTGTTGGATGCCGTTGAGAACTCCGAGCACCTCGTCGAGGTCGGCATGATCGCCGGCGTGTTCCTCGTAGTCGGCATATTGAACGACATTGCCCGGTCCGACGACCAGCGTTGCGCCCAGCTGAAACGGTCGCTGGCCGGTCCGTTCCTGGCGGTGCCCGCCCTTGAAGCTTCTGAAGCCTGCCGCCCAGGCCGCCGGTGAAAGCACCGATCCGACCCCGAGCGTGTTCGTCCCGGCGATCTCGGCGGCGGTTCCCTCCTCGTCGAGGAGCACCGGGAAGGGGACTTGCTCGTCTTCAATGAAGGCACGGGCATAGCGGCGGCCGCCGGTGCCGATGGCCGTAACGCCCGCTCCCGTGGCAAGTATCTCGTCGTATCGTTCGCGGACCTGACCGGCCCGCTCGCGGCACGTCAGTCAGCCAAAATGGCGGAGAAACAGGATCACCTGCGGTCGGGTCGTCCACCGGTCACCGAGGCGTTCCTCGGCGCCGTCGGGATCGACGAGTACCTGATCGGCCAGAGCTTCGATGTCAAACGTCATGGGGTGGAGTCTCGCGGGGCGGCGCCGGAGATTCGAATCGAGGGAGCTCGCGGGTGCGAACCGTCGATCGAATCAATCGGTCCTATGTTTGTTGGCCTATCATCCGGCAGCGTCGTCGAGAGCTTGTATGCCTGACTACAAACAAGGGATCAAGAAAGACGTCTCTGAGATCAAATTCCTGATCCATGATCTCCGGGTCGAGCGCTTCATCGACGAGGTGATCCACTTCCACGTGGCACTCGACACCGATCTGCAGCTCTACGGGATCGTCGACCCGCTCGTCATCACCGGTGACGATCTCCGCAAACTCCGCACCCGGGCGGTCGGCCTGCGGCTGGCCTTTGAGATGTACAGCGAAGCAGTTCGAGGCTTTGCGGAACCAGAGACCATTCTGAAGGTAGCCAACGAGTACGTGCGATCGATCCATGATCTGTGCGAGTTGATTCTGCACCCCATGTGGAGTCACATCGACGCGGCGTTGGCATTGTTGCCTGATGCGAGCCGCTCCGTGCGATCCCGATCGCACTACCGGAACGTCGTGCGATGGCTCTGCGGGGTCTACTACCGCATCGAGCATTTCTGGGCAGAACAGCGCAACGAAGAGGTCTACGAGGTCTTCGACCTCGCGGCAGACCTCGAGGATTACGTGCGCAACGTGGTGCACGGATGGGTAACCGAGCAGAGCGCGGCCAAAGTCGAACTGCAAATCGGGCGTCTCGAACCTGCCGTTCTCGGCGGGAACCGGCATCGATTCCGGCGCATGTATTTCAACTTGATCATGAACGCCGTCGACGCGATGAGCGGGAAGAAGGTCGGAGTGCTCCATATCGAGGATGTACTCGACGACGGGCACGTCACCCTCTCGGTACGCGACGATGGCGCCGGGATGACCCCAGAGAGAATCAACCAGCTGCTCACCGACAAGAACACGCTGGATGGTGAGCTCCACTCACTCGGATTCGTCTTCGTTCGCCAGACCGTCGAGCAGTTCCACGGCACGCTGTCGATCGAAAGCGAACCCGGCGTGGGGACGACCACGTCGGTGCGCGTGCCCGTTCTGGAGGGGGTCGCATCACCGCCCCGAAAACGCTCGTTGTGTGAGGACTACAACCTGCCTCGGGCCGGCGACAGCGGCGACGGTGACGAGGGCCTGCAGCTCCGGCCTTCACCGGTGAGCGACGAGAAAATGGGAACCTGCGGCCATGTCATCTACTCGGATTACAAACAATCGCAATCCGAGTTCCCGGGTTGCATCTTCGCAATGGCCGTTTCCGAGGACGGCCGGCTCGAGATGTTCACTCACAAGCCATACGAGCGCCTGTGGAACATGGGGCACGAGGACCTTTCACCGATGTTCTTCGAGGCAACGATCCGGGGGCGGCTCGAAGAGGACGAAGACCACAACCTGAGTCTGATCCTCAAAGCGCCGCAAAACGCGCGTGAATACTGGGACCTGAAGGAGACTCCGGACGAGCGGCGCACCGCGGAAGAATTCGTCCGCATGGTGCACGACGAGCTCATCCGCATTGCCCGGCGATTGATATCGACCGGGATGCCGGAAACCATCAACGTCGAAGTGGCGGCCTGGTCGAAGTTCTTCCCGGAAACCGCGGAACCGGAGACCTGCCCGCTTGCCACGCTGGCGGCACTCCCGCTCAGTACCGAGGCGTGACCGACCGAGCGATCGGCAACCCGACCGGCTGCGTGATGCCTTACATCTGGTCGGGGTCGATACCGAAGAGGTTCTCCTTGCCTGCCGTGATCGGCCCCAGCAATGCAGTTCCGAGCGGCAGGAGCTGCTCGGCGTAGAACCGGGCCGTGGCAATCTTCGCCTCGAGGAACTCCTTGTCGGCGTCGCCCTTCTCCAGGAGCCGCGACGCAGCCAGCGCCGATTTGGCCAGGAAATAGCCACCCGCCACCGTGCCGAGCATGTTCAGGTACGGGGTAGCGCCGGCCGCAGCCTGGTTAGGGTCCTGCATACCGTTCATGGCCAGCCAACCCGTCGCCTGTTCGAGTGCTGCAACCGCGTCCGCAAGGAGATTCCGCATGGACAGGAACCGATCGCCTTCTGCGGCCAGTTCGCCGTCGATGGCCTTCATGCTGCCGATGAAGCCCATGATGGCGGAGCCACCGCCCGCCGGCAGTTTGCGTCCGATGAGGTCCAGCGCCTGGATCCCGTTGGTGCCCTCGTAGATGGCCCCGATGCGAGCATCCCGGTAGAACTGGGGCATGCCGCTCTCCTCGATGTACCCCATGCCCCCGAAGACCTGGATGGCCATGGAGGTGACCTCGATCCCCAGGTCGGTCGCCCAGGCTTTCGAGACCGGGGTGAGCAGGTCCGCGTAGAGCTGGTACTGCTGACGGACTTCCTCGTCCTGATGACTCTTGGCCATGTCCAGCGCAAACGCATTCTCCAGAACGAGCGCTCGCATAGCCTCCACTTGCGCCTTCATCGTCATCAGCATCCGGCGCACATTTGCGTGTCCGATGATGGGTGTGACTTCGTCTTTCGGTGCGCCGATGGGACGGCCTTGAATGCGCTCCCGGGCAAAGGCCAGGGCGTTCTGGTAGGCGATTTCGCCGATGGCCACTCCACTCAGCCCGACGGCCAGGCGGGCGTTGTTCATCATCGTGAACATGTATCGCATGCCCTGTCGCTCTTCGCCGACGAGGTAGCCGATCGATCCTTCTCCCGCGTCGCCGAAAGAGAGCACGCAGGTCGGACTCGCCTTGATGCCCATCTTGTGTTCGAGCGAGACGGTCTTGACGTCGTTGGGCTTCCCGATCGACCCATCCTCGTTGACCACGTACTTGGGAACGACGAACAGGCTGATCCCTTTGGTCCCGGGCGGGGAATCCGGTGTGCGGGCCAGCACCAGATGGATGATGTTGTCGGTGAGGTCGTGGTCACCGAAGCTGATGAAGATCTTGGTGCCCTTGACCAGCCAGGTCCCGTCGCCTGCAGGAGTTGCCTTGGTAGTCAATGCCCCGACGTCCGAACCGGCTTGTGCCTCCGTCAGACACATGGTTCCCGTCCACTCGCCGCTGATCAGTCGCCGGACGTAGGTCTCTTTGATTTCTTCCGATCCGTGTTCCAGGAGGGCATCCACGGCTCCCTGGGTGAGCCCGGGGGCCATGGCGAGGCTCGGGTTCGTTGCATTGACGATTTCACCGACCGCAGTAACGATCGTGGCAGGCATGTTGCCACCGCCGTACTGGTCGGGGAAGGGGATCCCCAGCCAGCCGGCTTGAGCCATTCGGTGGAAGGCGTCCTTGAATCCGTCCGGAGTCTCGACCACTCCGTTGCGAAGATTCGAGCCCTCGATATCGCCGGTGCGGTTGAGCGGGAACCAAACATCGGTCAGGAACTTCCCGGCCTCATCGAGGATGGCGTCGACGAACTCGGCCTCCACGTGCTCGAATCCGGGGAGGGCGGCCAGGCCATCGAGTCCGATCAGGTGGTGCAGCACGAAGCGCAGATCCTTGAGCGGGGGGCTGTAGACGGTCATTGGTCCCTTCCTTTGATCAGGTGGTGGGGGTCTGCAGGGTGGCCGGAGGGCACGGGTGCCGCCGTCCCGGAATGGTCCCGGGGGTATGCATCATCGGGCCCGAATAGCTTGCCACAGTTCGCATTTTCCGTCATTTTGCTTGCATTTGCAAACTTTCTGGATCCCGGCGCTCCGTCTCTCTGCCCCGCCCACTCCTAATTGGGGAGTGTTGAACGGAGCGCGGCGCTAGTTTTCCGAGTGAGTCTGTTGTGCAAAACTCGCTGGTCGGGTCCGGCCGGCGGTGGTGCTCAGCCTTCTCCGATGTTTGTTCTGAAGGAAGTTCGATGATCCCCGTCCGACAGTACTGGAATCTCCTGGTGGACTACCTGCGCCCTCACCGGCGGCGGGTGGTCTTGCTGGCGGTGTTCTTGCTCACGGGGATTGCCTTCCAGCTCATCAATCCGCAGATCGTCAGGAGCTTCATCGACCAGGCTATTGCCGGAGCCGATCAGTCGAGCCTGGTTCGTTTGGCACTGACGTTTGCTGCCCTGGCCGTAGCCCAGCAGGCGCTGTCGGTGATCGCGACCTACCTGGCCGAGAACATCGGATGGGCGGCAACCAACGAATTGCGCGGGGATCTGGCCGAGCACTGCCTGCGGCTGGACATGGGCTTCCACAAGACCCGAACGCCGGGTGAAATGATCGAGCGTATCGACGGCGACGTGACCGCCCTTTCCAACTTCTTCGGTCAATTCGTGATCCACGTGGTGGGCAATCTCGTTCTGCTGCTCGGCATCCTCGTCCTCCTCTTCCGGGAGAACCTCATCGTCGGCCTGGGAATCACCATCTTTGCCGGAGCAGCGCTGGTTGCCATGGTCGGTATTCAGAACATTGCTCTGCCCTGGTGGAAGCGGGTTCGGCAACGCAGCGCCGAGTTCTACGGATTCCTGGGAGAGCAGCTCGGCGGGACCGAGGACATCCGGTCCAACGGTGCGACCGGGTTCTTCCTTCGCCGGTTCACCGAACACCTTCGAAACTGGCTACCGGATGCCGTTCGCGGCTTTATGGGCTGGGCCGTGCTCTGGTCCACCAACATTGTCGTCTTCGCCGTCGGGACCGCCCTCGTCTTCTGGCTGGGCTCGCGCTTGTTCGGGGACGGAACCCTGACCATCGGTTCGGTGTACCTGGTCTTCACCTACACCGAACTGCTGCGCCAGCCGCTCGATCGGATCCGGCACCAGATGGAGGATCTGCAGAAGGCCGGAGCCGGGATGTCCCGGGTGGAAGACCTGCTGGCGCTGCGCTCGCGGCTCGAAACGGAAGGAGCCGCCGGGCTGCCACGCGGTCCGCTTCCGGTCGAGTTCGAGGGCGTGACCTTTGCGTACCAGGACGGCGAGGAGGAGATGGGCGAAGTGGTTCTCGACGAGGTTTCCTTCCGGGTTGCCGCCGGGCGCGTGGTCGGAGTTCTCGGTCGCACGGGCAGCGGCAAGACCACCCTCGCCCGGCTGCTCACCCGGCTCTACGATCCGATCGCCGGCCGCGTGGTGATCGGGGGGGTGGCGGCCCGGGCTGCCACCACGGAGGACCTGCGGAAGCAGGTCGGCATGGTGACCCAGGACGTTCAGTTGTTCCGGGCCAGTGTCCGGGACAACCTGACCTTCTTTGATCCTGATGCGTCCGATGCAGCCATCATGGGCGTCCTGGTGGAACTCGGGTTGGCCGAATGGGTGCGATCACTGCCCGACGGGCTCGACACGTCGCTGGAATCCGGCAGCGGCGGGCTCTCGGCAGGTGAAGCCCAGCTCCTGGCGTTCACGAGAATCTTCCTCAAAGATCCGGGCCTGGTCATCCTCGACGAAGCCTCTTCCCGGCTCGATCCGGCGACGGAGCAGCTGATCGAGCGAGCGGTCGACAAACTGCTCGAGCATCGCACCGGAATCATCATTGCCCAT
This sequence comes from uncultured Actinomycetota bacterium, assembly GCA_963707435.1. Lineage (GTDB taxonomy): Bacteria > Actinomycetota > Acidimicrobiia > Spongiisociales > UBA4744 > UBA4744. Next base: position 178,605 of record CAVPPF010000004.1, on the reverse strand, counting down.
CGACTGGCGACGGTGACCCGGGCCGATGACATCTTGATCCTGGACAGCGGCCGGGTCATCGAGTTCGGGGAAAGGGTGGCGTTGGCGGCGGATCCCAATTCGCGGTTCTCGCAGTTCCTGCGGGTCGGTCTCGAGGAGATGCTGGCATGAAGACCTCAGCACGGGCCACGGTGCCTACCTTCAAGCTGATGCTGGGGTTGGTCAAGTTCACCCCCTGGCGCTACGCGGGCAACGCCATCTTGTGGACGCTGGTGTGGGTGATGCCGGTGATTCCCGGGCTGATCAGCAAGGAGTTCTTCGACGGCTTGACCGGCGAAGCCTCGGTTTCGTTCGATGTCAACACGCTGATTGCATTCATGGGGGCGTACGGGTTGGCGCGGGTGGGTCTGGTTGCCCTCGCGATGCTGAGTGATGTCAATTTCCGGTTCCGTATTGGTTCGCTGCTGCGGCGCAACATGATCGAGCGGATCCTGTCACTCCCCGGAGCCCGGGCCGTCCCGGATTCCCCCGGCGAAGCAATCAGCCGGTTTCGTGATGATGTCGAGCACGTCGAAGAGGCGATCGACCTCACGGTCGACATGGTCGGAACGGTGGCCTTCTCAACGGTGGCGGTCATCGTGCTGTCGTCGATCAACGCCCAGATCACGCTGTTCGTTTTCGCACCGCTCGTGCTCGTCATTCTCATCGCCGAACGCGCCGGAACCCGGATCCGCGAGTACCGCCAGGCAGCTCGCGAGGCAACCGGTCGCGTAACGGGAGCCATCGGCGAGATGTTCGGATCCGTCCAATCCGTGAAAGTGGCCGGGGCCGAGCAGCACATGATCCGCAACTTCCGGGTCCTCAACGAGGCCCGCCGCAAGGTCATGGTGCGTGACCGGGTCCTCAACTCGATCCTCGAGTCGGTGTTCTGGAATACCGTGAACATCGGGACGGCCATCATTCTCGTTCTGGCCGCCGGAGCCATGCGCACCACCGGATCCGGCGCCGAGTTCACGGTCGGGGACTTCGCTCTCTTCGTGTACTTCCTGACCTTCGCGACCGACGCCGTGCACTTCGTTGGAATCTTCATCGCCCGGTTCCGGCAGGCCGGCGTCGCCTTCGAACGAATGGCCGCGTTGCTGCAGGGCGACCCACCGGAGACGCTGGTGACCCCTCGGGAGCTCGAATTGCGCGGCACGCTCTCGGACGTCCTGCCCCCGCCCGAGAGCGAGAGCCTCGAGTCCCTTGAAGTCACCGGGCTCACGTACCGGTATCCGGGATCGGACGTCGGGATCGACCACGTGGATCTCCGCATCCCGAGGGGCAGCTTCACCGTGGTCACCGGGCGGATCGGTTCCGGGAAAACGACGCTCCTCCGGGCTCTGCTCGGGCTCCTGGATCCGGAGTCGGGGGAGGTGCGGTGGAACGGGCGGATCGTCGCCGATCCCGCATCCTTTTTTGTTCCACCCCGCACGGCCTACACCCCGCAAATACCGCGCCTCTTCTCCATGTCATTGAGGGAGAACCTGCTGCTGGGACTCGAGCGAAGCGACGACGAGCTGGAGGTCGCCATTGCGTCGGCCGTCATGGAGCCGGATCTCGCCGCAATGTCGGACGGACTCGACACGAAGGTCGGCGCCCTCGGGGTGCGGCTGTCCGGTGGCCAGGTGCAGCGCACTGCTGCCGCCCGTATGTTCATTCGCCGGCCCGAGCTGTACGTCTTCGACGACCTCTCGAGTGCCCTTGATGTAGAAACTGAGAAGGCACTCTGGGAGCGATTGTTCCTCGACCACGATGTCGTCACGAGCCTGGTGGTTTCGCACCGCCGGCCGGCGCTGCGGCGCGCCGACCAGATCATCGTGATGAACGAGGGCCGGATCGAAGCCGTCGGGACGCTGCGTGAACTCTTGAAGACCAGTGAGGAGCTTCAGCGCCTGTGGTCGGAAGAGCCAGGGGAGGACAACGGGGGGACGCTGCTTTCCGTTTGAGATCCGGGCGACAACCTGCGATTTCCCGGCGAAACGCGGTAACCAAGCGTGCATCGCGAGGTCGAACTACCAGCGATCAAAGAGGTTGTGGAGTCTCAGAGGAGGTTGTTTCCATGTCGGAAAAGAGTGTTGGCGATCGGGTCAAAGGTGGCGTAACCAAGCTGCTCAAAGGCACCGGGAGCATCGTTGAAGGTGCTGCGGGCGTCGTGAAAGAAGCAACGGTATCGACGCTGTCCAATGCCGGCGATATCGCGACGGGCCTCACCAGCACGGTGGCGCAAGTCGCCAACGGAGCCTTCACGGCCGTCGGTGATGTCGGGACCGGTTTGGTACGCACCGCCAAAGGCCTCGTGGTGGGAGTGCTCCAGGGCGTCGGCGAAGTTGCCACCGTCACGGTTGGAGTACTTTCCGACACCGTGCGGGCCGCCCTCAAAGGCACCGGCGATGTCGGCGCCGACGTAACCAAGACGGCGCGTGGCATTGCGGAAGGGCTCATCGTTGCGACCCGCGACACCGGTGTTGGCCTGGCCGAAGGCGCCGTGGCGCTGGGACGCTCGACCATTGCCGGCGTCAAGGACATCGGCGGCGATGTGATCGGTACTGCGGCGGCCACCGTTTCCGGTGCTGCGGTTGGCGCCTCCGATATCGGTGGAGACGTTCTGTCTGCCATCCGTAACACGGCCAAGGGCCTGGTCGGCGGTGCAGGTGAAGTCGGTGCCGAACTCGTGGACGTTGTCAAAGGGGCCATCACCGGAGCCGTCGGCGGCGCCAAGGAGATTGGTTTGAGTGCCGAAGACGCCGCCTCGGCAGCCGCCACCGGTGCTTTCGAGGCCGCCGAGAAGATCGGCGAGTCCGCCGTGCATGCCGTGCGGGATGTTGCCGCCAGCGGGGTCGGCGGGGTCAAGGCCATCATCACGGGTCAGACCGACACCAACTGAGGCGTATGCTGCGTTGTCTTGGGGCCGGCGCCTTCGGGTGCCGGCCCCGATTCTGAGCAAGGCCGCGTTCGGGCGCCGGTAGCATCGGGTCGGATAAAGGAGTGAGTGTGAAGGTTGGGTTTGCCGTCAACAATGTCGAGACCGAAGAGCCGGTGTACACGACCACCCGTCTCGGTCAAGCCCTCGTGAACAAGGGTCATGAGGCCTGGACCCTGGGAGTCGGCGATCTCGCCTACGACCCCGACGAGAGCATCCGGGCCCGGGCTGTTCGACCCCCGAAGAGCCGCTACACGACGCCGCAGGCGTACCTGAGCGACCTTCAGTCGAAGAAGGCTCGTACCGAGCGCATCACCGTCGACGACCTCGACGTTTTGATGCTCCGCAACGATCCTTCCACTGAAAAGGGAAGGCGTGAGTGGGCCAAGACCGCGGCCGTCGACTTCGGGCGGATGGCCATGCGCCGCGGCGTGATCGTGCTCAACGATCCGGTCGGCCTGGCCAAGGCTGCCAACAAGATGTACTTCCAGAGTTTTCCAGAAGAGGTCCGCCCGAAGACCCTCATCACCCGCAACCGCGACGAGATCAAAGCATTTGCCCGGGAAATGGACGGCCATATCGTCCTCAAGCCGCTCCAGGGATCGGGCGGCGAAGGGGTGTTCCTGGTCCGTCCCGATGATATGGCCAACATCAACCAGATGATCGAGGCGGTGAGCCGGGATGGGTACGTCATCGCGCAGGAGTACCTGTCACGCGCTGAGGAGGGTGATACCCGGCTCTTCGTGATGAACGGTCAGCCGTTGCGCCACAAAGGCAGGTATGCGGCGTTCCGGCGAATCCGCCGGGGCGGTGACATGCGGTCGAACGTTCACGCCGGCGGTGTGATCGGCAAAGCGACGATCGATGACGACGCCCTGCGGCTCGCTGAGATCGTCCGTCCGAAGCTCGTCCAGGACGGCATGTTCCTGGTGGGTCTCGACATCGTCGGAGACAAGCTGATGGAGATCAACGTGTTCAGCCCCGGTGGTCTTGGGAGCGCCCAGAAGCAAGAAGGCGTCAATTTCACGGAGGCCGTCGTGCACGCGCTCGAACAGAAGACCGAGTACGCCCGGTATTACCGACGGAGCTTCGTCAATCACGAGATGGCAACACTCTGATGGAGAGGAACATGGAGAACCCTGCAGGCTGGACCATCGAACGGGGGGAGATGCCGATCGTCGCAACGGCGATTCATTCCGGGCACGACACCCGTCCGGAAGTCACCTCGCTGTACGCAGTATCGGAAGCCGATCGTCTCCGGGAAGAGGATCCATTTACCGATCGGTGGACGGTGATCGCCGACAACCGGGTTGTCGTGCACCGTTCTCGCTTCGAGGTGGATCTGAACCGGCCGCGGGACAAGGCCGTCTACCTCGAATCGGAAGATGCCTTCGATCTCAAGGTGTGGAAGACGGCACCACCGGATGAGATCGTGCAAGCATCTCTCTCCCAGTACGACGACTTCTATACCCAGTTCCGCACCATCTGCGATGACCTGGCTGCGGCCCACGGGCGGTTCGTGGTCCTGGATCTCCACTCATACAACCACCGTCGCAAAGGCCCGGATGCTCCCGTTGATGATCCGGCCAAGAACCCTGAGATCAATGTGGGGACGGGATCGCTGGATCGGGAACGGTGGGGCGGACTGGTTGACCGGTTCATGGAGGACGTGGCCGGCACGCCGTTCGAAGGGGGACATCTCGACGTTCGGGAGAATGTTCGATTCAAGGGCGGGTATCTGAGCCGCTGGGTTCACGAGCACTATCCAACGTCCGGGTGTGCCCTCGCCATTGAGGTGAAGAAGATCTTCATGGACGAGTGGACCGGTAAGGAAGACGAGGCGCTGGTCGCGAGCATGCTGGAGGTGCTGCGGGCGGCCATTCCCGGTTTGCTCGAGCAGGTATCCGCAGCCGGATAATCAGTGATCGGTCAAGTCCTCGAGGCTGAGGCCCTGGCGGACCTGCTCGATTCGGTAGTGAGTGTCGGGTAGGTCCAGATAGGACGGCCGCAATGGGGGCGGGGTCAGGATTTGCCTCCGGAGCAGTTCCTCGATGATCGGGGCGTGCTCGGCCGCCATCTTGCCGACGAACAGCGTTTCGAGCCGCCCGCCTGTCTTGAGGTAGTCGATCACCTTGAGGAGTCCTCGCAGGTAGACCGCATCTTTGATGAACCCGCCACCCCGATGCACCCGCATCGAGATCAGGTACGCCGTGCGCGCCGAGAAGCCGTGGTCTTCCCTGAGCATTCGGAACGTGTCCATGAACGCCGCCCCGTCGACAACGGTTCGGGCAGCCAGGACCCGTCCCGCCAGGGTTCTGAGGCGGGCGGGGGTGAGTCCTCCAACGAGGTATTCCGCAAACACGGCCAGACCCTCCTGCAGTTCGTCGTGGTTGGCGAGACCGCTGGCGAGCAATCGAAAGGGTTGAGTGCGACCATTCCAGTAGGTGACCACGTGGGTCCCTGCCTCGTGCTGGATGAGCGGCTCCACTCGCCGGGATGGGAAACTCATGCCGGATCCGATCAGGAGATCACCGCCGGACACCATCAGCGAGACAATGTCATCGCGAACGATGACTCGCCCGGCCATCGCCGGATTGATCAGCCGGTATCCCGCGAATTCCGACTCGGCTCTGGCTGCGAACGTGGCGGCATCGACCTTGCGGCCGCGAGTGCCTCCGGACGTCTTAGCAAATAGGCTGGTGAGCGATCCTGCCAACTCGGTCAGTTGCGGGTCTACGTTTCCATACAGCGCGATACTGGTCGGCAGGAAGCGGGGCCGTTCCCGTTCTCCGATCAAGGTCAGTTTGAGGTCGAGTTCGCGCTGCTTCTCCCGAAGGACAAACTCCAGCGTGGGATCCTCAATTCGTTCGAGTTTGGCGTTGTAGATGGCCCGCTTGAGCAGCGTTGGATCTACGGTGCGGGGCCGATAGCGGAACCTGGGCGGCTTGCTGTACCGGGACCGCTGAAACGATCGAAAGGCTTCCCCGGCATTGACCGGGGTCACCGTCATGAGCAGGTCGAACGATTCCGCAACCGTACTCAGGGCAAGATCCGCCTCCTTGACGGCACGAACAAACGTGCGACGACCGAGTGCCTGATAGTGAAGCGGGCGGTGGACCGTCTCAGATCGGGCGAATTCGAACGCTGTGCGCCGGAATACCGTGTCCATTTTGCGAGCAAGGGAGCTTTGCAGGAAAGGGAACTCTTCACCGGTTGCGGCATCGCGGAAGATCGGGGCTATCTCGATGCCGATGTACCGCGCTGCAAGTTCCCTGGCCCGCTGGGGAGCGAGCAAGGCGGGCAAACCCGGCGGGGAGAGCCGGCGACCCGGTTCTACCGATACCTTCGCGCTCCGCTTCATGAGCTTGATACCGGACAGCGATGCAGAGATTCGCTCGACCGTGCCGGAGTCTGCCCAGTCCTTGGCAACGATCACCCGAAAGGAGGCTTGGTGGGGGACTTCCGGCACTTCCGGGGCTCCCCAGATCTCGACAATGAGGAAGCCGCCAAAGGTTGCCGAGAGCGTTGCGGTGATCTGTTCGACCAATCGGTTTGTCCAGCTGTGCGTCCTGGTACGGGCCGGGGCGATGAGGTACGACGCTTCGCTCGTGATGAGTCCGGCAATGGCCGGATCGACCGCCGTCCCCGCTGGTCGGTACACAAAGAGAAAAGGAAGCTGGCGGTCGATGTGGATCCGGCCACCGGGCGGAAGTGTCCTGCGGACCTGCCGGCCTTTGGTAAGTCGCGTTGTGATGTCCTCGATGAGTTGATCGGTGAGCCGCGTTGATTGGGTCGTAGCCATCGACAATCCTCGACAATGGATGATGTCCGGAGTGTAGAGACGGGCGCAGTCGAGGCTATTCGACTACTCCGGTTGCGAACCGGGCAGTTCTCGTTCTTTGCGTCGGACGTGTCTCCGCGCGGCTATCGATCTGCGGAGACCCAGGATCGGCCCGATTCCGAGAGCAGCAACTCCCGCCCCGACGAGGGCGGCGACCGCAAACCCATCGCCGATCGCTGCGGAGGTTTCTCCGGCCGTCGCAGTCGCGGTCCCCGCCAGCAGACGCTGTACCTCCTCGACGTTGCCAACCCGGCGCGCCACGACGAGCAGTATGAGTGCACCGCCGAGCGCCGGTCCGATGGCGAACCCCTGGCTTCGTGCGAACTGATGTGCGGCGGTAGCCCGTCCGAGGCTGCTGTCCGGGGTTGCTGCTCGCAAGAGCGTCAGCCCGGCGTTGGTGGCGGTTCCCACGCCCGTGCCGGCGAAAACCAACAAAGAGAAGATCAACCACAGCGGCGCTGCTGAGGCTGCGGCCGCCCACAGGCCCAGCAACGCCGGGACCGTGACCGCGAATCCCGACAGGGTCAGTGAGGTCTCCGGAACCCGGTCGGTCAGGCGTCCGGCGACATTGGCTCCGAGCGTCCAGCCGACGGTGAAGAAGAGAACCGACCAGGCGGTCAGGGCGGGCCCGGCCCCCCGGGCCCCCCGCACGTAGAGCGGGACGTAGGTCTCGGCGGCGATCGCTCCGGCCAGGAGCAACCCGATTCCGAGACCGAGACCGAGGTACGGCTGGCGGGCGAGATGCTCGAGTCGCAGGACGGGAACTTCGGTGCGGCGTTCGTGAAGCCAGTAGAGGTAGCCGACCACCAGGAGCACCGCGAGTGCCGCACCCGACCAGACGTCGAGCCGGTCGACCCCGACCACCATTGCGATCGAGAAGGCCGTCAGCAGAAGCACCCCCCGGCCATCGACCTTGACCTGCCGCTCACCCGCCGGTCCGGGCAGGACCTTCCACCCGGCCGCGAGTGCGGCGAGGCCTAGGGGCACGCTGACCAGGAAGATCCACCGCCAGTTCAAGGCCGTGAGGAGAGCTGCGGCAATTCCGGGACCGGCCACGCCCATCGCTCCCCATACGGTGGCGTTCGCTGCGAATGCCCGGCTGATCAGGCGTGGGGGATAGACCAGACCGACTGCAGCAAGAGCTACTGCGGAGATCAGGCCTGCCCCGGCTCCCTGCACGATCCGGGCGGCCACCAGCAACGGCATGGTCGGCACGACGGCGGCCCCGACGCTGGCTGCCACGAAGATCAGGACCGCCCACCGGAATATGATGCGTGCCCCGATCCCATCGACCAATGGTCCGGCGATGACGGTCGAAACGCTCGAGGTCAGGATGTAGCCCGTGATGACCCACGGCAGCAGAGCGACCTGACCCAGATCAGCGGCGAGTTCCGGTATTGCGGCCGTAACGGCCAGCGCCTCGAAAGCCACGAGCGCGGTAGTCGTGAATATGGCAATCGAAGCGGGTAAGAGCTCTCGGGATAGGACACCGTTGGGACGATCACGCACCGGGGCAGCTTACGCCCCGGGAGCCGTGTTGTTGACCGGCACCTCGATCAGACTGCGTGCCTTCGTCACCCACGTGCCACAATGCCGGCATGCTTTTCACTACTGCCGGCCTCTGCGATGGGCACGGGGACGCGCTGCGGGTCGCCGAGCCGTTGTTTCGCGATTTCGGGCGCCGGAAGGCTTTCTTTGGCCCGGTGACCACCGTCGCCGCACCAGGGGACAACTCCCTGGTTGTCTCCGCCCTCGATGAGACCGGCGCCGGACGGGTTCTGATCGTTGACGGTGGCGGGGTTCAGGACTGCGCCCTGCTCGGTGATCGTCTGGCGTTCCTCGCCTACGAGCACAACTGGTCCGGAATCATTGTGAACGGTTCGGTGCGTGATACCGCGGAGCTTCAGTCGATCGATATCGGCATCAAGGCGGTCGGTGTATTCCCGCAGCGGAGCGTCAAGTCGGGCCGCGGGCAACGCGATGTCCCCGTGACGTTTGCCGGCGTCCTGTTCCGGCCGGGAGACTGGGTGTACGCCGATCAGGACGGCCTGGTCGTGGCCGACACCAAACTGTTCTGAACGGGGCTAGGTCCGGCGCCACTCCTCGAGTGTGGCTTCGATCTCGCCCTTCACCGTTTGGAGGACGGCTCGCCGATCCTCGTCGGCGCGGCGCGGGATTGGATCACCAAAACGCATGCGCACGGTGGTGCCGAACGGGACCGGATACGCCTTGTGGCGGAGTAGCTCCCACGACCCGTCGACGGTGGCTGGAATCACTTCCAAATCGGGAGCGGCTTCCATGAGTTCCAGCGCACCACCGTACTTGAAGGGCTTCAACCGGCCGTCGCGCGATCGTGTGCCCTCCGGGTAGATGACGACCGCGACCTTGCGCCGCTGGGCTGCTTCGCCGAGTTCGTGGATCGCGCGTTTGGCTTGCTCCGGGTCGCGGCGGTCGATCAGGGCGTTGCCGCCGTGCGTGAGGTTGAAGGAGATGCTCGGGATCCATCGTCCCAACTCCTTCTTGGACACGTATTTCGGGTAGTTGCTGAACAGCAAGCCTCCGACGATGGGGATATCGAACAGGCTCTGGTGGTTCGAGATGATGAGATATCCCGTGCGGGGCTTGATCGCGGGGGAACGCTCCACCTTCAGGTGGGTACCGCAAATACGAAAGACACCCAGCAGCACCCACTGCATGATGCCCATGGTGATCTCCATGGGTCTGAGACCGAACAGCCGGGCCACCCGTGCGATCGGCTCGAAGATTGCCAGGGTCAAACCAAAGGCAATCAGGAACGGGACGGTGAAGATCCAGTCGATGATGCGCTTCATGGTGTTTGCTCACTGTACCGGTTGGAACGACTGCGATTAGGATCGCCAAGTTGCGTGAGCATGAGCGGCACCACATCCCTGTCATCCGTGGCGCCCCGCTGCTCCGTAGAACCGGGAATCAAACGGGAGAGATTGAACATGGCATCGACTGTTGAAGTAACCGACGCCACCTTCGCGCGGCTGCGCAGGTGGAACTGGGTGATGGGAGCGCTCCACGCAGTGCAGGGCGCCGCCGTCGTGGCCCTGGCTACCGATTTTACGCTGCCGGTAACGGCTTCGTTCCTCGAGGGTCCCCCCGGGACTCCGGCATCGGCTCCGTCCACGCTCTTCGATATTTCGATCGCCTGGGGCGTTGCGGCCTTCCTGTTTCTCTCCGCCTTCTTCCATTTCCTCATCGCCAGCGTGGGCGCCAAGCGATACCGGGATCAACTCTCGCGCGGTCAGAACCAGTTCCGTTGGATCGAGTACTCGCTGTCCTCGTCGATCATGATCGTGCTGATCGCCATGCTGACCGGCATCGGCAACATCGCCGCACTCATTGCGATCTTCGGCGTGAACGCCGCGATGATCTTCTTTGGATCGGTACAGGAGCGGTATGAGGAGCCGGGCGGCTCGCTGTGGCCGTTCTGGATGGGAAGCCTTGTCGGGATTGTGCCGTGGATCGCCATCGGCGTGTACCTGGTCTCGCCCGGCAGCGAGGCGCAGCCGCCGGGTTTCGTGTACGGCATCTTCTTCTCGCTCTTTGTGTTCTTCAACAGCTTCGCCTTCACTCAATGGGCGCAATACAAGCAAGTGCGACGGTGGAAGAACTACCTCACCGGAGAACGGACCTACATTCTGCTCAGCCTGCTCGCCAAGTCGGCACTGGCCTGGCAGGTGTTCGGCGGGACGCTGGCTCCTACCGGCTGACCGCCGCCCGTCCGGGTTTCGGTCCGTAGGCTGATCTGATGCACATCGATGCCGGAGCCGTCCTGTTTGACAGCGATGGTGTGCTGGTCGACTCGCACGATCTGGTCGAGGCGGCCTGGCGCCGCCTCGCAGGAGAATTCGATCTTCAGATTGAAGCTCTCCTCGGTGAGCTGGCCGGAGTTCGGTCGGTCGATACGCTCGGCAGACACCTCGAACCGGGTCGGGTCCAGGCGGCCGTCGCCCGCCTGGAAGCCATTGAAGTTGGCCTGGCGGCGCAGACGCTGGTCAAGCCCGGGGCCCGGCAACTGATCGGTCGTCTGCTCGGAACACCTTGGGCGATCGTTACTTCAGCCAGCCGTCGGCTGGCTGAAGCGCGCTGGAGCGGTGCCGGCCTCACCGTTCCCGGAGTGACCGTAACGGCGGACGACGTTGAAGAGGGCAAGCCGAGCTCCGAACCATTTCTCACCGCCGCGGAGCTGCTCGGCGTACCCCCGGGCCGTTGTGTTGTCTTTGAAGACTCACCCAGTGGCGGGCAGGCGGCCCGGACGGCGGGAGCGATACCGGTCGCCGTTGGTAGCCAGGCCTGGCCGTTTGCGCCCGCCGCCCGGATTCCCGATCTCGCTTCCGTGACCGTCGTGGTGCGTTCGACCGGGGGTGTTCAACTCACCCTGGCGAACGGGCGACGTCCGCCGGGCTAGGGGAATCGGGCAGCCCGAGCGGCTTATCATGGTCGTCGACACCGAGAAGAGCGCGAGGTTCTTGCGATGGGCGACGTTCCCTGGGCGGCCCTGGCACCGGTACTGGTGCTGCTGGCCGGATTTGTTCTCTATTGCCTGGCCGATCTCTCCCGATCTGAGGTACAGCATCTCCCCAAGTGGGCGTGGGCGATCGTTTGCGTGATCTCGGTGCCCCTCGGTGGCATCGTCTACCTCACGGTTGGTCGGGTGCCGCGCATCAAATGATCGTTCGTACCCACGAGTTGCGAAAGACCTACGGAGCAACGGTTGCCCTCCGGGACGTCAACCTTCGCGTTCCCGCCGGTTCGGTATACGGGCTGGTCGGTCCGAACGGTGCAGGCAAAACCACCTTGCTCGGCATCCTGGCCGGACTCCGCAAGCCGACGTCCGGATCCGTCGACGTTGGCGTCGAGTGGTCCGGGGTGGCCGTGCTGCCCGATACCCCCCAGTTCGATTCCTGGCTGACCGGCCGCGAAGTGGTCGACCTGGCCCGGTCGCTCACGGATCCATCCGTGCCCCAGGACCGCGTCGACGAGGTCCTCGAGCAGGCAGGTCTTGCCGACGCGGCACATCGGATCGTCGGGGGTTACTCCCGCGGCATGTTGCAGAGATTGGGGGTGGCTTCCACGGTGGTTGGCCGCCCCGCTCTCCTCATGCTGGATGAGCCGTCGTCGGCTCTCGATCCGGCCGGACGGAGAGAAGTGCTCGACCTGGTCGCCCGGCTGCGGGGCGAAGCAACGGTGATCTTCAGCAGCCACATCCTCGGCGATGTGCAGGAGGTGTGTGACACGGTCGGCATTCTGCGCGCCGGGGAGTTGTTGTTCCAGGGGCCACTCAGCGACTTGCTCGTCGGCAGTGCGGTTCCCGCGTACCGGCTGCGCGTGCGGCCGCCCGGCGAAGGCGCAATCGAAGCGCTGCGGCGGGCATCGTGGGTTCGGTCCGTCGAAGCGGTGAGCCCCGAGGAGCTGCGGATCCTGGTTGAGACGGTCGAAGCTGCCGAGCAGAACCTTGCGACCACGCTGGCCGGGACGGGCGTGCGGATCGTGTCGTTCGGTCCCGAGGCCGCCACCCTCGAACAGGTTTTCCTGGAGCTGACCGCATGAACCTGTGGAGACTGGAGTGGTTGCGGCTGGTTCGGACCAAGCGGTGGATCGCACTCGTGGGGATCTATGTGTTCTTCGGCCTGCTCGGCCCGCTCACGGCGCGCTATGTCGGCGAAATCGTCGAACGATTCGGCGGCGGCGTCCAGGTGACGTTCCCTCCCCCGGTCCCGGCCGACGGGATGATGCAGTACGTGGCGAACGCATCCCAGGTAGGTCTGCTGGTGGCCGTCGTGGTTGCCGCCGGATCGCTGGCCTTCGATGCCAAACCCGAAATGGGAGTGTTCCTGCGCACCCGCATACCGCGGGTTTGGGACATCCTGGTTCCGCGTCTCGTGGTCACGTTCGCCGCCGTGGCCGGCTCGTTCGTGCTCGGAGCCCTGGCCGCCTGGTACGAAACGATCGTGCTGATCGGCAGCCTTCCGGCAGGGGGCACGCTGGCCGGAATCGGCTTCGGGCTGCTGTACCTGGCGCTCGTCGTCGCCATCGTCGCAGCCGTCGCAAGCCGCGCGAAAAACGTTCTCGGGGCCGTCATGATCACCATTGTTGTGCTGCTGGTCATGCCCATCATCGGGATCGTCGAGACCATCGGAGCGTGGCTTCCCAGCTATCTGGTCGGAGCGCTGGCGGCGATTCCGGGCGGTGCCGCCATCGCCGATTACCTACCCGCTTCCGTCGTGACGGTGGTGCTGATCGGGTTCTCGCTGTGGCTGGCCGTTCGCTGGTCGGAGACCCGCGAGGTGTGAACGGCCCCCCGGTCAGCGTTTCCAGGTACGGACGGCGGCCTCGAGTTCCTGAGCGCGCTGCGAGCCGACCAGCACCTTCCGCCCGTCGTTGAGGAGCAACTGCAGCCCTTCGTTCCCGCCGACGATGTAGGCCTTCCCTTCCCTTCCCCAGCGGATTCCCCAACCGCCGTAGTCGCGAATCGGGTGGTAGGTCCTGGCCTGATACGAGGCAATGGTGTCGTAGGGGATGACCCTCCACCGCATAGGAAAGAACCGGATATGAAGCCCGTCCGAGCGAACCTCGGTGATCAACCTGGCGGACAGGAGCAATGTAGCCATGCCCACCGTCAGAAGCGTCGTCGCAACGGCGGTGATAATGAGGCCGCCGTCGGACATCGGGTTGTCACCCCAGGGGGTGCCCTGGATCACCTGCACGTAGATGCCGTATCCGAACAAGCCGACCGTGCCGAGGGCCGTCACCAGCAGCAGCACCCACAACCACCACTGGCGGAACCCCTGCACTTCGCGAAAGCTCGCCGACGTACCGTCCACGAGGTCAGCCTATAGCGTCGAAACCGAGACTCACACCTTCCTCCCCGGCTCCGCTGCGCCCGTTCGGGCGCGAGAAGACCCGGAGACACTTCATCGTTGCCGATGCCGTGAGAGGACCAGCTCACGGGTCTCCAGGTCTCGGTGGTCCGGATTTGAGTCGCCACCTGTCCCGTACGGGAAGGCGGCGCTATGGCCGCCTTAGCGTCCGGCCACCTCCAGAGTCCTACAAGAACTTTCAGACAATGCGGACCACCTCCTTTCTCTGGTGGGGGCAGTTTTGCACAGAAGTCGCGTAAACCAAGCCCTTTTTTCTTGGAGGGCGTGAAGCTCAGCGCAAATGCAAACCGTCGACCCAGTCGGCCGTCGCCTCGAGAGCCGCATGACGGGTCAGGTCGACCTGCATCGGAGTCACCGAAACGCGCCTCTGGGCAATCGCGTAGAAGTCGGTTCCCGGACCGGCATCTTGCTCTGGTCCGGCCGGCCCGACCCAGAAGATGGTGCGGCCGCGTGGGTCCTTGCTGCGGACGACCCCTTCGGCCTTGTGGCGGTGGCCGAGTCTCGTCACCTCGATCCCCTGGAGATCCTCGAACGGCATGTCGGGCACGTTGACGTTCAGAATGGTGTCCGCCGGGATGGGGCTTCCGGCGATATCGCCCAGGAGAACGCGGGCGACCCGGGCCGCAGTTGCGAAGTGGCGCCCCCGCCCATTGAGGACCAGTGAGATGGCAAGCGCAGGAAGCCCGAGGAACCGACCTTCCATCGCCGCGGCAACCGTGCCCGAGTAGATGACATCGTCGCCCAGGTTGGCGCCGGAATTGACCCCGGCCACGACAACGTCGGGCTCTTCGTCCAGCAATCCCGTGAGGGCGAGATGCACGCAGTCGGTGGGGGTGCCGTCGACGAAATAGCCCCCGTCGATCCTGGTGGCCCGGATCGGATTGTCGAGCGTCAACGAGTTGCTGGCTCCGCTCCGGTTCCGCTCCGGCGCCACGATGGTGACGTCGCCCATGCTGGAGAGTTCCCGGGCGAGGGCAACGATCCCACGCGCCCGGTAACCGTCGTCGTTGCTAATCAGTATCTTCACCACCGCAGCGTATCGCGCATCGATCACAAACCGTTCTGGCGTGAGAAGACGCGCATATGCGCAGGAAACTGACGCAAGAACGGAGGACAGCTGCTTTACCCGGCGAAACAACCGTAAGCGTCGTTGGTGATAGACAGGTCGCCGAGCTGGACCGGTCCCAGCGGTGTGTCGACTTCGACTCCGGTCAGCTGCGCCTCGACGGGCCCGCTCCCGGCGCAGTAACCCTCTTCCGGGGGAGTGAAGGCCAGATCGCCTGCAATCAACCGCCAGCCGGCAGCCACATGAGGCTCGGGCTCCCATCCTTCAAAGACGTCGTCGCAATTGTTGACCATCAGGTTCTTGCCGAGCGCAACCTGGGCTTGCCAGACTTCACTGGGGAAGGTGGCGGTGTTCTCAACCGGGGCGCTCATGTCGACCGGGAACAGCTGTAGGGCGACTCGCTGATCCTCGCTCGCAATGGTGAACCCGAGACCGCACCCCCACGACACCGTCAGATCTGCTTCACGCAGCATGGCTACCAGTTGTTCGTCGCTCAATTCCTGCGGATCGAAGGCCGGCTCGATCGAATCGACTACGACCAGCTCCCGCGCCTGCGGGTCGCAAAAGGCGATGTAGTTTCCCCAGAATCCGTCCGGTACCCCCGGGAACCCTCCGGCACCGACAATGCCGCCCCTGGCGTCGACGGCCATGCCGTCACTGATGCGCACGCCGTCGGGGCTTTCCATGGCTGCGCCGGAAGGCGACTTGACGTAGCCGGCCGGGAACACCACGAGCCGCGGACCATCACCCAGATCCACGGTCCAGCATCCGTTGGCCCGAAGCTCGGCGGTTCCCGTCAGCGGGGTCGGGTGATGGCCGTAGTCCTCGCCGGGCATCTGCACGGGGAGACGATCGCCGCCCATGTTCGACTCCGGGGGGATGGTCGTCGATGGAGCAGCCAGAGGCGGGTTGACATAGCCGGTCCCGCAGGCAGACAACAGCAGGGCAACTCCGGCGAAGGCGACGGTGCGCAGCGGCGATTTCACGTGATTCTCCTTGTTGTGTCCATCTCTGGCCGTTTCGACGTTCGTCCTGGGTCCCCGGTTCCCGGGTTTCGCGGGGAATCCCGATTCGCGACGACGGTGTCTCACGATCGAATCAATCGTGATCGAACGAGATCCTTCGCGAGCGAATTGGTGGACAGTGCAGCCCGGGCCTCGGGACGGTGATCATGGCTGCCCTTCGAGAGCGCCGGCAGGGTGCGGCCTAAGTCTCGATTCCATACCAGCGCAGCACCCGCAGCGCCCGCAGTGTGTTCCAGCGGCTGGGTTGACCCGGTTGCTCCATCCGGAAGTGCTCCCGCCCGGAGTGGTGGTTCTGCAGCTTCCATCGGCCGTCCCTGGTTCGTTTGGTGAGGAGAAGCTCGACGGCCTCCGACGCTCGATCGTCGGGTTGGCGCTGTGAATCCTGGAGGTAGTCGAGGCCGCGGAGGACGTCGTAGTGCCATCGGGGTGGGAACGAGAATCTGGTCCAGCTCGGCCTGATGATCTCACCGGTGCTGAGCGAGCGCATCAAATGCCTGTCGAGCAGGTAGTCCTCGCCGCGGCGGCGGGCCGCCCGGATCTTCCTGAGGAGGCCCGGCGGGCGGGTCCTTTCGAATTCGAGGAGCCCTTCGAGGACCAGGATGGTGGTGTTGAACGAGCTGCGTGTCGATCCGAGCCGGGTTTCGCAATTCCAACCGCCGTCCTCGAGTTGCTGGGAAAGCAGCCAGCGGGCCATGGGCTCCCGGTGTCCGTCGAACGCGTTGAAGTACGAAGCGAGACCGAGGGTCATGCCGGTCACACAGGTCTCTGCCTGAACGGACACGAAGTAACCAACGCCACCGTTGTACCATTCCGCCCGCTCCGACAGCTTGGCCAATCCACGCTGAGCGCCTTCGTTGGACGGCTCGATCCCCAGGTATCGCAACAGCCTCAACGTGTAGGTCGTCGAGATCCATTTTGGGGAGTAGATCCCACCGCCCCACTTTCCGTCCGCGTCTTGCGCGCTCAAGAGGCGGGCGCCCCAACCCGTCTTCGCCACCCGGACTCGCTCCGCCGCGATCTCGGCGGTGCCGGCCCCGGTCAGATCCCGGAGCACCTGCCACCGGATCGATGCATCGCCGTCGAGCAACCACGCCATGACGTCCACGCCCCCAAGCTACTCAGTGTTCTGGCGGCAGAAAGCGAGTCCTCGAGGCGAAAAACGGCGCCAGAAAGGGGAGAAGGGCTCACGCCCAGCGGAACTCCGGTACCCCGAGGTGGGCTTCGCCCGGGACGCCGTGCCTGATGAGGGTGAAACACAGCAGGGCCGCCGCCAGCGGCACCGGGTAGTCGGCATCCATCGAGGACGTGCCGAGGACCGCCATATGGGTTTCGTGCTCACGGAGTATCCAGGATCGCTTCCGGGCGCCGGAGACGCTCGACGGGTACAGGTTGTAGGCATAATCGCGCCCGTTGATGTGATAGGACCGCTTGCCGTACGGTGAGCCGATGGCCAGTTTGCCGGTCTCAGCCGACACGACTGGTTCGATGTACGGACCTGCTGCTACGGCCGTTATCCGCCACGTGGTGCCATCGGGAAGCTCGACCTTTTGGCCCCGGGCCAGGAACAACCGGAACCAGCCGTCTCGGCCCAACCGCGCGAGAACCCTGCCCTGTGACGCGCCATCGTCGAGTTCGAAGACGGAGGCCGGGAAACCCACCGGCTCGGTTCGCCGGATCGACGCCCGTCCGATTACGTGCTGCATGCGATCGAACCCTAGGCGGAGTCCCGTTCCGGCGTCACGAAGTGAGCCCGTGAATCGAACATCGACGCTGGACCGGCTTCTAGAAGTCGGTGCCGGCCAGGTCGTTCAGGGCGTCCCAGAGACCCTGGCGGTCTTCGGGCGCTTCGACGGTACTGCGCAAACGATGGGTCGGCCGGGCGCGACGGTCGAGCCAGAACTTGCCGCTCGTCCCGGCAGCCTCGCCGGAAGCCGCCAGCCAGACGATGGTGTCGGCTCCTTGCTCCGGTGTGCGGAGGAACGGCTTGGTGATCTTGCGAAAGAGCGGCAGGGATTCTTCCACTCCCGGCGTGTCCGCCCAGCCGGGATGCATGGCGTGGACCACGATGCCCCGGTCGGCGAGCCGCTCGGCCCACAGCTCGGTGAGGATCACCTGGCCCCGCTTCGCTCTCGCATAGGCGATCGACCCCTGGTATGCGCCGCGAGTGCTCTGGAGATCACGGATCCGAATGCGCTGGGTGTACATACCGCCGGACGAGACGTTGATGATGCGCGCCGGGGCCGACGCTTCGAGCCGGGGAATCAGGAGGTTGGTGAGCAGAAAGTGGCTGAGCAGATTGGTGGCAAGCGTCAACTCATTGCCTTCTGCGGTTTCGCGTCGTTCCGTGATCAAGGCACCGGCATTGTTGATCAGCACATCGATCTGTCGTTCACCGTCCAGGAGTGCTTCGGCGAGATCCCGGACCTGCTCCATGCTGGAGAGATCGGCAACATAGGTCTCCAGGTCGTGGTTGCCGGTCGATCCGGCGATTTCACGGCGGGCGGTGTCGAGCTTGGTCTGCGAACGCCCTACCAGGCGCACGCCGGCTCCCAGGTGTGCGAGTCTCTCCGCCGTCGCTCGCCCGAGTCCTGAGGTGGCCCCGGTGACGATCACGGTTTTGGCGTCGAGGGAAGGCAGGTCGACTCGCCAACCGTTGCTTCGCACCCGGTGACCGATATTGGTGAAGCTGCCGATCACCGTGCGATCGAGCAGATCGTCGAGGCGTTCCGATACAGATGTAGCCATCGTTACGCCTTGAACCACGCAACTACCGGGTCGGCCTCAGACTGGGGGACACCGCCCGACACTTCCTGCGTGATGACCAGGCCCTGCAGGCCCTGAGGGTCGATATGGAACGGTACGACGGCGGGATGGTTGCCGAGCACACCTGCTGAGATGACCTTCCCTTCTACGACCGCCCACAGCTGGTAGGTGGCGTCGGCCGGGAGAACCTCGAGGTTGTTCTGGTAGATGTATCCGGTCCCGTCGGGGAGCAACACGATCAGCGTGGTTTGGGCTGAGCCCTCGGCGGTGAGGTTGACTACCTCGGCGGCCGGATCGGTCAGGGCAACGGTTACCGCCTGTTCGAGGGGATCAGCCTCGAGGGTTGCGGTGAGGGCGGTGATCTGGCGATCCTGTTCCTCGACCTCGAGGGCGAGATCTCCGATGCGTTGCGACTGGACGATCACGCCCGCACTGAGACCAATGACCGCAGCCGCTGCTACGCCCGCCATCCAGCGCGTTGAGGAGACGAACGGTTTGCGTTTGCTGTCGAGCGACACGACGGGTGCCATCTGCTGGGGCGTTTCGGCGGCGTTGATGGAGGCGATGATGCCATTCCACACCTGCGGGCGCGGCTTCGACGGCCGAGCCGGCCAGCAGGGCGGCCACCTCGCGATGCTCATCCACCTCCGCTCGGCAGGAGGAGCACTGGCGAAGGTGGTCTTCGATCAGGCGTTGCTCATCTCGATCGACGGCATCGAGGGCGTAGACGGCCAGAAGCTGTTCGATCGCGTCGTGGGGTTGTTTGCTGGTCATGCGTGGCTCACACCGGCTGCGGTCAGTTCACTGCGCAGCCGTTTCATTCCGGAGCGGATACGGCTCTTCACGGTCCCTTCAGGCTCGCCGAGCAGATCGGCGACTTCCCGGTAGGTATGTCCTCCGAAGTAGGCCAGTTCGATGGCTTTGCGTTCGCCTTCGATGAGCGAGGAAAGGGCGTTCTTGATTTGTTCTGCGAGCGCCATGTCCCACACCTCGTCTTCAACGTTCTGAGTTTCCCCGACGGCGAGCCGGGCGTCTCTGTCCTCCCTTGTACGGCGCGCGGACTCAGAGCGGATGAGGTCAACACTCCGCCCGTGGGTGTGCGCCAGCAAGAAGGATCGAAGCGACCCGCGATCCGCGTCGAATTTCTCCGGGTTGTTCCACAGGCGCAAGAAGACTTCCTGCGTGATTTCCTCGGCCAGCGTCTCATCACGCAGAATGCGACGGGCGAGACCATGGACAGCTCCCGAGTGGCGGTTGTATACCTCGGCTAGCGCCTCTTGCGTCGCACGTCCGATGGCCGCTACGAGAGCGGCATCATCCAAGGTCGACCAATCCTGTAAGCCCATCTCGACTAGTCCTTCCGGACTCGAACCAGCTTCCCGGCAACCTTTTTAACGAGAAATGTCATCCAAGTCCACCTGTCCCTCCGTAGAGGGTCCGTAAGCAGCCCGGAAACGGGCCCCAGCGATAAGGAGAAACGATATGCGCACTTTAGGACGCATCTTCCTGGTGGCAGTGATGCTGTTGGCCCTTCCGGCCGGAGCAGTTCTTGCCCAGAGCACCGACGGCACGGTCACCGTGTTGCACGGAATACCCGGTGATGGCGGATTTCCCGTCGACATCTACGTGAACGGCGACTACTCGGCCCCATTCATCCCCGGCCTGACCTTCACCGAGTTTGCCGGACCGGTCACCCTGCCGGCCGCCGACTACTCGATCGAGATCTACGCCGAGGGTGCAGATCCGGCTGCGACCGATCCCGCCCTGGGACCGCTGCCGGTGACCCTTCCGGCCGGTGCCAACGCCACCATTGAGGCACACCTCGATGCGGACGGTGCCGCCACCGCTTCGGTGTTCGTCAATGACATCTCGGAGATCGCAGCAGGCGAAACCCGCTTGACCGTCCGTCACACGGCAGCCGCCCCGACGGTGGACGTGCTCGCCAATGACGCCGTGCTGTTCTCTGCACTCAGCAATCCGGACCAGGCCAGTGGCGACGTTCCGGCTGCGACCTACAACGCCAAGGTTGTCCCGACCGGCGAAACGACGCCCGTCGTCTTCGAGGCGGATCTCGCTCTCGCTGAAGGCACCTCGACCATCGTGTATGCCATCGGCTCACTCGCCGACGACACCTTCACGGTGGCCGTGCAGACCATCACCGGCCTGGGCGCAGCGCCCGCCGGAGTCCCGACCGGCACCGCCGGCCTGGCTACCGACGGTTTCCCGATCGCCCTGGCGATCGCCGGATCGCTCGCATTGATCGGCCTGGCAGGTTCCAGCGTGGCTCTGTCCCGCCGTTCCAGCAACTAGTACGAAAGCCGCTATCAATCGAACCCGGGGAGGCCGTCTGGCCTCCCCGGGTTCTTACAATGTGACGCCACATGTCTCGCAACACCCTTAAAGCCATCTTCGCCATCAGCCTCGTCACCCTGATTGCGGCGGCCGCGGTTTACTTCATTGTGACCGAGCCGGACACCGTCGGCGATGTGGGGTCCATTGAAGCCTCCCTCAGTGAACCCGCCCTACCGACGACGACCTCGAAGCCCGATCCGCAACCAGCAGAAGTTCCGCCGGCTGCGGAGAATGGCCGGCCCTCGATCCCGGTCACGCCGGGGCTCCTGCCCGACCTCCCGGTTGCCGACCCGGTGATCCCAGTGCGTCTCAGGCTCTTTTCTTTGGGGGTCGACGCTCCGGTTCTCCCCACCGGAGTCAACCAGCGCACCGGTCAGATGGCCGTCCCCAACAACGTGCGGGATGTTGCCTGGTATCAGTACGGATCCGTGCCCGGCGAACCGGGATCAGCGGTATTGGCCGCCCACGTCGATCTGGCCAGCCAGGGTCCCGGCGTCTTCTTCAACCTGCGCACGGTCGATGACGGTGACATCGTCGAAGTTGAATTCAGCGACGGAACGGTCAGCGTCTTCAGGGTCGAGGCCCGTACGGTCTATCAAAAAGACGAGTTACCGCTCGACACGATCTTCGCCAGAGACGGTTCCCCGGTGTTGACCTTGATAACGTGCGGCGGGGGTTTCAGTGAGTCGTCGGGCAGCTACGACAGCAACGTGGTCGTGTATGCCGTTCCGATTGCCGACCGGGATCTCGGTTCCGCCGGCTAGCTGTGCCGCGCGGGGATGGCAAACGGGAATTGCCGGTCGTTCGCCGAGTGGCACATGCTTGAGCCTTGCTCAACGTTTGATGGGAAGTGACGGCACATCCGAACTGAACACAGTTCAGGGCACGGAGGCACCTGCCGATCCTCATGAGATGGAAACGAGCGTCCAGATCATCGTGCTGGTCATCGTCGTCTTGGTGGCCACCGTTTACGCCTTCTCCCTGGACATACGGCGGGGAGCAGCCTTCAGGCGGTTGATCGATTGGTTGAAGAGCGACCGGGCGGCCGAGTGGCAAGCCCTGACCCGGTCCGATCGGTTCCTGACCATCAGAGCGGTCGAAATACTGCGCCGCGGGGCTCTTGCCGGTGACGATGACTTCCATGTCCGCTACCGGGAGACGCGCCACGCCACCCGATTTATGGTCGCGATGATCGTCGCTTTTGCCGGGATCGCCCTGCTGGTGCTGGGAACAACCTATTTTGGCTGGACGTGGTAGCGGCTGGTGTTATGAGTGAATGGAAGGCTCGCCGGTCTGGAGCGCTGCCGCCATGCCCTCCACGGCTTTGCGCCCCACGCCTTTGAGAACGCCTCCCAGGAACGGGGCGGCGAAACGCATGGCTCCCTTGAACGTCAGATCCGCCGTGTAGGTGATTGCAGTGCCCTGCGGAACAGCGGCGAAGGTGATTTCATCGACGGCCGTCAGGGACGATCCCTCTCCCACCAGCACGACCCGGTTGGGTGGGTCAAACTCGGTGATCGTGTACACCATCGGGATCTGGCGGCTGCCGAAAGCAACCAGGACATCGAAGCGGGTTCCTTTGCCAATCGAGCCTGTCCCGATCTGAGCGGACCCGGCAATACCGGGATCCCACTGGTCCAGATTGTTGAAGTCGGCCACATACGTGAAAGCCGCTTCGATCGGTGTTTGGGTGATGATCTGTTCGTGTAGGCGGGTCATGGGTCTACCTCCAGGTAATTCTTCGATAGTTCTACGAAGCCCCGGTGGTTTCGGATTACCCGCTGTGCCTGGCCCGGGCGGCTTCGTAGGCGGCGATCGTCTCCAGGCGGGCAACCGCATGATCAACCAGGGGCCCCGGGTAGGTGTCGCCGAGGGTGACGCCGTGTTCGGCCAGTTCCAGCCCGCCCGCTTCCCACGGCGCATGGATCAGATTGGCGGGAAGGGTGGCCAGTTCCGGCACGTAACGCCGGATGTACGTGCCCTCCGGATCGAATTTGCGGCTCTGGGTAGAGGGGTTGAAGACCCGGAAATACGGGGCGGCGTCGGTGCCGGTCCCTGCTACCCACTGCCAGTTGCCGGCGTTCTGCGCCGGGTCGGCGTCGAGGAGCAACTTGCGGAAGTGCCGTTCTCCCCAGCGCCAGTCGATCAGCAGGTCCTTGACGAGAAACGACGCGGTCACCATCCGCACCCGGTTGTGCATCCAGCCGGTCTCGAGCAGCTGACGCATGCCGGCATCAACCAGGGGATACCCGGTGTGGCCGGATTGCCATGCAGCGAACTCGTCGGGATCGTTGCGCCACTCAATCCCGTCGTATTCCGGCCGGAGGTTGGCTTTTCCCATGTCGGGGAAGGCCGCCAGGAGATGAGCGTAGAAGTCCCGCCAGGCTAGTTGACGGATGAACGGCTCGGCGGGGCGGCCTTCGAGGAGGCGAATGATGGTGCGCGGGCTGATGGTTCCAAACTTCAGGTCTACGGAGAGATAGGAAGTCCCCGCCCGGTCCGGCCGGTCGCGGTTTGCCTTGTACGACTCCACCTCGAAACCGTTGAGACGGTCCCGGGCGCCCTCCTCGCCGGGTTGCAGGTGGGGGTCCCCGGCCGGCTGCGGGATGCCGTCTCCGGGGTCGTCGGCAACGGTGGCGTCACCCATCTGCGGCCACGGGTCCTGATCGGTCGCCGACCATGTCCGCCAAAACGGGGTGAAGACCCGGTAGGGATCGCCGTCGTTGGTGAGGATGGTCCCGGGTGGATGCACCAGGGAGCCCCAAAACGTCACGGCATCAACGGCCTCATCCACCGCAGCATCCCTGCGGCGCGAGAACGGTGAGACATCTTCGTTCCAGTAAACGGTCTTCTTTCCCTCCGCTTCGGCCGGAACGATCGTTTCCGGGTTCCCCTTCAGGACCTTCAGACGTCCCCCGGCTTTCATCAGCTGCCGATCGAGAGCCTCGAGGTTGGCCGTCAGCTGGGCCCGGCGGTGCCGCATCGCTCCGTCCCACAGCCGGGGGTCGATCACGAACAGGGCAACGACGGTGTCGTGATCGGAGGTAGCGGCTGCCCAGGCCGGATTGTCGGTGAGCCGGAGATCTTTGCGAAACCAGACAAGGCCCGAACTCATGCCGGGCCGTCCGTGCGGTTCTTCTCATCGATCCACGTATCGATCCGATCCCAGATGTCGTAGAGCCAGCTGATCTGATCGGCCCGATCGGCCGGCAGGTCGCCACGCGGCACTCTCCAGAATTCCACCATGACCGTGGTATTGACCATGCCGCCTGCCCAGATGTCCCGGAGGTGGGCGAATCCATCCAACCCGTGGTGGGTGAGAATGATCACGTCGGCGGGTGATGTGGCTTCGAGCAGCGCCAGCGGACCTCCCAGACGGGGCGGGAGGACGTGCCGCAGGCGTTGAGCCCGGCTGGAAATGGTGGGGTCGCCTGCTTTCAGTTTTTCGAGCGCTCGCGCCTGTTTTTCCTTCGTGAACCTGGTGCCCTCCGGGTAAATCAACACTCCGTCTTGCGGTCCCAGTCCCGCTCCGAGACGGCGGATCCCCTGGAGTTCCCGGTCGGTGTCATCCGAACCCCGTTCGACGAAATAGTTGGGGAGGCGATTCCCGGCAACATCGAGACACGGGTCGCTCAGCAGCTCGCGCTTCAGCACGTAGCGAAGGCGGATCTTGTGGGGAGTGCTGACCAGCGCGGCAGGCAGGAGGTTGTCCACGATCGAGGTGTGGCGGGCGAAGAGCAGGATTGGTCCGGGGGCTATGAGCTCCGAACCGGTCACGTCGAACCGCATCCCGAAGATCCTCTGCACGGCAGCCGTCAAGATCCCTGCCCACGCTTGCTGAATAGCGAACGCTGAGTCGAGGAGTGGTCGGCGATAGCGGCCGAAACCGGCGGCGAGCCAGCCAGCTCCCAGCGCGACCAGGCCGGCTACTTCGGCGGTCAGATAGACGACTCCGAAGAGATACAACCGGACCCCCATCCAGTGACGGCGCCGGACCAGCCAGCGGACGGCATCAACTGCGGCGATCATCGGGAGAACCAGGGGAGCGAGTATCAGCAGGAGAACCAACCCGCCCGTGAAGGCAGGAATCGTCCGGATGCGGCGTTGTGCGGTTCCTCGGGGCATGAGTCTTTCTAGCGCAAGTCGGGGCGTTGTGACCAGAGCGTGGGTTCTACGGTCCCGGAGGGTGACCCGGATGGCGCGGGCGCTCTCCGCTCGATAACGTGGCCCGAGCCGACCGGGGCAACGCGCCATGTTCAAAGGACCCGAGAACTTCGAGCTGCCTGAAGGCGGGGGACCGCTCGTAATCGGCGTCGCCGGCGGATCCGGATCGGGCAAGACGACCATCACGACTGCGATCGTCGAACAGATCGGTCGAGACCAGGTTGCGCTCGTCGAGCACGATTCCTACTACCGCGAGTACGGATCCCTGCCCCTCGAAGAGCGTGCCAAAGTCAATTTCGACCATCCGGACTCACTCGAAACGGAACTGCTGATCGAGCATCTGCGCACGTTGATCGACGGCAAGTCAATCGAAAAGCCCGTCTACGACTTCAAGACCCACCGCAGGCTGCCGCAAACGGTCACGGTCCATCCCAAACCGACCGTGGTGGTCGACGGCATTCTCGTGTTCACCGAGAAGGAATTACGCGACCTGATGGACCTCAAGATCTACGTTGACACCGACTCCGATTTGCGGATTCTCCGGCGCCTGCAGCGCGATATCGAAGAGCGGCAGCGCACCCTCGATTCGGTGATCTCGCAGTACCTGTCGACGGTCCGGCCGATGCACCTTCAGTTCGTTGAGCCGAGCAAGCGCTACGCCGACATCATCATTCCCGAGGGTTACAACCGGCGTGCCGTTGCAACGGTCATGGGGATGGTTCGGGAGTATCTGCGGCAGGGCTGAGCCCGAACCCCCGCACCAGCTTCATATACTGCAACCCATGCATTCAACGGTTGCGGTGCTCGGCGCAGGAGCAATGGGCGAGGCGCTGGTTTCCGGACTTCTCCGGGCCGGATGGGATCCGGGCGAGATCTCCATGGCGGTGCGCCGCGAAGAGCGCAGGCGCGAACTCGTCGAGCGAACGGGATGTGCCGTCTACCTGGATTCAATCGAAGCTCTGGAAGGCATGCAAGTGGTCGTCGTTGCCGTCAAGCCGCGCGACGTGCCGCCGCTGCTCTCCCACATCAAGGGCCGGTATCAACCCGAACAGATCGTCCTCTCGCTGGCAGCCGGCGTCCCGACCCGGCTGTACGAAGCTGCGCTCGGGGAGGCGCCCGTGGTGCGGGCGATGCCGAATACGCCCGCCCTGGTTGACCAGGGAATCACCGGTTTGGCTGCGGGCCGGTTTGCCGGCGAAGAAGCGCTCACGCGAGCCGAACTCCTGCTTTCGGCGGTCGGCCAGGTTGTCCGGATGGAGGAGAGCCTGCTGGATGCGGTCACTGCCGTATCGGGAACCGGACCTGCCTATGCCTTCCTCCTGGCCGAGGCGCTGACGGAGGCAGCCATTCGGGAGGGCTTGCCGCGCCAGATTGCCGAGAAGCTGGTGCACCAGACCATCAAAGGTGCCGGCGCTCTCCTCGTGGAAACGGGCTTGAGCCCGTTTGAGCTACGGGCCCAGGTCACCTCGCCGGGCGGTACCACGGCAGCCGCCGTGCACGTGCTCGAGGAGCGAGGCTTTCGTGCGCTCGTCGAGGATGCGGTGCGGGCGGCAGGGGAACGGTCGCGAGAAATGGGAGCCAGCGCCGAAGAGAACGGAGACCGCTAGTGCCTGATATGTCGTCTCTCTATCGCCGGGGCATGCTGGGGATCACCGAAAGGACCTGGGTCAACCGCCTCTTTACCGAACACCCGATCGGTCGTCGCCTCGCGACGAGGTTCGTTGCAGGTGAGGACCTCGACGATGCGGTAGCGGTGGCGAAAGGGCTGAACCAGCGGAACATATCGGTTTCGATGGATCACCTGGGCGAGCATGTCCACGACCCCGGGTCGGCAGCGGCTGCCCTGGCCGACTACCTGGCCTGTCTCGACCGGATCGAGTCGGAGCAGCTCGACGCGAATGTGTCGGTGAAACTGACCCAGCTCGGTTTGGCCGTTGATCCGTCGATTGCCGTGAGCGCTCTCGAGGCGCTGGCCAAACGAGCGGCCGACGTGGGAACCACCGTCACGGTCGACATGGAGGAATCAACCTGGACCGAAGCGACGATCGAGATGTACGAAGGTCTCCAGCAACGGTTCGGCAACCTGGGCATCGCCGTGCAGGCCTATCTCCACCGGACCGAGGAGGATCTGCGCCGCATCATGCCGTTGGGCGGGCATATCCGCCTCTGCAAGGGCGCCTATGTCGAACCGGCTGCGATGGCCGTTCAAGAGAAGGCGCAAGTCGACGCCCGGTTTCGCCACCTGCTGGCCATGATGATGGCCGAGCCGGGAACGCACCCGGCAATCGCTACCCACGACGATGCGCTGATCCGCGACACGTACACCCTCGCCGTCGAGCGGACCGGGTCGTTTGAGTTCCAGATGCTCTACGGCGTTCGCCCGGCCCTCCAGCAAGACATCGTCGACCGGGGCCACCGGTTGCGCATCTACGTGCCCTACGGGTCGCAGTGGTACCCCTACCTGACCAGGCGCATGGCCGAGCGTCCTGCCAACCTGGCCCTCTTCCTCCGAGCCGTGGTGGGGAAGTAGCGGCAGCTCGCTGCTCTCAGTTTCCAGTTTGCAAGCATGTATGCCTTCACTGGCTCCTGGCTCCTGGCTCCTGGCTCCTCGGCTCCTGGCTCCCGGCTACTGGCTACCGGCTACCGGCTACCGGCTACGTGTAGGAAACCTGGCAGAAGCCGTGGTTGCAGTAGCCGCCCGGGTTCTTGGCGAGGTACTGCTGGTGGTAGTTCTCCGCGTAGTAGAACACCGGAGCGGGCTCGATCTCCGTCGTGATCGCGCCGAACCCGCCCTCGTCGAGCAGAGCCTGGTAACGGTCGCGTGATCGCTTGGCGATGTCGAGTTGCTCGTCGCTGAACGTATAGATCGCCGACCGGTATTGGGTGCCGTGATCGTTGCCCTGCCCCATGAACTGGGTGGGGTCGTGTTGCTCCCAGAATTCCTGCAGCAATCGCTCGTAGTCGACCTGCCGGGGGTCGTAGACGACGAGCGCGGCTTCGGTATGCCCGGTCCGGCCCGTGCAGACCTCTTCGTAGGTCGGGTTGGGCGTATATCCGCCGGCATAACCAACTGCAGTGGTGAACACGCCGGGAATCTGCCAGAAGATCCGTTCGGCCCCCCAGAAGCAGCCCATGCCGAAGATGGCCTGCTCGCTTCCTTCCGGGAACGGCGGATAGATGGATGTGCCGTTCACGAAATGGAGATCGCTCGGCGGCATCGGGTCGGCACGTCCGGGTAGTGCTTTGTCGGGTGAAACCATCTCGCTCTTGGATCGAAACATCGAAGACACCTCCTGAAGGGCCTAACACTATCGGGGGTGCGTTCGTTCCCGGACGTAGAATGTGCTCGTATTCGACGAGGCGAAGGGTATCTGGCATGTCGATCGAACCAGGAGAGAAGGTCCCGGCGTTCTCGCTCGAGAACGAGGCGGGCAACAGCGTTGCTTTGGAGGACTTCGCAGGTTCGCGATTGATCATGTTCTTCTATCCGAAGGCCATGACCCCGGGTTGCACGACCGAGGCTTGTGACTTCCGGGACAACTACCAGGCGTTCCTCGACGCCGGGTTCAGCGTCGTCGGCGTGAGTCCGGATCCACCGGCTGCGAATGCCAGGTTCAAGGAGAAAGAGGGGTTGAGCTTCCCGCTTCTGTCGGACGAGGATCACTCGCTGGCTGCCGCTCTGGGCGCCTGGGGCCTGAAGATGAACTACGGGAAGGAATACGAGGGATTGATCCGGTCTACGTTTGTCGTAGGGCCGGAAGGAGCCCTCGAGGCGGCCTATCGCAACGTGCGGGCCAAAGGCCACGTGGCTCGCCTCGTTCGAGAACTCGTGGAAACGTCGCCGTAGTGTGGAAATCGACGAAGTGTTTCGAAATACCCATCGGGGTGTGAGGTTGAGGGGCAGACCATGACCGAGAATCGGAAACTGACGAGGTCCGTTGAAGACCGGCAGATTGCCGGCGTGTGCGCAGGGATCGCCAAGTACATGGGTTGGGATGTGGCACTCGTCCGGGTCGGGTACGTGCTGCTTTCGCTTGCCTCGATCGGCTTCCCCGGCCTCCTGGTCTACCTCATCATGTGGATCGTGGTTCCCGAGGAGCAACCCGGTTCCTGAGAACCGGGCCCGGTCGGACCGATTCTCCAAACCGGTAGGCTGGATCTATGCGCCGATCTTTGACTCTCATCGTGCTACTGCTTGTACTGGTTCTGACTCTGCCTGCCGGAACGGCCTGGGCCGCCGATCCCGCTGATGTCGCCGATCAGGCTGACCCGCGCGGCTACTACATCGAATCGGGTTCCGGAGTCGATTTCGCCGTCATGGAAGACCTGGTTGCCAGAGTCGCCAACTCTGAAACGCGCTTCTACTTCGTGGCCCTGGCAGACGATCCCCCTGAGGGCACCGACGAGTTTGCGGAGAGCGTTCTGGTGCTTCTCGACGAGGGTGCGACCGTCGTCGTGATTTCACCAGGGGAAATCGGAGCCCGCAGTGATGACTTCTCGAGCGCGGAACTCGACGGGGCCGCCGATGCGGCGCTCAGCGACTCGGAGGGCAGTTTCGAAGCCGACTTCCGGGTATTCGCCGAGTCGCTGGTGGCGGTCACCGCCGGCACCACCGTGCCAACGCCGACCACCGCAGGCTCGTCGAGCGGTGGCAGCACCGACAGTGGCGGGGGTGGGATCTTCATCTTCCTGGCCGTCGTGGCCGGTGTGATCGCGCTGGTGTACTTCATGACCCGCAGATCGGCCAAGCAGGCCAAACAGGCTGCAGGCCAGAGACTCGAAGAGGCGAAACAAGAGATCCGGGAACAACTGGACGTTATCGCCAATGAGATCCTGGACCTCGCAGACAGGGTCACCCTGTCGGAGCAAGACCGGGCTGAGGAGTACTTCCGTACCGCCAGCGCCACCTACCAGGAGGCGCAGGACCAGCTCGACAAGGCTGCAAGCGCCGCAGAGCTGGAGCGGCTGTCCGACCAGCTGGACACCACGCGCTGGCAACTCGAGGCGGCCGAGGCCGTGGTTGAAGGGCGTCCGATCCCGCCCGAACCGGAGGATCGGCCCAACTCGTGCTTCTTCGATCCGACCCACCGGGCGGGGGTTGAGGAGGCGAAGATCGAAACTGCTGCCGGAACCAAAACGGTCAGCGTATGCCGGGAATGCGCCGGGGAGCTTCGGCGTGGCGAACAACCAAAACCGCGCGACATCATGGTTGGTGGCCGGCGTGTGCCCGCTCCGATGGCTCCCCGGTCCTACGGCGGCGGCGGGTTTGACTGGATGGGGGCGGTAGCCGTCATCCTCTCCGGGCTGGCGCAAGGGTCCTCGTACGATTTCGGGCGCCGGCCGCGTCGATCGCCCGGACTTGGAGGGTTGATCTTCCCATCCTCGACCGGTTCGCGTCGTTCGTCGGTGCGGTCACGGTCGGGTTCGCGTTCGGTCTCCCGTTCGAGGTCGAGGTCCGCATCGAGGGCAAGTCGTTCTTCGTCCCGCGGGGCAGGTCGGACGCGCCGGAAACGGTAGGAAGCACGGAGGCCGGCAATCCGGCTCAGAGTGCGCGTGGAATCCGTATGATGGATCACACTCAGTCATCAACACTGGAGGACATCAGGTGAGTTTTTTCAAGCGTCTGTGGGGATACCTCAAGACCCTCTTCCGCACCACGGCCGAGCGGGCCATGGATCCAGAAATCGAGATCGAGCAGGCGATCCAGGAGGCACGTGCTCAGGATCAGAAGCTGCGCAACCAGGCGGCGAAGATCATCGCTCACCGCACCCAGATCGAAGCCAAGATCGAACGGGCCGCCGACGACGTGGGTGAGGCCCGGGAGATGGCCAAGCAGTCGCTGATGAAGGCAGAGAGCTCAAAAGCTGCCGGCGACACCGAGGGCATGGAGAAGTGGACGAGAGCCGCGCAGAGCCTGGCGATGAAACTGCAGGCGGCCGAGAACAATCTCAGTGGTTTCAAGGAGCAATACGAGATTGCCGTCACCCAGGCGGAGAGCGCCAAGACGGCCGTGGAACAGAACGCGATGCGGCTTCAGGAACTGGCCGCCAAACGTATGGAACTGGTCGGGCGGCTCGAGCAGGCCAAGATGCAAGAAGCGGTCAACCAGGCGGTCGAGTCGATCGGCGCTTCGATGGAACTCGAGACCCCCAGCCTTGACAAGGTTCAGGAGAAGATCGACGTCCGTCTGGCGGGCGCCAAGGCGCGGGCCGAACTGCGCGAGGCAACCCCCGAAGGCGCCGAAACGGAACTGCGCGAAGCCATCTCGGTCGCGCAGGCCGATGCCAAGCTCGAAGAACTGAAGGCCGAACTGGGCCTGTAGCAGCTCGTTATCGAACATCAGCGGGGCGGCTCCGGCCGCCCCGCTGTTCTTTTTTTGGTTCTTTGCGTGTCGCGCGGCGGTTTCGCAAGCAAGAATGTGAACTGCAGCACCGTGCGGCCAGTATTCGTACCCCGCAATGCCCGTGAACGGGTGCGGGGGCGACGACGGGGAGAGGGACCATGTCCGGACCGCAGGTCATCGTGACGAGGTCGAGCCTATGGTCGAAGCTCGTCTCGGTGTTGGCCATCGCCGTGATCGCGGGCGGCCTGGTCTTCTTCGTCACCAGGGACGACCCCACATCGTCGTCGTTGGTGACCGTTGATCAGATTCGCAACATTGCGCGCATTTCGACCGTGGAGTATCACCTCTCCGAGTTCTATCGCGGGGAGGTAGGTCGAGGCAGCGTCGAAGGCGCCATCTACATCAGTGCGGTCGTTACCGGAAGTGTGGATATCGACCGGGCCATGATTGAAATCGACTCGGATCCGGATCAGCCCCGGGCAACCATCACCATTCCCAAAGGTGCCGTGCACATCAGCGACCCGGAGACGTGCCCCGGCTGCTCCGAACTCGTGCAGCTCAATCGGCCCATCCTCAGAGCCCGGATCTCCGATGAGGAGTGGACCGCCCTCACCAAGGAGGCCCTGGTCGTGATCACGCAGAGGGTCCGGGAGGCGGACATCGAATGCCAGACTGCGTCACGGCTCCAGACGGTGTTGACCGATTTTCTGGCCGCGTTCGGTGTTGAAACTGAGGTCGTTTTCGAGGACAACTTCGATTTCGCCGCTTGCGCCAATTCCTGACGCCGTCCCCTGCGTGCAGAGACCCGATCGGTGAGGTGGCCGGCTGCCGGAAAATGGAAACTGGAACTCCCTCCGCTTGCGCGTAGCTCGCAGGCCGTAGCTTTTAGCTAGCACTCGCGCTATCTAGACTCGGGTCCGTCGGACTTCCGGAAGGAACCAGGATGGAGCCTCGTCGCCGCCTCACCGCCAGTGGAGTTCTCTTCGGCCTAGCCGTGGCCGCCTTCTTCGGCACCCTGCTGTTCTGGTGGCTCGGTTCCCTCCCGGGGCACTTCATCCCCGAGGTGGGGCGGGAAGTCTTCGGCAACATTTCACCCGCCGTGCAGGCTCTCTTCTACGTTGGCATTGCGGCCTTTCTGTCACTGACGCTGTACCTCTTCTCGCTGCGAGCCAGAAACTGGGAACGGGGCGGTGGTGAGCCTAGGACGGGACTCTGGGCCGACCGCCTGAAGTCTGCGGGGGCGGGCCTCGCAATGAAGACGCTGCTGCGCGACCGGGCGGCCGGGCTGATGCACGCCATGATCTACTACGGGTTCATCGTTCTGTTCCTGGGCACGGTGACATTGGAGATCGACCATCTGCTTCCGACGAGCTTGAAGTTCTTGGAGGGAAACACGTACAAGATCTACTCGGCGATTCTCGACCTGGCTGCGGTGGTCTTCGTGCTGGGGATCGTGTGGGCCGTTGCTCGGCGATACGGACAGAAGCCCTGGCGACTGCGCTTGAAGACCAAGGCCGAAGATGCGTGGATCCTCCTGACCCTCGGGTTCATCGGCGTTTCCGGTCTCGCAACGGAAGCAGCCCGCATCTCGATGCAGGATCGGCCCGATTTCGAAGTGTGGTCGTTCGTCGGGTACCCGCTGAGCTACCTGTTCCCCCAGTCCGTGGCGAGTGGATGGCATCGTGCTTTCTGGATCGCTCACGCTGCTGCGTTCGTCGGCTTCCTGGTGCTGCTCCCCACCACCAAGCTCCGCCATATGTTCACGTCGCCGGCCAACATGTTCCTCTCACCGAAGGAGCGCCCCAAAGGAGCGATGAAGGCGCTTCCCAATCTGATGGAGGCGACCGATATCGAGTCGATCGGGGCATCGGTCGTCGGGGAATTCACCTGGAAGCAGCTGCTCGACACGGATGCCTGCACCATTTGCGGTCGGTGCACGTCGGTTTGCCCCGCCAATCTGACCGGCAAGCCGCTCGACCCTCGTGAGATCGTCCTCAAGCTGGGAGAGGTTGCGGCCCTGTCCGGAGTTCCGGTGGTTTCGCCGCCGGTCGGCATGGATGAGGCCATCACCGTGACCGCCGATCGGGTGTTCGAGCGGATTCAGCCGGAGGAACTGTGGGCGTGCACCACCTGTCGGGCTTGCGACGAGATCTGCCCCGTCAACATTGAGATCCTCGACAAGATCCTGGATATGCGCCGCTATCTGTCCCTGATGGAATCCAACTTCCCGGCCGAACTCGGGAAGTCATACGTAGCCATGGAGAACCAGGGCAATCCCTGGGGGCTGAGCCAGGCGGCCCGGGCCGACTGGGCCAAAGGGTTGGACATCGACGTGAGAATCCTGGGAGAAGATGGCGTCGATTCGGCCGAATACCTCTATTGGGTCGGGTGCGCCGGTTCGTTTGACGATCGCAACGTGAAGGTGACGCAATCGATCGCCCGGCTGCTGGCCGAAGCGGGCATCGACTATGCGATCCTCGGACCGAAAGAGCAATGCACGGGAGATCCGGCTCGCAGGTCCGGCAATGAGTACCTCTTCCAGCAACTCGCTCTCACCAACATCGAGACCCTCAATGATCTCGGGGTGAAGAAGGTCATCACCCAGTGTCCGCATTGCTTCAACACGCTCAAGAACGAGTACCCGCAGCTCGGCGGAGAGTACGAGGTGCTGCACCACAGCCAGGTGCTGATGTCGCTGGTGAACGATGGCCGTCTCTCGGCCGGCGGAAACGGTGAGCGACGGAAGATCACCTATCACGATCCCTGCTACCTCGGCAGGCACAACGACATCTTCGTTGCCCCGCGGTCGATCATCGCCTCCATCGGCGGCGTTGATCTCGTCGAGATGGACCGGTGCGGCAACGAGTCATTTTGTTGCGGGGCCGGTGGCGCTCAGTTCTGGATGGAAGAGCAGATCGGCAGGAAGGTCGGCACCGAACGAGCCACCGAGGCCGTCGGGACGGGGGCGGGTGAGGTCGCTGTGGCCTGTCCGTTCTGCTACATCATGATCGACGACGGCGTGAAAGAGCTTGGACAGGGCGACGATGTTGCTGTACGCGACATTGCAGAAATCCTTGCCGAGCAGGTATTCCCTCCCCACTGAAACCGACGGTCACCTCTTGCGGTTGAGCAGTCTCAAAGAGTGACTAGTCCTGCAGCACCTTTCTTGTTCTGATGCCCTGAGCAGCGTTGCGAACGCTCAGAGTGGTTGTAGGGTGTGAACTGTTGGAGCTGGGAGGCTCAATGGCTCGACTTGTGAACTGCAAAAAGGGACTGCACGACTATTCACCGATCGGGAAGGTGGGTGGTGGCATCGCCCGGCGGACCTGTTCGGCCTGCGGCAACGTTCAGATCGACCTCAGCGACGTTGGGACCGTACAGAGCACCGAACTCTTCACGGAGACCAAGCTGGCCTCGATGTTCGAAGTGCAGGCCCTGTTGGCCAAGGTAGGCAATGCGCCGGTTGCACCGGCTCGTAGTTTCGGGGAGGCACCTGCCCGCCGGCGCCGGCCGGTGCGGGCGGCAGGCTAGCGAAGACCACGTTTTGCACGGGAGGCGGGCGACCCCCGGGGGTCGCCCGTTGCATAGCGGAAGTTTCGAACGAGGCAGGAACGATGATCACGAACCCACCGGACCAACGGGTACGGCTGGGCCACGACGAGCGCTGGCGAGCCCGGCCGTGGACCTCCCGGCTGGTCCGCCTGCTGAGCTTTCTCATCCCGATCGTCGCTGCCGTGGTCACCGGCCTCGTCATCATCCGGATCCTTCCCGCTCCGGCGACGGGTGCGGGCGTGGCCGGCTGGTGGGTTGCGCTGATCCTCGGCACCCTCCTGGCGACAAAGGTGTTCGACCGGGTCGGCCGTCGGCTGCTCCCGCTGGCGTGGCTCCTGAGGATGACGTTTGTGTTTCCCGACAAGACCCCTTCGAGGATGCGGGTCGCGCTTGCGGGGGGAACGGCGCAAGAGCTTCGCGAGCGACTCCGGAAGGCCCGGGCCGAGGGTGATGACGATGATGCTGAGGTCGCGGGAACCATCCTGGCTCTCGCCCGGGCGATCAACAACCACGACGGAACCACGCGGGCCCACTCGGAACGGGTTCAGGCTTACGCGGATCTGATTGCGGAGCAACTCGGATATGCGGAACGCGATCGGGATCGTTTGCGCTGGGCGGCGCTCCTGCACGATGTCGGGAAGCTCGCCGTTCCCGCTGAGATTCTCACCAAGGAGGGAAGTCCGACAGAGGAGGAGTGGGCCGTCATCCGTACGCATCCCCGGGCCGGAATGGAGATCGCCGCCCCGTTGGTTCCCTGGCTCGGATCGTGGGCGCAGACGATCGAGCATCATCATGAGCAGTACGACGGAAGCGGGTATCCGTTCGGGTTGGCCGGTGAGGAAATCGCGATCGGCGCCCGGATAGTTGCAGTAGCAGACGCATTCGACACGATCACGTCCTATCGGTCCTACAAGAACCCGTTGAGTGCGGATACGGCGCGGCGGGAACTGGCCACACGGGCGGGCACGCACTTCGATCCCAGGGTCGTCCGGGCGTTGTTCAATGTTTCCCTTGGCCGGCTCCGCTGGGTGATCGGGCCCGCTTCCTGGCTCGCCCAGGTCCCTCTCATCGGAGGGATCGAACGGCTGGGCCGCGACGCGGCAGTGCTGAGCGCCGCCCTGCTGGCCTTCGTGGCGCTCTTCCTGGGCGGCGTCGTTGCGGCACCTCAGGCCGGCCAGGACGGCTCAGCCCCGGCGTTGGAAGCAGATGCCGCGTCGTCTGCTCCGCTCAGCGACGGCAGCGGCGGGTTGGAGTCTCCGGCGTCGACCCTCGACGAATCACAACCGGCGGAAGGTAGCGATCCGGCGTCGGATCAGGGAGACCTCCCGGCGGCGCCGGTCGTTCCCGGGGCGGCGACCACCACGATTCCTGATGCGGTTGCTGTGGTCCCGCCGGCAACGACCACCCAGCCCGCGGTGGCTCCGAATCGGGACCCGATCCTCGCCACCCTGGCCCTCTCGCTCGATGAGGACCGCACGGTCGGTTGGGTGCCGGAGGCGACGGACCCCGATGGTGATCCCATCTCCTGTCTCGTTTTGATCGGGCCCGGGCACGGTTCCGCCAGCGTGGCCCGGGACTGCACGTCTGCCTCGTACACACCTGATGCCGACTACTCGGGGCCGGATACTCTGACGATCCTGGCCAGCGACGGGGCGAGCTCCACCCGGGCCCTGGTGACGCTCTCGGTGATTCCGGTCGAGGACGGTCCGGTAGCCGCTGCGGACGTAACGACAACTCCGGCGGGAGCCGGGGTTCACATCGATGTCGCCGCCAACGATCGGGATGCCGAGGGTGGGCTGCTCACCGTGGTTGCCGTCTCGGCACCCGGCCACGGGTCGGCCGTGGTGAACACGTCGGGGACGGTCACGTATACGCCGGCTGCCGGTTTCGCCGGGATCGACTCCTTCTCGTATGAAGTCTGCGACCCGGCCGGTATGTGCGCCACGGGCGTGGTGATTGTGACGGTCCCCTAAGCGCTGCGATCGGACCGCTAGGGAAGGACTCGCCAGACTGCACCGGATCTCGGTGGCATCGTCAGCCGCGTCCACCCGTCGCCGGTCTCGATTCGGCCCGATCCCCAGAGGTTCTCGACCGTTTTGCCGGCGCGGGGCTCATCCAGCGAGGCCGATGCAGCCTCATGGCCGGTATTGACCGCGACGAGCAGATGCGCCCCGGAGGTTTCGCGGGAGAAGGCATAGAGGCCCGAACCCGGCCGTGCGGTTTGGCGCCGGTACGAGCCGTGTCGCAGCGCAGGGTGGTCCTGGCGCAATGCGATGAAAGCGCGGAAAGCATGCAGGATTTGTTCGTTCCACGACTGTGGTTCGTCCCACGGAAAAGCACCGCGCGAGGCCGGTTCCTTGCCTCCGGTCATGCCGATCTCATCGCCGTAGTACACGCACGGCGCGCCCGGGTAGGTGAACATCAGCAGTGCGGCCAAAACGACCGAGTCGACGTCTCCGCCCGTCACCGTCAGCGCACGGGCGGTGTCGTGCGATCCAAGCAGGTTGAAGGCGGATTGGTTCGAGTGTTCGGGGTAGCGCGATAGAAGCTCGTCGATCGCGTCGCCGTACCCAGCGGCGTCGATGGGGGGCGTGATCGGGTAGTCGAGCCCCTCGGCCAGATCTGGATCAACACGCTCACCCGCCGTGAAAGCCAGCGTCTTGCCGGTGAACACGTAGTTCATGGCGGCGTCGAAACGATCGCCGCGTCCGACCCAGGCCGAGGCATCGTCCCAGATTTCTCCGACGAGATAGGCCTCGGGATTCACCGCGCGAACCCGGGCCCGGAACTCTTCCCAGAAACCCGGCGTCGTGATCTCGGTGGGCACATCCAGACGCCAGCCGTCGATGCCCCGGGCGGTCCACCGCTCGGCGACGGTCATCAGGTACTCGCGGACCTCCGGGTGGTCGGTGTTGAACTTCGGCAGAGCCGGGTTATCCCACCAGGCGTGGTAGTTCGGAGGGAGCCCGGGCCGGTACGGGTTGAGCGGTGAACCGGTGATGGTGAACCACCCGATCCAGGGAGAGTCGAGACCGTTTTCGAGGATGTCGTTGAACGGAAAGAACCCGCGGCTCGCATGATTGAAGACTCCATCGAGGATGACCCGGATCCCACGTTCGTGGCATTCGTCCAGGAGCTTCGCGAAGGCATCGTTGCCTCCCAGGAGCGGATCGACCTGGTGATAGTCGTAGGTGTGGTAGCGGTGGTTGGAGGCAGACTGGAAGATCGGATTGAAGTAGATGGCATTGATGCCCAGGTCGGTCAGCCAGTCCAGTCGCTCGACCACGCCAATGAGGTCGCCGCCCTTGTAGCCGTGCCTGGTCGGGGGTGCATCCCACGGCTCGAGATTCTCCGGTTGGGGGACCTGGAGTGAGCGGGCAAACCGATCCGGGAAGATCTGATAGAAGATCGCCCCGGGTCCTCCATCTTTCCCGGTGATCCAGTCGGGTGCCTCATCGAATGCAGCCATGCCGGCATCGTACCGGGGCTGCCCGCCTGAGCCCGGAAGGCACGTCAACCTCGACGTGCGGGGGTCGGGCCCATCGCCGCGTGGTTGCGGCGATGGGCGCAGTCGATTGGCTAGAGACCGTCGAGAGCGACGGCAGCTTCCACCAGCCAGGCCAGCGAGATATGCACCGCGTCGTGTCGGGCTTCGACGGTTCCGTCACCGTTCGCCTGTTCCAGGAGCTCCGCAGCTTCGGAGAGGTAGCCGTTGATGGCTCCGACCTCTTCGCCTGCTGCTTCGGCCCAGCCCGTCACCTTGGCGATGCGCTCGAACCGCTGAGCCGCCCGGTCGGCGTCACCGGCGATGTGGGCGTCGTAGTCCACGTCGGTATCTCGCCGCTCGGCTCTGAAGGCGAGGCGTTGGAGCTGGACCCGCGAGATCGAGAGGCCGACAACTTCGGCGTTGGAGTCTGCCTCGTCGACGGCCCGGGCCAGGCTTTCGATGGCGGCCAGGAGTTCGGCTTTCTCGTCGTCATTCAACCGGGGCGAGTCTTCTACTCGCGTGGCAGCCCGCTCGGCCTTCTCGTCGACCTCAGCTTTGAGCTCCTCGATCGACATGTCCACCCAGGCGGGTGGGAAGGTCCGGACCTTGCGGGTTCGTTCGTTTGCGGCAGGGTTGTCGGCCTCCTGGGCGAAAGCGGGAATCGCCGCTCCTCCAACGAGCAGGGCAACCAGACCCAGGATCAGCATCTTCTTCTTCATCGGGCACCTCCTTTTGTGTCCTGGCATCAGATTGCCGGGCGGTTGTGAGGTGCCGGGCAGAGAGTTGTGAGCTTTCTGTAAGGGTTTCGACCACGACCACGACCACGGCTCGATGGCGCCGCCGGTCCGCCCGTCGGGCCGAGTGTCCGGCGGTGGGACGGCCGCGGCTTTGCCCGGTCGGAACGACGGCCGGGCAAAGCCTGCCCGGGTGATCAGGAGCCTGCGCAGGAGGTTCGGGGTCGATTGTCGACGGATCTACGCCTCGGACGGGGATATCCGCCCACGGACCCGGGGGAAACGGACCGGGGTGTGTTGACGGCAGGTGAGCCGGGGGTTGTACGTGGACAGCCGGGTTCCGCAGTCTTCCTGCGAGCACACACGACCGGCCGGGTACGTGCCGGGTTTGCGAACGTAGCCGCCGGCCTTCCGCGCTTTCATGATGTCGCTCATAGTTGTCCTTTCGCAGCCACCATCGTCCAATGAGACGGTGAGAATCACGTGAATGGTTTCTGAGAATTGCCTAAGAATTGGAGTGGCCCCTGAGCTTTCAGACCGCTCCGCTCCCGGCTTTCCGCCGGAACCGGGGGATTGCCCTGGATGCAAGAGCGTGGATGCATCCGTTCGCCGGGCCGGCGTAGCTCCGTCGCTGGCCGGTTCGGGTTGGTAGATTCCAAAATCACGTCGTGAGGGAGGACGCGCGTGCATTGGCTGCACCATCGTCGGATTCTGTATTGCATCCGACTCGAGGTGAAACTCCGATGATCGTGCGACTCGGAGAACCGAGAACCAGGAGGACAACATGAGAAGGCTCGTTCTGATTGTGGCGATGGCGCTGGTCGCGACGGCTTGCGGCGGTGGCGAGACGGCCTCCGACGACACCCCTGTCGACGGAACTTCCGCGACGACGACAACAACGGACCCCTCGCCCGGGACGAGTGCTCCTGAGACCGACGACGGTGAGCCGGGTGAGCCCGCTCCGTCCGATGTATCCGGCATTGGAGAGGGAACCGTCACGATCAACGGCGAGACCTATCTGTTCGGAGAAGGCGGCTTCCCCGCTCTGCAATGTGAGCCAGACCTGTTCGGCGTCTTCTTCGTGGTCCTCCAGCAGGTGGATGCGTCGGGAAGCGAAGTCCCCGACGGCCTCCTCACGTTGACGCTGCTCCTGGAAGGCACCGATCCCGCGGTGGTGGGCCAGGACAACACTGCCCGCCTGACGATCGGTGGCGAGGACTGGATTGCCGAGCCTGAGGACATCGCTGAGCGAGGACTGGATCCGGGCACCAGCCAGGTCGACGCCTACACCATCGATGGGAATACGGTGTCGGGGACGGCGACCTTCTACGAGGAGGAGAGCTACTACGCCACGACCGGCGGTTCCACGGACCCGATTGTGACGGCCCAGGGGACCTTTGAGGTGGCGTGCGGCGGTGCGTAGCCGATGGCTGATGAGCGGCTGCGAGCCGGAGAACGCTTGTGGCCACAGCGACGAGAACGTGGTTTCGTGTGGAGGGTCGACGGCCCCGACCATGACGGTCCGAGGTGTGACGCCCGCCGGGCGGGGCACGCCATAGCGAATAGCCGACAGCTGAGTCACGACTAAGGTCGCGCCATGCTGATCGGATATCAGGGTGAGCAGTACTCCTACAGCGACCGGGCATCCCGTGAGATGTTCCCGGACGGTGATTTGATCGGGTACCCGAGTTTCGTGGCAGCCTTCGCCGCGCTGGCAGATGGTGCCGTCGAACGATTGGTGCTCCCGATCGAGAACTCCACAACCGGAAGCGTGTTGCCCGTTCTCGATCGGTTGGTGGATGCTCCGGCCCAAATCGTGGCCGAGCACCAGGTCGAGGTTCGCCATGCGCTGCTGGGACTGGCGGGCGCGTCGATCGATGACATCAAGCAGGTGCGATCTCACCCCGAGGCGCTGGCGCAGGCCGAGGCGATCATCCAGGCCCGCGGGTGGCAGCCGATCCCGACGCACGATACGGCAGGCGCCGTTCGGCAGACGGCTGCGCACCAGAATCCGGCGGAGGCGGCGCTGGCGCCGCCCGAAGCAGCCCGTCCGCACAATCTCGAGATCTTGATGTCCGATGTTGTCGATCGAGCGCACAACACGACGAGGTTCGTGGTTCTGGCCGGCGGGGAACCCGCCATTGCGGAGGACGCCAACAAGTCGAGTATGGCGTTCGAGACCCAGCATCGTCCGGGGGCGCTGGCCCTGGCTCTCACGGAGCTGGGACTTCGCGGGGCCAACCTGACCCGGATCGAATCTCGTCCGACCGACACGCCCTGGCGGTACCGGATGTTCGTCGATCTGATGCACCGGCCGGGCCCGGAAGGCTTCGCAGAGGTCTTCAATCCGCTGCCCGGCTCGATGTCGGAACTTCACCACCTGGGGACCTACCGGGCCGAGGTCTAGCAGCCTGCCGGGGTCGGCTCTCAGGTGAGGCCCACCGGAGCGGGTTGATGCAGTGGCTCGAGGAGTTGGACCAGCCGCGGGGACGGAGGGGCTGCGAGGCGGGACGCCTCGAGGACCTCGGGGAGATGGGGAAGCAGCACACTCGGTTCGAGGCCCAGCCAGTGGCGGGCGGCGCGAACGACATCTGCCCGGCCGTCGGCAGGTACCCGGTTGAGCACCAGATTGGGGAGCGGTGCAGCCCAGGCTTCGACGGTGGCCGCCGCTCTGACCAATCCTTTCGGAGTCGCCTCACAGGTGAGGATGCGCGAAGCCGCTCGATAGAGAAGCGGATCGTCGGGTTTGCCCACCCCGAGATCGACCACAACTCGGGCGAAGGTTCCCTCCGCTGCTTGGATAACCTCGTTGAGGAGAGCGGAAGCGAGAGGGCCGGTCTGGCGGACGGGGGGTCCGGCCAGGATGGAGAGCGGTCCGACGCGACGGACTTCTGCGGGAAAGGCACCGGACAGCAAGACCTCATCGGCAGCGTGAGCAACATCGGGCGAGGGCAGCACGCCCAGCCTGACCGAGAGCGAAGGTCCGTGTCGGTCCAGATCGATCAGCAGGGTGTTGCGGTGCGCAGCGAGCCCCCAGGCCAGGCTGAGTGCGACTTCCGAGATTCCGGGAGCGCCTCTGCTGCCGGTGACGGCGATCAAGGATCCCGGGGCGGCCGGAGATACCGCCGGTCGCCGCATCGTCCGGACAATCTGGAGGAGTCGTTCCGTCGGCGTTGAGTCGGGGAGGA
This sequence comes from uncultured Actinomycetota bacterium, assembly GCA_963707435.1. Classification (GTDB taxonomy): domain Bacteria; phylum Actinomycetota; class Acidimicrobiia; order Spongiisociales; family UBA4744; genus UBA4744. The sequence goes on along the minus strand of CAVPPF010000004.1, from coordinate 136,238 downwards.
CCTCATCGGCGCCGCCCATGGTGAGCAGTCGATGGGCCGGTCGATCGTTGGGCGGATGCAGCCCCAGCACACCCAGTCCCTGATTCCTCCAGCCTTTGATGACCGCAGGAGTGACCCAGGCGGTCTCTGCTCCCGCCACGACGACGTCGAGATCCCCGCTGTGCCTGTCGAGGTCGGACGGTTGATAGGCGCGAGCAACCAACCTCACCAGACCCGTTGCCCTGGCCAGCTGTGCGAAGGTCGACTCCCACTCGCGGGCAGACAGAACCGTGGCGACTCTGGTTCGGCTCATTCGGTGGTTGACCGGATCGCGACGATGTGTGACAGGGCTATGCAGACCGCCGCACCATGCATGGCCAGGACGACATGATCGGCGCCGACGGCGCCGACGGGTCCGGCCCGGTCCACACCGTCGATACACGTGATGACGACGGCTTCATGCCGATCCTCAGCGTCGAGCAGGCGATCGCGGATGGAGCTCCGCCGCCGCAAGGTGATGGCCGCTGCCTCCTGCTCGGCCTCGAGCACCTGGGAGAGCTCTCGCCGAAGCCTGCGCGAAACCTCGATGAGGTCGGGATGTCTGAGAGGATCCATCGTATCTCGTCTATGGTCGAACAACGTAAACCAACGATAATGATGGACCGGGTTTTGGACAAGCGATGTGATCGCTTTTGTTTCGCGTCCTGCAACCTTGCTCACAAGCGCCGGTTCTCATAGCCTGGTGTCCCATGGATTGGATTGAAGTCAACGTTCCCAAAGAGTGGCTTTCCGTCGCCGATATCTGCGAGTACATGGATGTCTCCACCTTCGTGGTCACCAGCGTGTTGCGAAGCGGCCGGCTGCCTGCGGTGAAGTTCGGCCGCGAGTGGCGCGTGGCGCGGAAGGACTTCGAGGCGTGGATCAATGATGAGCGCGCTCGAGCGGTCAGTGTTGAGGAGCCTCGCCACTGAATCCCGGGAGTAACGTGAGCGCCATGACCACGACGCCACGCCAGGATGAACTCGGGGACACGGACGTTGATCTGGATCGTCCCTGGAATGTCGTGGTTTGGAACGACCCGGTGAACCTCATGACGTATGTGGTGTACGTGTTTCGTAAGCTGTTCGGGTTTCCCAAAGAGAAGGCAACCCGCTTGATGCTGCAAGTCCACAACGAAGGGCGGGCAATTGTCGCCACCGGGCCGCGCGAGAAAATGGAGATGGATTGCTTCCGGCTCCATCATCACGGCCTGTGGGCAACGATGGAACGAGCATGACGGGCCCGTTTCGGCTCGTAGCCGGCCACATCGAGCTGACGATGAATCCGCAGGAGGCCGACGCTCTGCTGGTGGTTCCCCAGCTTCTCGAATCGGCAGACGTAACGGATGCTGATCCCGTAGCCGAGCGTCTCAACCAGACGCCGTACCCGGACGACCGGGAGGCATCCGGGGAGTTCCGGCGGTTGATGGCCGAAGAGATGACACAGTCGCGGGCGGCAGATCGCTCCGCATTCTCGCTCACCGTGGAGCAATCCCCGCACGGTGTGACCATGTCGGTCGGCGAAGCGGAAGCCTGGTTGCGAGTTCTCGCTGAGGCTCGCCTGGTGCTGGCCGGGCGGCTGGGCATCTCCCGCGATGGATGGGAAGACGAGCTCTCCGACGCGGACCCCTCCGTTGCGCTCCTCCACTACCTGGGGTGGCTTCAGCAATCGCTGGCCGAGACCCTCGAGGAGAGCCTCTCGTGACAGACCCCGGGGGTGACCTCGATGTGCACGACATGGCTCACGGCGGTGAGGGCGTCGGACGCTACGAGGGGAAGGCCGTCTTCGTCGCGGGAGCGATCCCCGGTGAACGGGTTCGGGTTTCGATCACCGCCGAAAAGAGCTCCTGGGCCCGCGCCCGGCTGGAAGAAGTCGTCACCCCTGCACCTGCCCGGGTCACGCCCCCCTGCCCGCATTTCGTTGAGTGTGGAGGGTGTCAATGGCAGCACATGGCCTACGACGAGCAGCTGAAATGGAAGTCGTCGATTGTGGCGGGCCAGCTGCGGCACCTCGGTGGTGTCTCCGATCCCGAGATTGGCCCCATCGTCGCATCGAGCAATCCCTACGGGTACCGCAACCGGATGACATTCCATGTGGAGAACGGCTCCCCGGGCCTCTACCGCCATCGCAGCAGGCGGCTGGTCCCCATTTCAGCCTGCCTGCTACTCGTACCGGGTCTGGCGGAGCTGTACGACCGACTCGGGGATCTTTCGGGCGTGCACGAAATGACCCTTCGAATCGGGGTGGCCAGCGGCGAACGGATGGTTCTCATCCGGGGGCGTATACCCGAGCAGGCGGCCGGATGGGCTGCATCGGTGGTTCGCCTGGCCGGGCGAAGGTTCGAGCCGGAGATCGGGCCGCCGTATCTCCACGAAGAGGTGGCAGGCGTTCGCTTTCGGATCACCGGACCTGCCTTCTTCCAGGTCAACACGGTCGGTGCCGAATCGCTGGTCGAACTCGTGAGGGATGCTCTGCAACCCTCCGGCTCAGACACCCTCCTCGATGCCTATGCCGGTGTCGGGTTGTTTGCCGCCACCGTCGGGAAGCTCTCCGGACGCGTGATCGCCGTCGAGTCGAGCGGGGTTGCGCTGGCCGATCTGCGCCACAACCTGGAGCAGTGCGGGGTCGCGGACTACCAGATTGTTCGAGGGAGATTCGAAGAGGGTGTGGTCGATTCGTCCTGGAGCCTGGCCGTCTGCGATCCGCCCCGGACCGGGCTCGGCGAATCGGGCGTCTCGGCCGTCGTTGCGGGAGGGCCGCGCCGCATCGTCTATGTGTCGTGTGATCCGGCCAGCCTGGCGCGAGACACCCGGTTGCTCGACACCGCCGGATACCGCTTCGTCAGAGCGACTCCCGTAGACCTCTTCCCCCAGACGTTCCACGTTGAGACCGTGGCGCAGTTCGAGCTAGGTAGGCCGTCTACGGCAACGTGCATCCGAGCGCGTCGGGAGGTTTCTCCCGCCAGGTTCCGGGTCGGGGGATGAACGAATCGGCCAGGGCCGGGTCGAACGTGAATCCGGCGATTGCTGATGTACTGGGGGGTCGGAAGTGAATCTCCAACCGGTTGCTGGAGGCGTCCCTGTCTCCGTACATCGCTCCGGAGATGGTGGTCTGCTGACTGGCGCCGAACGTCCCGCCCGCATAGATCAGGTGGTGGACCTGGTCCTTGATCGAATTGGAGCTGTTGGCCAGAGTCACATCACTGGTTGGCAAGTAACGATTGGCTAGTGCGGCAGTGGCTCCAGGTCGATCGGAAGTCCGGCTTGGTGCCAGGCGATAATGCCGCCGGCCAGGTTCAGGACGTTGTCCATGCCGGCCTGGCGGATCAGGGCGTCTGCGGCCATCGCCGACCGGTTGCCCGACCGGCATTGCAGGATCACGGTCCGATCCCGTGGCAGTGATTCGAACCAATCGTTGATCTCCGAAAGGGGCTTGAACTCGGCACCGGGGATGCGAACCTCTTCCCATTCATCTGCCTCGCGGATATCCACCATCAGGGCCCCGGCCGCCATCAGGCCGACGGCTCCTTGCGGATCAGTTTCGGGTACCCCGCTGAACAGGTCGGTCATGGAGGGCACGATAGTCGACGCCTCCGCGTGTCGAGCGAGATGTCGCCCGCCGTCCCAACTCCCCGGTAACCTTGTGGTGGTGACTTGTTCGACCCACCGTGCCTCCCTCCGGGCACACCGCCGGCCGGCCGCACGACGGCGGTTTGGCTTCCTCGTGGTTGCCACCCTGCTGTTCACCGGTCTTGGCGTTCCTGATCCCGTTGCTGCGATCGGCCCGGCCGAACGACGCGTGCTGACGATCGGTGAGAGTGGGGGGATGTCTGCACAGGTCGAGGCGACCATCACCGCTGCCGCAGAGCGGTTTGGTGCCCGCTGGGCCACCTTCCATCGCGGCACCCTGCGGCTCATGTCCGTTGAGCGGGGTGACGAGGTGGTGCAGAAGGCACCCGGCGGGTACTTCTATCCGATGTCGGCGACCGCGGTGGATGCGGCACGAGCTGCGCCGCTGTTGGGAGATGCCGCGGCCGCGGTGCTCAAACGCGGGGATCTCATCATGGGTGAAACGTCGGCCGGGCTGCGCCGGGCCGTAGCGGGGGACCGGGTCAGCCTGGTTGGTTGGGACGGCCGGGTCTACGAGTTCGACATCGGAGCGGTGGTTCCAGATGAGCTCATCGGTTGGGCGGAACTGGCGCTGGACGAGAAAGCGGCGGCCGAGATCGGCTTCGTGCGCGCTTCGTTTGTCGCCGTATGGGACTACGAGCCCGCGGATGAGCTGCTGCTGGCCATGTGGTCCCGGCTGCCCGATGTTTTGTTGACGATCAACGCCTACTTCGACCCCGACGACCCGGATGCGGTCTTGCCGACCGTTCTGGTCAAGGAGAGGTTCGGCGAATTCGCGTACCGCCCGACCAGCGGAGATCGGATCATCCTGGAGTCGGAGTGGCGGCGCACCAACATCGTCGATGTCAATCTGCCGTACCTGGGGCCGTTCCGCTGCCACAAAGACATCGTGCCGCTCATCCAAGGCGCTCTCGAGGAGATCGAGGCGGCGGGACTTGCCTGGATGATCGATTACCAGGACTTCCAGATCGCCGGGGGCTGTTACAACGCCCGTCTCATCCGCGGCGGCGACAAAGGCGGGGCTGTGTCCCGGCACACCTGGGGAATCGCTATCGACATCAATCCCAGTGACAACCCGTACGGCGGCCGGGTCGGCATGGACCGGCGCATCGGCGAGATCTTTCGGAAGTGGGGTTTTGCCTGGGGAGCAGGATGGCGGTACACCGACGGGGGTCATTTCGAGTGGACCCACGAAATCGCTTGACCGCTCAGACGGTGACCCCGGAGTTTTCCCTACCACGCGGATCGGACGCCGTGTAGTGTCAGAAATGAGTGAGGTACTGTACGAAGACTGATGTTTGGCTGCGGTCCTCCCGCCTTGCGCTCGTTGTGTCACGACGCAAGCGAACCACTTCCCCTGTGATCATCCAGCTGTTCTGCTGTGCCCCATCGTCATCCGCAGCCTCTGGCTGACGGAGGAAGGAGACCCATGCAGGTCGACCAGATCCGGCAATTCACCAACGCTACCTTCCCGGTTTTGTCGGTGTATCTCAACCGGGTCGGCACCCCCCGCGACAGAACGTCGACCGGGGCCCGGCTCACCGAGTTGCTCCGACCGGTTCGCGAGGTGGCAGAGAGTGGCGGGTTGAGTCACGAGGCGGCGATGTCCTTGCGGGCCGACGTGAAGACGGTCCAGAGCCTGGGTGATCGGATCGACGCCGATCCCTCCTCCGCAGCGATCTTCCTGTGCAACGGTGCCGACTGGTTTCACTACGTGTCCGTCAACCGGCCGGTCTGGGATGTTGCCCGGATCGGCAACCGGGCCTACCTGCGCCCCTTGCGCGTTGCCGAGACGCAGGTCCGGTCGGCGGCGGTGATCTTCGACCCCAGACGCTCGGTGGTGTTCGTTAAGCACGGCGATGAGTTCGATGAGTACGGCGAGGTCGTCGAGGAATCCGTGAGGAAGTCCAATTACGGAGGCTTTGCAGGGTATGAGGAGCGCGGGGTTCGCAATCATGCGGACGCGGTCGTCCAGCGTCAATACAAAGAGACGGCCGACCTGGTCTTCCGTCTGTTTCAGAAAGAAGGATTCGATTACCTCTTCCTCGGCGGGCATCAGGAGTCGATCGACGAAGGTTCCAAACTCCTCCACCCGTACGTGAAGGACCGGCTTGGGGGGTCCTTCGTCATCGATACCCACACCATGACTCCAGCCCTGATCAAGGATCACCTGATCGGCCTCGAGAAGGCCGCGGTCGCAGACCGCGAGGCCACCCGGGTCCAGGAACTGCTCGACACCGCGGGTGCCGGCGGTCCGGCGGTCCTCGGTATCTCCAGCGTGCTCGCCGCCGTCAATGCCAAGGCGATCGATCGGTTGATTGTTTCCGGGAGTTTCACCAAAGAGGGCGCAGTGTGCGAATCCTGTGGCTGGCTCTCTCGCAACGGGACAAGTTGCCCGGTGTGCGGGTCGGCAACACGCCCGACCGAAGACCTCGTGGATGAGATCATCGAGGCGACCATCAGCGAGAGCGGAGAAGTACTGCAGGTTTCGATTGCATCGGCACTCGACCAGAAGGCAATCGGTGCTGTGCTTCGATTCCCGCTGCCTTCGGGTCTTGTCTAGGCCGTGCGAGTGCGCGCCTAGCGAATCGATGTCGGATAACGTGCTCGTATGACAGACCAGCCGGCTCTCTTCAAGCAGTGGAAACTCGACGGCAAACAGGTGGCGGTTGCCACCGTGGTTCGCGTGCAAGGATCGGCTCCGCGACCCGAAGGGTCGCGCCTCCTCGTGTCCTCGTCGGAGGAACTCGAAGGATCCGTCAGCGGAGGGTGTGTCGAGAACGACGTTGCCCTTCATGCGCTCGAGGTGCTCAAGACCGAAGCACCGCGATTGGTGACATACGGCATCGCCGACGAGGACGCCTTTGAGGTCGGCCTGGCCTGCGGAGGGACCATTCAGGTCTACATCGAACCTGAAGAGACGGAGGAAATCACAGCAGCCGTCGAGCACCTCTCGTCTGCGAGGCGCCTCGGGGCGCGGGTGATGGCAGTGGCGGGCGGTGAATGGAAGGCGGTCATCGACGCCAAGGAAGGTGTGGTGGCGGGCACCATCCCCGGTTCCCTGGTCGACGATGTCCTTGCCGACGCACGACAGCTCATGACCGACGAGCAGAGCCGGACGCTGACCTACGGCGATGTGGACGTCTTCATCGATTCGATCGTTCCGCCGCCTCGCTTGTTGATCTTCGGGGCCGGTCCGTTCGCCGAACCGCTCTGCGCCCTCGCAACACGGGTCGGGTATGAGGTGACCCTGATTGACCCGCGACCGTCCTTTGCCCGGCCGGAATTGTTTCCCGATGCGCATGAGGTGATCGTCGCCTGGCCGGAAACCGTCCTGGATGCGCAACCCTGGGAGGGGAGCTACATCGTGGTCTTGAACCACAACCAGCGTCTCGAAGATCCCGTTATCCGCCGGGCGCTCGCCGAGCCCATCGCGTACCTGGGCGTGATGGGGAGCAGGCGCACCCATGCCGACCGGTTGGCTCGACTGGAGGCCGATGGATGGTCGGCGGAGGATCAAGGAAGGATTCACGGTCCGATCGGGTTGGACATCGGCGCCGAGACTCCCGCGGAAGTTGCCGTTTCGATTCTCGCTGAGATGACCACACTGCGGTATGGAGGAGGCGGAGGCGACTCGCTGAAGGGCACCCGGGGAAGGATCCATCCGCAACGGAAGGACGACCCCGGGGACGTATAGTGGGTCGCATCGTCGACCACCCGGCCCACCTATGAGCACAACTGCCCTCGTTCTCGCTGCCGGACCGTCGAGCCGTCTCGGCCGGCCCAAGCAACTTCTGCCGTGGGGTGGTCCGACCCTGCTCGAGAAGGTGGTCGGCCAGACCCTGGCCTGGCCGGTTGACTCCGTCTGGGTGGTGCTCGGCAGCCGGTACGAGGAAATCCTGGAAGCGGTCGACTTCGGAGATGCCGGTGTCATCGAGAACCCCGAATGGGAGGAAGGGATGGCCTCGTCGCTGCGCGTCGGTCTCGACGCGGCGAGTCGGGATCCGTCCACCGAAGCAGCGTTCATCGTCATGGGAGATCAGCCCGGGATCGATCCGACCGTGGTGAAGGCCCTGCTCGACCACCGGCGTTCGAGTGATGCGCTGGCCATCGTTCCGAAGTACCGGTATGTGCGCGGCCATCCCGTCCTGGTCGCCCGCTCCCTGTGGGCGCGGCTCATGAGCCTGGAAGGCGATCAAGGCGGACGCAACCTTCTGCAAGCCCATCCGGAATGGGTCGAAGAGGTCTTCTTCGAGCAACTGGCTCCCCGGGATGTCGATACCGGCGACGATGTGACGGACCTGCAACCGCGCGGGTAGGCATCAGTCTTCTCCTCGCGGTCAGATCGCGTCCTCCATGGGTCAGCGATCGCTCAATAGAGCATAAGGCGAAGTAGCCCTCTTGCAGGCGTTCTTATTGACTTTCGATAACATCCAGATTATCGTTTTTCGATATGAACACCTACGATCAATCTCTGGGCGGAAGAGGCTTGCGGGCGCTGGATCTTGGTATCAAGGTCGCCCGGTTTCTTCTCATCGTTGTGACCGGCATAACCGTTCCGTTGGCGATCCTGGCTCTGTCCGGCCGAGGTGACATGTTCATCTCAGCGACTCTGGATGAGCCCTACGGGGTCGAGTTCGCGGACGGGCGACGGGTCGATGTATCCGACGGTGTGCGCTCGTACTCGAACTTCGAAATCGGAAGGGAACGAGATTCGATTGCAGACGTGCCGGTCATCCAGCTCCTCTTGAAAGTCGAACGAACCGACCTGGCCAGCCGAGGAGTCTTCCTCGCCTTTGTGGCCGGTTTGCTGGCGGCCGCCTGGGTCGGGCTCATCAATCTCGGCCGGATTGTGCGATCAACGATCGCCGGCCGCCCATTCGCCGATGAGAATTCCGGGAGGCTGCGATGGCTGGGGGGCGCCATCCTGACCCTTCCGGCCATCGACCTGATTCGTACGGCGCTACTAGACCGAACGCTGGATGTCGACCTGCCCGTATCGGTATCAACGCTCGGCCCCGTCTGGGCGCTGTTGTTGGTCGGGATAGGCATGTTCGCCCTGGCCGAGGTCTTTGTGGAGGCAGCCCGACTGCGCCGGTTCGAGGAAGACACGATCTGACATGACGGTCACCGTACATCTCGACGAGATCCTCGATCAGAGAAGGATGACGTTGACACAGCTGTCTGAGGAGGTAGGCATCACGCTCGCCAACCTATCGATCCTCAAGACGGGAAAGGCCAAAGCGATACGTTTCTCGACTTTGGAGTCCATCTGCCTTGCGCTCGAGTGTCAACCGGGGGACATCCTTCGTTGGGTTCGGTAGCGGTCCGCGCCTTCCCGGCTATCCACAAGGCATCGCCATCACCCGTCTGGCTAGTCTGACCGATGGGCCGGCCGCGCTGCGGAGGATGGCGGAGAACAGGGAAGGGAGTGGGATGGCCACGATTGACACGATTTCGGGACTTGATCCAAAAACCGCGACCAGGTTCCGCAAATCGAGAGTGCGCACGACGGAAGCTCTTCTCAAACGAGGTGCCACGAAGCGCGGTCGGAGGGACCTCGCCGAGGCGACCCGGCTCGATGAGAAGAAGATTCTCGTGTGGTTGAACCGCGCCGATCTCATGCGCGTCAAGGGGATCGGCCCTGAGTATTCCGATCTCCTGGAAGCCGCCGGGGTGGACACTATCAAGGAGCTGCGGAGGCGAAACCCGGCCTCTTTGACGAAGAAGATGATCCAGATCAACGAGTCGCGCAAACTCGTTCAGAGACTTCCCACCGAGGGCATGGTGGAACGCTGGGTTGCTCACGCTTCGGACCTCGACCCGATCATCACGCCCTAAGGATTCCAGAGCGAAACAACGAGGGGGCCCCGATGGGGCCCCCTCGTTTCTGCCTCGATGGTCCGGACCGTTCAGGCGGTGGTGGTTGCCTTCTCGGCGGCCGGCTTGCGGGCAGCAGTGGTCGTTTTCGCAGCAGCCGGCTTCTTGGCGGCCGGCTTGCGGGCAGCAGTGGTCGGCTTCTTGGCGGCCGGCTTCTTGGCGGCCGTGGTGGTCTTCGGGCCCGGCTTGGCGGCGGGCTTGGCGGCGGGCTTGGCGGCGGGCTTGGCGGCCGGTGCGGCTTTCTCAGTCGCGGGCCGGAACGAAGAACGCCAGTTGGTCAGCATGTCGTCGAGCTGCTCGCGCAGCTTGCCGACCTGCTCCTGGATCTGGTCGAAGTCCATCTTTGCGCCGATGTCCTCGACGAAGTCCTCGACCGCTTTGCGGTCCGCAACCTTGTTGACGACCTTCTCACCCTCGGCGGCCCACACGTCGTAGTCCTTCGTGAGCTTCTCGCTCATCTCGTTGACCCGCTCCGAGAGCTTGCGAGCCGTCACGACGGGGACGCCTACGGCTGCGTAGAGCACCTTCTTAGTCGTATCGACGATCATTCCATTTCCTCCTTTGCCCCCGATTGAACGAATGTTCGGTAGATATCGAGGAGCACTTGCTTCTGTCTTTGGTTCAATTGCTGGTCCGTCTCGACCGCCTCAACGACGGTCGGCGGACTAAACCCGTCCTCCAGCAGTCCTGCCCTTGAGTAGAGGGACTCGGCCTGGATGGATAGGCCCCGGGCGATCGACTTGAGAATCTCGGCGGAAGGCTTGCGCAACCCTCGCTCGATCTGGCTGAGGTAGGGATTCGAGATCCCTGCCTTGTCGGCCAGCTTCCTGAGCGAGATGTTGGCCCGCTCCCGTTGCTGCCTGATGAATGCACCGAGGTCGGCGCCTTTCTTCTCAACCGTCTTCTCGTCTTTGGCCACGATTAGCAGTATATTGCGGAGTGCTAACTATTGCAAGCAGAAGTCAGTCCTGGTCGAAGGCACTGGCCAGGTCGGCCAGGAATCCCTCCTCCCGGCCGGGTTGCCGATCGAGGATGAGGTCGCCGGAGAGGGTCCAGGCGTGCAGGCACCAGGGGCAGAAGTTCTCGCCGCTTTCGAGACGCACTGTGTCACGGGCTGCGCAGTGCGGGCAATCATTGGCAATGGGCACGTCGTTTGATTCTGCCCGATTGCACCTGCTCAATGCGAACTAGAAGATGCTCGTCCGCTCGCTGAGCATGACATCGAGGGCAGCCTGCACCCGGGAGCGGACCGCTTCGGAGATCTCCAGCACCGTGAGCCGGTCCGGGCGATCGGTGGCCGGACCCACCTCAAGGGGCTCGAGGAAACGTATCTGCCACCGGACCGGAAGGGGGATGGGGTTGAGCCATACGGCCATTTCCTCGACACGCTGCTGGGGAAATACCATGCGCACGAGCTGGGCCAGCCGTTTGGACGTGAAGAGCGCGGGGTGGACATCCTCCGAGCCCATGATGGCAACCGGGACGATGGGTGCCCCGGCTCGCATGGCCAGTTTCACGAAGCCACCGCGGCCGAATCGCTTCAGCCGGTATGCGTCTGAACCAGACTTCTGAAAACCCTGCACCCCTTCGGGGAACACGCCGAGCAGGTGGCCGTGCTCGAGCACCCACATCGCATCCTCTTTGGCGGCGTAGGCCGCTCCCGATTTGCGATAGAGGTGCGAGTAGGTGGGGATCATATTGAAGATCTCTGTCCCCACGACGCGCACTCGCCGTGGGAGCGGGGCCTCATTCGTGACCGCCATTTGCAGCATCATGGCGTCGTACGGAACTGCCGCTCCACCGTGGTTTGCTGCGAGGACGGCAGCTCCGTCCATAGGCACGTGCTCGAGTCCCGTTGTGTCCACCCGGAAGTAGTCGAAGTACAAATAGTTGCCCAGGTGCCACAACATCTCGGCCACCACAGGATCCAGCCCCAGCGCATCGATGTCGTAGCTGGCCATCTGCAGATGCCGCACGAGTGCCGGCCATGAGTCGAATCCGAGGGCACCGGCCGCCGGGATGGCCAGATCGGAGAAGTTGGTCCCGCCGTGTAGCGCGCACCGGTCCTTGCCGACGATCGGGGGCAGACCACAGGCGAACCCCTCGACCGTTTCGAACTCGCAGGTCCGGTCCCGATCGACCAGCGATGCCAGTCGATCGCGAGTTTCGCGCCGGCGTCCTTCGCCGCGTATCCCGGCTCGCCAAACGCTCGCCTGGGCCGATGTGCCGGCAGGGCTATCGCTGGCTTTGAGGCCGGCGGTCACCGATTGCACCAGTTCTGCTTTTTTCATCGAGGATCTGCCGACGACGTCCAGAGCCCTGGCCAGGGCCCGGAGTTCCGACACGCTGAGGCGGTTGAGGATCTCTTCCATCGGCTCTATCCAGACAGCCGGGCAGGAAGACGGCCGTAGGTGGCGAGAACGAGGCGGCGGCAGTTCAGGCTCGGTGCGAAACCCAGAGTCTCCTCCATCAGGTGGGTGTCGATCACCCGCCCGTATTTGATGAGGCTCTCCAGATGCCGTGGGAGCGAGGCACCGAAGGGCCGCAGCACCTTCATGGCGGTGTTGAACTGGCGCGCCGGGAGCCTCTGGTTGATCCGGTTTCCGAGCCTGAGGATGCGACTGAGGTAGAGCTGCCCCTCACTGCTGATGTTGAAGGTGCCTGCCGTCGGATGGTCGATCGCGTGTTCCAGGGCCCGAACGGCATCGTCCTCGTACACGAACTGCAGGCGGGGATCGCTGCCCAGCAGCGTCGGAACGATCGGCAACCGGAGGTAGCGGCTGAGCCGGTTCCCGATCGTTGGCCCCACAATGGGATTGAAGCGCAGCACCGTGAAGGTGATCTTCGGCAGTTCTTCTGCCAGCTGGGAAACGGCCGACTCGACGTCCCGCAGGCTGCGCTCGTAGCTGGTGGGACGGGCGGGCGTCATCGTGGATTCACGGACCACCGACGGATTGCGTGGTCCCGATCCGTACACGGCCGCGTCGGACTTGACGATCACATTCTCGACGTCCGGCAGCCGTCCTATCGCTCCGAACAGGGCCTGGGCGCCGAGGACAACACTCGATCGGGAGTGCTCCGGGCCCAGGAGCGCCGACCGGTCCAGGGTCTGTAGGTGCACGACGGTGGTCGGCCTGACCGCGAGCACGTATTCGGCCAACTCGAGAACATCGAGGCTCGATAGGTGAAAGTCCGACGAGAACTCATCGGCGGGTTCAACTTCATCGACTGCGAACACTTCGGTTTCGGCCCGGGACTCGAGGCTCCGGATCAATCGCCCACCGACCCACGACGATGCTCCCGTGACCAGGATCCTGTGCATGGACGAAGTGTAGGCCGGGCGGGGCAAGCGTCTTCCGGCGGCCGGGGTACGGAGCCGCCCCGGGAGGTGCGGCTCCCGTGCGAGCGCGGCCCGCCCGGTTCATCCGCCCGGTAGCCGGAGGGGGGGTACCATCTGCTGCATGGAAGCGCTCTTACTCGAGTTTGGCGGAGACACCGCTCCCCAGTGGATGGTCGAGCTGGCCGATGAGCTTGTGGAGGATCCCAGATGCCGGTTGGTTCTGCTGGGCTCGGATCAGAGGGGTGTCGTCCTGGTTACTATCTGGGACGCAGAGATGATCGGCGAGGTTGAGGCCGGACTGGCCGGCCTTGCCGATGACGGGGTGCGGATTCGGAGGCTCTCCCTGGTTGACCCGGGCAATCCGGCGGGGCTCACCTGAACCTGTGGAGGACGACGAACGGATGGTCTGGCGCGAGACGGCGAGATGAGTTCGATGATCATTGTGATGAAACCCGATGCTCTCCAAGAGGACATTGACCAGGTCCTCGCGCGCCTGGCGTCGATCGACTCGGAGGCTCACGTGTCGGTCGGCCAGAAGCACACCGTCATTGGTGTGATCGGCGACCGGGATCGCATTCAGCAGTTGCCGTGGGAGGCGATGTCCGGCGTCGAGCGGGCGGTACCCGTGCTGAAGCCGTTCAAGTTCGTCAGTCGGGATTTCCAGGACGCCGACACGGTCATCGAGGTACGGGGTGCGCGCATCGGCGGTGGTTCGTTTGCGGTGGTGGCCGGGCCGTCCGCGGTCGAGAGCCGTGACCAGCTGTTCCGGGCTGCCGAGGCTGTTCAACGGGCGGGAGCCCACATTCTGCGGGGCGACGCCTTCAAGCCGCGAACCTCACCGTATGCCTTCCAGGGCCTGGGAGAAAAGGGTCTCGAGCTTCTCGCCGAGGCGCGGGACAAGTTCGACATGCCGTTTGTTGCTGAGGTGCTCGATCCCCGCGATGTTGAGCTGGTGGCCTCGTATGCGGACATTCTCCGGGTCGGGACTCGCAACATGGCCAACTTCACGCTGCTCACCGAGGTGGGGAGACAGGCGCGGCCCGTGCAGCTCAAGCGGGGCTTCACCGCGACGGTGGAAGAGTGGCTCAATGCCGCCGAGTACATCTACAAAGAGGGCAACCACCAGATCATCATGATCGAGCGAGGGATCAGGACCTTCGAGACATCTACTCGCAACACCCTCGATATCAGTGCGGTGCCGGTTTTGAAGGCACTATCCCACCTCCCGGTGATGGTCGATCCTTCTCACTCCGGCGGGCATCGCTATCTGGTAGCTCCCCTCGCCCGGGCTGCGATCGCCGTGGGTGCCGACGGGTTCATGGTCGATGTCCATCACGCACCCGATACGGCGCTGGTCGACGGACCCCAGGCCATTCTCCCCTCCGAGTTCTCCGCACTGATGGAAGACATCAGACGGCTCGCCGCTGCTCTCAACATTCAGATCTGATTTCGTGTCGAATGCCGCCATCATCGGGACCGGCCTCATCGGAACCTCGGTCGGGCTCGCCCTCAGGGCGTCTGGCTGGCACGTAACCGGATGGGATCCCGACCCGGCTGCCCTCCAGGTTGCGCGGGAACTGGCCGCCATCGATGAGCCGGCCCGGAACGCTGCCGAGGCGATTCAGTCGGCGGACGTCGTCGTGCTGGCCGGTCCACCCGCTGCTGTGATCGGCGAGTTGGCCGGTTTGGCGACGGATGCCCTGGTGACCGACGTGGCCGGTATCAAAGCGCCGGTTGTTGCGGCAGCCGGGCATCTCAGCCACTTCGTCGGAGGTCACCCGATGGCCGGCCGGGAGCATGCCGGCCCCCGGGCCGCGTCCGCCGCGCTCTTCCGTGGTGCCACCTGGATCCTCTGTTCCGACGGCGCCTCCGGGGCGGACCTGCAACGAACCCGGGAACTGGTCACCAGCCTCGGGGCTGTGCCGGTCACCATGACGGCGGCCGAACACGACGCCGCGGTGGCCGCGATCAGCCACCTTCCCCAGGTGCTCGCCTCGGCGCTCGTCCAGGTAGCGGCCACCGATCCGCATGCGCTTGACCTGGCCGCCGGGAGTTTTCGCGATCTGACCAGGGTCGCCCTCAGTGAGCCCGCCTGGTGGGCGGAGCTGCTGGTCATCAACCAGGGAGAGCTGCGACGCGTGCTGGATTCGCTGATCGAGGCCCTCCGTGGCTGGTCCTCCACGCTCGAGGAGGGCGCAGTTGAGCGGCTCGCCACCGAACTTCAGGACGCCCGTCGTGTCCGCCAGGCCATGGCGCCCCCCGTTGTTGCGATCGGCGTCGTCATGCAGGACCGGCCGGGCGAACTCGGGGCAGTAGGCCGGGCGCTGGCGGCCGGCGGTGTGGATGTAAGAGATCTCCAGCTTCGTCACGGACCCCACGGCGGTGGGGGTGTGCTGACCCTCTCGGTTCGCCCCGGAGAAGCGGAGACACTCCGCCATGCTCTCCTGGCAGAAGGGTTTCAACTCGAGGAATGACGCCGTGGATGAGGTCGGCCCGTCGGCCGGTCCGCGTCTTCCATTGGCCCGTCCTGGTTTCGACATGAGACCGCGAGCGACGGCGGAGAAGGCGGGCCCGCAGGGCAACTAGCCAGAAGGTGCAGCGTCCTCGTCGGGTTCGTCCACCCGGAAGAGGAATCTGTCGAGGATGAAGAACTTGGACACCCAGACCACGCCGAAGGCAGTGAGGTTGGTCAGGTTGATGAGTATCGGCTGAGGGTCCCACTGTTTCTCGACGAACCAGACCGCCGTGGTCGACAGGACAAAGCCCAGGATGGCCAGACTCCAGAAGGGGAGCACCTCCTTCATCAGGTGGTTCTTGCCGCGTTTCTGCCAGACCCAATAGCGGCTCAGGAGGTAGGCCGGTATGGCGCTCACCGTGACCGAGAAGATGTTCGACGTCACGGCCGCCCAGTCGAGGACGGTCTGCGCCCCGTAGAGAAGGGTTTGTCCGAACACCACGTTGAACGCGCTGACGGCTCCAAACCGGAGGAGCTTGCCACCGGATTGGTCGCCGAGTCGCCGAAGGAATCGTGTCAGGGCCGCTATCACGTCACCAGGGTATCGGCCGTGCACCGGATCTCATGAGATGTGCCTCGCCGGTGTTGGGTGGCCGACCGGTGGCAGTGGCTCCGGCGCCCCTCGCTGTGGTGGTCGGGAAGGCTCGACCGCTGGGGACGCCTGGTTCGCCGGGACGGGAACTCATCCGGAGAAAGTCCGGGGGCGCATCGCAATGCGCCCCCGGACCGATCTTGAACCGGCTTCTCTCATGGTCCCGGCAGTACGTCCACGATCACGTCCTGGTTGGCTGCGATTTCTTCAGGCAGCACTTTGTCGGCCGTCAGAAACAGCGCAGCGTTGCCGTGACACGAATCGCACGACGCATTCTGCGGGGTATTCCTCTGGATGTTGTGGGGAGTGGCAGGCGCAAACGTCGGCCGTGCATCGAACTCGGGGAGCAAGTTCGGCCCGTAGAACGAGAAGCTCTCCGGATCGATCGGCACATGGCGCACTACCGTGTAGGTCCAGGGCCGTTGCTCGGTTTGATCGACGTTCTTGCCGATGTAGAACGCCATTTCCGAAGGTTCGATCTTGAAGTACGGAGTGCCCTCGTCCGAGGTCTGCACGTGACAGCTGTAGCAGTTCTTGTAATCCACCGAGTGGCACACCTGACACGACAGGTTTTCCGAGTGGATTGCGTGCTGCTGGTTGTCGTCGCCATCGGCTCCCACCTCGGGGTGACAGTCGATGCATTCGACGGCTGCATCGTCGTACCGGTGCGTCTGGGCCGGTCCCTCACCGTGCATCTCGGAATCGCCGTGACAGTCAAAACAGGCCATGCCGCCCGGGTTGAAATGGACGTCGGCCGGATACAGGGTGCCGTCCTCCATCGCGTTCTTGCCCTTGTACTCGTCGTTGATCCGGCTCCCGTGACAACCCGTACAGGTGAGGTTCATCGGGGGCGGGTTCTTGAACGAGTGTCCGTCCAGCAAACCGCCTCCCGCACTCGTCGGGCGGCTCACATGGCATTGACCGCACGACGTGTGACAGTCTGCACAGTGGTTCTCATAGGCCTGCTCCAGTCCCGGCGACAACTCCTCGCTGCCCGTCCTCTCGGCCAGTACGGTCAGGTAGCCGTCCAGCGTCGAGTGCAGGCTCATCGCATCGGTCGTTGTGATGTCGTTGTGACAGGACGAGCACGTTTCAATCGAATCGGGATCGCGCACCATGCCGGTGTGGGCCGCCTCCATGCCGTTCGCCTGGCCGTCGCCGCCGTGGCAGGCGATACAGCCGAGCTGCCCGTGGGTGGTCTCAAAGAACGCTTCGTCGCTGACGAAAACCTGCTCCCATGCCTCTAACTGAGGCACCGAGCCTCCTCAGCCCTCACCTTCGCTGAGGGTCTCGCCGGCGATGGGTTCGACCGCCATCGCTTGCAGGGTGGCTTGATCGGTGTGGCATGTAACGCAACTGGCATCTGCCGCAGCAGATGGGTCGGTGGTGGTCGTCGTCGCAAGGGTGACGGAAGTGGTTGTGGGGGGCACCGTTGTCTCGCTCGACGTTGTCGTGTCGTCGGCACCGCTGGTGCAACCGACCGCCAGGAGGCCGAAAAGCAACATCCCGAACAACGATTGGGTCGCCTTCTTCATCTCACCTCCTCAGGTCGGGAGGGGCGCCGGGTTTCCGGCGCCCCCCTTGGTCGGTTGGCTATCCGGTGACGGTCGGATAATCGGGAGCTGTGGTGAAGAAGGGCTGCGCAACGACATCGGCGTCGTCACTCCAGCCCATCATCCCGAACTTCATGTTGATGACGTCGTAGCCCAGCAGTTTCAGTGCGGTGGCAGCTGCCTGGCCGGTGTGGCCGGTGTAGCAGTACACCATGATCGGCTGATCGGTGGGCAGGGAAGCCAGATTGGCCGGGTCGGCGATCGCTTTCCAGCCGATGTTGATCGCACCCTCGACGTGTCCGAGTGCATAGTGCTCGGGAGCGCGGACGCTGACCACGAAGTAGTCGTTGGAATCGTCACCGTCGGCGATATTGTCGAACAGCTCCGATGCTCCCGTGACCGGTGTCCAGTCGGCCAGCATGGCCCGGGCGGAGGAGAGAGCGATGGCCGAAGCCTCAGTCTCACCGGTAGCCAGGACTGGCAGGTCGTAGGTTTCGGTGGCGACGGTCGGCTCGGTGACCGTTGGATAGCCCGGAGAAGTCGTGAAGGGGGTGGTTGCCACGACGTCGAGGTCGTTGGTCCACCCCATCATCCCGAACTTGAGGTTGGAGACGTCGTATCCGAGGGTCTTCAGCAGGGTTGCTGCCACCTGGCCGGTGTGGCCCGTATAGCAATAGACAACGATTGGTTGATCGGTCGGCAGTTGGGCCAGGCTGGCCTCATCGACGATGCTCTTCCAGGGGATGTTGATGGCACCTTCGATATGACCGAGAGCGTATGCATCAGGAGCACGGACACTGACGACGAACGGATCATTTGACTCGTCACCGTCGGTCAGGTTCTCGTACAGGGCCTCCGCC
Organism: uncultured Actinomycetota bacterium; assembly: GCA_963707435.1. Lineage (GTDB taxonomy): Bacteria > Actinomycetota > Acidimicrobiia > Spongiisociales > UBA4744 > UBA4744. The sequence goes on along the minus strand of CAVPPF010000004.1, from coordinate 117,851 downwards.
GAGATGACCGGCGTCCACTCCGCGAACTGAGCGGTGATGTGCTCGGCCAGCACGGTGGTCTCGTCCACCATGACGGCGGTGGTCGTGGTCGCTTCGGTCGTGGTGGTGGTCGCCTCGGTCGTGGTTGGGGCCGCCGTCGTCGCCGGAGCGGCCGTGGTGGTGGTCTCTTCGGCCGCGTCGTCGGCGCAGCCCGTCAACACGATCATGCTGAAAACGGTGAGTACCGCCAGCAGCTTGAAGAACTTCCTTCGCCGGTACATAAGGTTGCTCCTTGTGAAACAATTCACAACCTCCCTCGATGGGAATCTTACAGAGCGAGCAAGTGGTCAAAGCCCCCGACAGCGGGGCTAAGGGGCACAACAATTGGGGTATTTCGACCCTATGCGATCCCATGCATCTAATCAGAACCGAGGATCGGTGAGCGAGCCGGCTCGCCGACATTCGCTCATGGTCCGTCTATGAGGTCCAGCGCTCGCGGCCATACGCGAAGAACCGAATACCACGACGGGTAACGCCGCCTAGCTCCAGTCGCAGGCCATCAACCGCAGCATTGCCGTGGTCCCGGCCACGATGCCGACCTCGATTGCGGCTTCGTCGAGGTCGAACCAGGCTGAGTGCAGGTCGGTCTTGCGATCCGGCAACCGGGTTCCGAGCCGGAAAAGCGCTCCGGGGATCTCCTGCAGAAAATAGGAGAAATCCTCGGCTCCGAGACTGGCGTGCGTCGACGCCACCGCCTGGGTTCCAAGCACACTGGAGACGGCATATTCGACCTCGGCAACCACGAACTGGTCGTTGATCACCGGGGGGATTCCCACTTCGTAGCTGACCGTGGCGGTGGCGCCGAGCGGCGCCACGATCTCGTGGACCAGCTTGTCGATGAGTTTGGGCATTCGTTCCCAGGTGTCATGGTCGAGCGACCGGCACGTTCCGCTCAACTCGACCGACGTGGGGATCACGTTGCCGGCGATCCCACCTTGCACGCGCCCGAACACCAGCGAGAGCGGCATGCGAGCGTCGACCAGCCGATCGAGCAGGGCCGGAAGCTGGGTGATCACCTGTCCCGCCGCAAAGATCGTATCGACCGAATCGTGCGGCCGGGCCGTGTGGCCGCCCGGTCCGTCGATGGTGATGAGAAACCGATCAGACGAGCTGGTGATCGGGCCCGTTTTGAACCCGATCTGGCCGGGAGGAAGGGTCGGATCGACATGAAAAGCAATGAGCGCCTGCACCCCGTCGATGGCGCCCTCGCGCAACAACTCGTCGGCGCCGCCGGGAAACAGTTCCTCTGCCGGCTGAAAGAGAAATCGCACGCGGCCGGGGAGCGGGCCAAGTTCCCTGAGGGCGAGGGCGATGCCGACGGCAATCGCCGTATGGGCATCGTGGCCGCACGCATGCATGAGGCCCGGGAGTTCCGAGGCAAACGGGAGACCGGTCTGCTCGTGAATGGGAAGTGCATCCAGGTCTGCGCGGAATCCAACCAGGGAGCCGCTCTCCCCGATCTCAGCCGTCAGGCCCGTGCCCACCGGCCTGACCTGGCTCTCGATACCGGCCCCGGCCAGTGCCCGAACAACGAGCTGGGTGGTCGCGAATTCCTGGCGGCCGAGTTCCGGGCGGCGATGGATGGCGCGGCGCAACTCCACGGCTCGCGGCGCTACGCGGGTAGCGACGGTGCGAACGTCATTGAGGTCGAAGTCCATAGCCGGGGAGATACTTCCTGAACGCGGGTTTGGCTGGGTGCAGCTTATCTCGTTGAGAAAGCGGCCGGTAGCGGGCCCGCCGGGTCAGTCCTGATAGAAGTTCAGTTCGACGAGTCTTCGAGCCCTTCTCGTGAGCCTCCGGTACTCCTCGCGCACCGAGGAACGCGGAGCATCGAACCGGCCCAGCGAGAGGGCCAGGCGGGTCAACTCGTCCTGGTCGGTTGGAAGCGAATCGACCGGCCTGCCGAACTGCAGGAACAAACGGTTGCGCAGCATGCCGCAGAACTCGTAGGCCGCGTTCAGATCCCGCGCCGCTTCCTGCTCCAGAAGACCGAACGCAACGAGGCGGCTGAGTGCCTCTTCGGTCCCCGGGACTTGCAGGCCCTGGTTCTGTCCGCCGGAGCGCATCTGATGCAACTGGACGAGAAACTCGATGTCGTTCATAGCGCCCCTGCCGAGTTTGAGGTGGAAGTCCGGATCCTCGCCGGGTCCGAGCCGTTCCCGTTCGATGCGGGCTTTCATGGTGCGGATGGCGCGGATGGCGTCGGGGTTGAGGGTTTCGGGGTAGACGTGGGGGGCGATGAGTTGGATGAACTGTTCTCCGAGGTGGGGGTCGCCGGCGGCGGGGCGGGCCTTGATGAGCGATTGGAATTCCCAGGTTTGGGCCCATTTGTCGTAGTAGCCGGCGTAGCCGTCGAGGGAACGGGCCAGCGGACCGTTCTTGCCTTCGGGTCGGAGGTCGGCATCGACCCGGAAGGCGGCGCCTTCGGGGGTGACTTTGCCGAGGGCGGCCATGAACTCGGCGGCGGTCTTGTTGGCGTAGCGGTGGACCTGTTCGGGGTCGACCCCGGCGGGAGGGTCGTAGACGAACAGCATGTCGATGTCGGAGGAGTAGTTGAGTTCTCGTCCTCCCCATTTGCCCATGGCGATCACGGTGAAGGGGACGGCGGGCAGGTCAGAAAAGGTAGAGGAGCGTCGCAGTTCCTCACCCACGGCGGCCAGGGCGGCCGCCGCGGCGGCGTCGGCGGTGTCGGCCAGGTCCCGGCCCACTTCCGGCATCGCTGCCTGCCCCAGCAAATCCCGCACCGCGATCCACAACAACCTCCGCCGCACAAACCGCCGCACCGCCCGGAATCGTTCGGGATAGCTACTGCGCAGCAACACCCGCTGGGTGGCGTTGTCGATGAGCTCCGCTCTGGTCGGCAGGGCGGCCAGGGCCCGGTCGTCTCCGAGCCTGGTGAGGAACTCGGGGATCCGGTCGAGCATCTGTCCGAGCAGGCGGCTGGTTCCCAACAGCCGGCACAGGCGTTCGGCCGCGACGGGCACATCGCGGAGGGTGCCGATCAGTGCCGCATTGTCGGGGAGGGAGGTCACGAGGAGCCGCAGTTGCTCGAGACCGAGGTCCGGGTGGGGGGTGTCGGAGAGCCAGTCCATCATCAGCGGCAACATCTGTTGCATCAGCCGGGAGCGTCGCGACAACCCGGTGGTCAACTCGGCCAGCGCCCGGTTGGCGGCGTCGGCGTCCTGGAAGCCGAGTGCAGCCAGTTGACGCGCCGCTCCCTCCGGTGACAGGTGCACGGTTGGCGAGGCGGCAAAGGCCTCGAGCAGCGGTCGATAGAAGAGGCGTTCGTGAATGGTGCGGATGGTTGCGCGGTGCCGCACCAGTTCTGCCTCGAAATGATCGAGAGCGTCGTGCTGCTCGTCGTCCCGGAATCCCATGCTCTTCGCCAGCCGGGTTCGCGAGGGCCGGTCCTCCGGCAGCATGTGTGTCTGCTGCAGGTCGTAGATCTGGATGCGATGCTCGAGGTTGCGCAGCCATACGTACGAAGCGGCAAGGTCCCGGGCATCGTCGTCGCGTACGTAGTCGTGTTCTCCGAGGGTCACGAGCACGTCGAGCGTGCTCGGTGAACGCAACGCCGCGTCGAAGCGGCCGTGGACGAGTTGCAGCAATTGCACGGCGAATTCGACGTCCCGGATTCCCCCGAATCCCCGCTTGATCTCCGAATGCGAAACGCCGCTTTCCTCGGCCCTGCCCTCGATGCGGGCTTTCATGGTGCGGATGGCGCGGATGGCGTCGGGGTTGAGGGTTTCGGGGTAGACGTGGGGGGCGATGAGTTGGATGAACTGTTCTCCGAGGTGGGGGTCGCCGGCGGCGGGGCGGGCCTTGATGAGCGATTGGAATTCCCAGGTTTGGGCCCATTTGTCGTAGTAGCCGGCGTAGCCGTCGAGGGAACGGGCCAGCGGACCGTTCTTGCCTTCGGGTCGGAGGTCGGCATCGACCCGGAAGGCGGCGCCTTCGGGGGTGACTTTGCCGAGGGCGGCCATGAACTCGGCGGCGGTCTTGTTGGCGTAGCGGTGGACCTGTTCGGGGTCGACCCCGGCGGGAGGGTCGTAGACAAACAGCATGTCGATGTCGGAGGAGTAGTTGAGTTCTCGTCCTCCCCATTTGCCCATGGCGATCACGGTGAAGGGGACGGCGGGCAGGTCAGAAAAGGTAGAGGAGCGTCGCAGTTCCTCACCCACGGCGGCCAGGGCGGCCGCCGCGGCGGCGTCGGCGGTGTCGGCCAGGTCCCGGCCCACTTCCGGCATCGCTGCCTGCCCCAGCAAATCCCGCACCGCGATCCACAACAACCTCCGCCGCACAAACCGCCGCACCGCCCGGAATCGTTCGGCAGGGGAGTCACCCTCGCCTGGTTCATCCAGCTCCGGCACCTCCGCCGGTCTGAACCATTCGGGGTTGGCTCGAACGGATGAGGAGAGAGCCCGGCTCGAACCGGCGATCGCCACGAGGGCCCGGCCGACGAGCGGATCATCGAGCGCCTCTCGGGCCAACCGCGGTGCAGCTTCGAGGATGGCGATGATCCGGTCCAGGGTCGGTCCGGGTTCGGGACCGCGCCGGGCGGCCCGCAACATATCCAGGGCCGGTTCCGCAACCAACCCATCCTCGCCGACCCATCCGACCGCGGCGAAACGTGGCACAAGGGGTTCGGCTATTCCGAGACGGGCAGGCGAAGCGTCGGTCGGCATCAAGGCCAGGCTAGGCCGTTGCCGATTCCCCTTCCGGCGTCGGTAGGTGAGGCACATGCCCCGGACGTGATGCCCCGGCGGTTCAGATCTGCGGCCGGGGGATTCTCTCGACGAACGGTGCACGCCAGGCCGGGGCCTCGAACGGCCGGGCGAAATAGGTAGTGAGCTTGTAGACCTTTCCGTCCTTGAGCTCACCGATCGTCACCACGAAGTAGTTTTTGCCGTTCGGGTACTGCATGAAGGCCTCGGCGGTGAAGGTATGTCCGGCTTCCGAGACCTGGATCGTCGGCAACCCGAATGGCAGCGGCGAAGGTATGACGTTGGTTCTGGCTTCTTCCCCACCGCTGGTGCCGATCACTTCGCCCTCCGGCAGCCCCGGAAATGCCGAGGCGATGGCTTTGGCTTTCTCAAAACCCCGGATCAATTCACCCGACTGCGGGTAGGTCTCAACGAAGTCGGGGTGCAGGATCTCGGCCATGGAGTCCAGGTCGTTGTTCGTGAAGGCTTCGACCCAGCGGTCGACGAGTGCGCGGATGTCCATTGTCGGCTTCCCTCCGGTGCGTTCCTGAGAACCTACAGACACCGGCTGGTTCGAAGCGGCTTCAACGGGCGATTCGAGTCCGGTCTTCTAGGCTTCCCCCATGGACTTCCTTCGCGTTGCGGGTGCCCAGTTGAATCTGGTGGTAGGGGACCTCGAGGGCAATCACGATCGGATCGCCTCGGCCATGGCCTGGGCCGAGAACGAGCAAGCAGACGTTCTGCTGCTGCCCGAGTTGGCGATCACCGGGTATCCGCCCGAGGACCTCTTGATCCGTGCTGCCTTCGTCGACGCCAATCTCGGCATTCTCCGCCGGCTGGCCGAAGCAGCAGCCGATGTCGTCACGGTGGTCGGGTTTGCCGATCGGGTCGGTCCGGTCGCCGATCCGCTCGAGGACGCCGCCGTTCGCTCGGTAGCCAACGCTGCCGCCCTGATCCACCGGGGCGAGATACGCGGGGTGTACCACAAGGTGTTGCTCCCCAACTACGGAGTCTTCGACGAGGACCGGTATTTCGTTCCCGGCCGGGAACCGGCCCGGATTTGGGACGTCGGCGGCGTCCCGCTCGGCGTCTCGATATGTGAGGACATCTGGATTCCGGAAGGACCTCCCACCTATCAGGCTGCGGCCGGTGCCCGTCTGTTGCTCAACATCAACGCTTCGCCCTATCACACCGACAAGGCCGAGGAACGGGCCGGTTTACTCGCCGGGCAGGCCTCCCGTTCGGCGGTCCCGGTCGTCTACCTCAACCTGGTCGGCGGCCAGGATGAACTCGTCTTCGAGGGTGACAGCATGGCGTTCGACGGCTCCGGTGCTCTTCTGTACCGGGCTGCCGAGTTCGCCGAAGAGCAGTTCGTCGTCGATGTGCCGCTGGCGGCGCCGCGGGCTACGGCAGGTGCAGTCGTCACGGTACGCAACGATCCGGTGGCCGATCGAACGGCCCGGCCGATCCCCGATTCGGCTCCCCGGCTCGACCCGGAAGAGGCCGAGATCTACACCGCGCTGGTGACGGGCCTGCAGGACTACGTCCGCAAGAACGGCTTCACCGAGGTCGTGATCGGTTTGTCGGGCGGCATCGACTCTGCCCTGTCGGCCGCCGTTGCCGCCGATGCGCTCGGACCGGACGCGGTATGGGGAGTGGCGATGCCCACCCGGTTCTCGTCTGAAGGTTCTCTGCTCGATGCCCGGGATTTGGCCGAGCGCCTCGGCATCCGCTTTGACGTCATTCCCATCGACGACACCTTCGAAGAGTTCCTGACCTCGCTGAGGCCGGCCTTCGAAGGTACTGATTTCGGGGTCGCCGAGGAGAACCTCCAGGCGCGGATACGCGGAGCGATCGTCATGGCACTATCCAACAAGTTCGGGCACATGGTGGTAACGACCGGCAACAAGTCGGAAGTCGCCGTGGGTTATGCCACCCTCTACGGAGACATGGCGGGCGGCTATTCGGTGCTCAAAGATGTCTTCAAGACCCTCGTCTATCGCCTGGCAGAGTGGCGGAACGTTGAGGCTGAAGTCATCCCGCGATCGATCATCGACAAGCCACCCTCGGCCGAGTTGCGACCCGACCAGAAGGACAGCGACAGCCTTCCCCCCTACGACCTTCTCGATCAGATCCTGATCCGGTACGTCGAGGAAGACCGGTCGGTACAGGAAATCATCGGAGACGGCTTCGATGCCGACCTGGTTCGCCGGGTTGCAGGCCTGGTCGATCGCAACGAGTACAAGCGGCGCCAGGCGGCGCCCGGCGTGAGGATCACCCGCAAGGCGTTCGGCAAGGATCGCCGCCTTCCCATCACCAACCGCTACCGGGAGTGGTGAGCACCAGGTCCGGTTCACCGGTTCAGGACGGTCACGGCACTATCCTCTTGCCGATGCGAGTCATGATCGACGGCCGGCCGGTCGACCCCCGGGAAGCGATGATCTCCGTGTTCGATTGGGGGTTGTTGCGCGGCGACGGCATCTTCGAGGCCATCCGGTGCTATCGGGGCCGGTTGTTTCAACTCGACGCCCACCTCGCCCGCTTGCAGCGGAGTGCAGCCTTGATGAACCTGGATCTGCCCGAGCCGTCCGAACTTGCCAGGTGGGCGGCGGCCGTTGGCGAGCACGGAGGGGACTGTTCCATCCGGATCGTCGTGACCCGCGGCGGGTTCGACCCGGACGTGGAGAGCCCCGGCCGCGTGGTGGTCTTGTGGGAGCCGATCCCCGAACTGCCCGCCGCTATCTCCGTTCGACCGACCGCCGCTCCGTGGCAGTCGGAGGGAATCCCCTGGGAGCTCATGGGCGCCAAGACCCTCTCCTATGCACCCAACATGTCGGCCTGGCGAAAGGCCCGTGCGGAAGGCTTTAGCGATGCGCTGCTCATCTCCCGGGACGGCTACGTCCTCGAAGGCCCTACCTTCTCAATCGGGTGGGTCATCGGCGGGAAGGTCGAGACGCCGTCGCTCGACCTCGGGATCCTTGCGTCGATCACCCGGATAGTGACGCTGGAGGTAGCCGCCGACCTGGGTCTCAGCGTCACCGAAGGCCGGTTCAACCTCGATCGCGTCCTCGGAGCGGATGAAGTCTTCGCACTGTCCACCCTCAAAGAGGTCAAGCCGGTCGACCGCGTTGGGTCGACCAGGTTCGAGGCCGGGCCCATCACCGGCAAACTGGCGGCTGCGTACACGGCACGCGTGGAAGCGGAGACGTCCTGACCCAAGACACCGCGGGAACTCTGTGAGACCCGCAACCGTTTGAGAATTAGCTACAAAGGTAGGGTGACACCCCATGCGACGTTCTGTAATCCTCATCCTGGCACTTGCCCTCCTGGCGGCTGCTTGCAGCCGGGGTGATGACGCCGAGTTGACCACGACCACCGACAACCCCGTCCTGATAACGACGTCGACGACAATCTCCGGTGGAGGATCCGATGGCGAGACCACCACCACGGTGGCCGGAACCGAGCCACCGGAGTTCGAGATCATTGCGGGCAACACGGGAGAAGGGGAGTATGTCGTCCTCATCGATCCCGGCACGTATACCGAACAGGACCTGCGCAACCTCATGGTGGGGTTCGTCGATGACTACGCACCGACCACAGCTCATCTGATCGATTCCGAAGATGCCCGCGACCTGGTGCTCCTGGACCAGGTGACCGAAGCCGAGCAAGCAATCCTCGATGCGCACTACTTTGCGAGGATCGTCGACGGAACGACGCTCGAGTTCCTCGGCCCGTATGCAGACCTCGAGCCGGTGTACATCGGCTCCTGAGCCCGCTCAATTTTCGCTCCGCTTCGGTCGATACACCTGTAGGACCTGAGCTGGAGGTTTGTGCTGGAACCACGTGTACTGCTCGTTGATCCTGATCCCGTCGCGAGGACCGTCACCGCCAACGTCCTGTCATCTTCCCGGATTGAGGTAGTCGGCGAGGCGGCCAGCGGTGAACAGGCGCTCGCTCTGGCGCGTTCCATACAGCCCACGGTCGCCGTTATCGACGCCGGGCTGTCCGGTATCGGACCGGTCAACACCGCCCGCCGGCTGCGTGAGGAAGCCGACCGCCGGATGGAGATCGTCGCAGTCGCCTCGTTCGAAAACATCGGTCGAGTCGGGGACATGGTTGCGGCGGGCGCTGCCGCCTATGTCGTCAAGGGCAAACCGGCAGAACTGATCGCGGCAGTCCGATCGGTCTCGGTCGGCTCGGGGCTGCTCTCCGCCGAGGCCAGCCGCCCGGTGCTCGAAGAAGTATCCCGCCTCTACGATCGTGAGCGAGTCCGCAACGTCGAGCTCGAGAAGATGGTGTCCCGTCTCCAGGCCCTGTCGGTGACCGATTCGCTCACCGGCCTCAAGAACCATGGGTTCTTCTTCGATCGGCTGGCTGAAGAGCTCGAACGGGGAGCGCGGTACGGGCGCCCGGTGGCGGTGATCATCGCCGATGTCGACAACTTCAAGCTGGTCAACGACGCGTACGGCCATGCAGCGGGCGATGCGGTGCTCAGGACCCTGGGCGATGTGTTTCGAACCCAGCTGCGCGAGGTCGATCTGGCCTGTCGTATCGGTGGTGAAGAGTTCGGGTTTGTTCTGCCGGAGACCGACGAAGAGGGCGGGATGCGAGCCGCCGAGAGGATCCGGACGGCGGTCGCCACGCACAATCTTCCTGAGGTCGGCAACGTGACCGTCAGCCTCGGAGTGGCCGTGTTCCCTCAGCACGCTTCCGAGCGGGACGAACTTCTCGAATCGGCCGATACAGCGCTGTACCAGGCGAAACACGAGGGCAAGAACTGTTCCAGGCTGGCCGGCAGCTCATCCATGACGGTGCAGCTCACCAGGGCCCGTCCGACCACCGGCCCGGTCGTCGGTGCGCTGCTTGCCGCACTGCGGATGCGGGTGCCGTACCTGGCCGAGCACTCGGTGCGAGTAGCCGAACTGGCTCCCCAAATCGGGGAGGGTCTCGGCCTCTCCGTTGCCCGCCAGGGAAGGTTGCGGCTGGCAGCTCTCCTCCACGATGTGGGCATGCTGGGGGTTCCGGACTCCATCCTGGTCAAGCCCGGCCCGCTGGAACCCGCCGAATGGGACGTCGTGCGCGATCACCCTCAGAACGGATTCGACCTGGTCGTCGATGCGGTCCACGTGGAGGTGGCCGAAGCCGTGCTGTGTCATCATGAGCGGATGGACGGGACCGGGTACCCGCGCGGTCTGGCCGGCTCAGAAGTCCCGCTGCTCGCAAGAGTCCTGCTGGTTGCGGATGCCTTCGATGCGATGACGATGCCGCGGTCGTACCAGCGTTCGCTTACCCGCGCCGGGGCTCTCACCGAGCTCCGCCGGAACGTGGGAACCCAGTTCGATCGAGAAGGTCGTTGAGGTTCTTGCCGCTCATCTGGACGGCGGCAACCCCTCCAACGTGCTCGAGTTCCCCCGCCGCGGCTACGCCGGCTAAGAAAATCCCCGTTCTTGCGTGAGTTTCCTGCGCATATGCGCGGTTTCTCACGCAAGAACGGGGTTTGTCGTACCTTCGTGACATGGTGCGCTGATGAGCACCTATCGAGAGCTTGCCGCGATGGCAGAGTTTCAGCACGGGGTCGTGTCGCTCGACCAGGCCCGCAGGGTCGGGTTCACCGACCATCAGATCCAGCGCCTCGTCGACGGTGGCCGATTGATCCGGCCCGTCCGGGGTGCGCTGTTGATCGCGGGATGTCCGGCAACGTGGGAACAGAGCGTCATGGTGGCGGTCGCCGCGGCCGGCAACGGTGCGCTGGCCTCGCATCAGACGGCAGCCTTTCTGTGGGATCTGACCGGGTTCCGGCCGGATCGCATCGATGTCGTGATGCAGCGTTGGGATCGTTCCAGGCAGGACTGTGCGGTCCACGAATCCAAGGACCTCGCCCCCCAAGACGCCGATCGGGTGAACGGCGTTCCCGTCACCTCTCCCGTTCGCACGGTCGTCGATCTCGGGGCCACAGCGCCCTGGCTGGTCGAGTCGGCGCTCGAGCGGGGGATCCGCCAAGGAGCTTTCCGGCTGTGGGACGTAGCCGCATTCGTTCAGAGGGTCGGGCGACGCGGCCGCCGAGGAGTCGGAGTCATGAGGCCGCTTCTCGAACAGCGGGCGCGGTGGGACACCGCCACCGAGAGCGAGCTCGAGGATCTCTTTAGGAAGGCGTGGAGCGCCCCGTGGCGCCCTGAACCGCAGACCCAGTTCCAGATAAACGACCTCACCGGATCGTTCGTCTGCCGAACAGATTTCGCCTTCCCCGACGCCATGGTGCGCATCGAACTCGACTCGGAGGCCTATCACATGGACCGGCCAACGTTCCGGAAGGACCGGTCGGTGCAGAACCGGACCGAACTGCTGGGGTGGCGGACCCTTCGCTACACGTGGTGGGATCTCACCACCCGCCCGGCCGAGGTCGTCCGGGAAGTAGAACGAGCCCTGGGGATCTCAAAACCCGTTCTTGCGTGAGTTTCCTGCGCATATGCGCGGTTTCTCACGCAAGAACGGGATTAGAGGAGGGCGGCGGCTACCAGGAGGAAGCCGCCGAACCCGACCAGGTCGGTGATCAGGGTGAGGAAGATGCTCGATGCCTGGGCGGGGTCGGCGCCGAGCTTGCGGAGAATCAGCGGGATGCTGGCTCCTGCCAGGCCGGCGACCGACACGTTCCCGAACGCAGCGAGGGCTACGACCGCGGCGACTTCCAGGGGAGGGGCCACCGACGAGAAGATGCCCGAGTCGAGGAGGAGGGCCGCCAGTCCGGCAGCCAGGACCCCCAGGACCAGGCCGTTGAGCATGCCGACGGAGAATTGGCGAGCGATCACTTGTGCGACCTGACTGCGCGGCACGTCGTCCGTTGCGAGGGAGCGGATGACGACGGCGAGACTCTGGAACCCCCCGTTCCCGCCGAGCAGTGCGATGACCGGCATCAGGGCCGCCAGGACCGGTTCGTTGCTGATGACCCCGGTCTGTCGCTCGATCACGAAGGCCACCACCAGGGCCATGACCAGATTGAGGGTCAGCCAGGGGAGGCGCATCCGCACCGAACCGAATACCGGGGTGAAGATCGTCTCCCCGGCGCCCGCTCCGGCCGCAACCGCGAAGTCCTCGCTGGCCTCAGCCTGGATCGTCTCGATCAGTTCCTCGTTGGTGACCATGCCCAGCAGCCGCCCGCGGCCGTCGACCACGGGAATGCTGAACAGGTGGTATCGCTGCGTCAGGTCGGATGCCTCTTCGCGATCCGCATAGGCGTTGACCGAGACCGGATTGGCGATCATTGCCTCGTCCAGCCCGACTCCGGGTCGCTTGAAGACCAGATCGCGAAACGACAGCACCCCCACCAGGAAGTCTTCGTCGTCAACGATGTACACGTAGGACAGGTCCTCGAGTTCCTCGTTCATCTGCCGGACCCGCTCGATGGCCTCGCCGGCCGTCATTCCTACCGGGAGCTTGGCGACCTCGGTGGTCATCAACCCGCCGGCCGAGTCTGGCGGGTAGGCCAGCAGTGCCCGCACGTCGGCTTCCGCCGGGTCGCTCATGGCGTCGAAGATCTCGTCGCGGGCTTCGGGTTCGAGCGCCGCTACCAGGTCGGCGGCTTCGTCGGCCGGCATCCCCTCGAGGAAGTTGGCCGCTCGGGCCGGATCGAGTTCCTCGAGAAGGTCCGCCGCCAGGTCGTCTTGCATCTCTTCGAGGACTTCGGCGGCCTGGTCGCGGTCGAGGTCGACGAGAAGATCGGTGGCGGCGTCTTCACCCAGTTCTTCGAGAATGTCGGCGGCGTAGTGGGGGTCGGCTTCGGCGATGGCCGTCCACGCCTCCGAGTGAGTGTCCAGGTACTCCTCGACCTCGCGGGGTGCCTCGCGGGCACGACGGCGCAGGAGTTGGGCGAGGTCGCGCGGTCGACGCAGCCGCAGTTTCATGATGTTTGAGCCTTCTGCACGGAAACCTCCACCAGAACGTGCCGTGAGGTGCCGCCCAGGGTACTGGTCAGGATCGCCGGACCGTCACCTATCCCCGTGGTCGCAGGGATCAGCCTTCGAAGGGGCGGATCCCGGTGACGGTCATCGTGAAGACTCCACCCGGCGCCTCGTACGAGACTTCGTCATCGATGTGGGCTCCGAGCAGTGCCTTCCCGAGGGGCCCTCCCGGCGAGGCGAGCAGAAAGCCGGGAACCCGGTTCTCTGCCGGGGCAACGAAATACTCGTGGACGTCGCCGTCCGCGTCGGTGACCGTGACGATCGAACCGATCTCCACCCGGCCGGTGTCCTCCACCTCACGGACTTCGGCCTTGTCGAGGAGATGCCGGATCTGTCTGATCCGCGCCTCCATCATGCCTTGTTCGTTCTTGGCGGCGTCGTAGTCGGCGTTCTCGCGGATGTCGCCGTGGGAACGGGCCTCTGCGATACGCTCGGATATCTCATGGCGGGCGTCACCGGTCAGGTGGGCAAGTTCTTCCTGCAGCTTCTGGTGAGCGGCCGGCGTGAGCCAGGTGGTCTCGTCGGTCATGAACGGGCAGGATAGCTCCGTGCAGAAGAAAGTAGACGAAAGATTCGGATCGGCGGTGGGGCTGGCCCTTTTCGCCGCCTTGCTCTGGGGAGTGAGCGGAGCGGTTGCCGCCGACGCTTTCGAGGAGGTAGCTCCGGCCAGAGTCGCGCAGGTGCGATCGCTGGTGGCGCTCGTGTTTCTCTTCCCGTACGCATGGCGCCGGGGTTTGTTGAAAACCCACGGTGCCGGACGGCAGCTGGTCGCGTTTGGATTGATTCTCGCCACCGTCCACGTCACGTACTACTGGGCGCTCCAGCGCCTCGGGGTTGGGCCGGGCGTCACCGTCCAGTTCCTCGGCCCGATCCTGGTTCTCATCTGGATGGCCGTGGTGCAGAAACGTCCCGTTCCGCATCCCCTCTGGCTGGCCGGCCTGGCGGCCCTGACCGGGACCGTCATGGTCACCCGCGCCTGGGACATCGCATCGCTGGATCTTCTCGGGGTCGGTGCCGGGCTGGCGGCCGCCGTTACGTTCGGTGCCTATCTCTTGACGGGCGAACACCTCACCCGGCGTTTGTCCCCCGTCACATTGTTGACCTACGGGTTTCTGGTTGCGGCAGTCTTCTGGCTGATCGTCCAGCCACTCTGGGAGTTCCCCACGGACCTCTCGCCGAAGGCATGGATCGAGCTGCTCTGGGTCGGTGTGGGCGGAACGATGGTCCCGTTCCTGGCCACCATGGCCGCGCTGAAACGGGCTTCAGCCGGAACCGTCGGGGTGGTCGCCTCGATCGAGCCGGTGGTCGCGGCTGTGGCTGCCTGGCTGTTTTTGTCCCAGACGCTCGTCGCCGTCCAGATTGCCGGCGGCTTGCTGGTCGTTGCCGCCGTTGCCGTCGTCCAGCGATGGGGCGTCCCCGAGGTCGAAGTGGTGCCGCTCGACTCGGTCCGGTGAAAGCCGCTTCAGTAGGTTCGGTCTGTGACTTCAGCTGATCAGATCCGGCTTCGTCCCCTGGCGGGCGGCGACCACGATTACATAACGTGGGCCCTGTACACCGCGATCGGTTGGGATCCGCTGCGCCGGCTGCCACCCTTTGATGTGGCGCTCAGCCATCCGGACCTGGCCAGGTATCACGAAGGCTGGGGCCGCTCCGGCGACATCGGTGTGGTGGCGGAAAGCGACGGGGTGTTCGCCGGGATCGCGTTCTGCCGGCTGTTCACGGCCGCCGACCATGGCCACGGCTATGTCGATGATGCGACTCCGGAGTTGGCGGTAGCCGTCGAGGAGGATTGGCGCGGTCGCGGGGTCGGCACCTCGCTCTTGAGCGGCCTCGCTGCCGAAGTCCGCCGGGCCGGGTTTGATTCCCTCAGCTTGAGTGTCGACCCGGCCAATCCGGCCCGGCGCTTGTATGAGCGGTTGGGTTACCGGGAGGTAGCGTTCGACGAACAGGGGGTTCGCATGATCCTCGACCTCCGGGAAGCTAGCCGGGAGCAGGTCCCCCCAGGGCTCTGCTGAGCACGGTCAGCCGTTCGGGAACGGCCCGGTAGTAGACCCACCTTCCCCGTTTCTCCCTCTCGACGAGACCTGCCTCGAACAGCACCTTGAGATGGTGGCTCACGGTCGGCTGGGACACGCCGATCGGTTCGACCAGGTCGCAGGCAGCGCACGCTTCGCCCAGGTTGGCGATGACGCTGAGCAGCCGGAGTCGAGCCGGGTCGCCGAGAACCCGGAACCATGCGGCCAGCTGGGCGGCTTGACCCTTGTCGAGGGGCTCTGTGACCAGCGGCGCGCAGCATTCGACGACGGGTTGCATGTTCCGATGATCCCACATATCGATGGTCATCGCTATGAGGCGGCCGATCGCCGGGGCGAATGTGGGAGACTGCCGTCCGGAAAGGAGGTGCATCTGTGGCGGTGAAACTGACCGGGTACTCCCACGGCAGCGGCTGAGCATGCAAGCTCGGTCCTGACGAGCTGGCGCAGGTCTTGCGCCCCTTGCACAACCATCCAACCACGGTCCACCCCGACCTCGTCGTCGGCCTGAGCACGGGCGACGACGCCGGGGTGTTGCGCATGCCCGATGGACGGCTCATGGTCCAGACGGTTGACTACTTCACCCCCGTGGTCGACGATCCGACCGATTGGGGGCGGATCGCCGCCGCCAACGCCCTCTCCGACATCTATGCCATGGGAGGCACCCCGGCAACTGCTCTCCAGCTCATCGGGTGGCCGCGCGGCAAGCTCTCGTTCGATCTGCTCGGCGAGGTCATCCTCGGCGGGATCGGCAAGCTGGAAGAGGCCGGTTGTCTGTTGATCGGCGGCCACTCGATCGACGCTCCCGAGCCGACCTACGGGTTTGCCGTCACCGGTTTCGTCGCACCCGGGCAACTCACGTCCAACGGCGGAGCCCGGCCGGGCGATCTACTGGTCCTTACCAAACCGCTTGGCACGGGCATCATCTCGACTGCCGTCAAGAACGGCAAGGCCGAATCGGCGATCATCGTCGAAGCGATCGAGGTCATGGCGGAACTCAATGCCGCGGCCGCCCGTGCCATGGCCACCGTCGGTGTTCACGCCGCGACGGATATCACCGGTTTCGGCTTCCTCGGCCATCTGGGGGAGATGCTGGCGGCAAGCGAGGTGGCTGCCGTCGTCGAATACGGCGCCGTTCCGCTCATCGACGGCGTGCGCGAACTCGCCGTGGCAGGTGTGGTGCCCGGTGGGACCGGGCGGAACCTGATTGCCGCCGAGCGGTTCACCGACTTCGGCGAACTCGAGGCGGCAGATCGGCTGATCCTGGCCGACGCCCAGACGAGTGGCGGGTTGTTGATCGCCGTGGCCGCCGACCGGACCCTGGAACTGGTCGAGGCTCTGACGGCAGAGGGCACCCTCGCCGCTGCCATCGTGGGGGAGATCGTCGAGGGCCGCCCGGGCACCATCGACGTCCGGTAGGAGCGAGATGGCCGACGAACCGGCAAAGGGCTTCGGTCGGCAGACCTGGGCGCTGACCGTCGCGATCGCTTTCGTCATGACTGGCGTGAGCCTGGTCGCTCCGATTCTCCCGCTGTACGCACTGGAGTTCGGCGTCAGCTACACGGCCGCAGGTGCGCTGATCACCGGGTTTGCTCTGGCGCGCCTGATGTTCAGCTTGCTGGGTGGCGTCGCCGGTGACCGGTTCGGAGCCCGGCGGATCGGGATCGGGGGCGCCTTGCTCCTCACGGTTTCCAGCGTCACGGCGGCGGTAGCCCCGACCTACGGCGTGCTGCTGGCTTCCCGCTTCGTGGAGGGCATGGGGTCGGCGATTCTGGCAACAACTGCAGCGCAGTACCTGGTGCAGACGACCCCGAAAGCTCGCCTGGGACGCACGATGGCGCTCTATCAGACCGGCCTGCTGATCGGCGTTGCCATCGGCCCCTTCATCGGCGGCCGCCTCGCCGAGGTGGGAGACTTCCGGACTCCCTTCTGGGCCTATGCGGTGCTGGGACTGGTCGTCGCGGTGCTGGTGGTCGTCTTCATCACCGATCTCCCCCCGTCGGGTAAGACGGTGGGCGAGTCGTTTCGCTCCACGGGCCGGATCCTCCGGATGCCTTCGTTCCGCGTTCTCCTCTTCGTCGCGTTCTCGCTGTTCGTGATGCGAGGGGGAGCCCGTATCACCCTCATCCCCCTGTTCGGTTCTGAGATCGTCGGTTTGACTCCGGCGCAGATCGGCGACGTCCTGTCGTTGTCGGCCGTCACCAACCTGTTGATCGTGAACCCGGGAGGCCAGCTGGTGGACCGCATCGGGCGCAAGCCGGTGGCCATCTGGGGTCTGATCCTGGCCGGCCTGACCACCGCCGCGTACGGGTTCTTCGACACCTACGCGGCGCTCCTCGTTGTTTCGGCGGTGTTCGGGCTGGCGTCCGGCCTGGCATCGATTCCACCTCCCACGATGGTGGGAGATCTGGCCCCGCCGGGGGCGGAGGGGTCGGCGGTCGGCCTCTATCGGACGTCGGGCGACCTGGGGTTCATCATCGGGCCCCTCGTGATGGGAGCGGTCGCTGATGCCGGGGCTTTCTCGAGCGGTTTCGTGGTGAGCGGCGTCCTGCTGGCGGTCGCCGCTCTGGTCGTGTCGCGGATTCCCGAGACCCGCCAGGGGACGGGTACCGTGAAGGGCATATGAACGACCGGGAACGTCTGCAGCTGATTGCGGGCGCGCTGTCGATCGGCAAGGCACCCCGCCACATCTTGCTCTGTGCCCAGCAGTCGACACCGCGCTGCTCGACGGCCGCGGAGAGCGGCGAAGTGTGGACCTATTTGAAGAACCGGCTGAAGGAACTGGATCTCACCAGTCCTCCGCCGCGCTGGCGGGGGGACTTCTCGATTGAGCCTCCCGACACCGCCGCCGGGAACGGCACGGTGATCCGGAGCAAGGTGGACTGTTTTCGAGTCTGCGAGCAGGGGCCCATCGCGGTCGTGTATCCAGACGGTGTGTGGTACCACTCGGTCGACGTCGGTGTCGTGGAGCGGATCATCCAGGAGCACCTCATCGGCGGGCACCCGGTCGCCGAGTACGTGTTTGCGTACAGCCCGCAGGGGCCGTCGCTTTGAGGAGATCGTCATGAGCAACGTAGGGAAGTGGATGCTGGGAGCGGCCGCCTTCTGGAGGCTGTTCGGCCCTGAGCTGGGACACCGGTACACCGCCAAACAGGAGCACCCTCTGCCGCGTGCCGGGCCGTACGGTATTCGTCGGCGATCGCGAGTTCTTCCTTCGGGAAACGGGACCGATCGACGGCCCTCCGCTGATCCTGATTCACGGACTCGGCAACAACGCTCTGGAGAACTGGTACGAGTTGATCAAGCGGCTTGACCAGCGCTACCGGATCGTCGCCGTCGACATCCGCAACCACGGTAAGAGCGACAAGCCCCGGGAACGTTTTGAGATCGGCCGGATGGCCGACGAGGTAGCGGGAATGATGGATGCCGTGGGTATCGACCGGGCGGTGGTGGTCGGGTTCTCGATGGGCGGCATGATCACCCAGGAGCTGGCTCATCGCCATCCGCACCGGGTGTCACAGATGGTTCTGATGGGAACCACCGCTCACCACGCCCGAGTGCGTCGGGAGTTCAGCTGGCTGGGGTTCGTGTTCGGACGGGCTCTGGAACGGCTGACCGGCAAGGCTCTTTCGCTCTTCACCTACCGGTACATGATCCTGACCGGCGCCGTTCCCGCACGGTACGACCGGTGGTATCGGGAGACCACCCTGGATCGGGATGCCGACCTCTACTACGCGGCGGCCTTTGCCGTTATCAGCTTCGATAGCCGTGACTGGGTCGGGCGCCTGGAAGCACCGGCTCTGGTCATCATCTCGGTCAAGGATCAGCTGGTTCCGGTCTCATGGCAGTACGACCTGGCCGGCAGGTTGAGGGAAGCCGAAGTGATCGAACTGGTAGACGGTGGCCACGAGCACCCCTGGACCCACGCCGACCGGATCGCCGCTGCCATCGAGAAGTTCATCGGCGGACCAAACCTGCAAGGAGGAGAAGGGTTGTAGTCTCGAGTCTCGAGTCTCGAGTCCCGAGTTCCGAGTCCCGAGTTCCGAGTCCCGAGTGGCTTGGATGGCGTTGCTTGTCGCTGGTCGCTGCCGCCTGGTTCCCGCGATCTTCGAACGGACCCTGCCATGATGGGGCCCATGACCGCGCCCCCGGCCATCCAGGACACGTATCCGGAGGATGTGGCGCACTGCTACGGATGCGGCCGCCTCAACGGGCACGGCTACCAGATCAAGACCCGGGCCCACGGACAAGGAACCCTCACTGAGTTCGTGCCGGAGAGCTTCCATACCGCCATACCCGGCTATGTCTACGGGGGTCTCATTGCCAGTCTCATCGACTGCCATTCGACCGGTTCGGCCGCCATTTTCTCGATGCAGGAGGCCGGCGTCGAGATCGGCAGTGAGCCGTCGCCGCGTTTTCTCACCGCACACCTCGAAGTCGACTACCTCGAACCGACTCCGCTGGATCGGGTGACGCTGATCGGCAAGGCAGCCGAGGTCAGGGACCGCAAGGTCGTCGTTGTGACCGATTTCGTCGTCGAGGGTGAGGTGACGGCGCGCGGCTACGCAGTGCTGGTCAAGATGCCCGAAGGCATGATTGAGGCCCTTTCGGACTGACCGGCGCTGTCGATCCGCTACGGTCAGGGCATGGACCTCCCGCCTGTTCTCCTCTCCCGGGAAGAGATCGAAGAGAATGTGGGCCGCCTCGCCGGCGAGATCGATGCAGCATACGCCGGCGCACAGCAGCTGGTACTGATCGGGGTGCTCAAAGGGTCGTTCATCTTTCTCGCCGATTTGGCTCGAAGGCTCACCATTCCGCACCGGGTCGAGTTCATCTCGGTTTCCAGCTACGGTGCCAAGGAGAGCGAGGCAGCAGATCCCGTACGTCTCATCATGGATGTGCGCCATGCCATCGACGGAGAGCACGTGCTCATCGTCGAAGACATCGTCGACACGGGCCACACCCTGGCCTACCTGCGGCGGCTCTTCGAGGTCCGCGGCCCCGCTTCTCTCAAGGTTTGCACGCTCTTGCACAAGCCGGACCGAACCGAACAGGAAGTCGCCCTGGACTTCCTCGGGTTCACCATCCCGGATGTCTGGGTGGTGGGCTACGGTCTCGACTACGCGGAGCGCTACCGGACGCTTCCCTACATCGGCCAGCTCCCGCCGGAGATGCGCTGACACGGCCGTCGGCCCGTCATGCGGTCCGCCCGTCGGGCCGGGTCTGCCCGCGGTTCTTCTATCCTGTGGGGCCATGAGCACGTATAGCGCCCCTCTCCGCGACATTGCCTTCACGCTCGAACACCTGGCCGGCTTGCCCGAACTGGCCACCTGGGAGCAGTTCTCCCACGCCGATCCCGAAACGCTCTACGGAGCCCTCGACGAAGCAGGCCGCTTCGTTTCGGAGGTGATTGCGCCCACCAATGCGGCCGGGGACCAGATCGGCAGCAAACTCAACGAGGACGGGACGGTGACCACTGCGCCGGGCTTCAAGGAGGCCTACGCCGGTTTTGTCGAATCCGGATGGGGAACGCTCCCGTTCCCGAGCGCCTTCGGTGGACAGGATCTGCCGTGGGTGGTTGGGATCGCCATCGTGGAGATGATCAAGTCGGCCAACATGGCCTGGTCCCTCTGTCCGATGCTCACCCAGAGCGCCATCGATGCTCTGATCCATCACGGGAGCCCGGAGCAGCAAGCCACATACCTCGAGAAGCTGGTCACCGGAGCGTGGACCGGGACAATGCTGCTGACCGAGCCGGAGGCCGGATCGGACGTGGGGGCCTTACGGGCCAAAGCGGCGCCCGCCGGCGATGGAACCTGGAGGATCACCGGGTCGAAGATCTTCATCACCTGGGGCGAGCACGACGTCGCCGAGAACATCATTCACATGGTGCTGGCCCGCACGCCCGGGGCACCGCCCGGAACCCGGGGGATCTCCCTGTTCATCGTCCCGAAGTACCTCGTCAACACCGACGGAAGTCTGGGCGAGCGGAACGACATCAAGGCTGTTTCGCTAGAACACAAGGTCGGCATCCACGGCAGTCCCACCTGCGTGATGTCGATGGGCGACGAAGGGCAAGGGGCCGTCGGATACCTGATCGGCGAAGAGAACCGGGGTATGAGCTACATGTTCACGATGATGAACAACGCCCGGCTGGCCGTCGGTGTCGAAGGGCTGTCACTTTCCGAGCGTGCCTATCAGCAGGCGCTGGACTACGCCCGGGTG
This sequence comes from uncultured Actinomycetota bacterium, assembly GCA_963707435.1. Classification (GTDB taxonomy): domain Bacteria; phylum Actinomycetota; class Acidimicrobiia; order Spongiisociales; family UBA4744; genus UBA4744. The sequence continues at coordinate 96,896 of CAVPPF010000004.1, read as the reverse complement.
CGCCGCCAGGGTCGGGCGATCGGTGCGGCCAAGACCGAAAGTTCGCTCATCATCGAGCACCCGGACATCCGTCGCATGCTCATGACCATGCGAGCGAACATCGAGGCGATGCGGGGGCTTCTCTACCTGACGGCTGCTTCCATCGACCGGTCCCGCCATCACCCCGACGAAGGCGAACGCCGTCGGTACGCAGAGCTTCTTGCCCTCCTGACCCCGGTCGCCAAAGCCTGGCCGACGGATCGCGGAGTCGAGATGACGTCGGTCGGCATCCAGGTTCACGGCGGCATGGGTTACGTGGAAGAAACCGGCGCCGCCCGGCACTGGCGCGATGCGCGAATTGCCCCGATCTACGAGGGCACCAACGGGATCCAGGCCATCGACCTGGTTCTCCGGAAGATCTCCATGCACCAGGGTGAGGTGGTGCGCGGCTTCTTCAGCGAGATGGAAGCGCTCGACGCCGAACTCGAAGGCGCCGGCGATCTCTTCACCTCGATCCGGGCCGGCCTCTCGGACGGACTGGTCGCTCTCCGCGGCGCAACCGAATGGCTTCTCGTGAGCGAGGATCCCAACGATGCCCTCGCCGGAGCGACCCCCTACCTCGAGCTGTTCGGCACCGTGACCGGCGGCTGGCTGCTGGCCAAGGGTGCTCTCGCCGCCGCTCGCAAGCTCGAAGAAGCCGACGACCCGTTCCTGCGAGCCAAGGTCGCCACCGCGCACTTCTACTGCACCCAGTTGCTCCCGCGGGCGACGGCCCTGGCCCCGTCCGTCATGGCCGGTGCAGGGGACCTGTTCGAGATCGAAGCAGTGCTGGGCGCCTGAGGGCGTTTCCCCGAACTCCGTCGTCGTGGCCGCCGGCTCCGCCCGGGTAGCCGAAAGCCGGGAAGGCCGTCCCGGCGGCAAGCAATGTGTCAAATATTCTTGACAAGGAATCGGCCGGTCGTGTACTGTTCTGGATGTAAAAGATTCTTTACAGAAGGAACGAGCTGTGAGCTTTCAGGCCAAAAGTACCGTGGTCATGTTGATTGCCCTGGTGGCCGCCTACGGGTGGTACGGGCTGACGGTGTTCCGGCTGGCGGCCGACAGCCCCGTCAACGAGATCAGATACCAACCGCTGATCTTGATCGTGGTTGTGCCGCTGGTCGTGATAGCGACGATCGGGCACATCGTGGTCAGCGCCGGCAACCCGTCGGAAGCCGACACCAGAGACGAAAGGGACCGTGAAATCGCCCGCCGGGGTTCGGTGATCGGTGGGTGGTTCGTGAGTGCGGCAGCACTCGGAGCGGTGTTCGCCGCGATGGCGGAGATCGATCACTTCTGGCTTGCCCACATCTTGCTCGCCGGTTTGGTGCTGGCCGAGTTGGCGGACGGTCTCTGGCGGCTGGTCCTCTATCGCCGGGGAGTGTGATGTGGTCAAACCAACCCGGGTAAACAACCGCATCGGTGAGCTGCGGGCAAAGCATGGTCCGATGACCCAGGCGGAGCTGGCTACCCGAATCGGTGTTACTCGCCAGACCGTCAACGCGATTGAACACGGGAAGTACTCGCCATCTCTGGAGGTCGCTTTCCTCATTGCCCGTACCTTCGGGGTGCCTCTCGAGGAAGTGTTCTCGTATCCCGAGCAGCCCTGATCGTCGGACCCGCCGAACCCGCTCTAGCCTGCGGAGATGAGGGCTACGGCCGCCAGGGCCAGCACGAGGCCGGCGAGTCGCCGGGGTGTGAGGGCCTCCTTGAAGACGATTCGCGCCAGCAGCACGGTCGCCGCCGGGAACATCGCGGCAATCACCGTCGCCACGGCCAGTGATTCGAGCCCCGCGGCGATAACGAAGAAACCGTTTCCGATGGCCGTGAGCGAACCTGCGGCGATCCCCGCCGTCCTGGCCTCGCGTGGGAGCAGGAGGCTCTTCCCGAGCCAGAGGCCGGCGCCGGCAATCAAGACTCCTCCGGCGACCCGGGCCGGAAGCAGCGCCCAGATACTCGACCCCTCCGACGTGAAGCTGAGGAAGATCAGCTGGGCGCCGAAACCGAGGCCGGAGATGACTCCGAAACGGAGCCCTTCACGGTCGCCTGCCAGGACCTGCCTGCCGCCCCCGCTCACCAGCCAGATCGCCACGATCCCGGTGATGATCCCGGCGACGACGATTCCCGTCGGGAACTCGCCGAAGACAACGGTCCACACGACGGGCCAGGTAGCAGCGCCGACCGCGGCGATAGGGGAGACCACGGCGATATCGCTGCGCATGAATCCGGAGTACAGGCCCATGACCCCGACGGCGCCGCCGACTCCGGCCAGGGAACCCCAGAGGATGAGTTCTCCGCTGAGACTTCCATCGAGAAATGGGGCTATTGCCAGAACCGTGATCACCCCGGCGACGTGGTTCCACGTCCCCACAGCCCAGGGATCGGCCCTTCGGCTCGCCAGCCCTCCGAGGAAGTCTCCGGTACCCGCAAACGTTGCGGCCAGCGCCGCGAGGACTACACCCATGTCGCCACGCTAACGCCGAGCGAGGGGTCCCGGCGGTCAGCCCGCCGTCGCACCGGGGCGGGCTCAGCTCCCGTGCTGCTCGGCGACCGTCTTGAGCCGGGCGAGCCCCTTCTCGAAATCGGGGCCGATCATCTTGTCCATGCTCTTGAAGATGCCCATGATCCGCGTCATCAGCGTCATGGGTCCGGTCATGGTCCAGGTGACCCGGGTCCCGCCGTCGTCCGGAGCGAGTTCAAAGATGGTGGTGCTGCTGGACTTGAAGGGCTTGAGGAAGTCCAGAGCGATCTTCACCGAGGAGTTCGGCACTGCCTCGGTGATCTCCATCCGCCCCTCACCGGCTTTGCGGTTCCCCGACCAGACGTAGGTCGCGCCCGGACCCGAGCCCGGCCCGGAGTAGTTCCGCTGCATGTTCGGGTCGAGATCCTCCCACGGGGACCAGGTGGTCCAACCGTGAAAGTCGGCGATCCGCCGGTAGACGGATTCGGCCGGAGCTGTGATGGTCGTGGTGCGTACCACGGTGTAGGAATCTGGCATGGAGCGAGACTACCCGGTGGCGAGTGCCGGGGTCGGACAGGGGAGTGGTGGCGCAACTGCCGGTAGGGTGGACCGGCCTCACGCCGGGCGATCGGGGGTTCGATGCCTCGTTCCCGACACGAAGACGCTCGCAGGATTCGGAGATCGGATGGACCGAAAAGAGATCATGCGCCGCTACCGCGAAACGCCGCGCCCGGCCGGCGTGTACCGGGTGGTGCACCGGCCGACCGGGCGGACCCTGCTGGGAGCGAGCGTCGATGCACCGGCCATGCTCAACCGGATCCGAGCGCAGCTCAGCATGCACGGCCATCCCAACCGAACGCTGCAGGCCGCCTGGGACGCCGACGGCGAAGCCGCCTTCGACTTCGAGGTGCTCGATCTGCTTTCGCCGGGCGACGACCCCGCTCCCGACGTGAGCGGTGATCTGGAAGCGCTGCTCGAGCTCTGGGTGGAGAAGCTCCAGGTCGAATCAGGTTCTTCCTTCTGAGAACCAATCGGGTTCCGGGCATCCCGATCAGGGTGCGAGACCGCGACCCTGCGAACAGCCCCCGAAACGGGTGGTTGTAGGATCGCCCGAGATGTCCGACCCCTTTGACGTAGATCTCGATACTGCCCGGCAGCGCCGCAGTCTCAAGTGGCGCCGCTACCCAGCAGACGTCATCCCGCTGTGGGTGGCGGAGATGGATTTCCCGCCGGCTCCGGTGATCACCGAGCGTCTCACCGGGTTGCTGGAGCGGGGCGATTTCGGTTACCCGCCCGAACCGCCGGAGACGGAGGCCGGTGAGTTCCGTGATGCGGTGGCCGGGTGGATGAATCAGCGGCACGGGTGGGCGGTTGATCCCGAGATGGTCTCGATCGTCCCCGACACGATGCGAGTTCTCGAGATAGCGATCGACCGGTTCACAGAACCGGGCCTGCCCGTTGTCTTGACCGATCCCATCTACCCGCCGTTTCGGACGGTGATCGAGGATGCCGGGCGGGTTCCACTGTGGGTCCCGATGGTGCACAACGGCCGGAAATGGGAACTCGACCTGTCTGCCCTCGCCACGGCGTTTGCCCGGGAGGAGGTCCGGCTCTACCTGCACTGCAACCCCCACAACCCGACCGGAGCCGTGTCCACCGTTGAGGAGATGCAGTCGATCGACAGCCTTGCCGAACAACACTCGGTGATCGTGGTTTCGGACGAGGTTCACGCCGGTATCGGCTACGGGTCCCGGCATACACCTTTTGCGGATGTCACGCCCACAGCCGCGCAGAGAACCATCACCGCTTCGGCCGCCTCCAAGGTCTTCAATTTCGCCGGGCTGCGGTGCGCATTCGCGATCGCCGGCAGCCGGGAACTCCACGATCGGATCCGCTCGGTTCCGTTGCGCCAGCGCAAATCGATCTCGCTCCCGGGTTACGAGGCAACGATTGCCGCATTCACCGGCGGATACCCCTGGCTCGAACACGTCAACCGCCACCTCGAGGAGATGCGCGACCACGCGGTTGCCAGGCTGGCGGCGATCGACCCGGCGCTGGTCCCCGCCGTCCCTGCGGCCACCTACCTGGTGTGGACCGATTGGCGTCATCTCGACCTCCCGTCCGATGCGGGATCGTTCCTCCTCGAACGGGCCCGGGTGGCGCTGTCGCCGGGAAGCGATTTCGGGCCGTCGGGAGAAGGTTTCCTGCGCCTCAACTTCGGTACGTCCCGCACGATCCTGGATCAAGCCCTGGACCGTGTCGAGGCGGCTATCGCCGGCGTCTGATGGTTCGCGACCGGTCGTCGCCGCTATTCGCCGCAGACGGGCCTCGATCTGACGGGGGGCCTTCGGTCCGGACCGATCTGTCGTCCCAACGGCCTAGCCGGCCCCGTTTCTGCGCTCGAAGAGGTAGGCGAAAGCCGGTTTCGTGTACCCGGGGCCACGGCCGGTGCGATGGAGATACTCAGGCGTGACGGGCACCGGCGACTTCTGCACCAGGTAGGTCTCGAGCTGGTCCGTCCTGACCCGGTAGCCGCCTGATCTGGCCTGCACCACGGCCTTGAGAACGTACCGGTCGTCGATGGATGCCATGGCCGCATCTCCGTGACTCGAGTTGACCAGCAGAAAGCCACCAACTTTCAGATAGTCGGTGCAGTACTCGGACACGAACCCCGCGTACAGGGAGACGAGCAGATCGAACGACTCTGTGGGGAGGCCGAGGGGCCCGGTGTAGTCACCGTGAATGAACTCAACGACCGGCCCGGCCGGTGCGCCCCCGTGCGATGCGATGATCTCCAGGATGCCCCCTTCGTCCCCGAAAAACGCCGGCGTCCGGCGATCGTTGTCGACATAGGTCACCGAGCCGAAGACGAAGGATGGGGCGATATCGACGTAGGAGCCCGGATACAACACCCGGCGATCGCCGAGGAAGTCTCCCACGGCCCGGAAGAGTCGCCACCGATCACCGGGATGGCGGTCCTGTTCCGACCAGAGCCGGCGCGTCTCTTCCTGCACGAATCGCATGCTAGGCGGACCCGCTCGTGGATCGAGGGCACGGAATTCCTGCCCATCGGGCCGGTCGGCGGATGCCTCAGGGCAGGCGGGAACGCCGGTTATCAGGCCGTCGTCGGTGCACTCGTGTCCTCGCAGGGTCATCGCCGATGAGGGGCCGACGGGTACTGTGCGGGGAGACGGTGAGGAGGCATCGTGTACGGATTGATCGGGAAGATCGTGGCGGTTGAAGGCAAACGGGGAGAGCTCGCAGAGATCCTGACCGGTATGGAGGCGATGCCGGGATGCTCGAGCTACCTCGTCGGCGCCGATGCTGCGGATCCCAATGCTCTCTGGGTGACCGAGGTCTGGGTCAGTCAAGAGGCTCACGCTGCTTCGCTCGAACTCCCCGTCGTGCAGGCAGCGATTGCTCGGGGCAGAGATCTCATCGCCGGCGTTGAAAACCGGGTGGAGACCGAAGTGCTGGGAGGCATCGGCCTCACGTGAGCGGCGCGGCGATGGTGGCTTTTTCCAGCGCTGCGTTGCTCCTTTTCGGTAGGTTGGTGCGGATGAGCTATCCGAATTCACCCTTGAGCCTGCACCGGCGCGCCGGCATGGCCGCCATCGCTGCCACCCTCGTTCTGACCGCATGCGGGGGCGGGGAAGCGGCGGACGACACCACAACCACGACAAACACCGCCTCGACCTCGACGATCGCCGATCCGGGAGCCGGTACGACCCAGCCCGATGCCGTCGTCCCCGAACTGGTCGGCACGAGCTGGCGCGTGGTTCTCTACGCCATTCCCGGGAGCATGACGAACCCCTGGCCCGGAACCGAACTCACGGCGCGTTTTGGCGACGACGGAATGGTTTCGGGCTCGACGGGGTGCAACGAATACGGTGCCACGTTCGCGGTCGAGGGACCCTACGATGAGTTCGTTGAGGGCCAGCGGGACGCAGACGACGGGCAAGTGATTCGTTTCGGCCCGTTCACTATGACGGAGCGGGCTTGCGCCGACTCCGACCACATGGACCAGGAGGCGGAATTCGTCGACGCCCTCGAGCAGGTGGGGCGCTGGGTGATCGCCCGGGGGAATCTCAACCTGCGAACGCCCGACGGGTCGTTCCTCGTGGAGGCTGAACCGATCGAGTAGGGGCGACACGGCCGGCGCTTCGATCACGCCGGCAGGGCCCGGCTTTTCCAAATAGGAGACAAGCACATGCGGCAATCGAATTGGGACAAAGTCATCGAAGCCGCCATGGGCCCGGCCGCCCGCTACCTGGAGTCGCTTCCCGGTCGGCCGGTTTATCGGCCGACCGACCCGGCCGAGATCCGGGCACTGATCGGCGGTCCCCTACCCGAGGAGGCAAGCGACCCCGAAACGGTGGTCGCTGCGCTCGCCCGCGACCTCGAGCCCTTCATCGCCGCCCATGCCTCCGGCCGGTACTTCGGGTTCGTCATCGGCGGTTTGCACCCCGCCTCCTACGGCGCCGAGTTGCTGGCCTCCACCTGGGATCAGAACGCCGGTCTGTACGCGGTGGCTCCCGGGGTGGCCGTCGCCGAAGAGGTGGCAGCCGGCTGGGTACTGGAACTGCTCGAACTCCCCCGGGAAGCTGCGGTCGGGTTCGTCACCGGTGGCCAGATGGCCACGTTCACCTGCCTGGCAGCCGCCCGCCATCATGTGCTGCGGGAGGCGGGCTGGGACGTCGAGGCCGACGGCCTGCAGGGTGCCCCCAAGGTCAATGTGGTCGTCAAGTCTGAATGGCACTCGACGGTACCCCGGGCCCTGCGCTTCCTCGGTTTGGGTGACTCGACCGCCGTGGTGATCCCTTCCGACGATCAATCGCGCATCGACCCCGCAGCTCTCGAGGCGGCTCTTGCGGACCTGGCAGGGCCGACCATCGTGTGCGTGGAGTCCGCCAACGTCAACACGGGCTCGTTCGACCCGTTCGAGGAAGTGGCCGATCTTGTCGAACTCCATCGGGAGCGGGGGAACCCCACCTGGGTCCACGCCGACGGGGCCGTCGGTCTGTGGGCCAGAGCTTCTGCCGGGCACCGCGATCTCACCGCCGGTCTGGAGCGACTCGACTCATGGTCGACCGATGCCCACAAGCTGCTCAACGTGTCCTACGACTCCGGGATCGCCATCAGCCGGCATCCGGCCGCCCACCGTGCCGCCATGAGCGTCCACGCCTCCTACTTGATCCAATCCGACGGCGCCGCCCGCGACCAGATGGACTGGAACCCGGAGTTCTCCCGGCGGGCGCGAGGGCTGGCCGTGTATGCGACGCTGCGCTCTTTGGGGAGGAGCGGCGTTGCCGACGTCGTCGACCGGACCTGTTCCCTGGCGAGACGTTTCGCAAATCGGCTGTCTGCCGGCGGCCGGGCGGAGGTCATGAACGACGTGGTGTTCAACCAGGTCTTGATCCGGTGGCTCAGCCCCGACGGGGATCATGACGCGTTCAACGACCGGATGGTTGCAGCCATTCAGGCCGACGGCACCGCCTTCTTCAGCGGGACCACCTGGAACGGGATGCGGCTCATGCGGATCTCTGTTTCGGACTGGGCAACCGATACCGACGACGTCGACCGCTCGGTCGAAGCGCTGCTCCGCTGCGCCGGGAATGCTACCGGACCGGGAGCCTCATAGGCCTTGCGTAGGTGCCCCGGGTCGGCCAGAATATGGCGGTCGAGGGGGAGTAGCCTCCGGGATCGGCCGTCATTCCGGCAGTAAGCTGCCCGGCTCCCCGGCTCACCTCATGAGGTGAGAGCCAGACCTTCGACTGTCCGTCTGGTGATGGTCGAAAGGATGTTCGCGTGATACTGGCTGCGGCCGAAGCCGACCGTTCGAGCTTCGTTGACCTCGATGTTCCCGTCTGGGCGTGGGTCCTGCTCCTCGTGTTGATCGTCTTGTTGCTGGCGATCGATCTCTACCGTCACCGGGACGCACACGCCCCGTCACAAAAAGAGGCACTGTTCGAGTCGATGGTCTGGGTGATGTGCGGGCTGGGCTTTTCAGCGTTCATCGCGATCACGTTCGGGTACGACGCGTTCGGTGAGTACATCAGCGGCTACCTCATCGAAAAGTCCCTCAGCATCGACAACGTCTTCGTCTGGTCGATGCTGTTCGCCACGCTGTCGATCCCCTTGAAGTACCAGCATCGCGTGCTCTTCTGGGGCATCTTCGGGGCGCTGACCCTCCGGGCCATCTTCATCCTCCTCGGAACCGCCCTGCTCAGCCGCTTCTGGTGGCTGCTGCTCGTATTCGGCGTTTTCCTGGTCTTCACGGGCGTCAAGATCATCCGGCACCGGGCGGATGAGGGCACGAAGGAGGCCACCCGGGGGCTGGGACTGCTCAGCAAGATCATGCCCGTCACCGAGCAACTGGACGGACAGAAGTTCTTCACCAGGCTCAACGGCAGACTGGCAGCCACGCCGCTGCTGTCGGCGCTCTTCGTCGTCGAGATCACCGACGTGATTTTCGCCGTCGATTCGGTACCGGCGATCCTCGCCGTCTCCAACGAGCCGTATCTCGTCTTCGCCTCGAACGCTTTCGCGATCCTGGGGTTGCGTGCCATGTACTTCCTGCTGGCCAACGCCAAGGAACGCTTCCACTTCCTCTCGCACGCCCTCGGTGGCATTCTGATCTTCGTCGGCATCAAGATGGCCGTTTCGCACTGGTACCACATGAACACATACCTCTCGCTCGCCGTCATCGTGGCGATGCTCGTGGCTGCCATCGTGTTCAGCGTGAGGCGCGCCAAGCGTTTCCCGCCGCTCGAACCCGTCTCGCACGAAGATCACATCCACTGAACCGGTCGCGGCGTCTCCGCGGCTCTAGCGAACGCTCCGCCACGCGTTGGCCGGTGAAGGACACGGTTCAGATCCGCTCCGAGCGGGCGTACTCTTGGAGGATGGCCGTGACTCGATGCGACAGGGGTGATCTCGATGGCGAAGTTCGATGAGGTGATAGCTGCGGGCCGGGACGCCGTCACGGTGCGGCGTGTCTACGGAGACCCGTATGAGAAGGATGGGGTCACGTTCATCCCGGCAGCTTCCGTCATGGGTGGCGGCGGTGGCGGAGAGGGTGAAGGCGGAGAGAACGCTCCCGCCGGGGCCGGAGGTGGCTACGGGGTCGTTGCCCGGCCGGTCGGTGCGTATCAAATCAAGGGTGGTGAGGTCACGTGGGTCCCGGCCGCCGACACGACCCGGGTCATCCTCATGGGTCAGGTTGTTGCCGTGATCGCGCTGCTGGTCGTCCGATCGATCTTCCGTTCCCGCCGGCGCCGTTCCTGACGCCTGCAAGCTGCCCCATACAACCGATTGCCGGACGTTTGGTCACCTCCCCCACCTGACGGCGGGGGAGACGAGATGAGGGTGGTTCTAGTTGCCCTTGCCGGTGTCGATCTTGATGAGCCCGGCTTGTTTGGCTGCGAACACGGCGATGCCAACGACGAGCAAGATGAGCAGGAGCTTCTTCATGGTTGCCTTCCTAAGGGTTCGTTCTGAATCCTATGCGCGTTGAGGGCTTTGTGTGATCAATCTCCGGGAAGGAGCCGCAGGTGCCCTTCGGCGTTTGCCTCGACTGCCGGCCGCTCCCAGAGGAGCGGTTGGGTCTCGTTGACGACCCACAGATCCGCCATGTCGATGTAGTGCTTGTTGAATGCGTGCCCCGATTGGCCGGTGGTGTGCACTGCCCGCGAGCGGGACAGATCGTCGAGGTCGACGATCATCCGCATGGATGGGAGCGCGATCACTTCGTACCCCTCGACGGCGTTCCAGGTGGTGGCGTTGACGAGGTCGCCGCTGCCGGATGTTTCATAAGGTCCCCGATTGAAGAGCCATTCGATGGGGGCTATGCCCGATTGCCCGAGACTGGCGTTGCGGAAGGTGGATGTGTGCAGATCGCCCCACCTCCATTCGCCCGGCTCGCCACCCAGGCTGTCCACCATCTCGTTCCACGCCTGGATCATCGCGGTCTCGAGGATGGCGTCGCGTTCCTCGATGTTGCTCGTCGATTGGCTGTCCCACCACTCGCTGGTGGGGTCCGACAGGATGGGCCGCAACACCTGGAAGAAGTTGTCGCGGCCGACCGGCCAGTAGTCCTGCGGGAGGTCGTCGTGGAACGTTGCCGCCAGGAGGTGTTTCCAAATCGACGCGTAGAGTGCCCCGTGCGGCGAGTCGGCTCCCTGCTGGAAGGGCTCGGCTTGCGAACCCCACTCGGCCAGGAGTGCTTGCGCCGACTGAACCTCCGGTGAACTGCTGTCCACCGCAGTCAGGTACGGGATGATCTCTTCGGCCATGAGGTTGCGGTCGTCGCGCTGCATGTCCTCGATCATCGCAATGCTGATCGCGCCGTCGGCCTCTTCGATCATGTCGACGATGCGTTGGGCACGGGTCCCGTACGACCACTCACGGGCCAGGAAGTAGGGGTACGAGTCGTCCACAACGGCGTTGTTGGCGGTGACGATGTAGCCCTCGGGCGGATTGAAACGATTGGGGAGATCCTCGAAGGGAATGAACCCGGTCCACTCGTACTGGTTGGTCCAGCCGGGTACGGGGATGCGGCCGTCACCGTCGGCCCGGATGGGGATTCGTCCCGGCATCTGGTAGCCGATATTGCCGTCGACGTCGGCGTAGATGAAGTTCTGTGATGGGACATCCCACAGGCTAAGCGCCTGGCGGAACTCCTCCCAGTTCCCCGCCGTGTTGATCCCGAGGATCGCTTCGACCATGCGGGTCGGTTCGAGGGCCGTCCATTTCAGAGCGATCGCATAGTCGTCGGGAAGGTTGAGCTCGGTTTCCTCGTCGAGATCTTCCAGGGCCCCGTAGGAGTCGGAGATGATCGGTCCGTGCCGGGTGACCCGCACGTCGATGTCGGTCTTCTTGCCTCCGAAGAACAGCGTCTCGGTGTAGACGTCCATGTCCACCCACTGGCCGTTGACCTCGTACTGGTCGGGGTCGTCCGGGTTGATTCGCTCGATATAGAGGTCCTGGACGTCGGCGGCCAGGTTGGTGACTCCCCAGGCAATCCTGTCGTTGTGCCCGAGAACCACCGCCGGGATACCGACCAGCGAAAACCCGGCTACCTCGAGGTCGCAGTCCGGGCCGACCGGGGCGCAATGCAGGCCGTTCTCGTACCAGATGGACGGCATCTGGATGCCGAGGTGGGGGTCGTTGGCCAGGATCGGCTTGCCGGTATCGGTCAGTGCCCCCGACACAACCCAGTTGTTGGATCCAATGTCTGCACCGGAGATGCCCAGCAGCTCGTCGAGGTCTGCTACCCGGCCGGCCACCGACGCCAGCAAGTCCGCAACGTCGCCGGTGACCGGTTCGTTGAGGGCCGACACACTCTGACCGCCGCTCCCCGGGACGGTGACGGGCCGGTCATCCGGATAGGCCGGGAAGAAGTCGTCGACCCGATCGGCGCCGACCGCCCTGGCGATCACGGCCCGGGAGATCTCAACGTCCATGTTGCTGCGGAGATCCCACGCCATCGCTTTGGCCCACACCAGCGTGTCGGCCGGTTCCCAGGGGAGCGGTTTGTACGACGCGTTGGTCAGCTTGAGCACCGAGAATTCGAGCCCCAGCCGGAGCGGGTTCCGTTCGTCCAGGTAGGCGTTGACCCCGTCGGCGTAGGCGGTCAGCACGTCCTGAGCTTCTTGGGGCATTGCGGCGAATTCTTCGTCGGCGACGCGGGACCACCCGAGGGTCCGCAGGAACGTGTCGGTGCCGACCTGTGATTCGCCGAGGAGCTGGGCGAGGCGTCCGTGGCCGACGGCCCGCTGGAAGTCCATCTGCCAGAACCGGTCCTGAGCGTGGACGTAGCCCTGTGCAACGAACAGATCGTGGGTGGTTTCGGCGTAGATGTGCGGGATGCCGTTCTCGTCCCGGTAAATGTCGACCGGTCCGTCCAGCCCGGCGTTCTCGAGGATGGCTTCCCCGTCGGTGCGCGGAAAAGCCAAACGGCTGAGGGTGAACGTGGCGGCTCCGATGACCAGAACCAGGACCAGGAGGATGACCAGGATGACCTTGAGGAACGATCGAAGAACTTGCATGGTCGGCAGGCTAGAGCGTCGACGGTCCGTCCACCACCTCATGTCCCCGATGGGTAACTAGTCACCGGGGGTGAAGCTGTGATGACGAGCAGCGCAGACGGCAAGCTGCCGATCTTATGGGTGAGATGACCACGATCTACCAACAGCTGTCCTCGATCATCGAAGCGACCGACGTTTCCGTCGATCTAACGGTGCCGGAAACCCCCCGGCCCCATCTGGGTTGGCGCAACGTGCGGTTCCGACTGGGCGTTGTCGCGCTCATGCTGGGGGTCTTCCTGGCCGTTCGTCTCATCAAGGGTTTGCTGTGGGCGGATGCCGGACATCTGCCCACGGGAGCACTCGAGGAAGTCGTCCGCTGGGCGGGGATCACCTGGGCATTGCTGCTGCCGTGGGCGCTGGCCGACGTGCTGGGCTGGATGCTCTTCCGGCGCCACACGTGGGTGACCGAGGAAGTAGCTGCCGGCAATTCGCCTGCGGTCATGTCCCACCTGGTGTCCTTCCGGGTCGTCACCCGTGGAGACCAGCCCCATGTCATCGCGGAGACCGTCGAGAACATCCTTGCCACCATGCGGCAGCGCCCGCTCTTCCCCTTCTCCGTCGAAGTGGTGACCGACTTCCCAATCATCACGCTTCCCGCCCATTCGGCCGTGCGACAAATCGTCGTTCCCGAGGCGTACCGGACCGGTAACGGCGCCACCCACAAAGCCCGTGCGCTGCACTACGCCCTGGAGTATTCACCACTCCGGGACAACGACTGGATCCTGCACCTCGACGAGGAGTCGCACATCACCGAAGAGCTGGTGGTAGGTGTCCGCGAAGCCGTCACGGAAGAGGAAAGCTCCGGCGAACACCGAATCGGTCAGGGGCTGATCCTCTACCACCGCGACCTCGAATCCAACCAGATGTTCACCCTGGCCGACTCCATTCGGGTGGCCGACGACGTGGGGCGCTTCCACCTGCAATACCGGCTCAACCGGGTCCTGTTCGGCATGCACGGATCGTTCGTCCTCGTCCGGACGAGTGTCGAGAAGGAGGTCGGGTTCGATTTCACACCGGCGGGTTGCACGACCGAGGACACCACCTGGGGCATGTCCCAGATGGACGCAGGCAACCGTTTCCGGTGGGTGGAAGGCGCCGTGGTCGAGCAATCGCCGCGGCGTCTCCTGGATTTCATCAAGCAGCGCCGGCGCTGGTTCTCCGGGATGTGGTGGGCGGCATTGCATGCCCCGGTTGCTCTCCGCCATCGCATCTCCTTGATCGTGACAATGGCGTTGTGGACGATCGGCTGGTTCAACCTGGTCTACTCATGGATTCATCTTGTGAGCGGTGTCCTGCTGCCCCTCCCCGTAGCCATCCTCGGTGAGTTCGTCTTCACCGTCTACGTTGCGAACTACCTGCTCGGCCTGTGGGTGAGCCTCGCCCAGCGGAAAACCGAAGGTCCGCTGGCCCGGGCCGGGTATCTGCTCAGACAGCTGTTGTGGATGCCGGTCCACGCCACCATTGAGGCGGCTGCCGTCGTCTACGCCCTGGTGAAGCCAGAAGCCAACTTCCACGTCGTCGCCAAGTAGATCAATCAGCCCGTCGAGAGCAGGCTCGCTGCCACTTCGGAGCGGTAGGCGAACAGGCCGGGCCAGCCTCCGGTATGAACGAAGAGCACAGTGTCGTTTGGCGTAAACCGGCCGGAACGAATCAAGCCGATCAATCCGGCGGCGGCTTTACCCGAGTACACCGGGTCGAGGATCAAACCTTCGAGCTTCCCGAACATCGAAATGGCTTCCAGCACCTCCGGGGTGATGGCGCCGTAGGAAGGTCCGGCGTAGCCACCCACGACCTCCACCCGGTCGGTCAGATCGTCCGCGGAGAGCCGCAGGCGCCCGGCAACCTCGTTCACCAGCGTTCGCACATCGCCGGCCACCCGTTCCGGCGCAGCATCGACGTCGACGCCGAGTATCCGGGTTCCGGGAAGGTAGGACGCGGCTCCCGCCACGGTGCCGGCCTGGGTCCCGGCCGACCCGCTGGCATGGATGATCGCCGTCGGGGCCTCCATCTGATCGGCGACCTCGCGCACGGCTCGCACGTATCCCAGTGCGCCGCTCACCGAGGAGATCCCGTAGGGGATCACGAACGGCTGCTTTCCCTGTGATCGCAGCCCGGCGGCGATGTCTTCGATGACCTCTGCCTGGTCGTCGGAGGCGGTGCAGGGGTGAACGGTGGCTCCGAACAGGCGGGTCAGGAAGTAGTTGCCGCCCTCCTGATAGTCGGGCGAGTCGATCCCGAAGCGGTCGACGATCACCGCGCAGTGACACTCGATCCCCAACGAAGCCGTGGTCCCGGCGAGTTGCCGCATCGCGTTGGACTGCGTGACCCCGATCGAGACGACCGAGTCGGCTCCCGCGGCAACGGCCTCGGCCAGCACGTACTCGAGCTTGCGGACCTTGTTGCCCCCTCCTCCGGCACCCGTCAGATCGTCCCGTTTCACGAATATGCGAGGGCCGCCGAGATGCGCCGTCAGTCTCCGGCAGAACTGGACCGGCGTCGGGAGGACGGCCAGTTCGAGGCGACCGATGGAGTCGAGGTCAATCATTGTTGAGTCTTTCGGCCGGCCAGGGCGGCGATTTCCGCCAGCGTCGGGACCCCGCCGGCGCGGCCCCGCCCGGCCAGGAGAGCCCCGGCGGCGGCGGCCATGTCGAGCATGTGATCCGGGTCCCATTCCGAGGCCAGCCCGTAGGCGCACATCGCGGCGAACACATCCCCGGCGCCGGTCCCGTCGACGGGGCGCACCGTTGGGGGAGCGGTCCGGTAGGTGCGGTCGCCCCACCACATCTCTATGTCACCCGGACCGCCGGTCAGCACGACCGGATGACCGGCGGCAGCCAGCCGGCCCGCGACTTCCTCATCCGGGTGCTCGTGGCGGGACCACACCACCAGCGACGAGACCGCCGCAGTCGCCTCGCCCGCATCCAGACCGACGACCGGGATGCCGCGCCGCCCCGCCTCCGCCGCGACGGCCGCCCCGGCGTCTCCGGCGTATCCGTCGACCAGCACAACCTCGATGCCGTCCCAGCTCCGTTCCGGTACCTCCTGCCAGCGGGCGTCGCCGTACCCGGTCGAGACAATGGTGCGGTCCCCGTCGGGGGTGATCATCACGACGCAGTGCGGGGTCCGGACGGCCCCGTCCCGACGTACGGCACCGAGATCCAGGTGGGGTCGGGCCAGCGCCTCGAGCAGCCAGCCGCCCATCGGGTCTGTCCCCAGCGCGTGACCCATGAGCGTGGTCTTCGCCTCCCAGGTGGCCAGGGCCACCGAGGCGTTGCCGGCACCTCCGCCGTAGAGCATCTCCCATCCGTCGGAGAACAGGTCTTCGCCCGGATCCGGCAGCTTCGCGACCCGGTGGACGAGGTCTGGATTCAACGAGCCGTAGCACAGGGTCTTCACCATGAGCCTCAGGCTAGAACGATCGGCGCATCGACTTCTCCCGGGGTGTGCGCAGCCGCGTGGCCTGAGTACTCTCTTCGCCCATGTCGCGATGGATGACACTCCTGGTGATGGCTGCGCTGGTCTCTGCCTGCGCCGACAACGGTGCAGGCCCTGCCACGACCACGACGACGGTGGTCACGACCACGAGCGAAACGCCCTCCACGACCCTTCCCGACGTGGCCGGCATCACGGAGGCACCGACAACCACGGAGGCCGTCACCACCACATCGGCCGGACCGGCCTTCACCGTCGTCGAGATTCGGGTGGAAGGCGGGACCGTTGCCCGGGTGGAGCGCTTCGATGCACCGCTCGATGGGGCCGTGCGGATCGTGGTGACGGCAGACATCGCTGATGAGATCCACGTGCACGGGTACGACCTCCACGCCGACGTCACGCCCGACCAGGAGGCGGTCGTCGAGTTCGATGCCGCCATCCCCGGCATCTTTGAAATCGAGCTGGAAGCCGCGGGTGTGCTGATCGGCGAACTACAGGTGGCTCCGTGATCCGGCGGACCGGATTGACGGTGCTGCTCACTTTTCTTGTCGTGGCCGTCCCGGCTCCGGCACGAGCGCACGGGATTGGGGGCCGGGCGGATCTGCCGGTTCCCATCGAGTTCTTCCTCTACGGGGCCGCCGTCGTGCTGATCGTTTCGTTCATCGCCCTGGCGTTGCTGTGGCCGGAACCCCGGCTGCAGGGCGGTCCCCGGGTGAGGGTGGTGACCGCCGGGCCGATCGGATGGCCCGGCGGCGTCCTGGCCGCGGTGGGCGTGCTCGGGCTGCTTCTGGTGACCGTAGCCGGACTCGTTGGTGTGCAGAACAGCTCGCGCAATGTGGCGCCGGTGCTGGTGTGGGTCGACTTCTGGCTGGTGGTCCCGTTCCTGGGGGCCCTGTTCGGCAACCTGTACACGTACCTGAACCCGTGGCGGACTGTGGGGACGCTGATCGGCAGCGAGGAACGCCCGGCCCTGCTCGAGCGCCTGGGCGTCTATCCGGCGGCCTTCGCCCTCTTGCTCTTCACCTGGCTCGAACTGGTGCAACCCGATGGTGGCCAGCCCAGCACCGTTGCCATCGCTGCTGTGGTCTACACCGCTCTCATGATCGCTCTGATGGGGTGGGCCGGTCGCTCGACCGGGTTGCAGATTGGCGACGCATTCACCACCTACAACCGGTTGATCAGCGCCATCTCCCCCTTGGGCCGCGACGCGCAGGGCCGGTTGGTGTGGCGGGGTTGGATCCGGGCCCTCCCGGTGCTGCCGAGATGGCGGGGCCTCACCGTGTTCGTGGTGCTCATGATCGGCACCGTCAGCTACGACGGCCTGTCGAGCACCCGGTGGTGGCGTGATCTGCTGGGAGACCAGGCCGGGACGGTGCTGTGGGAGACCCTCGGCTTCGTCGCCGTCTCGGCGGTGATCGGTGGCGCGTACTGGACGGCTTCGTGGGCGGCCGTGAAACTGGCGGACGACCGGCGGAGTCCGGCGCAGGTGGCGGCATCCTTCGCTCATACGCTCGTTCCGATTGCCCTGGCCTACGCATTTGCCCACTACTTCACCCTGGTCTTGTTCGAAGGCCAGTTGCTGCTCTCCACCGCCAGCGACCCGCTCGGCCAAGGCTGGGACTTGTTCGGAACCGCCGACCGGGCGATCAGCTACTGGCTGTCTCCCACGGTCGTCTGGTACGTGCAGGTCGTCTCCATCGTGGCCGGTCACGTCACCGGGGTCGTCCTCGCCCACGACCGGGCGCTGGCCGAGTTCCCGCCGGTTCGTGCCGTGCGGTCCCAGTATGCGATGCTGGTGCTGATGGTTGCGCTCACGGCTCTCGGTCTCACGATCCTGGCGGCGGGATGACGGACCTCACCTGGATTCTGGCCCACCAGGGCGGCTGGGACGAAGCCCTCTACATCGCCGTCCCGGCACTGCTCCTGCTCTACGCACTCCGAAGGGCCGAACGGCGCGCCCGCGCCAACGCCGAAGCCCGTGAGGTCGCTCAGGCATTGAACGAGGAGGCCGGCCCCCAAGAGTGAGGGCTGCCCCTCCGACTTCGCCGTGCTCGGCCACCTTCCCCACAGAGAGGTGGGCAGGACGTGGGTGTGGGCGGTTCGTTTTGGGGTTTCTTCCTTTGTCTCGACCTCCCCCGGGTTGCGCCGGGGGAGGTGCTTCTCGCCGGTTGCGAGAAGCGGAGGGGGCTGCGAGAAGCGGAGGGAGCTGTCTGGGCATCCAATCTGCGAAGGTGCCCATTGCCCCTATTCCAGCGTTGCTCCGGGTGCGACATTGTTCTTGGTGTTGTGAGAGGAGGCCTCCGTGTTGTATGCCCTGGATCGCTCCCAGCTGAAGCGTTTGAGACGATGGGAGCCGGTCTACGAATTCCGGGGTGCTGAGATGCTCATGGCGAGGTTTCGCACCGACCCGGAGACTGTGAGAGCGGTTCTGCCCCGTCCCCTCGAGGCCGCCGATGAGGCCGTGGCGATGGCGTTCGTCGCTCGTTACCCGGAGACCAATTTTGGCGTCTCCTACTCCGAAGGAGCGCTGTTTGTGGAGGCCGTCTACAAGGACGAGCCGGGATGGTATTGCCTGGCGATGCCGGTGGACAGCGACATGGCCTTGATCGGGGGCCGGGAGCAGTTTGGATACCCCAAGAAGATCGCCGAGGAGATCTCCCTGGAACGCAACGGCGATCGCGTGCTCGGTGGGGTCGTGCGTCTGGGCGTTGAAGTTCTGCACATTGAAGCCGAACTCACCGGTCCTCCGGACCCGGCAGCGCTCGACACGGTTGGGTCGGAGGCCATCGACCTGGAAGGCCGCCCCTGTCGGAAGGTTGTGTCATTCCTCTTCAAGTTCGCGCGGAGTCCGGGCGGGCGCGGATTCGACTACGTGCCGAGGCTGGTCAGAGAGGTCGTGCTGTTCCGTCCACGTGACGACCTGATGAGCGGCACAGGCAAGTTGGAGTTGGTTTCATCGCCCTACGACCCGCTCGGCGACATCCCCGTGCGCGACCTGATGGACGTCTTCTACGGCACCTGGGACAACGACATGCTGGCCGGTCGAGTCGTCGCCCGGGTACGCAATCCGCTCGGATTTGCCCGGTACGCCATGTTCAAGGAAGACTTCGCCGGCTGGTTCCTGGAAAGCGATGAGGCTTCACCACCGCCCACGGCCCGGGAGCGGTCGCGTCGTCGCAAGACGATGAAAGCGTACTGAGCCGCATCCCGGAGAGCTCCCCGAAGCGGCCCCGAGGCACAGCACTTGCCAATCCGGCGGTCACCCTCTCAACGTCCTTCCTCACATGAATTGGGGGAGGTCTTGGCAGCCTCGTTGGTGGTTGCCGGCTCTCGTCGAACGTCGGGCCCGGCTCCCCCATGATTGCGCTCCACATGTCCGATCCGTTGATCGGTCCGACCATGCTTCGGCGCGGGCGTTTGCCGCTCGTTAGGGCGCCGCCAGGGCGACGGCCGGCGCTCTGGCCACGGTCGATCGCCCACCGAATTCCGACCAAGGTCTTCTCCAGCGAAAACGAAGCCAGCGCCTCTCCCGCCGGCGGGCGAGGCAGGAAGGGGGCAAGGAATGACGTTTGTTCTCCCCGTCCGGGCGACCGGAGAGGCATGGAGCAGCACGTTTCTTCTCCCTTTCCCGCCGGTGTGGGGTTGGTAGCTGATAGCCGACAGCTGATAGCTGTCTTTCTCGCTCTCATGGAACGGTGAGCCCGGCTGCCCTATGATTGCGCTTCATATGTCCGACGCATTGATTTCCGCCGCTACTGAAGCCATTGGAGGAGTTCCCGCCGAGCTGCTGCGTCGCTCCGCTCAGGCGCGGGCTCAGGCGCAGGGCGTCAGCCTGGAAGAAGTTCTTCAGTCGTGGACGGGTGGAGCTCCAATGACGGCGGCGGCGCCCGCCCCGCCCGAAGCAGCCCCCATCGAGGTCGCCCCGACTCCGGAGCCCGAACCGGCTCCTGCCCCTCCCGCCGTCGAGCCCGACGCGGCACCGGTTCCGGTCGCGGTGTCAACTGCCGTTCAGGTTCTGGAACCCGCTGTCGAGCTCGAACCGGCCCCGCTCGGAGATCGAGTCCGCCTCGCCGTTGGCGTCGGGGCTGCGATCGGCCTGATCCTCGGGGTGGTGCTGGCCCTCGCTGCCTCGCCCCTGGTGCTGGACCGGGCGACCGTCATCGGCGAAGAGCCCTATCGAGCCGGTGTCGAAGTCACGCTCACGTGGTTCATCATCCTCACCGCTGTTGCCTCGGCCGTGTTCGGATCGCTCATCGCGGTTGCCGCCCGTGTCGTGCCCGGTTGGTTCCACGCCGAGATGACCCTGCGCGGATCGGTCGGAGGCAGCGCGTGGCTGGGGGCCATCGTCGGCACCATCGTCGGTGCGATCGCAGCGGCGCTCGCCAGCAGCCTGGTTGGGGAGACGATCGAGATCGGAACCGGTGAAACGGTCGAGACCGCAGTGGTGCTATCCGTCGGCGGGACCTTTCTGGCTCTTCTGATCGGCGGCGCGATCCTTGGTGCCCTGGTGGCTGCCGTCGTGCAGTTGTTGGGAGAACCGGACGTTATGGCTGCCGACATCGAGGCGGAAGCCGGCGTGGTGAAGCGCCGGTTGGCCGGATCGATTCTGATCCCGCTGGCAGGGCTGGCCGCCATCGCCTTGATCGTTCTGCCCATGGCGCTGCTCTTCCTGGAGTTTCACGTTGCCGCGACGGGACTGGCGATCGTTGCCTCCGCAGGCATCCTGATGTTTGCGTTCCTGGCTGCCTACCGGCCGGGTCTGCGGATCAGCCGCGGCGAGTTCATCCTCGCCGCCGTCGGCATCGGTATCGTGCTGCTGTTCATCGTCCTGGTCGTATTCAACTTCGGACTCGAGGGAGAAGCACATACCGAGGAAGCCGAAGCCCTCCTTCGCCTACTCGTGGCCTGACCGTTCAAACGAAAGACCCCGGCCGGAAGGCCGGGGTCTTTGTCATTGCTGTGCCGTTTCAGGCATCGTCGCCGTGGTCACCGTCGTCGGAGTGACCGGAACCGTCTGAGTCCGAGTCGTCGTATGAGTCATCTGAGTCCGAGTCATCTGAGTCCGAGTCATCTGAGTCCGAGTCATCTGAGTCCGAGTCATCTGAGTCCGAGTCGTCGTCGGAACTGTCGTCGTATGAGTCGTCTGAGTCCGAGTCGTCCCAGCTGTCGTCGCTCGAGTCGTCCGATGAGTCGTCGAAGCTGCTGCTGTCGGTTGAATCGTCAGAAGGGCCCGAGCTGTCGTCACCGGAAACCGCGGCCGGCCCGTCGAGGGACCTCGTTCTGACGCGGGTCTTCACCATGCCGTCTTCAAGTTCGGCCTGGAAGTCGATCCGTTCGGTTCCGTTGACGAACTTCACTTCGACTTCGCGGCCGCTGGCCACTTCGATCTCCGGGACCCAGCCGGAGTTCGCGGCAACGGTACCGATCGAGAGCGAGGCTCCCGACTGATCCACCGTGACCTGGCCGGCGGCTCCCGCCTCGTAGGTCGCGGACCCCGTCGCCGGCTGCGTTGCGGTGGCGGCGTGCTGCGCAAGCGTCGTGGATGTCGTCGAAGAAGTCGACGAAGACGACGTCGAGTCGTCGGTGGTTGCCCATGCCAAACCGGCGATGAGCAAAGCTGCGAGCACCGCAGTGCTGATAATTGAAAGGCGTTTGATCATGATCGATCTCCCTTGTGGTGGATTGGTCGACACCATCGTGCAACACGACATGTTGTGACCACACCAGGGCGGCGATAAGAGACGGCAAAGAGATTTCGAGACGGAGGAATCAGAACTCGATCGGGTCGAGCCGTTGTGCGGTGGGGAGCTCCCGGTTGAGAGCCTCAATCATCTCGTTGAGTTCGGCCAGGCGCTGAGCCGTTTCCGGCGAATCGGGAAATGCTTTCAGCTTCGGCAGGTCTGATCGGATGGTGCTGCGGACCTCGGCGATCGTCTCCTCGAGGCTGGTCCGGCGTATCCATTCCTTGACCCACCAGTTCGGGTCGTAGGTTCCGCCGAGGCCGGGAATGGGACGGCCTGCGCCGGGCAGGTCGTCGAACTCGCCCTGCTCGGCAGCTTCCCGCAGACGCCGCTCCGCCAGTGATTCGAAGAACTCGATCGGGCGATCGTTCATCTCGCGAGCGTATCGCAGATTGCCTGCTCTGGTGGATGGAGGAATAGGCCGGGGAGGGCTCCCACTCCCGCCGGGTTGCTTGTCTCCCCCCTCTCCGCGCCGCCGCCCGTGGCGGCGCCGCGGCTCTCCAGCCGGCGGGAGAGGCCAAGACAGGCGATGAGCTCTTCTTCTCCCACTCCCGCCGGCAGGCGAGGCAAGAACGGGGCTCTGCTTCTCCCCCTCCCGCCGGCGGGAGGGGGCTGGGGGAGGGTGGAACCTGCGCCGCACCGAAACGAACAACAACCGACGACTGAGAACTAGGACCTCCGTAGTTCCTTTTCCATGGCTTCCCAGCGTTGCTCTTCGTTGTACCAGCGGAACCAGATGACGGCGATGATGGCCCACAGGTACAGGCCGGCGACCAGCTTCATGATCAGGCCCGCCACCGTCTGGTCGGTGATCGTGTCGAAGCCCCACAGCTTGGGGAAGGTCTCGTAGATCTCGTAGATCGGTTTCGTTCCGAAGGTCAGGAACGAGGCCGGAACGGTCGGGATGATCGAATGCAGGAACAGGTAGAACGCCTGGGCGGGAGGTGAAAGCCGGGGCACGGACGGGAGAGGGCTGAGCACCGGCATCCACATGAACATCGCCGAGACGAAGAACACGAAGTGAATCAGGAAGTGAGCGACGTCGGAGTTGACCATCAACTCGTTGATGGTCGGCCAGTGGATGCCGACCAGGATGAGGCTGTAGAAGAAGAAGGCCGGCACCGGACGGCTCATCCGCTGCACGATGCGCAGCACCCGGGGGTTCTCCACCACCAGCTCGGCCAGCCAGGCCGGTGTTCCCAGCAACAGCATCGGGGGAACCACCAGCCCGATGAGGAGATGCTCGATCATGTGGAATGTGAACATCGACTCTTCCGCCAGGTCGTGGATCGGCCACCAGGCGGCTACGAACAGCACCGCGATCCCCCCGAAGAACCAGGCCATCTGCCGGGAGGTGACGGCGGCGGCCCCCCGGGCAACCTTGTACGGGCCGATCCGTCGCACCGCGTACAGGTAGCCAACGATCAGTGCGACCACCAGGACGAGCACGTCGGGGTGCCAGTTGAACGGGGCCACGTCGGTCAGGGAGAGCGAGGGCACGGGTTGCACCGCAGGCGTCCTATCCGAAGCGGGGAACTATCAGGAACGTGACCAGCACCACTGCGTAGACCAACCCGGCCAGGATGAATCCGGCTCCGAAGAACCCGGTCAGGAACCGCTTCTCATACTTGAGGTGCATGTAGTAGCCGACCACGAGGCCGAACTTGATGGCTGCCAGGATCAGCAGGGCCGGGATCACGGCGCTGCCGAAGGTCGATTCGGTGTAGTACAGGGCGACCTCGATGGCCGTCAGCACGGCCAGCAGCAGGGCAATCTGCACGTACTGGCGTGGGGAGGGGTGGTGGTGGGCCTGGGTGGTCTCGGTTTCGCTCATGTCGATGTCCTAGGGAATCAGGTAGACGACGGTGAAGATCACGATCCAGATGATGTCCACGAAGTGCCAGTAGAGGCCGACCAGCTCCGCGTTGAGTCCCGTGGCTTCGGAAAGTTCGCCCTGGCGGCGCGATATCCCGAACAGGGCAAGCAGCATGATGATCCCGATCAGCACGTGCGTCCCGTGGAAGCCGGTGAGGAGATAGAAGGCGGACGCCGCCGCGTTGGTGCGCATCGTCAGGCCTTCACCGACGAAGGTGGAGAACTCGTAGACCTGTCCGGCGATGAAGACCATCCCCAACAGGGCGGTGGCCAACAGCCAGGAGCGGGTGGCCGGTTGGTCTCGGCGGGTCAGTGCGTTGTGAGCCAGAACCATCGTCAACGAGCTCATGAGCAGCACGAACGAACTGACCGAGGTGAACGGGATGTCGTACAGCTCGCGGGGGATCGGCGGGCCCAGGCCCTCCCGGCCCTTGAAGAGCAGGTAGGTGGAGATGAGCGCCCCGAAGAACATGAACTCGGAGGCCAGGAACACCCACATGGCCAGCTTGCGGTTGTCGACCCCGAGACTCTCATGCTCTGCGTGGTGACCGAGGTCGTGGGCGAGGTCGGCCATCAGTGGTCCTCCCCGGTCGGTTCCTCATCGGCCGGTTCCTGAGCCCAGCCGATGAACGAGACCACGGTCGCCAGCGCACCGAGGACCAGCAGCGCCACTCCCCATACCTCACCGTGGTAGATGATGCCGTACCCGACCAGCGGAAGCGACAGACCAACGGCGATCGGGAAGTACGACGGTGCGGGCAGGTGGACCGGCTTCTCCGGGTTGTTGCCCTTGTGCTCCAGTTCGGCGACCAGCGTGTCGGCGGTGTCTCTTCGCACCGGCCGCTCTTCTTCGTCCTCGGTGTACTTCTTGTGCCAGAAGTCGTCGAGGGCGGTGACGGTGGGGATCTCCGCGAAGTTGTACTCCGGCGGTGGCGAGGGGATGGTCCACTCGAGGGTCCTGGCGTCCCAGGGGTCGATGCCTGCCTCGGCGCCGCGCCGTTTCGAGACCATCCAGTTCCACATGAAGATGAGGATCGAGGCGGCGATGATGAACGCCCCGATGGTGACCACCATGTTCCACGGACCGAGGTTGGTGTCGGCGGCGTACTGCCAGGTCCGCCGCACCATGCCTTGCAGGCCCAGCCAGTGCATCGGAGCGAACGTGAGGTTGAAGCCGAGGAACATCAGCCAGAAGTGCCATTTGCCGAGGCGCTCCGAGTACATGCGCCCGGTCAGCTTCGGGAACCAGTAGTACAGCCCGGAGAAGATCCCGAAGATGGCGCCGCCGAACAGCACGTAGTGGAAGTGGGCCACGATGTAGTAGGTGTCGGTCTGCTGCCAGTCGGCCGGAACCACCGAGTGGGTGACACCCGACAGTCCGCCGATGGTGAACATCGCCACGAAGCCGATGGAGAACAGCATCGGGGTGGTGAAACGTAATCGTCCCATCCACATGGTGCCCAGCCAGTTGAAGATCTTGATCCCTGTCGGGATGGCGATGGTCATGGTCGACAGGCCGAATGCCGCCTGGGCGACCGTCCCGATCCCCGAGGAGAACATGTGGTGGGCCCACACGCCGAACCCGAGGAACCCGATGGCGGCGCCGGCGAACACGACGGCCGCGTAGCCGAACAGCGGTTTGCGGGAGAAGACGGGCAGGACCTCGGAGACGATGCCCATGGCGGGCAGGATGAGGATGTAGACCTCGGGATGGCCGAACAGCCAGAAGAGATGCTGCCAGAGGATCGGGTCGCCACCCCCGGCCGCCTGGAAGAACTGGGATCCGAACTGGCGGTCGAAGGTGATCATCCACAGTGCCACGGCGATGATCGGCAGCGAGAACGCCAGCAGGAAGTTGACGACCAGCGACATCCACACGAACACGGGCATGCGCAGCAGGCGCATTCCCTTGGCCCGCAGGTTGAAGATCGTGGTGATCAGGTTGATCGACGAAAGCAGCGAGGCCAGCCCCAGTATCTGCAATCCAAGTGCCCAGTAGTCCAGGACCGTTCCCACCGAGAACTGCGGTTCGGTGTTGGGCGCGTACCCGAACCAGCCGGCATTCGGGGCCGATCCGAGCCTGCCCACCTCCTCGGCGAGGAACCCGCCTGCCGGGGCGCCGGTCGTCCCGAAGATGAACGTCGAGTAGAGGAAGAGGCCGCCGAACAGGAAGATCCAGTAGCTGAGGGCGTTGAGCCGCGGGAAAGCCACATCGCGGGCGCCGATCATCAACGGCAGCAGGTAGTTCATGAAGGCGGCGCTCATCGGCATGATCACCAGGAAGACCATCGTCGTGCCGTGCATGGTGAACATGGCGTTGTACTCGGCCTGGGAGAGCAGCTGGCCCTCGGGTCCTGCCAGCTGGAGGCGCAGCAGCAGTGCTTCGAGCCCGCCGATCAGCAGAAAGGCAAATGCCGTGTACCCATACATGACGCCGATCTTCTTGTGATCGACGGTGGTGATCCAGCTCCAGAAGCCTGTGGTCGCCGAGGGGCGCCGGAAGATCGTGGAGCGGGAGGCAGTAGTCGTCACTTGAGGATCTCCAGATAGGCAATCAGAGCGGTGATCTCGTCATCGTTCAGGCTGAGGTTGGGCATGAACGAGCCGTCCTTCATGGCAGACGGATTGGCCAGCCACGTGCGGAGGTTGGCCTCGTTGAACTCGAACGACGCCCCGGCGAACATGCTGCGGCTGGCCACATGGGTCAGGTCCGGGGCGGGCGGCTGGCGGGATACGTCCTCCCAGACCCCTTCGATGACGTGACAGCGGGTGCATCCGGCGTTGAGGAAGGTCTCGCGGCCCTGGTCGGCAAGGGACCCGGGCGGAGGTTGGACGGCCGGTTGCTGCTGATCGGTCACCCACTGGTCGAACCCGGTTGCGTCGAGCGCTACCACCCGGGCCCGCATCAGGGCGTGGCTGAGCCCGCAGAATTCGGCACACTGGCCCCAGTACTCGCCCGGCTCGGTGGCCTCGAGGTTCAGGAAGGTCTCCTGTCCGGTTACCAGGTAGCGCTTCCCGGCGAGTTGGGGAACCCAGAAGTTGTGGAGGACATCTTCGGAGGTCATGATCAGCTCGACGGGCTGGCCTGCCGGGATCACCAGGGTGTTGGCGGTGGTGATGCCCAGGTCGGGGTACACGTACTCGAACCACCACTGGTGGCCGATCACTTCGATGGTGAACGCATCGTCCGGCCGTTCGGTCAGCTCGAAGATCGTTTGGACGGTCGGGACGGCGATGCCGGCCAGGATGAGAGCGGGGATGGCGGTCCACAGCACTTCGAGTTTGTTGTTGCCGTGGATCTGTTTCGGTTCCTTACGGCCCTGTTTGTCGCGGAAGACGAACGAGATGATGAGGATGGCGCCCTGGACAAGCACGAAGATGGCGGCTGCGATCCAGAACACCAGCCACCACAGGCCGTCGATCTTCTCGGCGACGGGTCCGGCCGGGTCGAGCGAGTCGAGTGGGGCGTCGGCGATGCAGGCGCTGAGCAGCAGCATGAGACCGGTCGGCAGAACGTACCGCCACCACCTGCCGAAATGCCGCGTGCGCTTGATCTTCCGGTCCTTCGCTCGAGTCGCTGCCCTGCTCCCTCCGAATGGCCGCGGAGAACGTCGCGCGGACGATCTGTTCGAAGCCTCCCCGGGGGGTGTCGCATCATAAGGTGACAGGGCGTCGGTTTCAAACGTCTTTTGCGAGTTTCTGCAGGTTTCCTGCTGCCGGAACTCTTTTCCGACACCTTCTGACCCTTCACGCTTGGCGCCCTCCTATGGGCAAGTTCCCCTCGTACAGAACAACTTCCGGTTTTCCCGACATACGTCGACACGATTCGTATATGGTGCAAGAGTCGGTTCGAATCGGCGGGACGTAACCTGAGGGAGGACTCAATGAAGACAAGGAAATACGTGGCGCTGCTACTGGTTGTCCTGGCAGTGGCACTGGCCGCCTGTTCGGGCGGTGGTGCGTCAACCGAGATCGAGGCCGACCTGAAGGAATTCATGTTCGATCCGCAGTCGTGGGAGATCCCGGCCGGCGAGCAGATCACCATCACCCTGACCAACTCCGGCACGATCGCGCACGAGTGGGTCTTGCTGAAGCCGGGGGTGACGATCGACAGCGAAGCAGACCTGCCCGATACCGAGGAAGAGTTGCTGTCCGATTTCGTGTACTGGGAAGAGGAAGTGGAGCCGGGTGATACGGCAACCTTCACCTTCACCGCTCCGGCGGAAGGCACCTACCAGATCGTCTGCGCCATCGAAGGCCACTTCAACGGCGGCATGGAAGGCGAACTGACGGTCGTCCCCGCCGAGGCGTAATTCAACCCGACCAAGCGAGGAGCCCCGCCCCGTGCGGGGCTCCTCTCTTTCCCCCTCCGGCTGGCGGAAGGGGGTGAGGGGGAGGGTGGAAGCCCGCGGGTTCTCGTCTTTCGGTTTGGATCTGGTGCACGTTGCCGGGTGGGGCCACCCTCTCCGCGTCGCCGCCTGTTGGCGGCGCCGCGCCTCTCCCGCCGGCGGGAGAGGCAAGAGACCTGCGAGATGGTTCCCCCCTCCGGCTGGCGGGGCTCCTCTCTTTTCCCCTCCGGCTGGCGGGAGGGGGTGAGGGGGAGGGTGGAAGCCCGCGGGTTCTCGTCTTTCGGTTTGGATCTGGTGCACGTTGCCGGGTGGGGCCACCCTCTCCGCGTCGCCGCCTGTTGGCGGCGCCGCGCCTCTCCCGCCGGCGGGAGAGGCAAGAGACCTGCGAGATGGTTCCCCCCTCCGGCTGGCGGGGCTCCTCTCTTTCCCCTCCGGCTGGCGGGAGGGGGTGAGGGGGAGGGTGGAAGCCCGTGGGTTCTCGTCTTTCGGTTTGGATCTGGTGCACGTTGCCGGGTGGGGCCACCCTCTCCGCGTCGCCGCCTGTTGGCGGCGCCGCGCCTCTCCCGCCGGCGGGAGAGGCAAGAGACCTGCGAGATGGTTCCCCCCTCCGGCTGGCGGGGCTCCTCTCTTTTCCCCTCCCGCTGGCGGGAGGGGGTGAGGGGGAGGGTGGAAGCCCGCGGGTTGTGAACACCCCTGGGATCATCGTGCCGGAGAGGACGGTCGGTGGTCCCCGGTTCAGGGTTAACCTACGGGGCCGTGTCCGACGAACTCCCGATTGAGGTGAAGATCACCGATCCGAACGCCCCTCCGCCGAGCGGGTGGGCGGGGCTCGGCGCGTACGTGGCACTCACCAAGCCGCGCATCATCGAATTGTTGCTGATCACGACGGTGCCTTCGATGGTGCTGGCACAGGGCGGCTGGCCCGGCACGTGGCTGGTTATTGCCACGCTGATCGGGGGGACTCTGTCTGCCGGTGGCGCCAACGCCATCAACAACTACTTCGACCGGGATATCGATGTGGTGATGCGCCGCACCTCGCGCCGTCCGCTGCCCCGCGACGCCGTATCGCCGACGAAGGCGCTCTGGTTCGGGATCGCGCTCGGCGTGATCGGGTTTGTGTGGCTGTGGCTGTTCGCCAACCTCCTGGCCGGGGCACTGGCGACCGCCGCGCTCCTCTTCTACGTCTTTGTCTACACGATGGGCTTGAAGCGAACCACTCCGCAGAACATCGTCATCGGCGGGGCTGCCGGCGCTGCTCCGGTGCTGGTCGGATGGGCAGCGGTGACGGGTGGTCTGGCCCCGGCGGCCTGGCTCCTCTTCGGGATCGTGTTCTGCTGGACTCCGCCGCACTTCTGGGCGCTGGCCATGCGCTACAAGGACGACTACGCCAGCGCCGGCGTGCCGATGCTGCCGGTGGTGGTTGGCGACCAGCGCACCACCTGGCACATCCTCGCCTACTCGTTCCTCTTGACCGCGGTGAGCCTGCTCCTGTGGCCGATTGCGCCAACGGGTGTCCTCTACCCGATCGCCGCCCTGATCCTGGGTGTTCTGTTCATCGTGGAAGCCGCCCGTCTGATCCGCACTCCGGAACGTTCGATGGCCCTGTTCCGCTACTCGACCATCTACCTGGCCGTCCTCTTCGCAATGATCTGGGTCGACACCGCCATCGGCTAAGCGTCCCGGGCTGGTCCCCGCCTCAGGGGGTACGTACCGCAACGTTTCCCGGGCCGGTCCGCTGCGGGAGAACCATCGTCGCCGTCGGTCCCCGCCCTACTGGACGGAACGGGGGTCGAAAAAGCCCGGCGGCCGCGCAACCGGGGCAGTAGCGTGACGCCCATGAAGCTGCCCGACATACCCGGCATCGCCTGCCGCCCGCTCGATCGACCCGGCGACTTCCAGATCGTCGCCGATCTCGTCGTGGCCGAGGCGCGAGCAGACGGGCAGTCCGATGCGGTGACCACGGCGACCGACGTCGAAGTCTCCTTCCGGAACAGCGAACACATGGATCTCGAGCGCGACTTCCGTTTCGTCGAGATCGACGGCGTACCAGTCGGATACGTGATCACGAGGTGGTGGGATGAGACTGGCGGGCCCCGCATCTACCGCCACATGTGCAAGGTGGTGCCCGAGTGGAGAAACCACGGGATCGGTTCTGCCATGCTCGACTGGGCACAGCGCCACCTCGCCGAACGCGCCGCCGCCCACGACACCGAGCGGGTGAGGGTCTACCGGACCGACGTCGACGATGCATCCGGCGGCGCCGCGCTGCTGGAGGCCGCCGGGTATGGGGCGATTCAGCACGGGGCCACCCTCGTGCGACCGAACCTCGACGACATACCGGACGCGGTTCTTCCGGATGGACTGGAGATCCGCCCGGTGGAAGACCGGCACCTGCGGACGATCTACGAAGCGGACATCGAGGCCTTCCGTGACCACTGGGGGTTCTCGGAACCGACCGAGAAGGACTGGCGGGCGTTTCTCGAGTTTCCGTATCGGGATCAAACCCTCTGGAAGGTCGCCTGGGACGGCGATGCCGTCGCCGGTCAGGTCAGGTCGTTCATCAACGACGTCGAGAACCTGGAGAACGACCGCAAGCGTGGCTGGACCGAGTTCATTTCTACCGGCCGCGAGTGGCGGGGAAGGGGCGTTGCCAAGGCCCTGATCTGCGCCAGCCTGCACGAGCTCGAGGCTCGGGGCATGGAGGAAGCTGCGCTAGGGGTTCACGTCGAGAACCCCCACGGTGCCTATCGCCTCTACCAGAGCCTCGGGTTCGAGGTCGTGAGCTTTGGGACGACCTACGAGAAGCCGCTGCCTGACGAAACCGGTCTCGGACGCGAGGGTCCACCGTGGATGGGTAGGCGATCGCAGCCGGCCGCGGCAGGTGCCGGCTCCGGCCCGGCGTAGGGGATCGCTGATCAAGAATTCCCGCTCTCGGACCTCCATACACCTCCCGTCCTCGTAGGGTTGCGGGAGAAGGGAGGTCATCGTGACGCAGACGGTCTATCCGACGCTTCGCTACCGGGATCCAGAGGCCGCCATCTACTGGCTGGAACGGGCGCTCGGGTTCATCCTCGAGATGGAACACCGCGATGACAACGACGAGATCGATCACGCCCAGATGACGTTCCGGGGCAACCGGATCATGCTCGGTCCCGTCGGAGCCGCCGACCTCCCGCCCTCGGGTCCCGCCTGGACCTACCTGGTTGCCGACGACGTCGATGGTGTGCACGGCCAGGCCGTCGAGCACGGCGCCGAAGTCGTCATCCCTCTCCAGGACATGGACTACGGCTCCCGCGAGTTCACCGTCAAAGACAGCGACGGCCACCTCTGGACCATCGGTACCTACCAGCCCGACGAGAGCTAGGAGCGGCCGGCCCCCTCCGTCCTCGCTGCGCTCGGACACCTCCCCCACATCAGTGGGGGAGGACGTCGTGAGGGGCCCTCTTCAAACAAAGCTCTCGAGCCCCATCCTCGTCCTCCCCCGGCTCTGCCGGGGGAGGTGGTTCTCGCCGTTAGGCGAGAAGCGGAGGGGGCTGGTCTGGTCCCCGGGTCTGTGCGGAGGGTGAGGTCTTTCGCCGCGCCCGGCTCTGCCGGGGGAGGTGGTTCTCGCCGGTGGGCGAGAAGCGGAGGGGGCTGGTCTGGTCCCCGGGTCTGTGCGGAGGGTGAGGTCTTTCGCGTCGCCCGGCTGTGCCGGGGGAGGGCGAGTGCGGAGGCCGGTCAGGACTGGTTTCCGAGCGCATGTCGGATTTGCATGAGGACGTCATCGAGATGTTTATTGACCTCGTCGTCCGCAAAATGCAGGATCCGCCATCCCCGTTGCTGAAACCACTGGTCGCGCCGGAGGGCATATCCGTGATTCCCGAAGCCGTGGGTGATTCCGTCCACTTCCACGATCAAGCGCTCCCGTTGGCAAGCGAAGTCCGCGATGTAGGGGCCGATCGGTTCCTGGCGCCGGAACCTCGCACCCAATTGGTTCCTTCTCAGGGCTTGCCACAGCCGGAGCTCTCCCCAGGTCGGGTTCTTGCGCATGGTGCGGGCGTAGGTGAGTTGCCGTTGTGTCCGTCTGGCCATCCGTCACTGATACCAACGGGAGGGTTCGATTGCTAGGGGTCTGACTCCGCCCCCTCCGGATCGGCTCTTCCGAGCCGATCCACCTCCCCCACTTCATGTGGGGGAGGACGTCCTGAAGAGCCTCTCTTCGTCCTCCCCCGGCTCTGCCGGGGGAGGTGGCCTCGCGGAGCGAGGTCGGAGGGGGCTGCCTTGTTCTCTGCCGCAGGTGGGGGAGGTGGCCTGGCGGAGCGAGGTCGGAGGGGGCAGGCGGCGGAGGGGGCTGCCTCGTTAACTCGCGGATCGCGATAGACCTTGTCCTATGTACGCAACTCTTGAAAAGATCGACAATCGGGTGTCGGGGTTTCTGCGGCGGTGGAGCGAACCGGTGTTGCGGACCTCGGTTGCCATCGTGTTTGTCTGGTTTGGCGCATTGAAAATCTTCGACGTGACTCCGGTCACCGAGCTGGTCGCCAACACGGTCTACTGGTTCGATCCGGCCTGGGTGGTCCCCACCCTGGGAGCCGTCGAGGTGGCGGTCGGGTTGGGCTTGCTCTTCAAGGTCGCCCTGCGGTCGGTCCTGGCCTTGTTCTTCTTGCAGATGCTGGGCACCTTCCTGGTCTTCATCGTCCAGCCCGATGTGGCGTTCGTGGACGGCAACCCGCTGCTCCTGACTACCGAAGGCGAGTTCGTGGTCAAGAACCTGGTGCTGTTGTCCGCCGGGTTGGTGATCGGCGCAACGGTCCGGCCGCCCCTTCGGCCCGCCGGCCGGCACGCGGCTGCGCTGTAGACCGCCTACGCCGCGGTGTGAGCGGCGGCGTCGGGGATGAGACCGCGGATCATCTTGCGGCCCAGGTTGGCCGCCACGGTTCCCAATCCCAGCGAAACGAACGCCAGGCCGATGTGCACCAGCCGGAAGGCCAGTTCCTCGTCCGGGGCGGCGACCCGTTCGATGACTTCGGGCAGCCAGGAGATCGCCATCCACACCCCGAAGGTGAGCAGGACGTACCCGGCGAAGCGAGGAGCCGACAACCTCTGCAGGAGGCATGCCACGCCGATCCACAGCATCACCGCCGCGAATGCCAGCGACAGCCCGATCCGGCCCCAGACGACGGCCGAGCCGGCATCGGCGCCGTCGAGGTTGACGATTCGCGTGATCCAGACGTACGCGGTCCAGGCCGAGACCGCCAGGACGATCCAGCCGATGCGCCGGGATAGGGAAGTGATATGACGTTCCATGACACTCAGTAGGGAAGATTGCACGCAAAGTGCAAGACCATTGGTAGCGCGATGCGGGCACTACCTGCAAACGAACGCTTGATTCCTTCACCATTGCACCTACAATCACTCCCCACATGAAGACCTACCCGACCGCCACCTGCACTTGCTGTTGTACGACGGTGTCGTGCGGGGAGGTTGGCGTCTAGGCATTCGCTGACAATCAGGTTCTCAAAGGACCCGCACCGGCACCTTCACCGGAAGCGGGTTTTTCTATGTCAGGAGCACCGATGATCAGCAGACTGCAAGCACCACCACAACTCACCACCGACCGCAACGCGCAGCGCTACGACGACATCCGCGAGATGCTGCCCGACCCCGACCATCCCACCCCGCTGGTCCGGGTCAACCGGGTGGCCGCCGACCTCTCGCTCTATCTGAAGCTGGAGTGGCTCAACCCGTTCGGGTCCATCAAAGACCGCGCCGCCAAATACTTGCTCGACGGTCTCGAGCGGCGCGGCGAGCTGAACGGCCGGGAACTGGTCGAGGCCTCATCCGGCAACACCGCCATCGCGCTGGCGGCCCTGGCCGCCCTGGCCGGCACCCGGCTGACGGTCACCATCCCCGACGGGGTCCCCGAAGAGAAGAAGGTCTTGCTGCGGATGCTGGGCGCCGAAGTGTGGGAGACCCCCGACGATCTGTGCCCGGTCGATCATCCCAAGGACGGGGCCATCGCCCTGGCCCGTTCCCTCGCCGCCAGCGAGAACGGAACGAAGTACGTGATGCCCAACCAGTACGAAAACCCGGACAATGTCCGCGCCCACTACGAGACCACCGGCCCCGAGATCTGGCGCCAGACCGAAGGACGGGTCCGGGCGTTCTTTGCCGGGTTCGGGACCTGCGGCACCCTCACCGGGGTGGGTCGCTTCCTCAAAGCGCAGGACCCCACCATCAAGATCGTGGCGATCGAGCCACAGAAGGGCCACCGCCTGCCCGGGCTCAAATCGTTCGGGGAGGCCAGGGAGCCCGGCAATCTGGACCGGTCGGTGATCGACGATGTGATGCGGGTCGACGACCAACCCGCCTACGACGTGACGAAGCGTCTGTGGCGGGAGGAAGGCCTGATGGTCGGCCCGTCCACCGGAGCCATCGTCCACGCCGCCCTCGAATACGGCCTCGCCCCCGATGAAATCGCCGTCGGCGTCTCCCCGGATTCGGGCCTGAAATACACCAGCTACTTCGCCGAGCTGCTCGGCGAAGACGGACTCCCCACGGTATAGGAGCAACACCATGACCACTCAGATCAACGTGACCGCCACCCTCGACACGAGCGGAGTCTTGTGCCCGCTGCCGGTCTACAAGGCCGCCCTGGCCCTCAAGAAGCTGGAACCCGGCCAGGTGCTCGAGCTCATCTGCACCGATCCGGGTTCGCTGGAAGACATCCCGGCCATGGCCCGCCAGCGGGGCGACAAGCTGCTCCGCAGCCGACAACCGGGGGGACACCCAGGTGTTCTGGATCGAGAAAGGCACCACGACATGACCGCCCAGCCGATCGAGACCATCGAACCGGTCGCCGAAGCACCGCCACGCCGCAAGCGCCTGGCCCTGGTCGCCTCCAAAGGCACGCTCGACCAGGCCTACCCGCCGCTCATCCTGGCCACCACGGCCGCCAGCCTCGGCTGGGAGGTGGGCATCTACTTCACCTTCTACGGCCTCGACATCCTCCACCGGGAGCGCCTCGAGAAGCTGAAGATGGCGTCGCTGGCCAACCCGTCCGGTCCCATCCAGATCCCCAACCTGCTCGGTGCAATGCCCGGGGCCACCGCCGCCGCCACCAAAGTGATGAAGAAGTGGATGCGCGACTCGAAGATGCCCGACGTACCCGAGTTCATCGAGATGGCCCAGGGCCTCGACGTCACCTTCTTCGCCTGCGCCACCACCATGGGCGTCATGGACGTCAAAGAGGGCGACCTCATCCAGGGATGCCAGATCGCCGGCGCCGCCGCCTTCCTGGACTTCGCCGCCGAAGCCGACGTCCAACTCTTCGTCTGAAACCTCCTTCCCCCTCCCGCCGGCGGGAGGGGGTGAGGGGGAGGGTGGAAGCCTCGGTCCCCCCACCCGCTCGCGGGAGGGGTGAGGGGGTGGGTGGCGGCCCACGGTGGAGGCCACCCGCTCCGCCCCGCCGCCTCCGGCAGCGCCGCTTCTATCCCGCCGTCGAGAGGCAAGACCGTGGGGTCTGTCCCCGGCCCGTCACTTCCGTTCGTACGCGATACTTGATCCCGTGACGAAGTTGCCCACCTCCGCTTCAGTTCTTGCCGGCTCGATGCCGATCATTCCTGCACTGATGACGCGCCCCGAAGTCACATCATGACGGCCCGCCTTCCGGCGCTCCTCACCGCCCTGACCCTGATCCTTGCGCTGCTCGCCGCCCCGGCGGCACCCACGGCCGCCCAGGAGACCGCAGAACCGGCGAACCGCACCCTCGACGCCGGCGACCGTCCCGCCACCCGGGCCGCTCCGGGCGACGCGCTGGGGCTGGTCGCTCCCGGCCTGGACGTGACGGCCCGTCTCGATGTGCCCGCTCCCCGTTCCGATCTGACCCCGCGCGAGCTGCTCGCCTGGCGGACCGCCAAAGCCCTGGACGGCGAGATCGTGACGACCGACGCAGACGATCTCCGCAGCCTGGTCGCTTCCACCCCGGGAGCAACGGTCGAGCGGGTGGCCACGCTCGACGAGCTGGGCGTGGTTTCCGAAGGCAACGAGGTGATCGACGCACCGCAGTGGCTGTCGGCCGGGCTCGACGGTCGGGGCGTCAAGGTGGCCATCGTCGACAGCAGCTTCGACGGCTACCAGGCAAAGCTGGGTTCCGAACTGCCCGCCACGGTGACGACGAAGAGTTTCCACATTGGCGGTCCGATGGAGATCGGGTCGGTACACGGGACCGGCGTGGCCGAGATCGTCTTCGACCTCGCCCCGCAGGCCACGTTCTATCTGGTGGCGGTGAACCTGGTTGAGGATCTCGATCCCATCGTCGACTACCTCATCGCCGAGGGCATCGACGTGGTCAACATGTCGCTGGGTTCTACGACCGGTCCGTTCGGGCCCCAGTCGGAGGCGCGCCAGGCCGTCCAGCGGGCGGTGGCCGCCGGGATGGTGTGGGTGAACGCCGCCGGCAACTCCGCCGACGGCCATTGGGGCGGCAGCTTCGTCGACATCGACGCGGACGGTTGGGGGGAGATCTCGGGCACGGTGGAGATCAACAGTTTCATGGTCCCGCCCCAGGGCACGGTGTTCATCGATCTCAGCTGGGTGGACGCCGCCACGGACCTCGACCTGTGCTTCTACGAATTCATCGGGTCCACCCCCTACGAGCTGGGCTGCTCCGATACTGCGCAGAGTTTCGGCCTGCCCCCGGTCGAGTCGGTGGTCTGGTTCAACGATTACCTGTACCTGCCGGTCGAGTACGGCTATGCGGTGACGAAGTTCTCGGGTTCGCCCAGCTACTACGACGTGTTCCTGCAGGGCGACTTCTACGACCTGTGGTATCTGGAGCCGGCGGGCAGCATGCTCACCCCGGGTGACGCCCCGGCGGCGATCACGGTGGGGGCGTCGTCGTGGATGGATCCGGCCACGGTGGTCGAGTACAGCAGCCGGGGCCCGACCGTCGACGGGTACACGAAACCCGATCTGGTCGCCCCGACCGACGTTTCGACCAGCGCTTTCGGACTGAGCAACTTCGGCGGGACGTCGTCCGCGTCGCCCCATGTGGCCGGCCTGGCCGCGCTCTACCTGGATGCCCATCCGGGGGCTTCGCCCGGCGAGGTGAAGCAGGCCCTCATCGATCGAGCCTCGTTCCTGGGATACGGGAACCGGCCCAACAACACGGAGGGTTTCGGTCTGGCGCAGACCGGTTCGGTTCCCCAAGGTGACTCCGCCGACTGGTCCGCCGAACTGGTCGGAGATTTCGACGGCGACGGCAAGGACGATTTCGCCGCCTACGACGAACGGACGGGGTACTGGTGGGTGAGCCACTCGACCGGGACTGAGTTCAAGCCCGAACGCTGGGCCGTCAACTCGGAGAAGGACGGGTGGGCACCGCAGATGGTCGGCGACTTCACCGGTGACGGCAAGGACGACATCGTTTCCTACCACCAGGCGTCGGGAACCTGGTGGGTGCACCGCTCGACCGGCACGAGGTTCGAGATGGAGAAGTGGGCCACCTTCTCGACCCGCACCGGCTGGTCACCCCAGCTGGTGGGCGATTTCACGGGGGACGGCAAGGACGACGTGGTTTCGTATCACCAGGCGTCGGGAACGTGGTGGGTGAACGTGTCGAACGGTTCGAGTTTCACTCTGCGCAAGTGGGCGACGTTCTCGACGAAGACGGGCTGGGCGCCGCAGTTGATTGGTGATTTCAACGGTGATGGGAAGGATGATGTGGTTTCGTACCATCAGGCGTCGGGGACCTGGTGGGTGAACGTGTCGAGCGGTTCGAGTTTCACTCTGCGCAAGTGGGCGACGTTCTCGACGAGGACGGGCTGGGCGCCGCAGCTGATCGGTGATTTCAACGGGGATGGGAAGGACGATGTGGTGTCGTACCATCAGGCGTCGGGGACCTGGTGGGTGAACCGCTCGACCGGCACCAGCTTTGCCCTGCGCAAGTGGGCGACGTTCTCGACCAGGACGGGCTGGGAGCCGCAGTTGATCGGCGACTTCACCGGCGACGGGAAAGACGACGTCGTTTCGTACCATCAAGCGTCCGGGACCTGGTGGGTCAACCGTTCGAACGGTTCCAGCTTCACCCTGCAGCGGTGGGCCGTCTTCTCCACCAGAACCGGCTGGAACCCCCAGCTGGTCGGCGATTTCACCGGCGACGGCAAAGACGACGTCCTCAACCACCACACCGCCGCCGAAACCTGGTACGTCAACCAATCCACCGGCACCGCCTTCACCCTCAGAAGGTGGCACCCGTAGGATTGGGCGTTTGACCGGCTTCTAGTCTCCTCTAGCCCAGAGGGCGATCTTCCCGATCCAAGGAATGGCAAAGACCACCTTGCCATCGATTGCCCGGCCATCAACCGGGGGATCCGGGGAGAGGACGTTGTCGCCCTTGGTGGTGACGATCACGCCTCCCGCCTCGCCCTCCACCGAGACCACCCGGTGAACGACGGGCAAGACGCCGCGATCGTATTTGACGATGTCGCCGCTCTCCAGTGATGCTGGATCAAATCCCAAATTCAGGAGGACCACATCGCCGGTTTCTAGGGCCGGTTCCATGCTGATGCCAGAGATCACATACGGGCGGACTCCGAACGTGCCTGCGAAGAAGCCGACAATCGCCACCACTGCGGCGCCGTAGGCCGTCCAACGGATCCAGCTTCGTCCCGGTGATTGCTGCTCGATGTGCTCGGTCTCTTCCGGGAGCACTTCTTCTCCCAACCCACGGAACAAAGCCAGCGCCACCAGTGGCGCCCCGGTTCCGATAAGGAGCAGCACCACCCATGACAGTCTGGGTTGAATCGGAGAGAACCAATCCGGGATGAGGAGCACCGCCTGGTACGAGAAGGCCGGGCCTGGTCCGCTTCGGGCGACCATCCAGGTGGCGACGCCGCTCACTACCAGCGCGGGCACCAACAACCCGCCGCCGATCCTGAAGAACCGATCAAGGTAGTCGAGGGCCAGGAACCGGCTGACCGGAGTGCCTGCCACAAAGATCAGCACCGTGACTACGGCAGGTGCCGCTCGCGAGGAGAGGCTTTTCCAGACTGCGAACAGGTAGGCGCGGGTCATCTCCAACCCGCCCAGCAGAGTTCCCAGGTAGAGAGCGTTGAGCGGATAGTTGATCAGCTTGTTCCCGGCTCCGGATCTCCCAAACCCGACGACGACGCCGGCGATCACCAGAACGGACAGGTGGAACAGGCCGACCAGGACCCCGGCCCGGACCAGGCTCCAGTGGAAGACCGGCCGGTCGGGCAACCGTCGCCAGCCAATGTAGGCGAGCAGGGCCAATCCGGACCACATGAGGGGCTGGACGAGATAGAAACTAAGCTCCGGGATTTCGCGAAATGCCCGCGGCCAGATCCACCCGGTCAAGTAGAAGGAGGCGGCCAGGTAGCCGAAAACCAGATACGACCAGCGGCGCGATTGCTCCGGACTGTGAAGCGAAGCGGGGTGTCGGATCCGCTCCAATCTTGATGAGCTCCGGGCGCGGTGTCGTCCCGACCGATGTGGTTCGCTGGTCCTCTGGTCGGCCGATTGGTCCGTCACGGCATCGAGGTTACCGATCGGCAACGCGGTTGCTCCCGGTCGACACTACGGGCCGACCTGCTCCCACGACGGGTCGCCTCCCGGACCGAGCCAGGCAACGTTCGATCCGTCGGCGTCCATCACCCAGATCTCGCCAAAGCGGGAAAAGACGATCCGGCTGCCGTCGGGCGACCAGTGGGGCTTCTCGCTGCCTCCTATGGTGGTCAACTGGGTGACTCCGGTTCCATCGCTGTTCATCACAAAGATCTCTCTCGGCCCTGAAGACGTCAGGTTGCGGCTGAAGGCGATCTGCGACCCATCCGGCGACCAATCGGGCCACTCGTCCGCGTAGAGGGAGTTGCTGATATTCGTCGGGTTGGTGCCGTTGGCATTCATCACATAGATCTGCTTTCGGCCTGTGTAGTGCCTGAAAGCGATCTGTGACCCGTCCGGTGACCAATCGGCTTGGTCTCCATCGTCGTACAGCAACGAGGCCGGGCCACCGCTGATCGGCATCGAGTAGATCTCCGGTTCCGGGGGGTGGATCCGGTTGGCATGGAAAACGATCTGTGTGCTGTCGGGCGACCAATCGGGATGACTGCCACCCAGCGTGACCAGCGTCCGCGAGCCGAATCCGCCGGACGGCATCACGTGGATGTCTCTAGCGCCGGCCGATCCGCCCCGGACGAAGACAATCCGGGTCCCGTCGGGGGACCAAGCCGGTTCGGTGTCACCGAAGTTGACCGGTGACTCCCAGAAGATTTCCTCGTTGGTTCCATCGGAGTCAATCACTCCGATCTCTCCGGCGCCGGCTAAGTGCTTCCAGAAGAGGATCCGCGGGTCGGGGGTCCACTCGGGAACGCAAGTCCCGGAAGCGAGGTCGGTGAACCCGTCGAGGGCACCGCTCGGCGTTCCGGCGGACACAGTCGAACCGGTCAAAGGGTCGACGGTGAAGAACTCGCCCGTCCCGGTCGACTGGCCGTACAGGACTCCATCGTCACCGAAGGCCAGCTGCAACCCTACGCCGCTGCTGGTTGAGACCGCCGCATAGGCCCCGGTCCCGAGGTCGAGGTTGAAGAAGGTCGGCGGGGTCGTCCCGCTCTGCAGAGTGCTGCCGTACAGCGTCGATCCGTCGGGCGAAATGGCCAGATCACCGAAGCGGAACGTGTCGGTGCCGGCGAAGCCGGGGTAGATCGTGGTCTCATTGGCCACCGCACCGGCTGCGGTGAAGGTGACCTTGACCAGGTCGTCGGTGGCGTTGACTACGTAGTAGTAGGCACCGTCGTGGATAGAGGCTCCACCGGCTTGGCCGGTCACGGTCCCCGCCAGGTGCATAGAGTTGCCATCCCAGAAGTAGAGGTCGCTGGTAGCAGCGCCTTCCAGCGACGCCGAGAAGTACAGGCGGTTGGTAGCGCCGTCGTACGCGAGCCCGTTGGGGGAGTTCACGTTGGCCGGTACCGGGTCGGTAATGTCGGCCAGGCGGTAGGCCACACCGGCGGTCACGTCGATCTCGTACAGGTTTCCACTCCCCCGTTCGACTCCGAACACCAGCCCTTTCTCACAGACCGGGTTGGTGATCAGGGTTGTGATTGTCAGACCAAGGGTGGAGTCCTGCGGGGCTCCATTGAGGATGCGGACCGCAAAGACCAGTTCGGCGGTTTCGCCCGGTCCGATGATGCCGGGAGCCGGCGGATCGGTGATCTGGATTGCTTCGAGCCCGTCGTCGGCCTCGATGAGTGCCGGGTCGATCGCGGCGGGCACAGAAGAGGCGTTCTCCACCACGGCGGTGAAGGTGCAGATGTACTGCGGATATCCGTTATCGATCGTGAGATCGATGAAGTCCGATACGCCGTCGCGCACTTCGGCAACGCACCGGGCGGCGTCGTCGGTTCTGCGGAGAGCCTGGATACCGGCGGCTTCCGGATCGTCGCTGCTGTCGCTCACCGGCCAGACGTCGAACCCGGTTGACGCCAGACCGGTGTCGCCGATATCGGCACCATTGACTCCGCCATCGTCGTTGGTCCATGCATCGACGAAGGTGACTGCGGCCATCGGACCGCTGGCGGCCTCGTGGGCGGAGCTGGGAAAGGCGGCGAGCATCCCGGCGGCCAGCACGATCGTGATGATTACCACCGTCAATGCTCGCGTGCGCCCGCTCATGCGCCCCTGCGCCCTTCCTGTTGCTCTGTTGTCTTGTTCTCAGGGTGGGTGTCCCGTTCAGTCCGGGACACCCACCGGGCGTTCAGTTGTCCAACAACCCCTTACGGGAGAATGCAGTCGTCGAAGTCCAGTACGTACCCTTCCGTTGCCGTCGGGCACGCAAAGCGCTCAGGGTTGTACAGAGTTCCGTCGGGCGACGCCACTTCGGCTCCAGGCGTGCAGTCTCCCGGCCAGAATTCATTCCAGTTCACGAAGCTCTGCTCGATATGGAAGCTGTACGAGGCGTTCTGACTGGCGTCATTAAGGACGTGAATCCACCCTGAGGTTTCAACCTCTTGGGTGATGTCGCAATCCTCAACGAGAGGCAGATCACCAGTATCGGGAGTGCCGTTGGGGTTGTAATCCTCGGCGGGCCCGCATTCCGTTGCGTCACACGTCACATCCACGCCGTCGAGGTCTGCGAATGCATTGCCGGACTCGTTCCAGGTCACTGGTCCATTCCAGAACTTCCCATCGTTAGTCCCATCGAACCGGAATCGACAATTCATTGGATCGAGCTGGGTCCCGCATCGCACGCCGGCGCTGAAGTCCCCTTCAATCTCAGCAGTTGGATACGACATCCCAGCTGCGAAGTTACCCTCAAAGGATCCCGGCCAAAGGGTCAGGCTCCCTTCATGGTGTCCGCCCTCGTCATCCCAGGCCTTCTGACCTGTGAAAGCGAGGGAGGTCGCTCGGACGGGCACGCTCCCTTGCGCCCCCAGCAGTGCCGTGATGGTGCAGTAGTAGCTCGGGTATGCGTTATTGACCTGGAACCCGAGGTGTTCGCCACCGACATCGTTGATCCAGCAATCCGCTACGCCCTTGTCGTGGCGGGGAGCTGAAGCACCCCAATCGCTGGGGTCCGCCGACGGATTACCCCAGACTGTGGCAAACGGTTCTCCATCACCATTGTTGACGCCGTCGTCGTTGGTCCAAGCATCGTTCCAGCTGACACCGACGTTGCCTGTCATAACGTCTCCGTCGAGGCTCAGCGTCGCTGTCCAGTGGGCGTATAGCACCCCGGACACGGCGAGCAGCAGGGCGACCATCACCACAAGGGCCGGCGGCCGC
The DNA here is from genome assembly GCA_963707435.1 of uncultured Actinomycetota bacterium. Taxonomy (GTDB): domain Bacteria; phylum Actinomycetota; class Acidimicrobiia; order Spongiisociales; family UBA4744; genus UBA4744. The sequence goes on along the minus strand of CAVPPF010000004.1, from coordinate 54,151 downwards.
AGCAGCACGTTCCTCTTTCTTTCTCTCACGTTCCCTTCCTTTCCTGGTGAGAGTTTCCGGCCCTCACCGCTTTCGCTTCTCGTTGGATTCCTTGCCCTCCTTCGCCCCTACCTCCCTTTGCTTCTCATCGCTGTGCCATTTCTCACGGTGTCGTCTCGTTCTCCGTCGGCTCGCCCGGCGGCTTATCTGAATCTGCTTCGGCAGGTGGTCCGGGTTCGGCTCCTGGATCGGGCGACGGTTCCTCACTCGCTGCCTGGGCAGGCGGAACGGTCTCGCCGGTGGGCTCGCTGATGTCCGGGTCTTCTCCGACCGAGTCGGGCTGATCCGGATCGGGCACTACCGTCTCTTCTACCGGGTCGGGTTCTGGCTCTCTGGCGTCGCCGTCCGGGTTGGCCGGGGACACCGAGGTGTCTCCCTCGTCTGATTCCGCAGGCTGTGCCGGCGGTTCCGGGATCTCGATCGGTTCAGCCGGGGTCTGTGCAACAGGTGTCTCTTCGAGTTGATCCTGCTCCGGAGTCTCAATCATTGCCGCATCGCCGATTCCAAGGTTCTCTCCGTCCTCGAGAACCACCGGAGCCGTCAATCCGATCAACGGACCACTCAATTCATCCACGGAGACCAGGTCCGAGATCACGATTTCCTCGGGTTCGACGTCCAGTTCCTTCGCCAGACCCGCCAGGAAGATCTCGTAGTCCTCAGGAGTGTCGAACGGCTCCATTGGTTCTTCGATGTCGGCAAATCCGTAGCCGTCGGGCGGATAGAACCCGACCATGTAGGTCCCGGGTTCGACGTCGGGGAAGGTGTAGAAGCCGCTGTCATTCGTTTCGACGACTTCCACTTCGAGGCCGTTCTCGTCCAGCAGGACGACTTCAACCCCGGCGAGACCGTCCTCGGGACCGCCCAGGATCTTCAGCTCATCACCGTCGATTTCGTGCCACACGAGACCGGCGAGCGAGGCGCGCTGCACGTCAAAGCCGGCCGGTTCGTCGATTGGGGGTTCCTCCCCGGGAGGTTCTTCGGCCGGTGGCTCCTCGGTAGGCAGGGTTTCTTCTGAGGGAGGTTCTTCGGCCGGTGGCTCCTCGGTAGGCAGGGTTTCTTCTGAGGGAGGTTCTTCGGCTGGTGGCTCCTCGGTAGGCGGGGTTTCTTCTGAGGGCGGTTCTTCGGCTGGTGGCTCCTCGGTAGGCGGGGTTTCTTCTGAGGGCGGTTCTTCGGCTGGTGGCTCCTCGGTAGGCTGGGTTTCGGCAGGAGGGTCTTGTGGCTGGGTTTCTTCTAAGGGCGGTTCTTCGGCCGGAAGCTCCTCACCAGGCAGCTCTTCAGGGAGGGTCTCTTCGGCTGGAGCGGCAAGGTCGGCACCGGCCGCATCATCGTTCTTGTCCTGGTTCTTCTTCCCTCCGTCATCATCGCCATCGTTGTCGTCGCAGTCGTCTTCACAGTCCCCGTTGTCGTCATCGTCGCATTCGTCATTGTCGCAATCGTCGTCACAATCCCCGTATCCGTAGTCGGGGGGTTCGACGTTGACCGTGAGGTCGAGTGATAGGTCGGAAGCTGCGGTCCACCCGTGGCCCGCGTCTTCGATCGGGAGGTTCCACTGCGTGAAGAATCCGGTGACTGTGAGGTCGGCGGCGTAATCGCCTGGTTCCAACTCCGTATCGGCCAGGCTGATCGATAGCGTGACGAGAGCCGTGTCGCCCGGATCGATTTGTGGACTGATCTGGTAGGGCTGCTCGAGGAGGTCGCAGAGCGGCCCATCCGCCAGAACCCCGGTCGAAGTCTCGAGGGTCGCGTCGAACAGTTCGCACTGCGACGCGGGGCCCAGCGCTACGTAGGGAGTCGCCGGAACAGACCCATCGTTAACGACCGGGATGTTCGTCTCGATGGACGATGGTTGGCAGAAGTGAAGGGGCCGGGCGGATGGTTCGCACAGGCCATCCAGCGACCACAACCCGGAGGTCTCGAACGTCGTTCGCCAGATGGATCGGGCCGCCTTGACGTCGACCACCACCGGATCGCCTTCGAGGACATAGGTGAAGCCGAGATATTCACCCGGTTCGTCCGGTTTCTCGATCCAGTCGGTGATGGTCACCACCGCTGAGCCCAGATGCACTATCGCTGGGTCGCCGATTGCCGCCTCCGCAGGGTCAATCGAGTAGCCGGACGAAACCTCGTTGCCGTCCTCCTCGATCTTCACCGCGCCGGTTATCCCCGGCTTGAGTTTCCCGGGAACCTGGTCCGGTGCCCAGAACCGAACGAAGGACAACGCATGGCGAGGGAACAGGTGAGTCTCGCAGGTGAAATCGAACTCCGTTTCCGGATCTTCCACCAACACGCTCAACGACCCGGTATTCACCCCAACATCGGCCAGCGCCGCAGTGATCCAATGGCCGTAGCTGATTCCGCCGCCGTACGCCAACGACACGCACAGGGTGACGAATACGGCCGCAAAGCGGAGGGCAACTCCTGATGGTCCCACAGCCCATCTGCGGGCCGACCATGGCGTGCGATGTCGTCCCGGCGGACGGGATTGGAGAAGTCGAGGCAGTCGCCACAGATTCGGCAATCTTGACCAGGCTCGGGGGGAGATGCGTTCAAGCAGGGACGGTTTGTAGAACAACTGCTGCCGCAAGGCCCGTTGAGCTTCGACAGAGAACTGCAGTGGAAGCCCGTTCTGACACGTCGGTTCGCTCACTTGCCCGTCTCCCGGGCAAGCCAAACATCGGCGCCTTGCGAACGGCTGTTAGCCCGGACGCGGCGGTAGCATGCCTGAGCGCGGTACGTAGCGAGACTCCGATCGCGTTTCGTGCCCGTTTCGCGAAGGCTGTCTTTCCAAGGACTCAGCCTTCGCGCGCGCAGTGAGTGGGTTTCGTTGGTGCGATGGGTGTGAAGCTCGACTCGCGGCGAGAGGCACTACCCAAGCTCCCGCCAGTTGGTTCACCCCTGCGCCTCCCAACAGCTTCCAGCAAGCGTATCACCGGGTTCGCAGCTGGTGAACGGGACCATAGGCCCAGATGTGGGGTCTTTGGACCTCACGTCCTGGACCCACTTCCCGAATGGTCTCTGGGGTTCCCAACATCTCCGGGACCCACGCGGCGCGCTCCTGGCCGAACCCGCGACCGGGCACCCCGGCGACGTACCCGTCAGCCGGTCTCGGAACAGATCGGGAACTCGACCCGGGTGAGGATCTCCTCGGGGGGAACGGTCTGGGGGTCGTTGAGGTAGATCTCCCGGGGTGGTCCGGCGATCTCGTGGCCGTGTTCGGAGATCCAGCCGGTCAGCGTGTGGTAGGCGGGGCCGATCTCCGCGTAGGGCCCGCGATGGACGGCGGATGCCACCGTGCCGCCTTCCAGCTCACGGGTGTAGACGTCGTCGCCGGAGATATCGCCGGCCACCGGCACACAGATCTCGATATCGCCGGCGGTGTCCTCGTCGATCACGTCGTGGTAGACGATCAGCGGAGGCCCCGACCCGGCGACGCCCTCCCGGCCCATCACCTGCATCAGCGTTCCAAACCCCTTGCCGATGTCCTCGCCGATCCGGTGCAGGGTCGTGTGGATCCTGGTGGCGGCCACCACCTGCGGGGGCGCTTCGATGACCTGGATGTCGTAGGGCATGATTGCCTCCTTGCGTTGGATGAGCGCCTCGAGGAAGGCGAGGGTGTGCTCCTGGGCTGCCAGCCGATCGGCCAGGCGCTCCCGGTGCACGACCAGCTGTTTGTGGACCAGCTCGGGGTCGTCGGACTCCACGATCGTCCGGATCTCGTCGAGCGGCATATCGACCAGCCGCAAGATCCTCACCGCCTCGGCCCGTCTCGCCTGGGCGAGGTCGTAGTACCGGTAACCGGACGACGGGTCCACGTGGGCGGGAGGCAGCAGGCCGTTCTGGTCGTACAGCCGCAGTGCCTTCACCGACAGCCGCGTCATCTTCGAGAACCGCCCGATCGGGACCAGATTCATCTCTCCCACCTCCTCCCCGCCATTGTGGGGTCTCCCCCCGGGGGAGAGTCGAGGGCATCCTTCGAAGTCATTCCGGCATGTTTGTGTTCGAGACCGAAGCCGCCGACCGAGAGTCAGTCGTCGGTTTCGTCTTCCGGTTCCGTTGTGTCGACCCGCTGTGAGGCGGCACCGATGGCTGCTCCGATCGCAACACCCGCGCCGATCCACACGGGACTGGAGGTCGCCGCAAACAGGGCAGCGCCGACGCCGGCACCGATAGCTACCCCCACAGCAGTGGTATTCGGTTTGGGTGAGTTGTTCGCCACGGAGGCAATCCTATTGGATGTCGTGGCGGAAACCGCCGCCGCCATCGGACCGTCGATCGAACCCGACTTGTTCGGGTGGTCCGCAGAACCTCTGCGGGAGCGCTAGCGCTCTTCCCAGGTGAAGAACCTCACCGCCAGCGGGGGGACCAGCAACGCCCAGCCGATCAAGATGACGGCGTGGGCGGCGACGAAGTCGGCCTGGCCGACCGCCGCCCGGAAGAGGCCGGCCAGCGGGGCGGCGGGCATCACCTGGCCGAGGCGGACGACGGCATCGGGGAGGCTTTCGAGGGGGAAGATCACATCTCCGACCAGCAGGAAGATGACATAGAGGCCGTTGGCGAGGGCCAGGGTGGCCTCGGCACGGAGGGTGCCGGCCATCAGCATCGCAATCCCGGAGAAGGCGGTCGTGCCCAGCAGGAGGGCGCCGATCAGCAGCCACCAGTTGATGTCGGCCCGCCATCCGAAGAACAGGGCGGCCACCCCCAGGAGCGAGCCGACCTGGACGATCTCCAGCACCAGGATGGAGATGGCTTTGGCGACGAAGAGGACCGAGCGGGGGAGCGGGGTGGCCCCCAACCGCTTCAGCACGAGGTACTTGCGCTCGTAGCCGGTGGCGATGGAGAGGCTGACGAGCGACGAGGACAGCACCGCCAGGGCGAGGAGGCCCGGGGTGATGAACTCGACGGTCACGGCGAACAGTTGGGTGGTCCCGAAGAAGACCAGCAGCCCGATCGGGATGATCAGGGTCAGCAGCACGGCCTCCCCGCGGCGGAGCGTGAGGATAAGTTCGAGTTTGGTCTGGGCGCGCAGAGCCCGGGCGGTCATGGCGCCTCCTGCTCGGTGAGGGCCAGGAAGATCTCCTCCAGGCCGGCGGCCCCAAGGCGCAGTTCTTTGAGCAGGGTGTTGTGCTCGGCCAGCCAGGCTGTCAGGTCAGCGACCTGGGCGGGGGTGGGGTCCTGGAGGTCGACGATATAGCGGCCCGGGCTGGCCTCGCGGACGGGTGCCTGGAGGCGGGTGTGGAGCTGCTCGACGGGGAGCCCCGGGGCGGCCAGAAAGGAGAGGCCGCCGGTGCCCCGCACCAGGTCGGCGGGTGGGCCCTCGGCGACCAGGCGGCCCCGGTGGATGATGCCGACCCGGTCGGCCAGGTGTTCGGCCTCGTCCATGAAATGGGTGGTGAGCAGCATGGTGACCCCGTCCTCTTTGAGGCGTTCGAGGGTCTGCCAGGTGGTGCGCCGACCGCCCGGGTCGAGACCGGCGGTCGGCTCGTCGAGGAACACCAGCTGGGGTCGGCCGACCAGGGCCATAGCCAGCGACAGACGCTGCTTCTCGCCCCCGGAGAGGCGCCGGCAGAGGGTTCGGGCTTGCCCGGTCAACCCGACCAGGTCGAGCAGTTCGTCGGGGGAGCGGGGGTTGTCGAAGAAGGCGGCCAGCAGGGTGAGGATCTCTTTGGCCCGGGCACCCGGGTTGGCGCCCCCTTCCTGCAGCATCACTCCGATCTGGGGTTGGAGCTCCTGGCGGTCGACGTTCGGGTCGAGGCCCAGGACTGACACCTTGCCCCCGGTGGGGCGGCGCAAGCCCTCGAGGATCTCGACCGTGGTGGTTTTGCCTGCGCCGTTGGGGCCCAGGAGGGCGTAGGTCTCGCCCCGGGCGACCTCGAGCGAGACCCCGTCCACGGCGGTCAACTCGCCGTAGCGCTTCTCGAGCCGCTCAACAGTGATGGCAGGTGACACGAGACGAGATGGTAGTGAGGTTTGATATCACTACCCCGAGGGCGTTCTTTGCCGTCTCCGATCGATCGTGAAGCGATCGGTCGGAAGGGGTCGACACTGATGACTGATTGGTCCTGTTCCACCCTCTCCGCGCCGCCGCCTTCTGCGGCGGCGCGCCTCTCCCGCCGGCGGGAGAGGCTAGGACCCCGCTGGTGGGAGGGGTGGCTGATCGTGGAGCGATCGGCCGGAGGGGGCAGGGACTAGTCCTGGTGGCGTGGGACAATGGGGTATGGCTGCCTTTCGGTGGCCGGCCTGGAGGCACAGATGGCGAGCAAGGACAAAGGCGGCAGAAGCAACAAGAAGGTGGCTGCCAAAGATCTCAAGCAGAAGCGCCTCGACAAGAAGATGAAGAAGGCCGAGAGCGAGAAGAACAAGGTCGTTTGACCGGCCGCTCCGACGCCTCACGCCCCAAGACCCCGCAGCCAACGATCCGTCCGGTGCAACCATGACCGCTCGGCCTCTGCGAGTCGCGATGCTGGCCCCGATCTCGTGGCGGGTTCCGCCCCGGCACTACGGACCTTGGGAGCAGTTCGTATCACTGCTCACCGAGGGGCTCGTTGCTCGCGGGGTCGATGTGACGCTGTTCGCCACCGCCGACTCGGTTACCTCTGCACGGTTGGTCGGCTCGGCACCGACCGGGTACTCGGAGGATCCGACCCTTGATGCGAAAGTCTGGGAGGGTCTCCACATCGCCTCCGTTTTCGAACGCGCCCACGAATTCGATCTGATCCACAACAGCTTCGATTTCCTGCCGCTCACCTACAGCGGCCTGGTCGACACGCCGGTGCTCACCACCATTCACGGGTTTTCGTCCGAGCGGATCGTGCCCGTCTTCGAGCAGTACAACGACCGCGGCTACTACGTGGCGATCAGCGACGCAGATCGGCACGAGAGACTCGACTACGTGGCCACCATCCACCACGGCATCGACATGAGGTCATTCTCCGTGCGGGACGAGCCGGGCGAGTACCTGCTGTTCTTCGGGAGGATCCATCCCGACAAGGGAGCGGTTGAAGCCATCGATGTTGCCGAACAAGCCGGGCTGCCGCTGAAGATCGCCGGGATCGTCCAGGATCAGGAATACTTCGATCGGTTCGTCCAGCCACGGCTGGACGGCGAGCAAGTTTCCTATATCGGACCGGTTGGGCCCGACGAGCGCGGGGAACTGCTCGGCGGCGCCCGGGCACTCCTCCACCTGATCAGCTTCGACGAGCCCTTCGGATTCAGCGTCGTTGAAGCAATGGCCTGCGGGACGCCGGTGATTGCCCACCGGCGAGGATCGATGCCCGAGCTGATCACCGACGGTGGAAACGGCTTTCTCGTGGACTCCATCGACAAAGCCGTCGCTGCCGTCGGACGCCTCGCAGGGAGTGGATCGGATGGCCGTGCGTGCCTCGGTCGACCCGCGGTTCGACCGGGAGCGGATGGTCGACGAGTACCTCGCCGTCTACCACCGCATCGTCGACCACCACGCGACCAGGGCAAACCCGGCGGGATGATCAGAACGCGTCTAGCCGTCCCGGTGAGCCGGGTGAGGAGATCGTCGAGCGGCACCGTGGCGATGCGGGCCCCCACATCCGAAAACCCGTACGGAAGCACCAGGTGGTTGCCGTGGATCATGCTTCCGCAGGAATACACGACGTTGGGCACATACCCATCCCGCTCGTCCGCGTTTGGTTCCAGCAACGGCTCGTTGAGGTGCCCGATGACCCGGCGCGGATCCTCGATGTCGAGGAGAATTGCTCCGAGCGTGTAGCGGCGCATCGCGCCCACTCCATGGGTGATCACCAACCATCCCGCCTCGGTCTCAAGCGGCGAACCGCAGTTCCCCAGCTGCACCAGTTCCCAGGGGCGCACGGGCTCCTGGATCTTCTCGGTTTCATGCCAGAAGCGGACATTGTCCGACAGCATCAGGTAGTTGTTCTCGTTGTCCTGGCGGGACAGGGCCGCAAAGCGACCGTCGATCTTGCGGGGGAACAGGGCAATCCCCTTGTTCTGAGCCGCGGGTCCGTTGAGGGTGGCGACCCGGAACGAGACGAAATCCCGTGTTTCTATCAGCTGGGGGAGGATCTGGATCCCATCGAACGCGGTGTAGGTAGCGAAATACACCACCTTCCCGTTGTCATGGGTGAAACGGACAAACCGGGCGTCCTCCATCCCGTGGCTCTCCGTGGGACCCATGGGGAACATGACTCGTTCCGAGACCTCGGAGTCCGCCGGGAAGGCACATGCGTAGTTCGAAGACGCCAGCCAGTGGATGACCTTGACGGTCTGCAGAGCCGCCGAGCGAGGGATGCCATGGCGATCGAGATCCGCAATGGCATCTTCGAGTTGCGCGAACGTGAACTTGTCGGGCAGGGGATCGAGACACATGCGGGTGATGTCGTTGAACGCCCCCAGTTCCTCCAGCTTGGTCGACAAGACGGGCTTGTCGTAGATCGGTGATCGTCGGTTGGCCGTCGTCGCATGCGGGCCGGACGCTTCCAGGCGAACATTGCCTCCGGCATCGACGACGCCCGAACGGAACTCGATAGACGAAATGTGGCCCTCGCCGATAGCCCGCAAGCTCATGACAAACCGCTGTTCCCCCGGATCCAGGCCGGCCTGATCGGGAGCCGGGACGATCGAAGGATTGCTGAGGGAGGCCGCCTCGATCGAGTACTCGTGCGTGAAGTACGCCCCGATGAGCAGACGGCGGTCCCGGGGGAGATCCTTCGGGTTCTCAATGTGCCTGGAAACCAGAGCGAAGTTGCTCTCGAACGTGCTGCTGAGGTCTTCGTGGCGGCCCTTGAACCGGTCCTGCGTGGCTGCCAGCGTCAAAGCTGCGTCGGCCTCCGACATGGCCAGGATGCGGTTGATGATGAGCTCCGCGTGGGACTTCCCATCCGGGAAGAAGCGGCCCCCCGGCAGGAAGGGCTTGATGATCACGCGATGGGGATCGGAAGTCAGGCGCACCGGTGTTCGCGTGACACGGATTGGGGTCATGTGGTTGATCGCCTTCTTCTGCCCGTCCGAGTCGTTGGTTCAGCACAGGATGCGAAGACCAAGGCTAGGCGACCGGTGGGCTCAGGCCACGGACCTGGTGCGAGGCTGGGCTCCGGAGCGATCAATCATCTCGGCCTGCTGGAGCACGGCCAGTGCGGCCAGCGTCGACTCGGCACCCTGGTTCAGGTTGGTGTAATCGGGACCGAGGCCGTCCCCGCAACCCCCGGTATGCGGGTCGTAGAGAACCGCGCCGGTGTCGTTGGCCCCCAGAAACCACTGGGCGGCCCGCTCGACCAGGTCCTGCCACAGGCTGTCTCCGGTTATCGACCAGGCCCGACTGCAGGCGTCGGCCATGGCGGCCGCCTCTACCGGCTGCTGGTCAAAACCCGGCCGGGTCTCACCCGGCGCCCACCCGGCGGCGGGCGTGAAGCTGAAATGGCCGCCACGAAACTCCGTGGCTGCCAGCCATTCGAGCAGGCGGAGGCCCGTTTCAACGAGGCCGTCGTCCGTCAGGAGTGTTCCCGCCGCCAGCAGGGCCTCGGGGATGCGGGCATTGTCGTAGGCCAGCCGATGCTCGGGCCACGGCCACCGGGCATCATCCCGCATGACGAGATGATCGACGCCACGCTCCAACGTGTCCCATGCGGGCGAATGGTCGGGTGATGAAAGGAGAATCTCGGAGGCGCCCAGCACCGCAAAGGCGTTTGCTCGCGGAGACGGCCAATGGAGATCGCCTTGCTCGTCGAACAGTTCCAGTCCGGCCTCACGCATCCAGGAGGCCGGACCGCGACCGGCCACCGACCCGAGGGCCCAGAGTGCTCGCCCCTGCGAGTCGTCCGACCCCACTCCATCCTCCCACGACCCGTCGGAGCTGCGCCGGTTGTGAAAACCACCATCCGGGAGCCGGGCCTCTCGCAGGAACTTCAAATAGGCGCCGGCCATCTTGACGAGCGCGGGGGACGGATCCGGCTGGCGGCTCACCACGATGAGCGCCCGGGCGTTGTCGTCGGTGCAATAGCCATGCTCCACGCGCGGGATGCTGAACTCGGCGTGCTCCCAGACACCCAGATGGTCGGTCATTCGTTGCAAATGGTCGAAGCGGGGACCGGGGAGCGGACCGAGGAGATTCCCGCGGGCCGACCGGAACGGCCGGGCGGCGGCGTCGCTCAATGCACGAAGGCCGGGCCGGGCGTCAACTGACCCAGGCGAGGCCATCAAAGACTTTCTCAGGATGGTGGGCGGTGGGCACGCGGGCCGCTTCGTGTCGGGCGACCAGCTTTGTGGTCAGGTGATCGTATCGGCGGGCGATGGCCGGCCAATACAAGGTCGAACCGATCTGTCGTGCTTTCCCTGCCATGCGGGCTGCAAGGGCGGGATTGGTGAACACGCTCCGGAGGGCGGCTGCCAACTCAGCAGAATCGCCGTGGGCCACCACGGTGCCTGCACCGTTGCCCAACAACTCGACGGCGTGAGGGAAGGCGGTGGCGATGACCGGTTTCCCGGCGGCGAGAGCTTCGACCAGCACGCCCGAGGTGACCTGTTCGGTTGATTCGTACGGAAGCACGACCAGGTCGGCCTGGCGTACGGCAACCGCCAGGGCGTCGATGTCGAGGTACCGGTCGTCGAACTCGACAATCTCGTCGAGCCCGAGATCATAGACCCGGGCCACCAGACCCTCGAGGTAGGCATCACCCTGGGAAGCCTGGACCTTGGGATGCGTCTTGCCGAGAATGATGTAGCGAGGCAGGGGATCAAGGTCCCGCAGTGAGGCGAAGGCGTCGATCGCCATTTCCAGACCCTTGCCCGGCCCGATGAGGCCCCAGGTGAGCACGACGGGACGGTTCCCGCTCGCCAGCGAGGGGCCGCCCAGGCTGACTCTCGCACCATGCGGAACCATGCGAACCTTGCCGGGGTCGATCTGGTAACCCTGGACGAGGCGCCGGTTGGCCGTATCGCTCATCACGATGGTCCGCGCGGAGAGGGCAACGACTTCCTCCAGGATCGACTGCTGGCCGGGACTGGGCCGGCTGAGGACCGTGTGCAGGGTGACGACCGCCGGAACCTCGAGGCCGGCCAGCAGATCGAGAACTTCGCGACCATCGGGTCCGCCGTAGATCCCGTATTCATGCTGGAGGGAAACGGCATCGAAGGAATTGAGGGCGTCGATCGTCTCGAGAACGGAGGCTCGGTTGCCGTTGAGGTGTTCGTGCACGACTTCCGGTTGGAGGTTTCCAAGTCGCTTGTCTACCAGGCTCACGACGCCCAACCCGTCGTCCGAGTCGCGGCTGCCGGCGACGGCGCTGCGCAAAGCGGCAGTGAACGTCGCCAATCCGCACGAGGTGGGCGGGTACGTACTCAGAAATGCGATCGAAGGATGTCGCGTGGTGTGCCTCATGAACATGTCCATTCTCTCGAACTGTTGCCAGATGGCGCCGGTTCGTTGATGCGACAGCGATCGCTCATGCAGAGGAGGGTGAACTCGAGGAGTACGCCGCGAAGCAATGAGAGGCTGAGGCTGGGGCCGCCTTGAAGACTTCAGTCTAGGGGCAAAGGCGCGCTATTTGCGTTCCAGGGGTTTGGCGGGGACACCGATCACCGTGACACCGTCGGGGACGTCTTTCAGGACGACGGCTCCGAGGCCCGTCATGGCGTTCTCGCCGATCTTGATGCCGTTGATCAAGGAGGTCGAAGGGGCAATCCAGGTGAACGCGCCGATAGATGTCGAGCCGCCGACCATGGCGTTGGCGATGACCATCGCATTGGCCCCCACCCGGACGTTGTGGGCGATGTGGACCAGGTTGTCGACCTTGGCCCCCGCTTCGATGATCGTGTCCGAGAAGGTTCCGCGGTCGATGGCCGTGTTGGCGCCGATCTCAACCCGGTCGCCGATGATGACCGTGCCCAGATGGGGAAGCTTCACCCAGCCTTCGTCGGTGCGCTCGTAGCCGAATCCGTCAGACCCGATCACGGTGCCCGCGCCGACGTTGACGCCTTCGCCGATCCGGACCCCGCGATAGATATGGACCCCGGCACCGATGTTCGACCCGGATCCGATCTCCACGTCTTCGCCGATCGAGGCGAGCGGTCCGACACCCACATCGGCGGCGAGCTTGGCGGAAGGGTCGATCACTGCGGTCGGGTGGACCTCCGTCGAACGTGGGGGCAGGAAGGCGGTTGCCAGTTCGCTGATGAGGAGCCGTGGCGACGGGGTGAGCACCCACGTGATGCGGTCGAAGTTGTCCAGGGCTCGAAGGTCGTCGAGGCCGGCGTCGGTGACGACGGCGCCGGCTTTGGTGTCTGCCAGGAGCCCGTACCGCTTGGCTTTGGCAAAGGTGAGATGTTCGGGCCCGGCCGCGTCGATCGAACGAACACCGGCGACTTCGCGATCGGGTTCGCCGTGGATCTCATGGGCGGTTTCGGCACGGCCGAGGAGCGTCGAGAGGGGGAACCTGATGTCTGGCATGTCGAATCCTCAATAGTCGGAAGGCTTGCCGGGTGTTCGAGGATGCTAGCTGGCAGGGTCTTCTCCTCGCATGCCCCAGGGGGACGGGCGTTTGCCTCTCCCGCCGGCGGGAGAGGCGCGGGGCCGCCTAAGGCGGCGCCGCGGGGAGGGTGGGTCACCATAGGGGGGTTCCACCCTCCCCCTAACCCCCTCCCGCTCCCGGGAGGGGGAACCCGTGTCTTGCCTCTCCCGCCAGGGGAGGGTGGGTCACCATAGGGGGGTTCCACCCTTCCCCTAGCCCCCTCCCGCTCCCGGGAGGGGGAACCCGTGTCTTGCCTCTCCCGCCAGGGGAGGGTGGGTCACCATGGGGGGTTCCACTCTCCCCCTAGCCCCCTCCCGCTCCCGGGAGGGGGAACCCGTGTCTTGCCTCTCCCGCCAGGGGAGGGTGGGTCACCATGGGGGGTCCACGCTCCCCCTAGCCCCCTCCCGCTCCCGGGAGGGGGAACCCGTGTCTTGCCTCTCCCGTCGGCGGGAGGACGGGGGTTTGCGGCGCCGCCGGAGGCGGCGGTGCGGCGAGGGTGGGAACCAGGGCGACTACTCCAGGTCTACAAATGGTCGCGCCAGCTGTGGTCGGGTTCGTAGCCCAGCAACTCTCTGGCCTTGTCGATCGACAGGAGAGTCTCGAACTCTGCGAGGTCGCGACGGATCTCGACGGTGGGGTAGACCTCTTCCATGAGGCCCCGGCTGGAGCGGTTCATGACCGTATCGTTGGCGGCGACGACGTACTGCTCGGAGCCGGGGACATCGAGTTCCAGGGCGAGACGGACTGCCTGGGCGACGTCGCGTGCGTCGACGTAGCCCCACAAGTTCCATTTCCGCAGGGCCGGGTCGTCCCAGAAGGTGGGGAACCGGGCGTACTCGTCGGGTTCCATGATGTTGGAGATCCGCAACCCGGCGAACGGCAGGCCGAACCGGCGGTTGAACTGAGCGGCCATCTGCTCGCCCAGCAGTTTGGAGAGGGCGTAGCTCGACTCCGGGTAGGGCGTCTGCTGCTCGTCGATGGGGGCGTAGTCGGGGAGTTCCTTTTCGAAGGGCAGCCCGAGGACGGTCTCGCTGGAAGCCCACACGACTTTCTTCAATCCGAGATCGGCGGCGGCCGAGAACACGTTGTAGGTGCTGAGGATGTTGTTGCGGAACGTCTCCTGCTCGGGCCGCATCTCCGGGGCGGGGACCGCCGCCAGGTGCACCACTGCGTCGGCGCCCTGCAGGGCTTCGATCGTCTGGCCCAGGTCGGTCAGATCGACGGCCAGCGCCCATCCCCACGAGGCCGGGGGGATCGTCTGGTCGACGTTGAGCGTCTGGTACCCGCGAGCGTTGAGTTCGTTGACGACGGCCCGGCCGGCCTTCCCGCTGCCGCCGGTCACCACGATCTTCTTCATGGGTGCTCCTCGAAGTGAATCTCTCCGAAACGTAGTCCACCGGTTGTGTCGGGGCGATTCGACCGGAAGTGGCTCCGGGCGGCGTACCATATGCGGCCATGCGCAGATCTATTGGAAGAGCAGCGATCGGGGCCGGGATCGTCTACGCCATACCCGGACTGCTCAAGAAGGCGTTCGCCCCGCCGCAGCGGGACGCAACGAAGACCCCGGCCGACCTCGGGTTGCCGGAGGAGCAGGTGTGGCTCGAATCGGTCAACGGGATGGGTCTGCATGCCTGGTTCATACCGGCCGTCGACGGCCCGGCGCCGACCGTGGTGGTGCTCCACGGGTGGGGTGCCAACGCCTCTTTGCTGCTGCCCATCGCCCCCTACCTGCACGAAGCCGGCTACCACACCCTCTTTCTCGACGCTCGCAACCACGGACGCAGCGAACACGACGATTTTGCCTCCCTGCCACGCTTCGCCGAAGACCTCGAGGTCGGGATCGACTGGCTCCGGGAACGGGACGACGTCACCGCCATCGGAGTCGCCGGTCACTCGGTGGGCGCGGGTGCCGCCATCCTGGCTGCCTCCCGCGACCCTGAAATCGCTGCCGTCGTCTCCATGTCGGCGTTCGCCCACCCTCGCGAGATGATGGCCAACACGCTGCGCCTCGACCGGCTCCCCGGGCGGATAGCCGAAGGGATGCTCTGGCCGATGGAGAAACTGATCGGGCACCGGTTCGATGATTTCGCTCCATTGCGGCGCATCGCCGACGTCGAGTGCCCGGTGCTGATCGTCCACGGCGACGCCGACAGGGTGATCCCGGTCAAGGATGCCTTCCGTCTGTTCGAAGCGGCTCCCAACGGACAGATCATCATCGTGCCCGAAGGCGGGCACGCATCCCTCGAGCCGTTCGAGCCGCACATGCCCGAGATGATTGCCTTCCTCGACCGCTACCTGCAGGCTTAGCCGCTCAGGATCTTCGCAAGTTCGGCCGGGCTCGAGACGATGTGATCGGCACCGGCATCGGTGAGCTCTTCGAGTGTGCCGAAACCCCAGGTGACCCCGATCGATCCGATGCCGTTGATGCGGGCGGCGGCGATGTCGTGATGCCGGTCACCGATCAGCACGAACTGCTTCCCGCCGGTCCCGTAGTCGAGGAGACGCAAGGCCCGGGCCAGGGTCTCGGGCTTCGGTTCGATCTCCTCGAGGCTCGGACCCTCGATCACTTCCATCAACCCGTCGAACCCGAGGGTCTCGAGGATCGGCCGGGCATAGAAGGCAGGTTTGGATGTGACCACGCCGAGGCGGGCCGTGAGGTGGAGGTCATGCAGCAGCCCGGGGATGCCTGTGTACGCCCGGGCCATCTCGATCGAGGTGACGACATAGTGGGAGCGAAACGACTCGATCAGCGGTACGACCAGGTCGACGTCCTGATGCCGCTCTTCGAGCAGCACGGTGAGCGAGTCGCGCAGCGGCGGGCCGACATGGTTGGAGAGGTCTTGCTCGCGGATCGGAGCGAGCGCGTGGTCGGCCAGGGCGGCGTTCAGGGCGGTGAGGATCGGCTCGCGCGAGTCGACCAGCGTCCCGTCGAGATCAAAGAGGCAGACACGCGGCATGGGAGAAGAGCGTAGCGGTGGGGTCTACCCGGCCCCCTCCGGCTCTCGCCTTTCGGCGAGAGCCACCTCCCCTGGCCCCCTCCCGGCTCTCGCCTTTCGGCGAGAGCCACCTCCCCGGCCCCCTCCGGCTCTCGCCTTCCGGCGAGAGCCACCTCCCCGGCCCCCTCCGGCTCTCGCCTTCCGGCGAGAGCCACCTCCCCCACCTGCGGCGGGGGAGGTGCGGAGCTGGCGGAGCCTGCGGAGCGGAGAGGGTGGGAACCGGCGAGGCGGAGTTGTCTTGCGGAACGGTTGATTAGGCTCGACGTATCGGGTTCTGGGAGGACAACGTGGCTTGCTACCGGTCGTCCCGGTGGCGGGAGCGGGAAACCGTCGTGACTGCGCCGCGTGACACCGCTCCGGTCCGCGCAGAAGAGCGATTCGACGAGCAGAAGCTCGCCGCCTACCTGCGTGGGCACGTTGCCCAGTTCGCCGGCGACGACCCGATCGAGTTCGAACAGTTCCCCGGCGGGCACGCCAACCTCACCTATCTGGCGAGGGTCGGGGACCGTGAATACGTGCTGCGGCGGCCGCCGCTCGGCCCGGTGGCACCACGCAGCCACGACATGGTGCGGGAGTACACGGTGCTGCACGCGGTGAGCCGGGTGCTTCCCCAGGCTCCGGCGGCCCTGCACCTCTGCACCGACGAGACCATCCTGGGCAAGCCCTTCTTCGTCATGGAACGCCGCAGAGGTTTCGTCATCCGGAACCGCTGGCCGAAAGGGCTCCCCGACGAGACCAAGGTCCGCCAGCGCATCAGCGAACGGTTCGTCGACACCCTGGTCGATCTCCACCGGGTCAACTACGCCTCGATCGGCCTGAACCAACTGGGCAAACCCGAGGGATTCGCCGAACGACAGGTGCGGGGCTGGGCGGGACGCTGGGAAAAGGCCAAAACCCGCGAACTCGTGCCCATGGACCGGCTGGCCGACTGGCTGGCCCGGGACGTACCGGCCCCGCAGGCGGCCTCCTTGCTGCACAACGATTACAAGCTCGACAACGTGATGGTCGACGTCACCGGCGAAGTCGTGGCGGTGTTCGACTGGGACATGGCGACGCTGGGTGATCCGCTGTTCGACCTCGGAACGACCCTCGCCTACTGGTCGCAACCGACCGATCTGCCCTACCGGATCTTCATGGACAACCCGCTGCTGCACGGCGGGTTCTTCACCCGGGCCGGGATCGTCGACCGCTATCGGGCGGGCACCGGGTTCGACCTGTCCCGCCTCCGCTGGTACGAGGTGTTCGCGTTCTTCAAGATCTCCGTGATCGTCGAGCAGATCTTCGCCCGCTACGTGGCCGGTCAGACCACCGATGAGCGGTTCGCCGACTTCGGGACCCGGGTCGAGCGGCTGGCCGAAGCTGCACTGGCCCTGGCCGAGACCGACGAGTAGGTCAACCCCCTACTTCAGCGGGTGCGTGCCCCCTCCGGTTTACGCTTGTTAGCGAGACCCACATCCCTCACCTGCGGCGGGGAGGGCGTGTGCGGTGCTTGTCGCCCGGTACGAAGTACGAAGTACCTGGTACGGCAATCGCTTCGCGATTGCCCCATCCCCTTGTCATGAGGAGCGATCCGGGCTAGCTTTGCGTTCCACATGCAGCACGTCTATTACGCCGACTTCGCATTTACCGGGCCCGCAGCCCGGGTTGAAGGAACGCGCACGTAGACCAGGACCACCAGCACGATTCTGAAACCCGGAGCCAGGGCTCCGGGTCTTTTTACTTCCGGAGCCGGCTCACCACCCAGGAGCAGCCACCATGACCGAGCGAAAAGCACACCGTAAAGCCGTAGGTTCGACCAACACGGTCGTCGACGTGCGTGGCGTGCGCTTTGGTCATGACCCCTTCCCGGTGATTGCCGGCCCCGCCAGCGTCGAATCGGAAGCCCAGGTCATGCTGGCCGCCGAGATCGTCGCCGACCGGGGCGCATCCTTGTTGCGGGGCGGCACCTTCCGGTCCCAATCTTCGCCGTACGCCTACTCGGGGATGGGCCGGGCAGGGCTGGACCTGTTGGAGAAGGCCGGAGAATCCGTCGGCCTGCCGATCCTGACCGAGGTCGGTGAGATCGCCGACGCCGAGCTGGCCGCCGGGCACGTCGACATGCTGGAGATCGGCCCGGCCAACATGCAGAACTTCGAGTTGCTGCGGGCCGCCGGCCGGACCGGGAAGCCGGTGCTGCTCAACCGGGGACCCTCCGCCACGATCGACGAATGGCTGTGGTCGGCCGAATACCTGCTGGCCGAAGGCAACGACCAGGTCGTGCTGTGCGAGCGGGGTATCCGCACCTTCGAGCACAGCACCCAGAACACCCTGGATATCAGCGCCGTCCCGGTCGTCAAGGAGCGTTCCCACCTGCCGGTCATCGTCGACCCGTCCCACGCAGCCGGGCACCGCAGCCTGGTCACGCCGCTGGCGCTGGCAGCACAGGGAGTCGGGGCAGACGGCCTCGCCGTGGAGGTGCATCCCACTCCCGATGAGGCCCTCTCCGACCAGTTGCAGCAGCTCGACGGGATCGGCTTCGGGGCCCTCATGGATGCTCTGGGCATCTCCCGGATGCGGCAGGCCGTCGACATCGTGGACCGGGAGATCGTCCGGCTGTTCGCCCGCCGCCGGGGCCTTTCGCTGGCCATCGGGCGGGTCAAGGCCGTCCGGGGGATGCCGGTGCAGATCCCCGATCGGGAGGAAGAACTGCTGGCCGTCATCCGCGAAGAAGCCTTGCTGCAGGGACTCGACCCGGCCTACATGGAACGGATCTTCAAGGAGATCCTGGCCGAGTCGCGAGCCGCCCAGTGGGAGGAACGCAAGGGCCTTCCGGCGCTGCCGTAGCGGTCTGCTTCAGAAACTCGATGCGACGAACGCAACGTAGACGACGAGCAGAGCGAAGCCTTCCCAGCGGACCAGCTTGTTGCCGGTGGCGGTGAGGATCCCGGCGAACGCCGCCACGCCCAGCATGAACAGCAAACCCGTCCTGAATCCGGTGACGAGCGTTCCGCCCCCCACCACGGCCGCTCCGCCGGCCACGGCCAGCGAGTTGAACACGTTGGAACCGAGGAGATTGCCGACCACCAGATCGTTCTCGTTGCGCCGGGCCGCCGCCAGCACCGTCGCCAGTTCGGGGAGGCTGGTACCCAGCGCCACCAGCGTCAGCCCGATGAATCCCTCCGACAGATCGAGCCGGGTTGCGATCTCCTGGGCTCCCCGGACCAGCATCTCCGCTCCACCGAGGGTGGCCAGCAGGGCCACGACGCCGATGATGATCTCAAAGCGGGGATTGGCCCGTCCCGAGTCGAAGGTCATCTCATCGAGTTCGGCCTTCACCGTACGTGCGCCTTCGACGTCCTGGCGGGCCCAGCGGATCAGCACCAGCGCCGCCAGCGCCATGGCAACGAGGAGCACGATGCCTTCGGCGGTGCTGAGCGACTGATTCCAAACCACAACGGCCAGGAGCGCCACCGCACCCAGCATCAGGAAGCCTTCCCGGCGAAGCGTCTGGATATGGCCGGCCATCGGGGAAACCAGTGCGGTAGCTCCCAGAACCAGGCTCAGGTTGGCGACGTTGGAGCCGACTACGTTGCCGACCGCAAGGTCGATCCCGCCGCCGGCCGCCGCCACCACGCTCACCAGAAACTCGGGGGCCGAGGTGCCCATGCCGACCACCAGCGCGCCGATCAGGATCGGCGACAGCCCCCACACCCGGGACAGCCGGGCGGCGGCCAGTACGAACCGGTCGGCTCCGGCCGTCAGCAAGACGAGGCCGGCAACGACGAGAGCTACGGCACCAAGCACAGACGACCCTTCCCGACTAGGAAGCGTTCAGCTCGTCCCGCCAGGCTACCCAGTCTGCGACCACGGCCATGTCGTAGTGCGGACCGTTGAAACCGAGCGTGACTTGCTGGGCGCCGCTCTCGAGGAGCCGAGGGGCCAGATCGACCTTGGCCGGGTCCACCCCGACGGACCGCTCCACCGCCGCCGGGTCGCGGCCCACCCGGGCACACCACTCGTCGAGCACCCGGTTCTTGTGGGCGAACATATCGGGTTCCTTGGTGCTGTAGAAACCGTGCCAGATATCGGCGTGCTCGGCCACGATCCGCAACGTCACCTTTTCGCCGCCGCCTCCGATCAAGATGGGGATGTCCCGCATGGGCGGCGGGTTCAGCTTCTTGAGACGCTCGGTGATCAGGGGCATATTGGCGTCGAGCCGGCGAAGGCGGCCCCCCGCCGTCCCGAATTCGTAGCCGTACTCGGTGTAGTCCCGCTCGAACCAGCCCGATCCGATACCGAGGATGAGCCGCCCCCCCGAGATGTGATCGACGGTGCGTGCCATGTCGGCGAGGAGCTGGGGGTTCCGGTACGAATTGCAGGTCACCAGCGGTCCGATCTCGACCCGTTCGGTGATCTCCGCCCAGGAAGCCAGCATCGTCCAGGCTTCGAAATGCTTGCCGTCGGGCTCGCCGTACAACGGGTAGAAGTGATCCCAGTTGTAGACGATGTCGACGCCCAGTTCCTCGGCGGTGGTCACCGCCCGCCGGATGTCGGCATAGTCGGCGTGCTGGGGGTGTAGCTGTACTCCAATGCGCATGAGATCCTCTGGGTCAATCGGGGGCGCTCAACGGTAGCGCAGCTCGCAGGTTGTCGGATCGGAGCGGATCCGGCGGGCCCCGGGTCAGGACGAGCGGGCGATCTGATCGGCGAGCAGCCGGGTCAGGCGAGCCTGTCCCACCGAATTGAGGTGCACCGGGTCGCGGAACTGCTCGATGGGCCACGTCTGCCCGCGCGTCTCGATCAGCTCGACGCCGTGCTCGGCGGCGAAGGTGGCCAGCGTTTCGTGGAAGGCATCGGTGTTCGCAATGCCGTCCGGGTGAAGGGCGGCCCAGTCCTCCACGACGACCGGGAGATCGACGAGTATGACTCGCACCCCGGCAGCCTGCAGCGTTTCGACCGTGCGGGCCAGCGCCCCCAGCTCCAGATCACCGATCTTGTAGTGGGCGAGCGATCGAGTGGCCATCTGATCGGCCCACAACTCGTCGACCTCGTACGGCGGGTCGGTCGCTTCCGGCGGGGCGTTGAGCTCGACACCCCGGATGGCATCGAGCAGTTGTTTGGGGTTGCGGAGGGCGGGCCGATGGCGCAAGAACGCCGAGTACTTCTCGGCAAATGTCTCGAGGCTCACTTTGATCGGGGCGGTCCCGAGGAATTCTGCTCGACCCATCGAATTGAGGTAGGTGTCGAACAGCTCCTGCTGGCTCAGGGCGCTGTCGTTGAAGGCGCGGCTGGTCAGACCGATGATGACGATATCGGGCTCAAGGGTGGGTTCGATCACCTCGTTGATGAAGACCTCGAGCAGCCGCGGCGAGGACCCGTCGATGGCGGCATTGAATGCGGTCAACCCGGTCACGTCGGTGAAGAGATCGCCGTCGAACCCCCGGTTAACCGCAGACGACCCCAGGAACACCACATCGGCACCCATTCCTTCGAGGGCCACCATCCCGTCCACTTTCGCGTCGAGATCTTCCGACCCCCACACGGGGACAAACGCGAGGTAGGGCTCCAGGATGCGGGCGACGCCTTCACCAAGCAGGAGCACTGCCACGAGGGCAAGAACGGCCAGGCGGGCAGGCCGGCGCCGCCCCGGCGGTTCGGGGATCTCCAGCGTTGGCTTTTGGTCGATGTCGGTCATGGTGTCCTAGAACTGGAAGTAGATGAAAGGAACCGGGGTGCCGCCGCTCCACAGGATCACGGCCAGGGCCATGGATCCGTACGTGAGGCCCCGCACCACGGCGGGGAGTTGCTGGAGTGCCGTATGGCTGTGCATGTTCCGCTGGGTCAGGTCGAGGGCGAAGGAAACGGCAGCTACCACAAGCAGCAGCGCCACGTCGCGGAGGATCACCCCGCCCGGTCTCAGCGTCAGCAAGCCCTGGAGGTAGTTGAAAGCCTGGGTGAACGTCTCGGCCCGGAAGAAGATCCACGTGAGATTGACCAGGCTGAACGTGGCCAGCGCCGGCAGCAGATCACTCCACTCGAATGGATCGGCCGGACTCTTTCTGGTGATGTGCCTGACCCGACGATGGGCGATCAGGTAGAGGCCGTGCAGTCCGCCCCACACCACGAATGTCCAGGCCGCACCGTGCCACAAGCCGCCCAGGAGCATGGTCAGCATGAGATTGCGGTAGGTCTTCGATGTTCCCTTGCGGTTCCCTCCGAGCGGAATGTAGAGGTAGTCACGCAGCCAGGTCGACAGTGAGATGTGCCAGGTACGCCAGAAGTGGGTGATGTTGCGGGAGAGGTACGGCTGGTTGAAGTTCTCCATCAGCTCGATACCCAGCAAGCGGGATGAGCCGCGGGCGATATCGGAGTAGCCGGCGAAGTCGCCGTAGATCTGCAGGGAAAAGGCGATGACCCCGATCAGCAACGTGCCGGCCCCGGCCAGGTCCGCATTGGCGAAAGCTTCATTGACGATCGGGGCCATCGAGTCGGCGATGACCACTTTGCGGACCAGGCCCAGGAGGATCAGGTACAGCCCGCTGCGGATCTGCTCGTACGAGAGGGAAGTGCGCGGCGCCTTGATCTGCGGCAGCAGCCGCTGGGCTCGCTCGATGGGGCCGGCGACCAGCTGAGGGAAGAACGCCACGTAGACGGCGAAGTCGAGAAGGTTGTGCTCCGGTTCCTTCTTCCGGCGATAGACGTCGATCGTGTAGGCGAGCGTCTGGAAGGTGTAGAAGGAGATGCCGACGGGCAGGATGATCTGCAGGGTCGGGGTGCTCGGGCGCCAATCCGAAGTTCCCCATGAGATCGGCGAAGGAGTCGGCGAAGAAGTTGAAGTACTTGAAGAAGCCGAGGATGCCGAGGTTGACCAGCAGGCTCAGGCCGACGAGGCGTTTCCGGGCGGAGGTCTCCTCGGTCGTTCCGAGCTTGTTTCCGACGTAGAAGTCGGTGATGGTCGACAAGGCGAGAAGACCGAGGAACCGCCAGTCCCAGGCTGCGTAGAAAACGTACGAAGCCACCAGCAACAGGGCATTCTGGCGCCTGCGCAGCACCGTCCAGTACAGGAGCAGCACAACAGGGAGGAAGACCGCATATTCAAACGAGTTGAAGAACAAACCTTGACCTCAAATATGGGCCGCCCCCCAAGGCTGCCACCCTCGTCGCGGCCCTTGGGATCCTACCCCGCTCTTTTCAAAGAGTTTCGGAAGGTGAGGGCCGGTGCTTGACCGCTATTGGAAAACCTGGTCGGCGATGGAGAGGATCTCTTCGACCGGAATCGCCCCGGAGAGCCTGCCCAGCACGACCCCGTCGGCATCGACGAACACGGTGAACGGGAAGAAGGTCAACCCGAAAGCGTTGGACACGGTGCCCGCCTGGTCGTCGACCACTACCGGGATGGGCCAGCCTTCCCGCTCCAGCCACTCGGAGGGCGGATAGTTGGTCCGGCTCGAGGTCGTACCGGTCGAAACCGAGTAGAAGTCGAAGTTGGCGGGAAGCTCGTTTTCGCTGAAGTAGGCGGAATAGTCCGAGACCTCGGACTGGCATCCCGGTCACCAGTGGGTGAGCAGCAGGATGATCTTCGGCCGGCCGTCGTTGGTGATGGTGACCGGGGAGCCGTCGAACGACTCGCCGCTGACTTCCGGCATGGCTAGGCCAATTGCCGCATCGGCGGTTTCCTGCGAATAGTCCGGCAGTGCTCCGCCGGACACGGACACATTGCGGAATTGCTCCACGGACGGGTCGCCGTTGCTGTCTCCGCTGCCGCCGGCTGTGACGAAGGCGATGACCAGCAGCACGAGAATGCCGCCGCCCACATACCAGGGGACCATGGATCGTTTCGATGGTGGCTTCTTGCGGCTCGTCATTCCTCGCTCCCGATCGGCTGGTCCGGCGAAGCCCACAGCATAAGGGAGATCATGAGACTAAATCCGACAAACGACATGAACGGGAAGTCGACGAAGCCGAACTCCCAGATGTAACGCTCGGTACAAGAGACGTCGAGAGAGCAGCCGAGGATCTCAGCGTCGGGCATATAGCCGATGATGTACTGGTACAGGGCGAGTACTGCCCCGATCACCATCAGCGGCAGGACGTAGACGCGGATCTTGGTGTCCCGCTTGAACGCGGCGATGCCCATGATCACCACCAGCGGATACATGACGATCCGCTGGTACCAGCAGAGTGAGCATGGCGGATACCCGACAATCTCCGAGTAGTACAAGCTGCCCAGCATGGAGACCAGTGCGATGAGAAAGACCAGCCAGTAGGCCCAATCTCCGAAGACGTCCTTCAGCTGGTCGTTGAACCGGGCCAGCACCGGGGAGAAACGCGCCCCGATTGAGAGCACGACGATGCCGAGTGTCCCCGCCAGCGCAGCCAGCGTCATGAGGGCGAAGAAGCGATCTGCGAGCGCAACATCCATCCGCAAGAGGATAGTGGTGGGGGCGGGCATGTCTGGCTCGTTCGGCCGTGCCTGGCCCGGCCCCCTCCGGTTCTCGCCTGCCCCCGCCCCCTCCGGTTCTCGCTTTGGCGAGAACCACCTCCCCGGCCCCCTCCGGTTCTCGCTTTGGCGAGAACCACCTCCCCGGCCCCCTCCGGTTCTCGCTTTGGCGAGAACCACCTCCCCCACCTGCGGTGGGGGAGGTCTTTTGGTGGGGTGTGGACAGACTGGGAGGGCGGTCAGTCTGTGGAGCGCTGCAGGTAGCCGGTGAGGCGGTTCGACTCTCGTCGGGCGAGACCCTCGGCCACGTCGAGGCGTTCGAGGGCCTGGGCGACGGCCTTGTCGCTGTGGGGCACCTCGTGGCTAGCCAGGAATGCCCGGATGTCGTCGGCCTGGTCGTGCCGGGTCCAGATGGTCTCGACGGCTCGCTTGAGAATCATGGGCGGGAACCGCTCAACGATCACGTCCCAGTTGTCCTTGATGAGGTGCCAGGCCAGGTCACCGTTCGTTTCGTTGGCCAGCAACTGCCCGATCACCATCGGTCCGTTCGCCGTCCGGATCCGGCCGTCGAGGGTCATCTGGAACGTCTTCCCGGCCAGGCCGCGATCCTCGAACTCGGGCAGGGCGTACATGAACCTGCCCTCTTCCTGGGGATCGGTCGCGTTCTCGTACCGGTTGTAGAAGAGGTCGTACTCCTCCTCCCCACCCGCCGAAGCCGTCACGTACAGGGCGGCCACCGCCACGTCCGGGTCGACCGATTCGGGCGCTTCGAGCAAACGGTCGACCACCCGGCGAGCCCGCTCCCTGGTGTTTCCCTGCCTGCCGGTGGTGCCGAGCGTCCGCAACAGGGTGCCGCGTAGCTTGCGGGTGAGATCGTCCTCGCCTTCGGCCGGTTCCCAGCCGAGCCGCCCGGCGGCCGGTTCGACGAGGCGCCGGACCCATCCTTCGAAGGCCGGAAGTGAATCGGGTTGCACGATGCGGCGCAACCGGCCCAGGCTGCCGCTCAGGAGACCCCAGATCGCGGCCTCGGTCTCGTCCTGATAGCGAGCGGCCAGGTCCAGGTAGGTGCCCGAGTCGACTCGCCCGGCCTTCACTTGCGCCCAGGTGTCGTCCAGCAAGGTGTACCGCTCCAACGGATCGAGCCGATCGAGACGGTCGACGAGACTGTCCATCAATTCGGGCGTGTACCGCACCCGGTAGAAACCGTTCCCGCCGGCATTGGCAACCGCCCACTCGATCGGGCCCTCCGCGCGGACTTCCTCGGGGGTGGCGCCGACGATGGCGGTGGATGTCTCCTCCGTCTCGCCATCGCTGAGGCGCACGACGATCGGCACGTGCCACTCGCCGCCGGTTGCCTGCGGGAGATACCCGAAGCGTCGCTGCTCGATCAGCAGCCCGTCGCCTTCCGGCGAGTGGGAGATCTCCACTTCGGGGAAACCTCCCTGGAAGATCCACGAGTTCATCATGGCTCCGACCGGCTGGCCGGACGCCTTCTCGAGTGCACTCCAGAGATCGTGGGTTTCGGTGTTGCCGTACGCATGGGACCGCAGATAGTCACCGACTCCCGTGCGGAAGGTCTCCTCGCCGAGGAACTGCTGCAACATCCGCAACAGCGCCGAACCCTTCTGATAGGTCAGCGAGTCGAACATCTGGTCTGCCTCGTCGGGGGCGTCAACGTCGAACTCGACGGGCCGGGTCGAAGCGAGCGCGTCGGTGTCCAGGGCATAGCCGCGCGAAGGCGCAAACTCGAGCCACGTCTTCCACTCGGGGCGGAACGAATCGGAAGCCATCATCTCCATGAACGTGGCGAAGGCCTCGTTCAGCCAGATCCCGTTCCACCACTTCATGGTGACCAGGTTGCCGAACCACATGTGGGCCAGCTCGTGGGCGATCACCGAGCTGACCCGCTCCAGTTCGACCTGGCGGGCGACCTGTGGATCCACCAGCACCGCGTTCTCGCGATACGTGACGGCTCCGACGTTCTCCATGGCGCCGAACGCGAAGTCCGGGATGGCGATGAAGTCCATCTTGTCGCCGGGGTAGGGGATGCCGTAGTAGCCGGCCAGCCAGCGGAGGAAATACGCTCCGGCCTCGAGCGCGAAGTCCGTGAGGTGGGCCTTGCCGGGGGCGTGCACAATTCGGAGCGGGATGCCGTCGACATCGACCGGTGCGGTTGCCTCGAGAGCGCCCACCACAAAAGCAACCAGGTAGGTGGACATCTTCATCGTGTCGGCGAACCGGACGGCCACTTTGCCGTCGCCCGTTTCCGAGCGTTCGATCTCACGGGCGTTGGAGATGGCCAGCAGGTCCGGCTCGACGACCAGTGTGACCCCGAATACCGCCTTGAACTCGGGTTCGTCCCAGCAGGGGAACGCCCGCCGGGCATCGGTCGCTTCGAACTGGGTGGTGGCGATGGTCCGTTCGACGCCCCCGTGGTCGGTGAACGTGCTGCGGTAGAAGCCGCGCAGTTTGTCGTTGAGGATGCCGTCGAACTCGATGGAGAGGGTCCAGTCGCCGGGCGTTGCCGCGGCGCTCAATGCCAGCCGGGCCCGTTCCGTGTCCTCTTCGTACGTGGCGGTCGCTCCCAGGGCCACACCGTTGCCGTTGGACAGGGTGATCCCGTTCAGCTCCAGCTCGGCGGCGTTGAGGACGATCTCGTAGGTGGATTCCTCAATCGTGATAGCGATGTCCACCCGGCCGGTGAACGTGGCCGACTCCAGGTCCGGTTCGATGGTGAGGTCGTAGCGGTGGGGGACAACATGGCGGGGAAGGCGGTAGCGGCTCTCGGTCAACAGATCTCCTAGGTGCGCAACCCCCCGATGGTAGCCTCCGGCGTCTTCCGGGTTTCCGGTATCGTGCCGGTGAGGAGAGACCATGGACCGCATGCTCGAATGGGGCGTCGAGGTCGTGCTGTGGTTCCAGCAGGCCAGTCCGCAACTCGACACGTTCTTCGCGTTCTTCACGTTCCTGGGCGACGAGGAGTTCTATCTCCTGGTTCTGCCTTTGATCTACTGGAGCATCAACCGGGCGGTCGGCGTGCGGCTGATGGTCGTTTTCCTCCTATCCGGTTTGGTGAACCAGGTGGCCAAGCACCTGGCCGCCCAACCCCGGCCGTTCCAATACGATCCGCGGGTCGAGGAGATCGTGAGCGCCGAAGGTTTCGGGCTGCCGAGCGGACACACCCAGAGCGCCGTGGTCGTGTGGGGCTATCTGGCTTCGGTGGCGCGCAAACGGTGGGTGTGGGTTGTCGCCGTCTCGCTGATGGTGCTGACCCCCCTGTCGCGGATCTATCTGGGCGTGCACTTCCCGACCGATGTGCTGGGCGGGTATGTGCTGGGCATCCTCGTGTTGTGGCTGTGGCTCCGGTACGGCGCCCGGCTCGAGGAGTGGTTCTTTCAACAGGAGACCATTCATCAGCTGATCCTGATCACGGCCGTTCCGGCCCTGGCGATGGCGGTGTGGCCGACGGAGGACATGGTCACCGGGGGCGGCACCATGGTAGGGATCGGTGCCGGCCTCGTGCTGGAACGCCGCCTGGTCGGGTTCGACGTCGCGGGGTCTTTGCTCCGGAGAGCGTTCCGGTTCCTGGTCGGCCTGGTGGTCCTGGCCGGGTTGTGGCTGGGTCTGCGGGTGGCGTTCGACGGGCTCGAGCCGGCCATCATCCTGCGCCTGGTCCGCTATGCGCTGGTCGGGTTCTGGGGGGCGGTGGGCGCCCCCTGGGTGTTCCTGAAGCTGGGCCTGGCCGAGCGCGAAACCGACTTCGAGCCCAAACCGATCACCTGGTAAACCCGTCCCAAAGACCGTTCTTGCGTGAGTTTCCTGCGCATATGCGCGGTTTCTCACGCAAGAACGGCTTTAGTGCTCGGCGGCGCGCCAGGCATCCCGGATGCGGACCTTGGCGCCGATCTGGAGGACCGCGCCGCGATAGACCCTGCCCCCGAAGCGGATCATTACGTAGATGGCGACCATGATCAGCCCGATCGACAGGGCGATTTCCCAGGCCGGCACCGGCGTGACCGACGATCGGATCGGCATGACCATCGGTGAGGTTGGGGGGATCAGCGAGAACAACCGGACGGTCGCCAGTTCGGGGTCACCGGAGGCGAGCAGCGAGAAGAAGTAGCCAGGGAGCATCAGCATGATCGGGATCATCCCCGCACTCATCGCGTCCTCCTGGCGGGACACCAGTGCGCCCATCGACGCGTAGAGCACGCTGAAGAACGCGTAGCCGAGCAGGAACCAGAAGACGATGCGGGCGAGCATCCCTGCCCCGATCGCAGCCAGGTCGATGCCCTGCACGTTGATCATCGTGAGCATCACCACGACGGCGGCGCTGACGATGATCAATTGGAGCAGGCCGAGCAGACCGATCCCGAGCACCTTGCCGGTGAGAATCTGATGTGGCTGGACCCGGGACAGCACCACCTCCACCACCCGGTTGGATTTCTCCTCGAGGACGCCGAGCATCACGAACTGGCCGAACATCAAGATGGCCATGTACATGAGGAAAGCACCGACCAGCCCGGCGATCCGGCGCGGTTCTGCCGCCGGGTCGGGCGCTTCCAAGGAACGGGAGGCCAGGGGCGCAGGGGTCAGCAACGCAGCTGCCTCTTCCGGGGTGAGGCCGAGTTCGGCGATCGCCCGGGTCCGTTCGGTTGCCTGCTCGGCGGCACCGACGATGGCGGCCAGCGTCTGGTTCGAATCGTTGAGCCACACGAGTTCCCGGTCCCCGGTCAGCAGCACGCGCACGTCCCCGTCGCGGAGGGCGGCCTCGCCGGCCTCGAGGGATGCGAACTGCGTTATGTGAGTCTCGAGACCAAAACCGTCTGCGGCTGATCGGGCGGTGGCTTCGAACCCGGGTAGCAGGTCCCCGACAACGCCGATCTCCTGCGGCGGTTGGTCCCTGGTGACGTTGGCCAGCAGCGGCCCGATCGTCAAGATGAGGAGAACCACCGCCCCGGTCGAGACCAGGAAGGCTTTGCTCCTGGCCCTTTGCACGAAGTCCCGCCGGGCGATCTCGTACGTCTGCCGGAGCTCCTTCATGATTCCACCGCCTCGCGGAAGAGATCCGTGAGGCTCGGGGGTTCCACCGTGAAGGTGGTCACCTCGCCCTGCGCCTGTGCCTTGGCGAGCACGTCGTCAAGGCGGACGGAGGCATCGACCAGGAACCGCGGCTGGGTGGCCGGTCCAGGAACCGCGTTGATCCCGTCCAGATCGGGAACCCAGGCGTGCCCATCGACGAAGACCTGGAGATGGCGCCGACCGGACGCCCGCTTGAGTGCTGCAACCGCGCCCGCCAGCACGACCCGGCCCTCGTTGATGATCACGACGTCCTCGCAGATGTCCTCGACGAGGTCTAGCTGGTGGCTGGAGAAGACGATGCCGACTCCGCCCGCGGCGAGTTCTGCGAGCAATCCGGCCATGGTCTCCATTCCGAGCGGATCGAGGCCCGCGAAGGGTTCGTCGAGCACAAGCAGCCGGGGCTGGTGGAGAAGCGCAGTGGCGAGCTGGACGCGTTGCTGGTTGCCGTGTGACAGCCGCACGGTTTCATCGAACGCCCGGTCGCTCAAACCGAGCCGGCTCAACCAGTAGTCGGCACGTTCGGTGGCGGTGGTGCGGTCGAGACCGGACAATCGACCGAAGTAGGCCAGCTGCTCGCGGGCCTTCATCTTTGTGTAGAGGCCTCGCTCTTCCGGCATGTAACCGAACTGCAGGCGTTCGGCGGGACCTACCGGACGATCGTTCCACAAGATCTGTCCCCGGTCCGGGCGCACGAGGCCGAAGACACAACGCATCGCGGTGGTCTTGCCCGCTCCGTTCGGTCCGAGGAATCCGACGATCCGTCCGTCGGGTACGTCGAAGGAGGCTCCAGCGAGAGCAATGATCGACCCGTACCGTTTGTCGAGGTCCCGGAGCGATAGCAAGCCGCAGTTCCTTGGTCCGCCGCCCCATCATCGCGCCAAAGACCGTTCTTGCGTGAGTTTCCTGCGCATATGCGCGGTTTCTCACGCAAGAACGGGTTTGGTGCCGGTGGCCCGCGGATGGTTCTAATCTTGCGTGGTGAAAACTGGGAGGACCGAATCGGGCGCGGCTACGGGACGCGCCGGCAATCGCTCGTTGACAGCGCTGGGGGTGGTCATCGGAGGCGGGTTCCTCGCGGCGACCATCGGTGGATTTCTCGGTCGCCTGTGGTGGCCCTTCGACCTCGCCTCGAGTTTCCGCCCCCACTACATCGTCGGACTTGCCTTGGCGGTTGCCCTCCTGGCGCTGGCAGGCGAGCGGCGGTTGGTGTGGGTAGCGCTGGTGGGCATGGCGATCAACCTGTACCTGGTGGTGCCTTTGTATATCGGGTCACCCGCTCCGGCAGCCGCCGGTTCGTCGTTCCTCCGCATCCTCTCGTTCAACGTGAGTGCCGACAACGACAACACGGCGGAAGTGATGGAGCTGTTCCGATCGAGCAACGCCGATCTCATCTTCATCTTCGAGGGAGGCCCGCAATGGGAGGAAGCCATCAACGGCGCCGATCTGCCCTACGACCTGTCGCCCGGCCTCCCGACTGCGTTTGGTTTTGGCAACGCAATCCTCGTTCGGTCGGGTGTCGATGTGAAACTGCGGGGCGTCCCCGTTGGTCCCAACACGCCTCGTGCCCGGGAACTCGACATGGAGTTCGACGGCATGCCGATCCGGTTGCTCGCCGTTCATCCGCCGTCGCCGACGTCGCCCGGCAAGGTAGCGACGCGGCGACGAGCAGTTGGCCGGTGTGGTCGATTGGGCGGCCGACCAGGATCGTCCTGTTGTGGTCGTCGGCGACCTCAACGCCTCGCCCTGGTCGTACGCGTTCCGGCCGCTGGCCGATTCCGATCTGGTCAATTCACTGAACGGTTTCGGTTTGCAGGCCACCTGGCCGTCCGTCCTCGGCCCGTTCGGGGTCCCGATCGATCATCTGCTGCACAGCGCCGAGTTCACCACCGTCACCAGGAGAACCGGCCCGAGTCTGGGATCCGAGCACAGATCCGTGTTCATCACCCTGGCCCTGGCCGCCGGCTAGGCCGGATCACACCTCGTAGGTGCCGGCGGTGGTATCGCCTCCGGTTCCCGTCCAGTTGGTATGAAAGAACTCCCCGCGGGGCCGATCGACCCGCTCGTAGGTGTGGGCTCCGAAGTAGTCGCGCTGGGCCTGGATCAGGTTGGCGGGCAACCGCCCCGACCGGTACGAGTCGTAGAACGCCAGCGCACTCGAATAGGCGGGCACCGGTAGTCCGATCTTCACCGCCTGGCGGACCGTGGCCCGCAGCCCTTTCTCCGACTCGGCGAGGGCCCGCCGGAAGAAGGGATCGAGCATCAGGTTGGTCAGCTGTGGGTCTTTCGAAAAGGCAGCGGTGATGTCGTCGAGGAACGCCGCCCGGATGATGCAACCCTCACGCCACAACGAGGCGATCCGTCCGTAATCCAGGTCCCAGTCGTACTCCACGGCGGCCGCCCGCAGCAGCATGAACCCCTGGGCGTAGGAGATGATTTTGGCGGCGTACACCGCCTGCTCGAGCTTCTCGACCCAGATCGCCTTCTTATGGGCAGCGATCTCCCGCCGGGTCTCGGCCGGCGTGTTGGGGGCGAGGCCGTCGAGTACATCCCCGCGCGGTCCGGTGAGCAAACCGGAGGCAGTCACTCGTTCATCCCTCAAGGCGGAGACGATCCGGGCGAACACCGCCTCCGCAACCAGGGTGGTCGGCATCCCCAGGTCGAGCGCGGATATGGCGGTCCACTTGCCGGTGCCTTTCTGCCCGGCGGCGTCAACGATCAATTCGAGCTGCGGCGTTCCCGGTTCTTCGCGGTAAGCGAGGATGTCGGCGGTGATGTCGATGAGGTAGCGAGTCCAGAACGCCTTCGCCCCACCGCCGGAAGACATCCGACATTTCGCTGTGGGACAGATTGAGGCCATCCTTCATGAAGTGATAGGCCTCGGCAATGACCTGCATGTCGCCGTATTCGATGCCGTTATGGACCATCTTCACGAAGTGTCCGGCCCCGCCAGGACCCACCCAATCACAACACGGCGTGCCGTCCGCCACCTTGGCCGCAATGTCCTGGAAGATGGGGCGAATGTGGGGCCAGGCGGCCGCGCTGCCTCCGGGCATGATGGACGGGCCGCGGCGGGCCCCTTCCTCGCCACCCGAGACGCCGGTTCCGACATAGAGGGCACCGGCCGCTTCCACCCGTGCCGTGCGGCGGGCGGTGTCGGTGAATTGCGAGTTGCCTCCGTCGATGATGATGTCGCCCGGGTCGAGCATCGGGAGGATGGTGTCGATCATCGCATCGACGGCGTCCCCGGCCTTGACCATCAGCATCACCTTGCGAGGGCTCGTGAGCGAAGCAACGAGCTCTTCGAGGGAATGGGTGCCGATGACCCTGGTGTCCCGGGCCGGGCCGGCCAGGAACTCGTCGACCCGGGACGTCGTCCGGTTGAAGACGGCCACCGTGTAGCCGTGGTCGTCCATATTGAGGACCAGGTTCTGTCCCATCACCGCCAGCCCGATGAGACCAATGTCGGCGGTTGCGGTCATGGAAACTCCTTGGAAATGAGCGATCGCCGTTGAGGTTACTCCTGTCCCACGATGTGGCTAGAACTGCCGGTGCGATAGCGTATGAGCCACTTCAGATCGCGAATCAACGGCCGATACGACGTAGGTGACCGTGTCCCAGGCTGAAACCGAAAACAAGAACCTCGCGTTCGACGGACGCATCCAGCTCAACGGCGACGCCGCGCCCGAACTCGAAGTGATCGTCGAACTGACCGACGAGTTCATCATCCTCGGGCACACCAGCGGCGAACTCGGGCGCTGGGACAAGAACACCGTCCAGGTAGCCCCTATCGGGCGGGGCTGGTTCACGCTCAACGTCGAAGAGGAAACAGTCACCTTCCTGCCGCGCCGTCCCGGGCATTTCGCAGCCTCCACCGTCGACCTGGTGCCGGTCGAGACGGTCAAGAAACGATGGTGGCAACGCAGCAAGACCGTGGAGAAGGCCGAGGAAACGCCTACCTTGACCCGCAAGGAACGGAAACGGCTCGAGAAGGAGGCGGCGGCGGGAGCGGCGTCTGCGCAGGCCGAGGCAGCTGTGGACCTCGCCCCTCCGGCGGTTGAACCTGGTCGACCTGCCGTTCCTGTTCCGGAACAGACCGCCCCTGCTCCGACCCCGGTCGAGCGGCCGGCGGCTCCGGCAGCGCCCGAACCGGCTCCGGAGGTGTACGCCCCCAGAACACCGGTCCAGCCTCCGGTCGAGCCGGCTTCCCCGTGGGACGACGTTCCCATCCCGGAGATCCCGGGACGCAAGCCAAAGGAGAAGAAGAAATCCCGCACCGCTCCCGAATCGGTGCCGCGTCCCGATCCCGCCCGGAAGGACAAGCCGCCCCGCGAGAAGGCTCCCAAACCGCCAAAACCGGCCCGGGTCAAAGAGACCCGCGGCAGGGCAGTCGAACTGGCCGGCGCGTCCCGCCCGGTCAGGCAGGCGGGACCAAAGAAGAAGAATGCGCTGAGCAAGGCGTTCGCCGGCTTCTGGCACGGCCTGAAGGGCATCCTCCTGCGGGTGTCCGACGAGTTGCGTCAAACCGGCATCGTTCCGTTCGACCGCCTTCCGGCCGCGCCCGCCCGTTCCCGGCCGAGCGAAAGCCATCAGCATGCCTTCGAGGAGCACCGTCTCCCCGGCGGGCTGACCCGCAACGTGTGCCACTCCTGCGGACTCGTGTCGATCGGTGGATCCGGCGACGACGAATGAGCGGGTCCGATTACCCTGGCCCCGGTCGCTAGAGGAAGCTCACGGTATGGAGATTCTCGGTATCGACATAGGTGGGTCCGGTATCAAGGGAGCTCCGGTTGATCTTGAAACCGGCCAGCTGGCCCGGAGCCGCAAGAAGATCCTGACCCCCCAGCCTTCCACTCCGGAGGCCGTGGCCGCCGTTGTCGTCGAACTCGTCACTCACTTCGATTGGGAGGGGCCGATCGGTTGCACCCTGCCCTCGGTCGTCCGGCATGGGATCGTCCACAGCGCCGCCAACATCGACAAGGGCTGGATCGGGGTCGACGGCGAGAAGCTTCTCCGCAAGGCCACCGGCCAGAACGTAACGCTGCTGAATGACGCCGATGCGGCGGGGATTGCCGAGATGCGGTTCGGAGCCGGCCGGGATCGGGACGGGGTGGTGTTCATTCTGACCTTCGGAACCGGAATCGGGAGCGGAGTGTTCGTCGACGGTCATCTGCACCCGAACACCGAACTGGGGCATCTCGAGTTCAAGGGCATGGATGCCGAGCACTACGCCGCGGCGCGGGTTCGTGAAGCCGAAAGACTCTCCTACAAGAAGTGGGGAACCCGGGTGAAAGAGTACCTCGAGCATCTCGAGAACGTCTTCTCACCAGACCTGTTCATCATCGGTGGGGGTGTGAGCCGCAGACTCGAGAAGTTCCAGCAGTACCTGGTTGTCGAGACCGAGGTGGTGCCCGCCCAACTGCGCAACGAAGCTGGCATTGTCGGTGCGGCGCTGATCGCCCGGGATCGCCTCTGACCGCACCCGGCCGGGATTGCCCGCCGGACTGTGGGTTCAGCTCCCGGCGTCCCGTTCCGCCCGTGCAGCATATGGTGCGAAGTCCAGAAACCCGGCGACGCGCGCAACTGGGAGCCTGGCGTGGATCCGGGTCCCTTCGTCGAGGTGTTCTTCTTTGATGACTTCACCCTCACGATGGACGGCGGCGACCACGTCGCCCCGGTCGTAAGGAATGGTCAACATGATCTCCGTCAACCGCTCGCGGAGCAGCTCGTCTATCGCGGCAATGAGCCCGTCGGTCCCTTCGCCGCTGAGGGCCGACAGCGCCACTGCCTCCGGATACAGCCGGGTGAGCCGGAGGCGGGCCTGGTCGTCGACCGTGTCGACCTTGTTGAGGACCAGCAGCTCGGGCAGGTGGGCGGCCCCGATCTCTTCCAGCACCGTCCGCACCGCCGCGATCTGGCCTTCCAGCGCCGGCTCGCCCGCATCGACGACGTGCAGCATCAGGTCGGACCGGGCCACCTCTTCGAGCGTCGAGCGGAATGCTTCGACGAGGTTGTGGGGCAGGCGGCGGACAAATCCCACCGTGTCGGACAGCAACACGGCCCGACCGTTGCCGAGATCGAGCCGGCGCACGGTGGGGTCGAGCGTCGAGAACAGCTGATCCTGGGTGAGGACGTCTGCTCCGGTCAGCTGATTTAGCAGCGTCGATTTCCCGGCATTGGTGTAACCGACGAGGGCAAGCTGCGCCAGGTCGGATTTGCGGCGGGCCTTGCGCTGGGTCGCCCGGGTCGAGTCGAGGGAGCGAAGGTCCCGTTCGAGTTTGGCGATCCGGCTGAGGATCCGCCTGCGATCGGATTCGAGCTTGGTTTCGCCGGGACCCCGGGTTCCGATTCCGCCCGCCTGGCGGCTCAGCTGCGTGCCCTGGCCACGGAGGCGGGGGAGGTGATAGTGCAAGAGGGCGAGCTCGACCTGGAGCATGCCTTCGCGGCTGGTGGCATGTTGGGCGAAGATGTCGAGGATCAGGGCCTCCCGGTCGACGACATCGCACTCG
The DNA here is from genome assembly GCA_963707435.1 of uncultured Actinomycetota bacterium. Classification (GTDB taxonomy): domain Bacteria; phylum Actinomycetota; class Acidimicrobiia; order Spongiisociales; family UBA4744; genus UBA4744. The sequence continues at coordinate 18,615 of CAVPPF010000004.1, read as the reverse complement.
AAGATCTCCTGAAGGTTGCGTTGCTGAGCGGGGGTCAGCGAGTTGTCGAAGACCACCACGTCGATGTCGAGTGATTCGGTCGTCGCGGCCAGTTCGGCGGCCTTGCCGCGCCCGATGAACGTGGCCGGGTCGGGCAGCGGTCTGCGCACGAGCTCCGACTCTATGGGGTCGGAACCGGCGGTCTTGGTCAGCAAGGCCAGTTCGGCGAGCGACCGCTCACGTTCTGCACGGTCGTCGTCGTAGACGGCGATCAAAAAGGCGCGCTGGTGCCGGACCTCGAGGTCGGTCACCGTGGCGGTGAGCCGCCGCCGCTGCCGCCCGCCGTCGGTCATAAGAGCGTTCTTGCGTGAGTTTCCTGCGCATACGCGCGGTTTCTCACGCAAGAACGGGGGGAGGTTGTCACAGGTAGCGGCCCTCGCCGGGGAGATCGTCGTCCTGCTGCTCGGCGATGATCGCCGACTCGCGCACCGCGATCACGACCCGGCCGGTCGACGGCCAGATGAACCGCCAGGCGTCCGCGGGGACCGCCCAGAAACGGTTGCCGTTCTCGACATCGATCAGGGAGAGGGCTTCGGTGGATCGCTCCGCGATGGCGGCGGCGGGCACCAGGAGGCCCGAGGCCGTGGTGGATTCCTCCATGAGGTGGCCGACCCGCCATCCGGGCATGACGCGATAGCCGTTGTCTTTCGTCTCGATGGGGCGCTCCTGCATCACCCATAGTGTGCCAGACGTATCGTCGAAGCGGCAACGGCATGGTCGGAATCCTGCGGGAAACGTCGGCTTGCGGTTGTAGGTTGGTGACGAACACCCAGGGATGAGACCGTTGCGTAACGACCAGCCTTCCGAACAGCATCGACCGGTTGACCCGCAGGGGTCGGGCCCGGTCGCGTTCGACGTCCGGCCACCCACGGGGACGATCACCTTTCTCTTCACCGATATCGAGGGGTCCACGCGGTTCTGGGAGTACTACCCCGACGCCATGCAGCGAACGCTTGCCCGCCACGACCGGGTACTGAGGGACGTCATCGCCCGGCACCACGGCTACATCTTTACCACTGCGGGCGATGCGTTTTCGGTTGCTTTCCCATCGCCCCGGGCGGCGCTGGACGCGGCCATCGAGGCGCAACGACAGGTGTCGTCGGAAGCTCCGGGTGAGATGGGACAGATGCGAGTCCGGATGGCGCTGCACACGGGCTCTGCCGACGAACGGGACGGCGACTACTTCGGCCCGACCCTCAACCGTTGCGCGCGACTCCTGGCCGCCGGGCACGGCGGGCAGATCCTGGTCTCGCTCACCACGGCCGAGCTGATCCGGGACATGCTGCCCGACGAAGCGGGTCTCCGCGACCTCGGCGAGCACCGCCTCCGCGACCTGGCCCGTTCCGAGCGGGTGTTCCAACTGCTCCACCCGGATCTCCCCGCCTCGTTCCCTTCGATCCGTTCCCTGGACGCCTATGCGCACAACCTCCCGGTTCAGGTCACCAGCTTCATCGGCCGCCGGCGGGACCTGGACGCCGTGGCGGAGTTGATGCCGAAAACCCGCCTCCTGACCCTGACCGGGGTGGGCGGTTCCGGAAAGACCCGTCTCGCCTTGCAAGCGGCTGCCGACCTGGTCTCGGTGTTTCGCGACGGCGTGTGGCTGGTCGAGCTGGGCTCGCTCCACGACGGTGCTCTGATCGCCGTAGCGGTGGCCGCGGCCCTCGGCGTCGAGCAACTCCCCGGCAAGACCATGCAGGAGAGCTTGATCGAGTACCTCCGCTCCCGGCACACGCTCCTGGTGCTCGACAATTGCGAGCATCTGCTCAATGACGCCGTGCGGTTGCTCGACAGCCTCCTGCGGTCGTGTCCGCAGTTGCAGGTCATGGCGACCAGCCGGGAGGCGCTGGGGATGGCAGGCGAGGTGCTCTACTTGGTCCCCTCGCTTTCGGTACCCCCCATCGGGGACGAGTCCGATCTGACCACATTGAACGAGCACGAGGCTGTGCGCCTCTTCGTCGATCGGGCGGCGGCGGTGCGGCCCGGATTCTCGCTCAACGCCGCGAATCGCCGGGCGGTGGCGGACATCTCGCGGCGGTTGGACGGGATCCCGCTGGCCATTGAACTAGCCGCCTCCCGGATCCGGGCGATGTCGGCCGAGCAGTTGTGCGCTCGGCTCGACGATCGGTTTGCGTTGCTGACCGGTGGCAGCCGTACGGCGTTGCCTCGCCAGCAGACGCTGGAAGCGGCCATGGATTGGAGCTACGAACTCCTGACCGGCCCCGAGCAACACCTACTCCAGCGCCTGTCCGTGTTCAGGGGAGGGTTCTCGATGGAGGCCGCCGAGAGCGTGGGATCGGTCGGGGAGGTGGGGCGTTTCGATGCGCTGGATCTGCTGTCCCGACTGGTCGACAAGTCTCTGGTGGTTGCCGAAGAACGTGGCGACGAGATGCGCTACCGGCTCATCGAAACGGTCCGGACGTATGCCCGCCGCAAACTCGATGAGACCGAAGACGGGCCGGTTGCCGCCGCCCGGCATGCTGCGTTCTATCTCGAGCTTGCCGAGGCGGCCGAGACCCGGATGCGGGGCCCGGCAGAAACGGCATGGATGCGGAGGCTGGAAACCGAACATGACAATCTCCGGGCGGCCGTCGAGTGGGCGCTCGATGAGCGGCGCCTCGAAATGGCCCTTCGGTTCTCGTGGGCGCTGATCACCTACTGGTTGGCCCGGGGGTTCTCCCAGGAAGGGCTGCGTTTGGTGGAGCGGGCCCTCGACGGCGACGAGTCGGTCGATCCCCTCATCAGGGCTCGCGGTATGGAGGCGGCTTCGATGCTGGTGCTCCTCCACGGTGATGCTGCCCGGGCGAGCCGGCTCCTCGCCGAGAGCGAAGCGACCTTTGCGGCGCTCGGCGCCCGTCACGACCAGGGTCTGGCCTTGCTCAGGATGGCTTCGCTCATCACCGCGCAGGGCGATCGTGACCGTGCCGCAGAGCTCTACGGGCGGGCGCTGGGGTTGCTCGACGAGGCCGGTGACCAATGGGGAGTTGCCAACTGCCTGGAAGGGCAAGGCGACCTCGCCCTGATCGACGGCGATCTGGAAGGGGCCCGGTCGGCCTTCCAGGAGAGCCTGAAGTTGCGACGAAGGTTCAACCACCCGCGCAGTGTCGCCCAGTCGCTGGTGGCGCTCGGCTCGATCGCGCTGGCCGAAGGAGAATACGAGCAGGCCGGCGAGTTGCTCGAGGAGGCCCTCGCCCTCTTCAAGGATGTTGGATCGAAGCATCAGATGACCTCTACGACCCTGCGGCTCGGGCAGGTCGAGAGCGTGCAAGGCGACCTGGACTGGGCGTATTCGCTGCTCACCGAAGCAACCCGTTTGGCCATCGAAGCCGCCGGGAGTTCGATGGCGCCGGCATTCCTGGGGTCTTGGGCGTTGCTGGCCCGCCGGCGCGAGCGATTCGACCGGGCGGTGCGCCTATGGGCTGCCGAATCGACCCATCTCGCTGAGCTCGGCCTACAGCGGGATGTGTTCATCGGTGGTCTCTACGATGCCGAGATAGCGGCGCTACGGACCGCGCTGCCCGCCGACGAATACGAGCGGGCCTGGGATCGGGGTTCGACCCTCGACTGGCTCGAAGCGATAGAAATGGACTGATCGAAGGTCCCGCAATTTGCATCGGTTTCGGGCACGCTGCCTCCGCTCTCTCCCCTCTGCCCCGGAACCCCACAAAGAGCGGCTGCTCACCGTTTTCTGCGAACGATGATGAAGAGCCCGGCTCCGATCAGGACTGCAGGCAGGGCGTAGTCGCCGATCGTGCCGAGCGACGATCCGCTGATGTTCAGGATTCCTTCGAAGAAGAGGAAACCCACGAGGAAGATCACGAAGCCGACGAAAGCGGTGTTCCTTCCGTTGCGCGCCGTGTCGTCATCGCCGGACAACGCTCCCCGGGCGGCCAGGCCGAGACCGATCGAGGTGGGCCAGACGAGCGCCCAACCGTACGCCCAGGTCTGCCACCAGCCCGTCAGGTTCTGAAACAGCAGCAACAGTCCCAGCCCGGTGAGCTGGCTGCCCGTGACGGTGGCGGCGGTGCCCGACCCACCCGGTGCCGCTGCAAGCCCGGAGACCAGCATCACCACTCCGGGGATGAGCACGAAGAGCGGCCAGAGGGCACCGAGATCGAGATCGATGAGACGTCCGAGGAGGAGCAGCAAACCCGCCACGACGATGGCGCCCCCCACGAGGATCCGGGTAAGCCCTGTGCGATCAGAGTCCATGTCCATCCTTCTGCGCTTGGGGCTGACGCTACCCGATTGATCAGCGCTCGACCTGCCGGCAGGGATCATCGATCCCGGCCTGATGAAAGCTTGTGCCTCAGCCCCGGAAGCGGTCGTGGTGGCGGTAGGAATCGATACCGGCGTCCTCCGCGGCAGCCACCACCGCGTCGACGTCCAGCGGAGTCCGAACCGGGAGCGGGTGGGATCGGCCATGCGATCGGCGATGGTGTCGATGTGCCAGCCGGATGGGATCGCAGACCCAGTTCGACCCATCGCAGCGGGACGGCAAGGGTGGGGGCCGGGCGGGACCGCACCGAATACGGGCAGGCAATGGACTGCGCCCACCGGTTGCGGAGCCAGTCGACGAATACCCGGTTTCCGCGCTCCCGCTTGAGGAACTCCGTCGTTGCGATACCGGGCGTGCCGGCGGCGACCAGCGCTGCCAGACACCACGCGGCGCGGGCTACTGCTGCGAAGTCGTGGTCCGGCTGGATCGCGGCCCAGAGATGGAAGCCCCGCGAACCGGAGGCGACGAGAACCGGTGCAAGGCCGAAACGCTCCATGACCGAGCGGGTGACTTCGGCGACCTCGCGGATCTTGCTGAGGTCTTCCTCGGATGGATCGAGATCCAACACGAGATGATCAGGATGATCGAGGTCCGGTACCTTCGACGTCCAGACGTGGAACGTGACGGTCCCCTGGTTGGCCAGGTAGGCGAGGTCGTCCGCCGCATCGATCACCGGGTGGATCACGGTGCCATCGTTCTTGGGAACCGGCACGCGTTGGATCGAAGCCGGGAAGTGCTTCGAGGCGTTCTTCTGGAAGAAGCCCTTCTTCGCGGTGCCGCCCGGATACCGCTCCAGCGTGAGTGGTCGGCCCGACACCCAGGGGAGCATGAGCGGAGCGACGGTTTCGTAGTGCTCGACGAGCCGGGCCTTGGTTGTTCCTGTTTCCGGGAACATGACTTTGTCGGGATTGGACACATCCACAGCCGGATTCTCGCCGGTCCCGCCTGGGATGGCAGGTTTTGCGAAACGATCGGCGGCAGGAAAAGGTGGACCTGCCCGACGTTGGGGCCGCGTGGATCGGTATGGTCGATAGCGGAGAACCGACACGGACGGTCATTGGAGAGCCACCATGCCGATCACGACTCCTGAGGAACTTCGCCGTCATCTCGCCCTGGCGATGCGCGTGGAGCTGACCACCGTCCCGCCGTACCTGTACGCCATGTACTCAATCGAGGACCAAATCGTCGGAGGCGGCGCGCCTGATCAAGAGTGTCGTCGCCGAAGAAATGCTCCATGCGGCCATGGTGGCGAACCTGCTGGTTGCGGTGGGGGGACACCCCCCTTTCAGCGATCCGGATCTGATCCCTGTGTACCCGGGACTGCTTCCGCACCACGAACCGCCGTTGATGCTCGATCTGGCCCCGGCATCACCCCGGCTGATTCGTGACGTCTTCATGGTGATCGAGAAGCCGGAGACGCCGGGTGCACCGCCGGAGGACGATCGGTTCGAGACCCTCGGTCAGTTCTACAACGCCCTGGAGCTGGCTTTCGAGGACCTTTCGAATCGGTTCGATCTGTTCGCAGATATCGGCGCGGATCGGCAGCTCGCCGATCCGCGTTCTACGAACCGGTCGAGTTCGATGCCGACGACAGTGGTGGCCTAATGCTGGTGAAGGATCTCGACAGTGCTTGCGCAGCGATTGAGGTGGTCGTGCACCAGGGGGAAGGCGTGAGCGACGACCGGTACGCCGATCCGTTCGCATCAGGAGCTCACCCATTTCTACAAATTCGAGCAGATCGCCGACGGTACCAGCTCGTTGGGTCGTGTTCGTCCGGCCCTGGTCAATCCGAAGACGGCAGACCTGCCCGCCTCGCTGCAGCCGGTCTCGGATCTGGTCAATGCCATCTACCGGTTCCTGTATCTGACGCTCCACGAGCTGTACCAACCGGTCGCCGACAAAGGAGCCGCTCGTCGATCGGCTGTACCGGGCGATGTCCGGACTGCTGGGTCCGGCCGCCCGATACCTGATGGAGCAACCCGTCGGTGGCGGTCTCGTGGCCGGACCCCAGTTTCGAGGCCTACCCATTCGAATCGGCGCCGGTGCCCGTTGACCAAATCAAAGAGATGGCAGCGCAGGTGCTCACCGATCATCCCGGCATTGGCACCGCTGGCACCGGGTTTCGAACGCCTGTAGACGGGCGCGGCCTACTCGGCGATCGCGACGAAGAGGTCGAACACCCATTGGCTTGCGGCAGCACCGGGGAGCTGAGCAGCTCTTCGAGGCATGGACGATGGTCGAGCCCGGTAGGGACCGGCTTCGACCCAGGCGGCTAAGCGGCCCCAATCCTCCTCGATCGTGGCCAGACCGTTGCACCGCAAAACTGCAAAGAGTCCACCCTCGAAGTCCTTGATCTCGACGTCGGCCATGCCGTTGGCATCGGGCCGACCGTCACCCACTGCTCGTATCCGTAGTTCGGGGTGCCGGGCATCGGGTTCGGGTTGTTGAACCCGAAGAACCTCTGGGTCCCGTCGAGATGATTCGTGGCTCGCGCCCACGTCGTCAGCTTGTCCCAGGCCTCGATCTCGGGCTCCGGTCCGAATCCGAGGGTGGCCGCAACTCGCATCGGCTCCAGTTTGACGATGCGGACTTCGCCTGATCGTCACGGGGTTTCCTCCTGGCTTCGGCCAGCTTCGCGCCGGAGCCCGTAGGTTGGCAAGCCCTGAGAGAAGACGGTTTGATCGCTCCGCCGGTCGCGGCGAGAGGTGACACCTGACCGGCGGTCCGCGTCGCCAACCTGCCGGCTACGCTCCTTGCCGGAGGCGACCGAGCGCCTGGTGGGCTCCCCGGTCTTCAAAACCGGTGGGGGGTCGAAAGGTCCCCGGCGGGTTCGATTCCCGTCCGCCTCCGCCAAAGCTCCGAAAACCCTTGTGCCGCAAGGGTTTTCGGAGACTGCATCATTTCACGAGCGCTTGCCCATTTCGCAAATCTATGACCTGGTGTCCGTCAGGTGTCCGTCTAGTGTCCGTCAGAGATCCGAGATACACCGCGTCCATCCGAGCAGCGAGGGCTTCCTGATCGGACGGGAAGAGGTGTCCGTAGCGGTCAAAGGTCACCTGTATCGACGAGTGACCCAGTTGTGCCTGTACCGCCTTCGGGTTGGCTCCGGTGGCGATGAGGAGTGACGCGCAGGTGTGTCTGAGATCGTGGACACGGAGGTGCTCGATACCGGCTTCCTCCAGTGCCGGCTTCCAATGTCCCGCGCTGAACTCCTTTCTGCGCAGCGGGCCCCCCTTCGGTGCTGTGAAGACCAAGGCATTGGGGTCGGTATCGGTGCGACGGAAGAGGTGCTCGGCAATGCGGTCGCGAAGGAAGGCCGGTACGACCACGGCCCGTACCTGGTAGGTCTTCGTTGGCCCAAAGTGAAACCCTCCCCGGATTTCCGAGAGCGACTCGGCCACGTGTAGACGCGACCGAAGCAACTCGCAACGTCCTTGGCGCAGGGCACACGCTTCGCCCCACCGGAGTCCTCCGTAGGCGAGTGTGTAGACGAGAGTTCCATATGGCTCTCGCATCGTCTCGGCGATCCGTCGCACCTCCTCGGCGGTGAGGAAGCGCATGTCGCGTCGCTGCATCCTGGGCAGAGAGACTCCGATGCATGGAGTCTTGGTGAGATACCCGGATTCGACGGCAGCCCTGAGGATCTGAGCGACCAAGTAGTACGCCTGACGAGTCCGGGAGGCGCTCAATCCAGCCGAGTGCAGCTGAGACACCCATTCGCGAATGTCGACCGGTTGGATCCGTCCGAGGGGTGCGTTCTCGAATCGTGGGAGGATGTGGACGCGAAGAAGGCTCTCGTACCCTTCGAGCGTGTATGGCTTGAGGTGCGCGGTGGTTCCCCACCAGCGCTCAACCCACTCGCCGAAGGCGATCTTGGACAGGCGGGGGTCCACCCATTCTCCCCTGAGCTTGTCGGCCTCCACGGTTACCAGGAACTTGTCGGCGTCCACTTTCCGGGCAAAGTTGCGGGCCCGTTCCCTGCCGGAGGGATCGACGTAGCGGACCTGCCATCGATTCCGAATCCTGGGATGTCTTCTTATGTGAGCCATTGCGCCCTCCTGAAGGTCTCAGTCCACGCTATCGGTTGCTCCCGACAGATGGAGTCCGGTTACGAGAAAGCCGAACTACAGATGCTTCAGTCAATGTGCTCGCTGATTCGGCCTCTGATCCAACGCTCGACGTCGGCCCATCGGTAGCGGAGGTGTTTGCCGGCTCGGAATCCGGGGGGTCCTTCTCCGCGGTGGCGCCAGGCGTAGAGGGTTGCGATGGGTACTTCGAGGTAGTTGGCGAGTTGTTGGGCTGAGAGCAGCGGTTCGAGGTTGTTCATTCCCCAACTTTGGGTTGGGACCCTGTTATTTGGATGTTATTTGAGTGTCAGCAGCCCTTTCATTCGGATTCTATTTCGGTTGTTTCCCCTGCTCAGAGTGCCTTTTGGGAGGTGTTGGAGATCGGTGCAAAACGGGCAACTATGAGATCGTCGGCGATCAGGTTGGAGGGTTCCTGACAGGGCTACTGACACTCTGCTGAGAGGGTGGTCGTGTCTAGTAGCCGACATGGAACCTGTTGGCAGCGTCGATAACAGCGAGGATCGGAACCGCATCGCAGGTGTGGCCGGCGTTGGGTCGGGCCGTGGGATCTCCTTCTCCGAGACGCGCCCGGCGGTGATGCCGGACTGCGGATCACGAACCGTTCGAACCAAACACCTACCACCATCTCGAATGCTCAACAGCCCCTGAACCAGAGACCACCCACTCCGCGACAGCCAAGATCCATCGAGACCCCCATCGCATCAACCATGCCGCCTCCACCCAGGTTCGCCCCTTCGACCGATCGCCTCCACTCACACACGCATCTGCAACGAGTTGCTTTTGGTTTACCGGTTTACCGCTCGGGGGGTGGGCGGTGTTGAGTTTGGCCAAGGCTGCCAAGGACTATTACCTGCGCAAGTTGGGGGAGATCTCACCGGGGGAGGATTACTACCTGCGGGGTGGTACCGCCACCGGGCGGTGGCGCGGGAACGGCGCCACCGAGCTGGGTCTGAAAGGAACAGTGAGCGCCGAAAGTCTCGTGCGGTTGTTCGACGGTCAGCACCCCGCTACCGGTGAACGGTTGGGTCGGAGCCTGCGTAAGGATGGGGTGGCGGCGTGGGATGTGACCTTCTCCGCGGACAAGTCGGTGTCCCTGCTGTGGGCCCTCGGAGATCCCGATACTCGCCAGCAGGTGTTGGAGGCGTTCGAAGCAGCAACCTCCCAGGCGTTGGGGTATTTGGAGTCGGTCGCGTCATCAACCCGGGGCGCCTCCAAGACCCCGCTCCTCGACGACCAGGGCAACCCGATCCTCGGCGAGGACGGGTCGCCGAAGTTCCGGGTGGTGACCTGGCCGATCCCAACGTCGGGGTATGTGGCGGCGTCGTTCACCGAGTTCACTTCCCGGGCCGACGACCCCCAACTCCACACCCATGTCGTTGTGGCCAACAAGGTCAAAGGGACAGATGGGGTGTGGCGGACTGTGGACGGGCGGTTGTTGTATCGGTATCAGCTGGCCGCCGGGTACCTCCACGAAGCCGTCCTCCGACGGGAGTTGACGGAGCGGTTGGGGGTTCGGTGGCAGCCGGTCCGCAACGGGATGGCCGACATCGAAGGTTTCACCCGCCCGCAGATCGAGGCGTTCTCCCGCCGCCGCCACCAGCTCGAAACATGGTGCCAAGACCAAGGGCTCCCCGACACGGCGGCAGCCCGGCAGGTAGCAGTGTTGGCCACCCGTGCCCCGAAGCAGGATCATCCGCTCGCCGAACTCGAAGCCGAATGGAAGCAACGGGCCGTTGAGGTGGGTCTCACCCCCGACCGGCTCACCCAGACTGTTGGGTGCGAGTCGGGAAGTCACCCCGGTTGATATGGAGGTGCTGTTTGAGCGGTTGGCGTCGGCGGAGGGGCTCACCGAACGGGCCTCCACCTTCGGACGGGCCGAGGTAGTCAAAGAGATGGCAGCGGCCTTGCCGGAGGGTGGCACCCGCCACCAGCTCGAGCACCTCGCCGAAACATTCCTGCGCACCCGGGAGGTCATCTCGCTTCTTCCCACCGCCAACACCGAACAGGCCGAGGAACTCGACGGTCCCATCGGTGTCGAGCGTGACCGGCTTGATGAGCTGACCGAAGCAGAAGCAACTGGGCGGGTGATGCGTCGCCGGGACGGGAGCCTCTTCCCCGGTATACGAGCACGAGCACCGTTACACCACCGTCGAGCTGTTGGTTACCGAGCAGCGGATCATCGAACAAGCCAGAGCTGGTATCGGTGCCGGCCGATGGGCCGCACCCCACCGTCTCGTCGAAGGACGGTTGCGACGCTACCCCGAGCTGACTGACGGGCAGCGGGAGATGGTCCGGCGGTTCGCCACCTCCACCAACACCATCGACATCGGGATCGGCCCAGCCGGAACCGGTAAAACCGCGGTGATGGAAGTGATCGGCCAGCTCGCCACCATCACCGGTACCCCGATCCTGGGTGGGGCGCTGGCCGGGAGGACCGCCGCCGGCCTTGAGACAGCGACCGGGATCCCCTCGACCACCCTCACCCGACTGATCGGCGAATCGAAAGACCACGGTCTTCCCCACAGAGCGATCGTGGTGGTCGATGAGGCCGGCATGGTCGGCACCCGCCAACTCGCCGCCATCACCGACCTCATCGAAGCGGCTGAAGGGAAGCTGATCCTGATCGGTGACGACCGGCAGCTACCCGAGATCGACGCCGGTGGACTGTTCCGGGCTCTCGCCAACCGGCTCCCCACCGTTGAGCTGACCGACAACATCCGCCAGCAACACCCATGGGAACGCACCGCCCTCACCCAACTCCGCCACGGATCCGTCGACCAAGCGATCGAGGCGTACCGCCAGCGGGGCAGGGTGAACGTCGGACAGAACCGAGACGACACCATCGGACGGGCCGTCCAGGACTGGTATCGCCATGTCACCGCCACCGGTGACCTCACCTCAGGGTTGCTCATCGCCCACAACAACAACACCGTCACCGAACTCAACCAACAAGCCCGCACCCACCTCGACAGCATCGAACCGGCTCCACGGACCCGCCCTCGAAGCAGGGGAAAGGGTCTTCCAGGCGGGGGACCGGATCCTCTGCCGCCAAAACCAGACCCGGCTCGGGGTACTCAACGGCGACCTCGCCACCGTCGTCAACGTCGATCAGGAACGGAAGAGCCTGACCGTTCGGCTCGACCGTGACCCCGAAACCCGGGACCTGCCCGTCTGGTACCTCGACCAGGGGCACGTCGACTACGGCTACGCCCTCACCGGGCACAAAGCCCAAGGGGTCACCACCAACCACACCTTCGTGATCGTCGACGGGACCACCGACCGGGAATGGGCCTATGTGGCGATGAGCCGCGGCCGACAAACCAACAGCCTCTACCTCACCAACCCCGAACACCAAGATGAGCAGTGCACCCACCTCACCCACCAAGGTCAACCAGATGCCCTCGATCGCCTCACCGCTACGCTCAACCGTGGTTCGGCCCAGACCGCCGCTATCGACCATGCTGGACCGGCACCCACCGACGACGTTGACCCGTTTGGTCCGCCGCCACCCAGCAGTGATGTCGCTGCTCGGGTCGCCTGGCAGATCGCCAAACGCCAAGTCGAACGAAGTGCAACCCAACAGCAGGCAACAGGTCTCGACCTCGCTGTTGGCCGCTGACCACAACCACGGAACGTGGCAACCCAATATCTGGGATCAGATCGATATTGCCGGTTCGGCTCGGAACGGGGTGCCCGGTATCGCTCCGGGCGGTGGGTGATATGAATTCCTAACCGGTGTCAAGGGGTTTTTGTTTATGGTGGGTGTGAGCGGGTCAGCGTCGGAGCGGCCATGTGTCGACTCCTTATTTCGCTGATCCGCTCGACGTGTTTGGGATGCGGGCTCGGTTGCGCATCTCGGGTGGGATCCGGTAGCGGGCCCGAACGATGGCTTTGCCTTCGGTGGGGGTGATGCGCCGACCGTCGATGTCGCGGATGACGTAGCGTTCGTCTCTTCGCCAGCAGGCAGCGATCCGGGTCAGCAGGGTGGTGGCGAGGTGACAGATCGCCGAGTAGTGATGCAGTCTGCGTTCGACGATGAGCCGGTGGTATTTGGCGGCGAGTTGGGGGTCGATGTGGCGGGCCACGTCGGCGGCGAACCAGATGTCGCGTCTGAGTCCGGCGTCGCCTTGTTTGGTGATCCCGGGGCGGGTCTCGGTGTGACCGCTCTGGTCGACTTTGGGGATCATCCCGGAGAAGGAACGCACCCCGGCCAGGTTGGCGAACCGGTTGGCGTCACCCAATCGGCCCAGGATGCCGCCGGCGAGTATCGGTCCGACCCCGGGAGCGGAGATGACAATCCCGGCCGGGTCGGCTTTGCCGTAGAGCTCGTCGATGCGGTTCCTCGAGACGGGCGATCTCGTCGTCGAGGCGGTGAACGAGCCGGACTTCGGAGGCCAGGTCCCAGGCCAGCTCATCGAAATCGAGTCCGTCGTGTTCCCACAACTGCGAGGGCTTCGCCGGCGGCTGTCGATCAGTTCGGTGGCCTCGTCGGTACCCCAGTGGCCGCCACTGACCCGTCCCATCAGCGTGGCGAGCCGGTTCACCCCCAGCGACGCAGCTTTCTGGGGTCGCCGTAGCGTTCCAGGATCTCCAGGGCGGTCTTTCCGTAACGGGCTCCTCCCAACACCTCGGCGTAGCCGGGACCCAACAGGTCCAACATGGCGTCGATCCGTTGCCGGCATGCCAGACGCCACTCCACCAGCTTGACCCGGCGTCGCACCGCCCGTCGCAACGGCTCGGCTGGACCCAACCCACCGATCGGGTGAGCCCTTCGGGATGCAACAGCGGCAACCGGGCCAACACATGGGAGTCCAGTCGGTCGTTCTTGGTGTGTTTGGCGTAGTAGCGGCGCAGATCCGCTGACCGCTCCGGAGGCACCAACACCACCCGGGCACCTGCCGCCATGAAATGGGCCGCCACCGGCACCCACGCATTACGGGTCGGTTCCATCACCACCGTCAACTCGTCGCATTCCCCGATCTCCCCGACCAGCGCCACCAGCTCGTCATGTCGGTTACCGAACCGGCGCTTCGACCACACCACCTCACCCCGTTCGTCGCACAAGGTGGCCACATGCGCCGCCCGGATCCCAAGATCCACACCCAACGTTCGTATCGCCATCGCAATCCCTCCCGGATCGTCCACTCGTCTCGATCCCGAAAGGGCCGCCGGCCGCAGCGCACATCCCAACCATCCGACCTAACAGGGCTCCGGCCAAAGCCGGTCCCGAATACCTCAACAGGGCCGTCACGCTCTGCGCCGAGCCGCCCCGTCCGATCCGACCGTCAGATCACAGGAGTCGAACCGAAAGCCCGCTCCGCGGCGGAGAGTCAGACGAACCAGACAGGACCGAACCCGACACACCCTACGGCGCCATCAACAGCGCCTCACAGGACCCCACACATTGTTAGATGGGCGGGTTCACAGTTCGCCCTGTGCGATCGTGGTCGAGGGATTCCGCACACGGCGCTTCTCCTCCTTACACGCGCTGTACAGACCTCGGCGTGTCGCCCTGTCATGGGCATCCAGCGGCAGAACTCGATTCGGGTTGCGCCTTACAGCGCATCCCTCAATCCCTGAGACCCTCAGCGCGGGGCCTATCCGAACGATCTCGGGCCGGAAGCCGAAGTCAGGTGAGCACCTGGCACGCCTCCGTGGGTCTCCTTACCGCCCAGACATTGGAGGCCTACGGAGGGTTCGGTGTCACCGGTCCTCGCCATTGCCGGCTGCCGAGCCTTGGAGAACGGTCTCGACTACGACTCGTCGGCCTTCTTCTCCCCATGTCTCGTGTCGGGCTCCGGGCATCCGAACGAGGGTCGCGTCGTAGCCGGCGGCAACGAGCACCTCGTGGGCGTACTCTCCGGACTCGACGACTCCGAACTTCCCGTCGTCGAGGAACCCCAGTGCTTCGAGCTCAGCCGGCAGGTCGATGTCGGGGTGCCGATATGACAGCCACGACGTCGCCGGGTCCGGATCGACGCTGCGCACGAGGGTTGGGTCCTCGGTGACCATCACGTAGATTCGCAGATCTTGTGAGCCGTCGAGGTAGCGCCAAGGAGTCATGGAATAGAACGCTTCCGGGTTCTCCGAAAGCTGTGAGTCCCAGCTTCCTCCGAGCACCCAGTCGGCGTCGATGGGTGCCAGCGCCTCAGGGGTGACCGCCGGGCCCGGCGCCACGCACGTTTCGAGAGGCTCGGCTCCAGCGAGTCCCGCCATGAGGACGGCGTTGCCGCCCGCGGACAACCCGTAGACGCTGATGTGGTCGGGATCACCCCCGTACTCCTCTGTGTGGGCAGCAGCGAACGCCACGGCGCAAGTGACCTCCCTCACCACCACCTCCCAGGTGTCCTCCAGCGAGGCGGGATCCAGGGGAAGCGTTGTGTGACCCCAAGCAGGAAGGAAGACGACTCTGCCGTGGCCGGCGATCTCGGTGGCATCGGACCGGTGCCACGTTTTGGACGTGAAGAAGGGGTCCCCGTGGAACACAACCACCGTGGGCCAGGGGCCGCCCTCGGTCGGCGCAATCACGTCGGTCAAACCCGAATCGGCGGAGAAGCGATCATCCGTTGGGTGATACACCAGATCGGTCACCAGCCGTGTTTCCAGGGTGTTGGTCCGCTCTGTGGTGGGCACGTTGGCGTTGGTGGTGGTCGTCGCTTCGGTCGTGGCAGTTGTGGTCTCAGCCACCGCCTCCACCTGGTTTTCGCCACCGCCACAGCTGCCAAGCGCCAGTGCCAGTGGCAATACCATCAATATCGGCTTGCGCATTTCGTGCTCCTTCGTGTTCTCGTTGGGGGACTGGATCGGCTGGTCGTCAGTTCTGGGGAGCGAGCCATCCGACAAGACGGATGACCTGGTAGCCGGTCTGGTCTTCGCCGAGGAGCAGCCCTCGCCCGGAGGTGCCTTCGAAGACGCCGGTGCTGTCGTCTCCGTCGACCCGGTATCTCAGCCAGACTTTGCTGGTGAACTCAGGGATGGTCACATCTCCTCGGAAAGCGAAGACTCCGGCGTAGCTAAGGACCAGGTCTCCCTCTGGAGTGGCAAGTGTCAGTACACCGTCGCCGACGCTGCCAAAGAAAGTGCGATCTGGGCTGTCGGGCGGGCCCGTCAGCCAGCGGCTGCAGTGTTCGCCGGAGTAGGTGAACTCCCCGGTGTAGACATCAGTGGTCAGTACACCGGATCCGAAGGTCTGCAGGATCCATTCGAATCCCACCGGGCACCTCGCTGAGACCGCCTCGGGATCGAAGATTGGCATCGAACCGCCCTCGACATCCACCGCGAAGCACGTCGGCACCATGGGCTGTTGCCGCCGGCATCGCGGTGAAGCTGACCGCGAGGGCTACCGCTAGGACTGTGAGCTTGCGCATGTCCGCCTCCTTGCTGTATGCCCTGCCTATGCAGGGGCTCTGTCCACAGGGTGCGTCGGGCCGATCTGCGGTTGATCTACGACTCATCTGGGCTGAACCGCCAGATTCCGGCTCCGGTAGATTGAGCCGTGGAGGTTGTGATGCTCTTCGAGGTTCTCGGTCCGCTGCGTGTGACCGTCGGCGATGACGCCCTCGCACTTGGCAGTCCTCAGCAGCAGAAGGTGCTGGCCTTGCTCCTGGCGTCACCCAACCAAATCGTCTCCACCGATCGACTCATCGACGAGATGTGGGGTGACGTGCCGCCGCCCAGTGCGCGACACCTGGTGCAGGACTACGTGTGGAGGCTGCGAAGGCTGCTCGATGCGGCCGAAGATGGCCTACGAATCGACCGGGGTGGATCGGGTTACGCCATCCGGACGGACCCCAAGGAAGTCGATGCGCTGCAATTGGCGGCAGCGGTCCAGGAGGCCGATGAGCTCCTAGGTCACGATCCGGCATCCGCCGAGCAGCTGCTCCGCGAAGCGACCGGGATGTGGCGAGGTCGACCATTTGGCGATCTCAGCTACCAGTCCCCCTCGCTGCAGGCAGAGGCGGTCCGACTCGAGGAGCTGTATCTGCGCGCCGTGGAGAAGCGCATCGATGCCGCGATCGAGCTGGGCCGCCATGGGGATCTCGTTGGTGAGCTCGAAGGTCTCACCGAACAGCATCCGTACCGAGAACGTTTCTGGGAACAGCTGATGCTGGCCCTCTACCGCAGCGGGCGGCAAGCGGAGGCGCTCCGCGCGTACCAGACCCTTCGCAAGACGCTCGGCGAGGGCCTCGGCATCGAACCGGGGCCGAGCGGCAAGGAGTTGGAGGGACGGATCCTGCTCCACGACCCCGACCTGCTGTGGGAACCATTGCCAGCCGCCATCAATCTGCCGACGCGGTTGACCTCCTTCGTCGGCCGTACCGAGGAGATCGCCGAGATCGCCAAGCTGCTCGACATCTCGCGGCTGGTCACCCTCACCGGACCGGGCGGAATCGGCAAGACCCGCCTGGCCACGAAGTCGCCGAGCGGGTCCAATCCTCGATTCCCAACGGCGCGTGGTGGATCGACCTTGCTCCTGTCACCGATCCCGACCTCGTGGTCGTCGAGACCTCGACGACACGCTTGGCGTAACGCCCAGCCCGATACGCCGCTCATCGAGTCGGTGCCCGCTCGCTGGTGCATCGGGAGTCGCTGTTGGTGGTCGACAACTGCGAGCATCTCGACCCCGACCGCGGCCCGACGGTCATCGGTCGGTGCTGCGAGGTGCCGGTGGGTCCGGGTTTCGCGACGAGCCGAGTCCGTTGCATGTGTCCGGTGAGGCGTTGTGGACGGTGCCCGCCCTCGGGATGCCGATCCAGCGATGAGAGTCAGACCTTGCCGATCTCCCCCTTTCCGATGCTGTGCAGCTGTTCGCGGAGCGAGGCGCCGGAGCTGATTCGGGCCTTCCCGGCTCACCGAGGAGAACGCCCACGCAGTGGTGGAGGTGTGCCGTCGGTTGGATGGCATGCCACTCGCCATCGAGATGGCGGCAGCCCGACTCCGGGTACTTTCGCCGGCACAGATCGGTTCGTATCTCCGCGACCGCTTTGCATTCCTCACCCGCACGGAGAGCGACGTTGTTCCTCGACACGAGACGTTGGAGGCGGCGCTCGATTGGAGCTACGACCTTCTTGAACCGGAGTTCCGGCTCGTCTTTGATTGATTGGTCGGTCTTTGCCGGAGCGTTCGACCTCGAGGCAGCCGGGGCCGTCAGCTGTCCAGAACACCGAGGGAACCTCAGATACTGGAAGCCCGATCGTGGGAGCTCGTCGACGCGTCGATGGTCACCACCGTGAGCGGGGAGCCGACCGGTTCGCTACCGCCTCCTTGAGACAGCTTCGTGAGTACGGAACCCGTCGACCCGGAAAGCGCGGGAACGCGACAACGAGTCGCGAAGCAACACGCCGCCTACTTCTTCGGTCTCACTGTGCGGGCAGGGGAGGAGACCGTCGGCACCCCTGGCTTTGCGTTATGGATGGCCTCGTCTCGAGGAACACCTACGACGAACGTCCGGCAGGCGCTCGGTTGGTCGCTGGCGCGGCATCCTCGACTAGGAGAGCTGCGTCTCGCCCCGACGCTATACCACTACTGGTTCCGCCTGCTCGGCGACGCCCGCGAGGCCGGTCGCTGGGAGGGAACCGGATGCTGGCGGAGCGTCGAGGACGTATCTGGCTCCGGCTGGTAGCGGCGGCACATCTCTCCGCCTCGTTCAGCGCGAACAATCCTCGGCACTCCGGAGGATGCGCAGACCCACATCGAAGAAGCGATCAGACTTTATCGGGGAGTCCGGAGACCACGCACGGCCTCGTAACCGCCCTCTTCGGAAAAGGCAACGTTGCCCTTGCGGATTGGCGACTTCGACACGGTGACGGAGTGTTCGCACGAGGCATTGGAGTTATGTGACGAGATCGATGACCGGAGCGGACCAAGCTGCACCCCTTGTCGATGCTGAGCTTCGCCGAGTTCTTCGGTGGCGACTCACTCGAGGAAGCCCGTCGGCTATCCGAAGAGGCCCTGATGCTTATACAAGGAGCTCGGAGACACGAGCAGTCAAGTTGTGATGAACCCGCTCTCGGCGATCGCACTGAAACAGGGCGATCTCGACGCCGCCGAACGATTCGCGGTCGACACAGCAGCCATCGCTGCTGGCACTGGATGGGAGGCCACCGCGCTTGTCAATCTCGCAGAGGTACTGATCGCGAAAGGTGAGGGCGAGGGCGCCGAGGCAACCCTCCGACGTGGGCTGGTACGTGCCCTCGACACCGGTCTCGAGAA